>CADACQ010000006.1:28799-29409 GCA_902786465.1 uncultured Eubacteriales bacterium | reverse complement strand
GGGCACGGACGTGGCCTACAGCCGGTATCTCGTGAAGGGCGAGTTCGTGACCCAGTGCAAGGCGCCCCAGGACGTGGAGCAGTTCTTCCAGTTCGCCTACGCGGATCTGAACACCGAGGCCCTCACCGAAAAGGCCCGCCGGGCCATCGCGGCGGTACGGGATCGGGCGGCGGCTCAGAAGAGCCCCCAGGCCGGTACCTACAGCGTGGTCCTGTCCGGGGACCAGGTGCCCACCCTCCTCGAATACTACGGCGAGCGGGCCCACGCGTCCATGGTCTACGCCCACTATTCTGACTGGACCGTGGGCAAGCAGGTCCAGGGGGAGGACGTGCGGGGGGAGAAGCTGAATCTGAACCTGCTGCCCATGACCCCCTACTCCGAGGACGGCATCCCCATGGTGCCTCGGCCCCTCCTGGCGGACGGCGAGCTGAAGCTCATCTACGGCCCCAACCGCTTCTGCCGGTATCTGGGCATCGAGCCCACTGGCAACTATCAGCGGCTGGGCCTCGACAACGGCACCGTGGCCCTGAAGGACCTGCGGAAGGGGTGCCTTTGCCCCGTGTCCTTCTCTGACTTCCAGATGGACGCCTTCACGGGCCACTTCGGCGGC
>CADACQ010000006.1:0-28752 GCA_902786465.1 uncultured Eubacteriales bacterium | reverse complement strand
CTGACCTACACCGGCCCCTTCGCCGTGAAGATCGAGGGCGTGGAAGTGGCCGGATAACGGAAAAAGAGAAGCTTTAGAAAAAGGAAGGGCTTGTGTGTCTTATCACAAAGCCCTTCCTTGCTTCTCTTTTTTGGTTCTTTTTCCTCTTCTCATGAAGAGAAAAAGAACATACAGGATTACTTCTTCATCAACCCCGCGCCCGCGTGCCAGGCCCGGCCGGCCTGCTCGCCGGTTACGTAGTAGCCGTTCTGGAATTGGTCGAAGATGAGGGCGTTGAGTTTGGCGGGGTTCACCTTGCCGTTGGGGTCCAGGACCTTCTCCTCGGCGGCCACGTTCACGATCTTGCCCACGATGCAGTAGAAGCTGTCGTTGCTGACCACGTCGGCGAGCTCACATTCCATGACCACCGGGAACTCCTCGATGACGGGGCCGTTGACGAATGTGCTCTTTGCGGCGTGATAGCCCGTGCGCACGAACTTGTCGGGCATCTTGTTGCCGGTGGCGATGCCGAAGAAATCCGCCGCGTCCATGTGTTCCCGGTCCGCGATGGACACGGTGAAAGCCTTGGCTTTCAGCAGATTCTGGGTGGTCTTGTGATCCTCGTCGATGAACAGGGCGATCTTGTCCATGGCGCAGATCATGCCCCAGGCCGCGTTCATCACGTTCACCGTACCGGCTTCGTCATAGGCCGCCACCATGAGCACGGGCATGGGGTACACCGCCGGGACGACGCCTAAATTCTTCTTCATAGCTTTTTCTCCTTTTCCATTGCTTTTGGTATACCGGCATGGTATCATGAGCCGGAAGAAGAATCAAGTACCCACTTTTAAGACAGGTACTTGCTCGGAGGAAAGCTATGGAACAGCGTCCCATCGAAAGCGCCGATTTTGACGATACCGGCTACAGCTACACCCTGTCCCTGATTGCGGGGAAGTATAAGCCGGTGATCCTCTATTGCCTCATGGAGTATGAGCCGGTGCGGTTCAACGAGCTGCAGCGGTATCTGAAGAAGGTGGCGGACAAGACCCTGAGCCGGAACCTGAAGGAGCTGGAGGCGGACGACCTCATCCGTCGGGTGGTCTATCCCCAGATCCCGCCCCGGGTGGAATACTCCCTGACGGAGCGGGGCCATTCCCTGGTCCAGGTGCTGGACAAGCTCTGCGACTGGGGGATCGAAAACAGACGGTAAATCGTCCCTTTACGGGATTGTCCGAGACGAAGGAGGAATCGAAATATGGAAAAAAGCAGCAATCAGACCATCATCCAAAAGACGGTCAAATCCGGCGTCACCTTCGGCAGCGCCCTGGCCATGGTGATCAGCTACACCGCGTGGAAGTCCATCGGCTGGGCCATCGTCCATGGGCTTCTGAGCTGGGCGTACGTGATCTACTACATCCTCCGGTACTGAATCCCGTTACGCGCAGCCGTTTTTCCTGAGGAAGGGAAACGGCGAGAAATACCGGTCTGCCTGGGGCGGGCCGGTATTTGTTCATTTACAGCAGATCGTATACCTGCTGCAGATTCTGTATCTCAAAGGCGATGGCCATATCCGCAGGCCTGGGAAGGCTTTGGGGGTTGTACCAGCAGGTGGGGATTCCCGCCATGAGGCCCCCTTTCATGTCGCTGGTCAGGGAGTCGCCCACGATAAGCATGTCCTCCTTTGGAATGTCCGGGAGGGCGGCGAAGACCTTCTCGAAGAAGGCGGGGTTGGGCTTTTCGGCCCCCAGCTGTTCGGAGAGGAAGATCCCGTTCATCCAGCGGCCCAGACCGGAGCGTTCCAGCTTTTTCGTCTGGGCGACGATCGTGCCGTTGGACACCACGTACTGCTTCACCCGCCCATGGAGGGCCTTGACGACGTTCAGACTGTCGTCCCGATAGACCACCGTGTCCCCCAGGGCGTGCTGATACCTGGCGTTGAAGGGTTCGGCCAGGGAAGGGTCCACGCCCACCTCCGCAAAGAACTCCCGATACCGGCCGATCAGCACCTGCTGCTTGGTGATCTCGCCCCGTTCGAGGCGCTTCCAGTAGCTGTCGTTGATGGCGGAATACCGGGCCACCATCTCATCTGTGCATTCCCCCAGCCCGAATTCCCTGAACAGCCGCTGGACGGCCGCCTTCTCTGCCGCTAGAAAGTCCAGCAGCGTGCCGTCCACGTCCCACAGGATCGCCTTCACCATACGCTGTCGCTCCTCCCCATTTTTTCCATCATACACTACATTCGGCAATTATTCCAGTCCATGCCTTTACTTTTCGACACCCCCGGCGTATACTGGGAGGGAATGAACCAACAGGAGGTTATCTATGGAACGGGTCAACGCGTGGACGACGTATAAGAAGCGGGAAGAGAAGAAGGTCATGGACCTGGGCAAGGCCTATCGGGCCTTTCTGGACAGCGGCAAGACCGAGCGGGAGTGCGCCCGGGAGACCATCCGCCGGGCCGAGAAGGCCGGGTACGTGGGCCTTGAAAAGGTCGAAGCCCTGAAGGCTGGGGACCGGGTGTACGTGAACACCATGGGCAAGGCGGTCCAGCTGTACATCATCGGCAGCGAGCCCCTGGAGAAGGGCCTGAACATCGTGGGCGCTCACATCGACAGCCCCCGCATGGACCTGAAGCAGAACCCCCTCTATGAGGATACGGATCTTGCCTATCTCGACACCCACTACTACGGCGGCATCAAGAAGTATCAGTGGGTGACCCTGCCTCTGGCCCTCCACGGCGTGGTGGCCAAGAAGGACGGCACCGTGGTGGACGTGGTCATCGGCGAGGACGAGGAGGACCCGGTGGTGGGCATCTCCGATTTGCTCATCCACCTGTCCGCCACCCAGATGGACAAGAAGGCCAGCGTGGTCATCGAGGGCGAGGCCCTGGACGTGATCGTAGGCGGCAAGCCCCAGAAGGACGTGGAGAAGGAGCCCGTGAAGGCCGCCATTTTGGCCATTCTGAAGGAGAAGTACGGCATGGAGGAGGAGGACTTCCTCTCCGCCGAGATCGAGGTGGTCCCCGCGGGCAAGAGCCGGGACTTCGGCTTGGACCGCAGCATGATCATCGGCTACGGCCATGACGACCGGGTCTGCGCCTACGCGGAGATCGAGGCCATGTTCCGCATCACCGACACCCCGAAATACACCTGCTGCTGCATCCTGGCCGACAAGGAGGAGATCGGCAGCGTGGGCGCCACGGGCATGCGGGCCCGGTACTTCGAGAACACCGTGGCGGAGATCATGGACAAAACCGGCGAGTATTCCGAGCTGAAGCTCCGCCGGGCCATGACCAACAGCCGCATGCTCTCCTGCGACGTGAGCGCGGGCTACGATCCCGCCTACGCGGGCATGTTCGAGAAGAAGAACGCCGCGTACCTGGGCAAGGGCGTGTGCTTCAACAAGTACACCGGCTCCCGGGGCAAATCCGGCAGCAACGACGCCAACGCGGAGTTTATGGGCAAGCTCCGGGCCGTCATGGAGGCGGGCAAGGTGGTCTATCAGACCGCGGAGCTGGGCAAGGTGGACCAGGGCGGCGGCGGCACCATCGCCTACATCTGCGCCCTCTACGGCATGAACGTCATCGACAGCGGCGTGGCGGTCCTCTCCATGCACGCTCCCTGGGAGATCATCTCCAAGGCGGACCTGTACGAGGCCGTGAAAGCCTATCACGCCTTCCTTTTGAACGCGTAAGACCCTGTCGCCCCGGACCTCCGGGGCGATCCTTGTATCGATATGAAGCTGACCATCTTATCCGACAACAACACCCTCATCGACAAATACCTGCTGGGGGAGCCGGGCTTCTCCTGCCTCATCGAAGATGAGGGGAAGCGGTTCCTGCTGGACACGGGCTACTTCGGCATCTTCGCCCGAAACGCCGAGGCCTTGGGCCTCGACTGGCGGGGCGTGGACGGTGTGATCCTGTCCCACTGCCACGACGACCACACCAAGGGATTGGAAGCCTTCTTTACGGAGGGACCGAAGCCCAAACTGGTGGCCCATCCGGCCCTGTTCCGGCGGGTGGTGTCCAAGGGGCTCGTCATCGGCTGCCCCTACCCCCGGGCGAAACTGGAGCGGTACTTCGACCTGTGCCTCACGGCGGAGCCCCTGGCCCTGACGGAGAACCTCTTCTACCTGGGCGAGATCCCCCGGGTGTTCCCGGACCACCAGGACCAGGCCCAGCGCCAAGGGGAAAACGGGCCCGATAAAAACGAGGACGACACCGCCCTGGCTTACCGGGGCCGGGAGGGGGTCTACGTGATCACCGGCTGCTCCCACAGCGGCATCAGCAACATCGTGGAGCAGGCCAAGCGGGTCACGGGCCAGGATCGGGTCATGGGCGTCATCGGCGGCTTCCACCTGCGGCAGATGGACGCCCGGTCCCAGGGCATCATCGACTATCTTGCCCGGGAGGATATCCCGTACCTCTATCCCTGCCACTGTACGGCTCTCGCCGTGAAGGTGGCCATGGGCAATCGGATGCACATCGAGGAAGTGGGGGCAGGCACCGGCCTGGAATGGGTATGAACCAGCAGAAGCAGCGGATTTTCAACAGGATCGACGACAACAGGGTCGCTATCCTGGACCGGAGCAGATTGCTCTTCGACACCCCGGAGCTGGGCTATCGGGAGTTCGAGACCGGCCGCCTCATCCGCGGCTGGCTGGAGAGCTGGGGTGTGCCCTATGAGAGCGTCAGCTATACGGGCCTTCAGGTGACCCTAGGCCATGGGGCGCCGGTGGTGGCGGTGCTGGCGGACATGGACGGCCTGCCCAAAAAGGCGGGAGCCGGGCGCATCCACTCCTGCGGCCACAGCCTCCAGATCTCCGCGGCCCTGGCCCTCATCGAAGTCATGAAGGACGAGCCGCTGAACGGCACGCTGAAGGTGATCTTCACCCCGGCGGAGGAGATGATCGACTTCGAGTACCGCCAAAGCCTGGTGGACCGGGGCCTGGTGAAATACCCCTCCGGCAAGCAGGACATGATCGCCCGCGGCGTCTTCGACGACGTAGACGCGGTCCTCTCCTGCCACGCCTCCGGGGAGCCCGGTTGCCGGTTCGACGTGGGCTCCACCCTTAAGGGCTTCGTCATCTTTAAGGCCGTCTATCAGGGCCTGGGCGCCCACGCGGGGGCGGCCCCCTTCGCGGGGAAGAACGCCCTCCACGCCGCGGTGCTGGCCCAAACCGGCGTGGCCTTCCTCAAGGACCGGTTCGACCCCCGGGACGGGGTCAACGTCCAGCCCGTCATCTCCGAGGCCGCCGGGACCGTGAACATCGTGCCCGACCACGCCGTCGTCGAGACCTACGTCCGGGCCAGGACGGAGGAAGCTCTGTTCGCCGCGGCGGACCTGGTGGAGAACTGCCTCAAAAGGTGCGGCCAGGCCCTGGACATCGAGACGGAGGTCACCTGCCGCCCCGGCTTTTTACCCCTCTCCCAAAGCGGGGAGATCAACGCCCTGGTGAAGGAGAACATGCTGCTCCTCTGCGGCGAGGACCAGATCCTGGAAAACCTGGTCTCCGGCGCTTCCGGAGACGTGGGCGACATCGGCGCCCTGCTCCCCACCGTTCAGTTCGGCTTCACCGGCGTCTCGGGCCGGTTTCACGGGGACGACTTCGCCGTCACGAACGAGGAGAACGCCTGCCTCTGCCCGCCCAAGATCCTGTCGGGCACGGTCCTGGACCTGTTCGAGCACCCCGTCTCCGGCCGCCCGGGCTTCGCCGCGCGCAAGGCCCGCTACCTGAAAACCTGGCTGGGGGAATAAAGAGCTTACGAACAAAGCCGCCGGATGTCCGGCGGCTTTTGCTATGGGTGAGATCAAATCAGCCCACGACCTTCTTCAGCACGGCGATGTGGACCTGGGTGAGGAAGTCCAGATGCTCCGTCCGGATTGCGGTGCTGGCCATGGGGTAGGGGGTCGCCTGAGAGGCCTTGATGTAGTTGTCGGTGAAGCGGATGCTCTTGAGGCAGGTCAGCAGATCCTCGAACACCTCGGGATACCGGTCCACGGGGGCCATGATGCCGCCCAGATCGAAGGCCGTGTAGAAGTAGTAGCTGCCGGCGGAGTGGGTTATATCCAGGTTCACCAGGGCGGTGGTCATGGACAGGAAGCATTCGTCGCCGAACTCGGAATCGCAGTGGACCAGGCAGGCCGACTCCACCGCGTCGTTGAAGTTCTTGGTGTAGTAGCCGTTGTAGTAGATGCCGCCCAGGATGTCGATGTTATACAGGTCGTCGAAGTACTTTCGACCCTCGTAGTAGGCCTGATACTGACCGCAGTAGTTCCAGCTGTTCACCACGCCGATCACGTCGTTGGAGGAGAGCACGGGACCGTTGCCGATGACCTCGTTGACCTGGGCCCAGACGCTGCGGGCGGTGGCGGATCGATGCAGCGGCGCCATGTAGTTGTACCAGAACAGCTGGGTGCTCTTGTTGTTGGGGTCGTAGAGCTTGATGCCCCAGGCGGCGTATTCTCCGATGACCTCGAACTTCCAGCCCTTGGGCATCTTCATGGAGAAGTAACCGGCGCTATAGTCCACCAACTCCAGCTTGGTGGATTGGGCCTTCGGCTTCTCCGAGGTGCCCAGGAGCTTCACGGACCCGCCGTCAGCCACAGTCACGGTGGCCAGGGTCCCTCCCTTGGTGCTCCAGCCGTTCGCGGTGTAGTAGTAATAGGTGACCTTGTCGTTAATGAGGGTGGCCAGCTGGACCTTGTATTTGCCCGCAGGCAGCAGCAGGCTCACCGTGCCGTTGGGGTCGGGGGTGTGGATGGTCATGTTCTTGTTCTCGTCGAAGAAGAAAGCCTGGGCGATGGCGGCGGCGATCTTCTCGTCGGTCTCAAAGGTGATCCGGCCGTAGCCCTTCTTGGTGGCGGCAAGATAGCTCTCGTTCAGGTTCTCGTTGAGCCCGGCCTCCTTGAAAGCCTTGTTGAGGGCAGACCCATACTCCTGCAGCATGCCGTTGATCTTCAGGGAGAAGAGCAGGGCCCCGTGGAGGTCCTCATAGTTGGAGAGGGGGTTGATGATCTCGATGGAGGTGAGCCACATGGCGATCTGCTGCTCGTAGCTCATGCCCGCCTGATCCATCAGGTAGGCGATATGGCCTACCAGGGAGTTGTTGTAGTGGACGCCGCCGTAGTCGTTGAGATCGAAGTTGGGGTTCAGCACCGGGGGGCGGTAGTACACGTCGCCCACGTAGGCGGGCTGCTGGCGCTCGTTGGGGTTGCCCAAGTTGCGGATGTGCTGGCCGCTGCGCTCCTCATGGAGCCAAGTTCGATCGCTGGTGTAGTTGAGGCTCATCTCCGCCAGGTTCCCCATGATGTCGCTGTAGGCCTCGTTGATGGCGCCGGTCTCGTTCTGGTAGTAGATGCCCTGCATGGAGTGGCGGGTGATGCCGTGGGTGTACTCGTGGCCGCACACGTCCACGCAGTCGCTGGAGTGGTTGGCGTCGGACACGGCGAAGCAGGCCCAGCCGTGGTTGATGCCGTAGTAGCAGCAGTTGTCGATGGGAGTGCCGTCCTCCTCACAGTAGCCCACAGTGACCAGGATGGGGGTGCCGAAGCCGTCCACCGAGCGAATGCCGTGATCCAGGTAGAAGTCGTATAGGATGATGTAGTTTGCGTAGGCCAGCAGATTGTTGTCAGACCAGCCGTCCGGCGTGCTGCCGGTCACGAATTTGACGGTATAATAGTCGAAGTTGAAGTCGTAGTATTGGGCCACGGCGATCTTGCGGCTGGGGTCCATCAGGTAGTACTTGTTGTCCCGGGGGTTGAAGCACACGGGTACGCTGAGCTCCCGGGTGGTCCCGTCGTTGAGCTGGACGGTCTTGTTCAGGGTCTGCACCCGCATGCCCTCGAAGTAGTAGCTGTTGTCCACGGCGTCGCCGCCGGGCGTGGCGAAGGAGGTGGTGGGCATGATGGTGAGGTAGGTGCCGTCGATGGCCACCAGATGCTCGTAGTAGGGGATGTCGAAGCCCGGGTAGGCGTCCGGATTGTTGGTGTAGACCAGGTAGCAGTTCACCACGATGTTGTTATAGGGCACGGCCATGAGCACCGTCTGTTCCGGGTAATAGGTCAGGTTGAATTTGGCGAAGCGCTTCTTTACGATCTCCACCGCTTGTTCCGCGGTGATCTTGGGCTCCTGGGAGGCGGTGCCCACGTTGGGCACGAAGGAGCAGGACAGGCCTGCCGTGTATCCCTCCGGGTCCACCACGATCCGCAATGTGGCGTAGCGCAGGGTGACGCCGCCGTAGCGCTGCTGGTAGGTATAGAAGGTGTAGCCCGTGTTGTTAGTCTCCCGGTAGACACAGAAGAAATTGCTGCCCTTGCTGAGGCCCAGCAGGGCGGCCAGGCCTTGGATGGACTTGACACCGTCCTCCATGTCCTTTACCTTGCCCTCGTAGAACTTGCCCACCAGGGTGGAGAGATACCCTTCGTTAGTGTAGCAGTCGATGACCTGGGAGCCAGGGTTCATGGCCTGGATGTCCTCGATGGTCAACTGCCGGGGCATGTCGACACTAGGTGCGCCCAGGACGCCGCTGCCGCCGGAGCCCATCTGGGCTTCGGACCGGGCGGGCGCCTCCTCGGGGGCGTATACCAAGTCGGACTCCTCCAGCAGGGAGTCGGTATCAGTGGATACGGGGAGTTCCCCGGTCATGACGGACCAGTTCACCGCCGGATCCTGGGGCTCGTCCTCGGGCTCGTAATCTACGGAGTAGCTTGTGCCCTCATCGTAGGTGGTCCTGTTCCCATCGTCGTCACCCTCCTCAGCCCGGACGGGCAGGGGAGAGAGGGGCAGCAGCAGGGCGAGGACCAGCAGCAGGGCGAGGATGCGCAAAAGGCGATGCTTCATAGGGGGCGGCTCCTTTCCTGAACGTGAGGATATTTTCCTACAATATTACTATAATACGGGGATCGGCCTAAAACAAGGTCTTTTCCCTTCGCTTGTCAGAAAAAGCAGGATATGGTATACTGTTTTCAACAGTTTGCAGGAGGCACAGCCATGGTCCAATCCGCCGTCATCAACGAAGCCATCGTGTTCATCACCGCCCTGTCCATGCGGGCCGTCATCCGGCGAACGGAGGAAGGGAAGCTGCCGGAGACCTTCCGCTACTTCACCGTCCTCTCCAACCTGTTCTGCGCTTTCACGGCCCTGATCCTGCTGGTCTGCGAGTTCTTCGGCGTCCTGCCCGCCTGGGCGGCCACCCTCAAATACATGGGCACCGTGTCCGTGACGCTGACGTTCCTGGTGGTCCTCCTGTTCCTCTGGCCTTCCCTGGGCTCCATCCAGGGCCTGTGGGACGGGCCGGAGCTGTTTTTGCACTTCGTCACGCCCCTGCTGGCCGTCCTCTCCTTCCTGTTCTACGAGAAGCAGGGCCTCAGCGCATGGATCATCCCCCTGGGCCTGCTGCCGGTGCTCCTCTACGGCTGGCTGTACCTCGACCGGGTGGTGGTCACCAAGACCTGGCGGGACATGTACGGCTTCAACAAGAACGGTCGGTGGAAGCTGAGCTTTTCCCTCCTGGTTCTGGGTACGATCGCCATCGCCGTGCTGCTGTGGTGGCTGTAAATTCATAGCCATGCCGCCCCCGGGCATACCGCCTGGGGGCTTTTCTCTGTTGCGGGATCACCTGTTTCATGGTAGTATCCAAGCGAAACGTGCAATCGATCGATTTTTTATACTGGCTGCAATAAACGAGGGGCTTCGTTCGTTATTGTAGTGAATGGAGCAGATCATGTTGAAACTGAATCAGGAAAACAGACTCACGGAATCACCTTCGACGGATTCGTCCCTGGAGCATTGCCTGACGCGCATGGGGGACGGAGACAATAGCGCCCTGGAGGAGATCTACCACCACACCAGAGCGGCGGTGTATGGGTATGCGCTCTCTCTTGTGAAAAACGTCCATGATGCGGAGGACGTGCTGCAGGAATGCTATCTGAAGCTCTGTTCCGCGGCGGCGGCATATCGGAAGCAGGGCAAGCCCATGGCTTTTCTCCTCAGGATCGTCCGCAATCTGTGCTATGACCGTCTGCGGGACCGTCAGCGCCGGGAGAGCGACCTGTCTTCAGAACTGGCAGCCATGTCCGCATGGCCGAACCTTTCCGAAGAGGATCGGGTGACTTTGCGAGCCTGCCTGGAGGAATTGCGGGATGAAGAACGGCAGGTGATCTTGCTCCATGTGCTGGGCGGATTCCGATTCCATGAGATCGCTTCCTTCACAGAGGAACCCCTGTCCACGGTGCTGTCCCGCTATCACCGGGCCATGAAAAAACTCCGTATCCAACTGTCATAGAAGGAGAATTCAGTATGCGTAATCGAGAAGTAAAACAGCGGCTGCGAAAAGCCTTTGACAACGCGGCCCCGGCCTTGAAGGACGCCGAGCGGTCGTTTCGTCCCATACATATAGGGGAACCGTTCCCTTCCGAAAAAAAATATCGCCAGCCTCTCCCGCGGTGGACGCTGGCCGCGGCGGCGGCGGTTCTGCTGTTCTTCTGTGGATTCATAGGCTTCCACGCCCATCCCTTTGCGGCGAAAAGCCGCATCGAAACAGCGGCGGGACCGGGGGAAGGCCTTTCGCCCACGCCTGCCCCTGCCGTCAGCGCCACCGCCGCGCCCACGACGCAGCCGACCGGCGTGACCGTGCAAGCGAAGGAGCCTGCTTCCGATGCGACGCTGCTGGATGAAGCGACAGTAAAAGCTTTGGTTTTATCCCACGCGGAACTGACGGAGGCAGCCGTCCAATACTGGCGGGCGAAGCTGGATCGGGAGAACGGCCGCCTGGTCTATGAGGCGGAGCTTACGGCCGATGGCGTCGAGTTCGAGTACGAGGTCGATGCGATGACCGGTGAGATAGTGAAATGCGAGCGGGAACAGCTTGCGGCAAATCCTGTCCCAGCCGAGGAGCCTATCGGCGAAGAGAAGGCCAAGGAGATCGCCTTGCAGCATGCGGGCGTCAGCACGGCCGACGCGGAACAGCTGCGGGTTAAGGCGGACTGGGAGGACAATCGTCGCGTGTATGAGGTGGAGTTCGTCGCGAACGAAACGGAATACGATTACGAGATCGACGCTGTGACCGGCCAGATCCTCAAGAGCGAGAAGGAAACTGTCCGGGAAGCCGCTGATTCTTCCTCGGCGGCGAAAGGGTCTGCGGCGGCGCCTGCGAAGAAGAGCGGCTCATCCCAGCAGAGCAGCGGAAGCAATGAGGCGATCGGCACGTCGAAAGCCAAAGAGATTGCCCTAAAGCATGCGGGCGTCAGCGCATCCAAGGCGAAGAGGTTGCGAGTGGAGACGGATCGGGAGAACGGCCGACAGGTCTATGAGGTGGAGTTCACCGCCGACGGCATCGAGTACGATTACGAGATCGACGCCCTGACCGGCAAGATACTGAAGCACGAAGCCGAACGGGACGACGATTGATCTTAACCTGTTCCGATCAAATCAGAGCATACTAAACGGTCCATCGCATGACCAAACATGCCGATGGACCGTTCGTATTTGTGCGTGGTATCCTTTTTCAGAGGGGGAAGCTTACGCCTCCGGCTCCTTGTCCTTGGGGATGATGATGTTGAGGAGGATGGCGATCAGGGCCGCGGGCACGATGCCGGAGCCGCCGAAGATGTACTTCAGCCACTGGGGCATGAACGCCTGGGCGGCGGAGGAGGAGCCGAGGCCGAAGCCAAGGCCCAGGGCGATGGCCACGATGGTGGCGTTGCGGCCGGTCAGGGGCTCCTTGGTGATGAGGTTGATACCGGAGATCACGATGCTGGCGAACATGAACACCGCCGCGCCGCCGAGGACGGGCTGGGGCATGATGTTGATGATGGCGCCGATCTTTGGGAACAGGCCGGCCAGCACCAGGATGCCCGCGCCCATGGCGATGGCGAAGCGGTTGACCACCTTGGTCATGCCCACGAGGCCCACGTTCTGGCTGAAGGAGGTGTTGGGCAGCACGCCGAACAGGGCGGCGATGGAGGAACCGAAGCCGTCGCAGACCACGGAGCCGGAGAGCTCCTTATCCGTGGGGGCACGGTTGAGGCCGCCCTCCACCACGCCGGAGGTGTCGCCGATGGTCTCCACCGCGGTCACGATGAACATGATGCACATGGGGATGATGGCGTCAAGCCGGAAGCGGATGTTGGAGAAGATCTCCTTGGGGGGGAGGGGCAGGGCGAACCACTTGGCGGTGGCCACCTGGTTCCACTTGGTGATGTAGGCGGGGATCACGGTGGCGCCGTCGATCACGATCTCCTTGGGCAGGATGAAGCCCATGAGAAGGGACACGATGTAGCCGATGACGATGCCGATGAGCACCGAGGCGATGGAGGGGAAGCCCTTGAAGCCGTGCTTGAACACCAGGATGGCGATCAGGGTGATGAGGCCCAGCAGCAGGTTCCACAGGCTCCCGAAGTCCTTGACGCCGGAGCCGCCGGCGAAGAAGTTGATGCCCACGGAGATCAGGGAGAGACCGATGGCGATGACCACGGTGCCGGTGACCACGGGCGGGAAGAACTTCCTGAGGGGCTTGATGAGGAAGCCAAGGCCCATCTCGAACACGCCGCCCACGATGCAGGCGCCCATGAGCACGCCGTAGGCGAAGATGCCCGCGTTGGCGTTGGTGGTGATGGTGCCCGCCGCGATGCCGCCCATGGTGCTGATGGCGATGGAGTTGTTGATGCCGATGAAGCCGGAGGAGGTGCCCATGACGATGGGGAGCCTGCCGCCGATGGGGCCGATGGGGTACAGCTGAATGAAGGTGACGAGACCCGCGATGACCATGGCGTTCTGCAGCAGCGTCACGCGCAGGGCGCTGAACCCGGCGTCCACGGTGAGCCCGCAGGTGCCCAGGATGATCAGCAGGGGCGACAGGTTGCCGACGAACATGGCCAGAACGTGCTGCAGGCCCAGGGGGATGGCCTGGCCCAGCGGGATCCGTCCGTCCAGTTCATAGGGCGAGGTGTAGACCGGTTTCTTTTCCATTATTTTCCCTCCTTGCATTGTTTTACATATATAATATATTGGATGAGAAAGGGCAGGTCAATCAAAAAAACAGGTATACCCATAAATAATAAGGGAGAGCCGTTTTGAGGCTCTCCTCTTCGTTTCACTTACTCGTACTCGATGGTGGCGAGGGGCTTGCTGGAAAGGTCGTAGAGGACCCGGTTCACGCCCTTGACCTCTTTGAAGATCCGATCCCGGATCTTGAGCAGCAGGGAGTAGGGCACTTCCTCGATGGAGGCGGTGACGGCGTCCACGGAGTTCACCGCCCGGATGATGACCATCCAGTCGTCGGTCCGCTTGCCGTTCTTGATGCCCGTGCTCTTCATGTCGGGGACCACGGTGAAGTACTGCCACACCTTGCCCTGAAGGCCCGCCGCGGCGAACTCCTCCCTAAGGATGGCGTCGGACTCCCGCACCGCCTCCAGCCGATCCCGGGTGATGGCGCCCACGCACCGCACGCCCAGGCCGGGGCCGGGGAAGGGCTGCCGGTAGACCATGCCGTCGGGGAGCCCCAGGGTCTTGCCCACCATGCGCACCTCGTCCTTGAAGAGGATGCGGACCGGCTCCACCAGCTCGAAGCTCAGATCTTCAGGCAGGCCGCCGGCGTTGTGATGGGCCTTGATGCCCGCTTCGCTCTCCAAAATGTCGGGCCAGATGGTGCCCTGAGCGAGGAACTTGACGCCGGTCAGCTTCCGGGCTTCCTCGGCGAACACGTCGATGAACTCCTTGCCGATGATCTTCCGCTTGGTCTCCGGGTCGCTGACGCCCGCCAGCTTGTCGAGGAACCGGTCCGTGGCGTCCACATAGATGAGATTGGCGTGCATCTGGTTGCGGAACACCTCGATGACCTGCTCAGGCTCGCCCTTTCTAAGGAGGCCGTGGTTCACGTGGACCGCCACCAGCCGATCGCCGATGGCCTTAATGAGGAGCGCGGCCACCACGGAGGAATCCACGCCGCCGGAGAGGGCCAGCAGCACCTTGCCGTCGCCCACCTGCTCCTGGATGGCGGCCACCTGTTCGTCGATATACGCCTTCGCCAGTTCCGGCGAATCGATTCGTTTCATGTTCTCGGGACGGACCAAAAGCTGCTGCATACGCTACCTCCAATATTTGATAATATCACATGATACCATGTATTTCGCTCCATCGCAAGAAGCAGTTTCGGGGTTTGCATATTTTGTGGGACCTGCTATAATGAAACAAATATCGTTTGAAGGAAATGCATCTCGAATGATCGCCAACTATCATACCCATACCCGCCGCTGCGGCCACGCGGTGGGGGAGGACAGGGAATATGTGGAGTATGCCATAGAGCGGGGCTTAAAGGTCCTGGGCTTTTCGGACCACGTGCCCATGCCCTTCCCGGACGGCCACGAGTCCCGGTTCCGGGTGCCCCTGGGGCAGCTGGAGGACTATGTACGGTGCGTTTTGGATCTTCGGGCCGAGTACAGGGACGACATCGACATCCGCCTGGGCTTCGAGGCGGAGTACTATCCCGACCTGTTCGAGGGGATGCTCCGGGTCCTTTCGCCCTATCCCGTGGACTATCTGATCCTGGCCCAGCACTTCAACGACAGCCGGGAATCCATCTACAACCCCCACATGCAGCTGAGCAGGGAGGCCCTGGGGCAGTATGTGGACATGGTCGTCGCCGGCATGGAGACGGGTAAGTTCTCCTGCGTGGCCCATCCGGACCTGTTCTGCTATGTGGGGCCGGACCGGGTCTATCGGCAGGAGATGGCCCGGATCTGCCGCCGGGCGAAGGAGCTGGACGTGCCCCTGGAGATCAACATCCTGGGCCTTAGGGAGGGGCGCTGCTACCCCAACGACCGCTTCTGGCCTCTTGTCAAGGCGGAGGGCTGCCGGGCGATCCTGGGCTGCGACGCCCACACGCCCCAGGACGTGGCCGATCCCGATCAGCTCAGGGCGGCCGTGGCCTTTGCGGACCGGTTCGGGGTGATCCCGGAGGAGCGGATCACGCTGAGAAAGCCGGTTTAGCGCTTTTCTCGTCGAGGACGGGCGGATCGTCCCCTTTCGCTCTTGACAATTGTGCAGGAACGAATATATTATCAAAGTGTAGTATTATAGATAGGGAGGAAGACCATGAAACGCGCATTGTCGATCCTGTTGGCCGCCTTGCTGTTGCTGGTTGCCGTGCCGACCGTTGCCGAGGAGAGCACTCTGAAGGCGGGCCTGTACGTTTCCGACGCAGGTACGGAGTACATGTATCTCAATGAAGAGGGCGTCGGCGTCCTGAACTATAAATCGGATCAGTATTACGCCAACGGCGTCGTCTGGACCGAAACCTCTCTGGAGATCGAGCGAGAGGCGGTGCCCTTTGCGCTGGCAGACGGCGTGCTGTCCTTCACCTATGACGGTATCGACATGGCCCTTCGCTATTCGGGCGTCTGGGACGCCTTCGCTCTGGGCGATCAGGGTGACATGGCCTTTGCGGGCGAGTATGTGGCGGAGAACGGGAAGAAGCTGACCCTCGCCGCCGACGGTCACGGCTCCTATGATGGAGAAGACGTTTTCTGGGGCACGCTGCTGCCCTATTGGCGGGAGATCGAGGGCGTGACCAGCGCCGATTGCTTCGTCCTCTTCGGCAGCTATCTGGGCGGCATGAGCTTCGCAGACGGCGTGGCCACGGTGGATACCGGGGCGGACGAGGAGGTCGTCTTCACGCTTGTCGCGGCGCCGGAGGCCCCCGTGGATGCCCCCGTCGATGCGCCCGTGGATGCCCCTGTGGATGCGCCCGTGGATGCCCCTGTGGATGCGCCCGTGGACGCGCCTGCGGATGTGCCCGAGCCGGCCATGATGACGGTGATCAGCCCTGCTTTCGATATCAGCCTGTCCCTGCCCACGGATCGCTGGACGGTGACGGAAACGGAAGCCGGCCTCCTGATCGCGCAGGAGCGGAATCTCATTCAGTACACCTTCCTGAGCATTGCGCTGGAGAAGGAGCCCAACGCCGCCACCCTGGACGCCTATGCGGACCTGGTCTGGACGGATGCTCTCATGGGCGCGGGCGTAGCCTATGACGCCGCGGAAACAGTCCGGGACGATCATGCCGTAGGCGAAGCGGCGGGCCGTACCGCCGCCACGGAGTGGACCCAGGACGGAGCGACGCTCCTGGGCGACGCGGTGCTCTGGTACGCCAACGGCCGCCTGTACGTGGCCCTCTGCGCCTCCAACGAAGTTTCCCGGCCGGAAGCCCTGGCCATCCTGAGCGAAGCGCTCCTGACCGTTCGGACGGCGGAGGAAGCGACTCAGAACCTGTCCGTCCGGCTGCCGGTGGAGAAGGAAGTCTACGATCTCATTCGGGAGCTTCCCCCCGTGGCTTCGGTGACGGAGAAGGTCTATTACGGCTATCGGGTCACCAGCGACGGCCAGACCTACGATCTGGTCCCCATCCTGGCCCTCATGGGCATGGACCCCACGTCCTTCAGCCTGACGCTCCGGTCCGACGGCACGGGCCGTGCCGTGCTGATGGAGGAATCGGAAGCCATGGAGTTCACCTGGACGGAGGAGGCTTTCATCGTCGATGAAGAGAGCATCCCCTATACCCGTGAAGGGGATCATATCCTCCTCACCATGGAAGGGGATTCCATCGAATTCGCCCCGGCCGCGGAGGTCGAGGCTGCGCTGGCGGCGCTGAACACCAGCGAGGCTAATGACGATTCCATCGTGCCCACTGTGGAGGATCTGGTGGGCTCCTGGACCTTCACCAAGGCCCGGGTCATGGGCCTGGAGGTTTCCGCCGCCGATGCGGGCACCGAGATGTCCCTGGTGCTGAACGAGGACGGCAGCGTCATCATCCTGACCGACGGATCCCCCGTGGAATATGAGTGGACCATCCGGGAGGACGGCAAGGTGGCGCTGAACCTGGCCGACGCCGAGGAATACCTGCTGTCCTTCAACGGCAAGGAACTGAAGCTTTCCGTGGGCGTCGAAGGCATGGAGATGATCTTCGAGAAGGAAAACTGAGCATAGTCGAACCGTTTGCGGGCCTGCCGGAGAAAGACCCTTATCGGCAGGCCCGCATTTATTCTATGGGACCATTATCTTAGGCAAGGAAGTATACCGCAATGGATGCGCAAATGATCGTTACTCTGATCGTGTTTCTGTTCATGATCGTCAGTTTCTCCCTCCACAAGTTCCCCATGGCCCTGACCGCCGTCATCGGCATGCTGGCGCTGGTGGTGACGGGGTGCGTGGATTCCAAGACCGCCTTAGGCAATATAGGCAGCAGCACGGTCATCACCATGATCTCCATGTTCGTCATCGCGGCGGGCCTCGGCAGGACCCGGATGGTGGAAAACCTCTCAAAGCTGGTATACCGGGTCTCCAAGGGCTCCTTCACCAAGGTCCTGGCGGGATATGTGCTGGTGACCTTCCTCCTGGGCCAGTTCATCCCCAGCATCACTGCCCTGTTCGCGCTGGTGTGCCCCCTGGTCATCGCCATGTGCGAGGAGATGAAGGTGAGTCCCTCCAAGATGATGTATTCCATCGGCCTCGTTGCCGTGGCCACCTCCTACACCATCATGCCCATCGGCCCCTACGCCGCCACCTTCATCGAGGACAACGGCTACCTGATGGAGTACGGCATCACGGATTATCAGTTCACCATGTTCACCCAGATGAATATCAAGGTTTTCGTGGCGGCTTTCGTCCTCGTTTGGGCCGTCTTCTTCGCCCCCAGGTTCGCCCCCGATCAGCCCCTGGTCCCCATCAGCATGGTGGAGGCCCGGAAGAAGGCCCAAAAGGAGCCCCTTTCCCCAGTTCGTGAGGTCATCGGCTACGTGGTCTTCTTCGGCGTCATCGTCTGCTTCCTGTTCCAGTCCTTCGGCTTGCCCTCCTGGATCATCCCCGCCTGCGGCGCCGCCTTCCTGGTGCTTTCCGGGGTCCTCACGGAGCGGGAGGCCATCAACAACATGTGCCTGGATATCATCATGCTCTATGTGGGCGTGGTCACCCTGGGCAGCGCCTTCGCCAACACCGGCGCCGGCGAGCTGGTAGGCGACGCGGTGGCGGGCCTGCTGGGCGGCGTCCATAACAGCTACGTCATCGGCGCCATCTTCTTCCTGGCGGCCTTCGTCATGACCTCCCTCCTCTATAACCGGGCGGTCAGCAAGATTTTGATCCCCCTGGTAATCCTCACGTCCATGTCATTGAAGTGCGATCCTCGCGGTCTCATGGAGATGTGCTACATCGGTTCCATGTGCTCCGTCATGACCCCCATGGCCACCTCCGTGGTGCCCATGATGATGGGCGCCGGCGGCTACGATCAAAAAGCGCTGCTGAAGATGGGCTGGCTCCCGGCCCTCCTCATGGGCGTTATCACGGTCCTTGTGGGCATGACTTTATATCCTTGTTTTTGAGACCGTGATGACGCCCGCGATATAAATTCTTCGGCTTTGCGATATGCCTCCTGCGGAGACGCGATATAGCTTGGCTGCGATATATCCTGCGGGATGTGAAGGATTTATATCATATCGCATTTTTGCACCGTAAAAATATATCGCATGTGAGTGCAACGAACATATATCGCGTGGCTGTGAAACAGCCATATATCGCGCTGTGTCAGCGGCATATCGCCGATCCTCGGGCCGAGCAAGCCGCGCCTCCTCCCGCGGGTGTCATACCCTTTACCACTCCACACATAAAAGGCAGGGAGCAATGCGCCCCTGCCTTTTATGCTTTCGCTTGAAGCAAAAATTGCTTTATTCTGATATGGTCAAATCCCAAATTTTTTCCATAGAGCCAAGCAGGGAGCTGTTGATGTAGTAATCCCATACATTGTGCTCAACGATAACCCGGCAAAGGTTCCCGACGGTTCTGGAGAACTGAGCACTGTCAAGATCCAATTCAAGCGTTCGATTGCTGTACATCGAAAGCTTGACAGATACCGTTTTCGCATATGCGAAGGCCTTGACGATCTCATATCCATGATCATACAGGAACACTCTGCCGGCCATGGTTCCGGATTCTGCGGGCATATCGTTATAGCTGTACAATTTGCCGTCGATCAGGAAATCCATCGAGCTGACCGTTTGGATCACGTTGCCGGATTTATCGACTATCCTGGTGATCAGCTGAGCTTCTTCCAGATTGTTCCCGCCGTTCTCTCCAAACAATTTGATCCCAATGTACACGTCGGCGTCGGAGAACTTGTAATCGTACAGGGAAGCAACGGACCAGCACTTATCGAATTTGCTGTAGTCATACCCCTCCATGCCCTGGAAAATGGAATAATCAAATTGTCCAACGGGTTCGGATTTTATGTTCTTCATAGGCTCCGGCGTAGGCGTGGGCGTGGGTGTAGCCGTGGGCTTCGGCGTCGGGGTAGCCGTCGGCTCCGGAGTCGGCTCAGGCGTCGGCTCAGGCGTCGGCACAGCGGTCGGCTCGGGCGTCACCGCGGAAACCGGTTCAGACGCCGGTTCGTTCTTTTGTTCGGGTTTTGTCTCGGATACAGGTTCCGGCGCGGTGACTGCTTCGACTTGTTTCGCGGTTGAACCGCAGCCAAACAATCCAAGCATAAATAAAACTGCCAATATTCCGGCCCAAAATTTCTTCATTCCCAAACCCCTCGCTTTCATTGATTTAGCCATCTGCTCTGGGAAGCTAAAAGCATTCGGCATTATTGAAGATGCGACATAAAACGCCTCCATATAGGGATGATAGCACAAAACATAAACTAATACAAGATGTATAACATACTTTATTAGTTGATGTTCAAAAGAAAATCAACAACCCATACTGTTGGTTGAGGTGATAGTATTGCATACAAGGATCAGAAGAGCCCGGGAACAGCAGGGGTATACCAGGGAGCAATTTGCGGAAAAACTGGACGTCAGCGTTTCCTATCTGGCGGAATTGGAGCGGGGCAGAACGGGCATATCGGTGAAAATGCTCATAAAGGTTTGCGATCTGCTGGGCTTGTCGGCGGATTACGTGCTGTTTGGAGAGGAAAGGAACGCCGATGCGCTGCTGCTGGACAAGATACACCGTATCGACGACAAGTATATCCACTTGTTGAACAAGGTCGTCATGGAGCTGCTTGCCCTCACAAAAAAAGGATCGGATTGAACGACGATGGAGGAACTTCCAAGGTTCTTCCATCATTTTCTTTATATTCCTGATATCCTGTGATATACTGCAAGCAGAGATCCGGGAGGTGCAGACCATGGACAAGCTGAGCATGGAGGAGCTGGGGTATTTCCTCTATATGCAGGAGATGGAGAATAAGCAGCAGGCGGAGCAGGCGGCGGCTCAGGCGCAGATCCTGCTGAAGGACCAGGACGACGAGGACGGCGAGGACTGATACCGTTGCTTTCCCCGGAAAACGGTGATAAACTATATAAAACGGACCACAAAGGAGAGACACCATGAAGAAGCAGATATTTGCCCTGCTGCTGGCGGCGCTGCTGCTGTTGACGGCCTGCGGTCCGGCGCAAACGGCCACGACCGCCCCCACCCAGGCGCCTGCTGAGAAGCCTGTGGAAACGGCGGCCCCCGTTCCCACCGCTGCGCCAACGGAAGCGCCTGCGCCGGAGGAGTATCAGCTCCCTCGGGAGGCGGGCTGTAACCAGCTGTCCATCTACTGGACCAAGGATAAGATCGACATCGACACCAGCGACATGTGGATCTGGTTCAAGGGCAAGGACGGCAAGAGCTATCCCATGCACCCCTGCGCCTACGGCGCCAAGGTGGTCATCAACGTGCCCCAGGACGTGGAGGAGGTGGGCTTCATCGTGCGCACCGGCTGCTCCGATGTGGGCAGCAGCAGTTGGGGCACGGCCACCAAGGACTTTGACGGGGACCGGTTCGTGAAGATGACCGGTGAAGATATGTCCATCTTCCTCAAATCCGGGGAGGAGACCATCTATTACAGCGAGGACGGAGGCATGAATATGCAGCAGAAATTGAATTTCAAGTTTGCGGGGATCGTGGCGGAGAACCAGATCAAATACACCATCGAACCGGCTGCCCGGCTCACGTCTCTGGACCAGGTCAAAGTCCTGGTGAACGGCAAGGCCGTGGAGATCGAAAAGCTGTCCTCCCTGGACAACAATGTGGTCACCGGCGTCATCACCACCAAGGAGCCCATCGACATCACGGCGGAATGCGTCGTATCCATCCAGGGCTATGGCGAGAAGGTGGCGGTGCCTACGGCCATCTTCGATACGCCCGCCTTTGAGGCCATGTACACCTACAGCGGCGACGATCTGGGCGCCGTCATCCATGACGATCATACCACCTTCAAGGTCTGGGCCCCCACGGCCAGCAAGGTGGTGCTGAACCTCTTCGAAGCGGGCGACGGCGGCAAGGCCCTCGCCACCGTGGATATGGTGCGGGGCATGCAGGGCGTCTGGAGCGTGGACTATCCCTGCGACCACGACACCTACTATACCTACACCGTCACCACGGCGGTGGGCACCCAGGAGGCGGTGGACCCCTACGCCCGGGCGGTGGGCGTCAACGGCAACCGGGGCATGGTCATCGATCTTAACTCCACGGACCCCGAGGGCTTCCGGGACGAGAGCTTCGACCTGGGCCTCACCTCCTATCGGGACGCGATCATCTGGGAGGTCCACGTCCGCGACTTCTCCAACCGGATCGCCGCCTCTAAGTACCCCGGCAAGTACCTGGCCTTCACGGAGACGGGCCTCACCAACGCGGCGGGCCAGCCCGTGGGCGTCGACTATCTGAAGGAGCTGGGCGTGACCCACGTGCATCTGCAGCCGGTCTACGACTACGCCACGGTGGACGAGACCACCTGCACCCAGTTCAACTGGGGCTACGACCCGAAGAACTACAACGCCCCCGAGGGCAGCTATGCCACCGACCCCTACCACGGCGAGGTGCGGGTGAACGAGTTCAAGCAGATGGTCCAGGCCCTCCATGAGAACGGCTTCGCCGTGGTCATGGACGTGGTGTACAACCACACCTATTCCCTGGATTCCTGCCTGAATCGGATCGTGCCCTACTACTATTACCGCTACACCAACACCGGCGACGCCTCCAACGGCTCCGGCTGCGGCAACGAGACCGCCTCCGAGCGCCGGATGTTCCGCAAGTACATGGTGGATTCCGTGGTCTACTGGCTGACGGAGTATCACATCGACGGCTTCCGCTTCGACCTCATGGGCCTCCACGACGTGGACACCATGCAGGCCATCGAGAAGGCGGTCCATAAGATCAATCCGCAGGTCATCCTCTACGGCGAGGGCTGGACCGGCGGCACCTCCACCCTCAAGTCGAGCAAGCAGGCCATCCAGGCGAATATCCGCCAGGTCAAGGCCTCCGAAGGCGCCATCGGCGGCGTGGCCGTGTTCAACGATGCCATCCGCGACGGTCTGAAAGGCAGCGTCTTCGACAACAAGGCCAAGGGCTGGATCAGCACCAACGCCACCAAGACTACCGCCAACCAGGTCCTCTTCGGCGTCACCGGCGGCGACCATGCCGCGGGGGCTTCCTGGAAGGTGGACGATGCCCTTATGATCAACTACATGTCCTGCCACGACAACCGGACGCTGTGGGACATCCTCTCCAACGTGGAGCCCAAGCTGTCCAACGACCAGAAGCTTGCCGCCAACCGGCTGGGCGCGTCCCTCATCCTCATGAGCAAGGGCACCCCCTTCTTCCTGGCAGGGGAGGAGATGCTCCGCACCAAGAACGGCGATCACAACAGCTACAACTCCTCCGACGCCGTGAACAACATCGACTGGGACGCCCTGACGCCTGACAGCGACGCCTACGCCATGATGCTCTACTATAAGGACCTGATCGCCCTGCGCAAAGCCAATCCTTGGTTGTACAACAGCACCGTGGCGGGAGAGGTCCTGGAGGGCAGCGCCGTCGCCGCCAGCTTTACGGAGGACGGCAAGCTGGTGGGCTACCTGGTGGCCAACCCCAGCGAAGCTCCCATGACCGTCGATCTGCCTGAAGGCGCTTTCGAGGCCCTCTGGGGCGCCGCCGGCGACTTCACCGGTTCCCTCACCGTGGAAGGAAAGACCGCGGTGCTGCTGAAGGTAAAGTGAGCGCATGAACGATCGGGAGACATCCTCGGCGCATCCGTTTTCGTCAATCGGATCAGGATGGGGCGAGGGTGTCTCCCGCTGCGTTACGTATCGCTTTACAAACGGCATCGGCATGTGATACAATCAAATAAATCGACAAAAGGACGGGCGCTGCAGAACGGCCGTCCTGTGCTGGCTTTTCCGGCTTGGAGGTGGTCGTACGATGAACAAGAAGAAAACCATAGCCCTGTTGCTGCTGGTCCTGTCCCTGGCTGTACTGGCAGGGGTCGTTTTCCTCGCGCAGGGATTCGTTTCCGGCCTCAGCAGCAACCAAAGCACCTCCAAGTTCCCTGTTCAAATACAGGAATACATGTCCTCCAACACCCTCTATCCCAACGAGAACGGCGTCTGTACCGACTGGGTGGAGCTGTATAATTCCTCCTCCGCTGACATCGACATCGGCGGTTTCAAGCTGACAGACGAGAACCGCAAGTTCCGCTTCACCATTCCTTCCGGCACCATCATCCCCGGAAACGGGTATTATCTCATCTATTGCATGCGCTCCGGCGGCAGCGAATACGCCGACTTCGGCATCTCCCGCACCGGCGGAGAGGATATCATGCTGCTCAACCGCAAGAACGTCTTGATCGATTCCGTCAAGACCATGGCTCTGTCGGAGAACACCTCCGCGGAACGGGACGAAAACGGCGTATTCCGCGTCTCCCTTCAGCCCTCTCCTGGCGGCCCGGCCATCCAGCAAGTCCAGACCCAAACCGGAACGACCGCTGAGGTCGTGCTGCGGCCGGTCCCCGGTCCCGTCAGCATCAGCGAGGTCATCCCCGGCAACACCATTTTCGAGGACGAGCGGGGGCTGATCACGGACGTGGTGGAGCTGGCCAACGCTTCCGACGCCGCGGTGGATATCGGCGGCTACATCCTGCAGGACGACATCGACGGCAAGCAGTTCGAAGTGCCCCAGGGCACGATCGTGGAGCCCGGCGGCTATTATCTGATCCATTGTGCCAAGAACCAGTCACAGGGCCTGTACGCGGATTTCGCCCTGTCCCGCAATGGGGGGGAGCAGCTGCTCCTCTACACGGCGTCCGGCACGCTGACCGATATCATCACCACCGAACCCTGCGGGAAAAACGAAGCGGTCGTGAAGGAGGACGGAGCTGTTCATACCGTTCCCTTCATCACGCCCGGCTTCGAGAACAGCGAGGAGGGCTATAAGGCTTTCCTTGCCGCCCGTACCGCGTCCAGCCCCGTGCGGATCTGCGAGGTCATGACTTCCAACAGCAGCTTCGTTTTCCCCGACGGAAGCACGCCGGACTGGATAGAGCTCATCAACGTCACCTCCCAAAGCGTGGACGTGTCTGGCTATGGCGTTTCCGACAGGTCCGCGACCGTTCGATACGTCTTCCCGGCGGGCACCGTCCTGGCGCCCGGTGCGTATCATGTCCTCGTCTGCGACGGCAGCGGCGGCAGCGGGACCGATGCGGCCCACATGGGACTATCCTCCAAAGGCGGCGAGACCCTGTTCATCACTCGGCCCAACGGTACACTCTGCGGGGCGGTGCTGACGATCGCCACCGCGCCGGACACCTCCCTGGTCTATGCTGACGGGATCATGCCGGCCGTCTCCAAGACGCCCACCCCGGGCTATTCCAACGATGAAAACGGCGTGGCCGCCTATCGGGCGATGCAGACCCAGCCTACGGCGACGCGGGGCCTCGTCATCAGCGAATTCATGCCCAGCAACACCTGCACCTTCGTGTCCGCGGACGGCCATTTCGCCGATTGGGTGGAGCTGTACAACGAGAGCGACGGTCCCATCGACTTGAGCTGGTTCTGCCTGTCCGACAAGGAGAGCGATCTGGAGCGGTTCAGCCTGCCTTCCGTCATGCTTTCGCCCGGCGAGTACGCGCTCATCCTGTGCGGCAAGGGGATCAGCGGTGCTAAGGGCGAGATCTGGGCCCCCTTCGGCCTCAGCAGCAAAGGCGGTTCCATATTCCTTTCTTCAGCCACCGGCGTGGTCGTCGATACGGCCGTGTACCCGGTTGCTGACGACGATCGGTCGTATGTCCGCGAGGCTTCGGGCATCTTCTCCGAGACCGATTGCCCGACGCCCGGATATCCCAACACCGCCGCCGCATACAAGGAATGCATGGCCGCCTGGACCCCGGCTGGGCTGTATATCAGTGAGGTCATGCCCTCCAACCGCACAGTGGCCCGCACCAGCGGCGCCTATTACGATTGGGTGGAGATCTGCAACGGCACCTCCGATCCCGTGCTCCTCAGCGACTATTGCCTGACGGACGACAAGGATCAGCCCAACAAGTATACGCTGCCGGCGGTCACGCTCAAGAGCGGCGAGCGCATCCTCATCTACTGCTCCGGCAAGGAGTCCTTGACCAACAAAAACGCTTATCACAGCCCCTTCAAGCTGAACGGCGGGGAGGACAGCGTGTACCTGTTCTCTCGCGAGGGCCAGCTTCAGGATTATCTGCACGTTTACAACGTATCCCCTCAGGGCAGCATCGGCCGAAACAGCCGCGACGGCCGGATCATGCTGTACGATACGCCTACGCCGGGCAAGGAGAACAAGGGCGGGGCGGAGCTGGCACAGTTTTCTGCCATGCCCACGGCGGACAAGGGCTCCGGTATCTATGAGGATACCGAGAGTTTTTTTGTTACGCTCTCTGCACCGGGCAAGATCTACTACACCACGGACGGCTCCGAGCCCACCACCCGCTCCACCGCGTACACGAAGCCCATCCAGGTCAGCAAAACCTCCGTGCTGCGGGCCGTTGCCCTGGAGCCGGACAAGCGTCTCAGCAAGCCGCTGACGCTGGCTTATACGATAAACGAGGGGCATACGCTGCCTGTGGTTAACCTGGTCATGGCCCCGGCGGACCTGACGGGATCGAAGGGCATCTATTCCCATCCGGACGAGACCTGGCAGCGGGACGGCTGCATCGTATACGTGGATGCAGACGGCAGCGTCACCCACGATTGCGGCGTCCGCATCAGCGGCCAGCATTCCAGGACCAGACCTCAGAAATCCTTCAAGCTGGTCTTTTCCGAGCAGTACGGCGGACGGCTTTGCTACGATCTTTTCGGAGACGACTGCGAGCAGAAGTCCTTCCCGCAGCTGCTGCTGCGCGCCGGCTTAGACAGCAAGTACGGCATCTATCGGGAGCCCTTGGCCCAGCAGATCGCCATGGGGTTTCGGTCCACCACCTTCGTCCAGGACTCCCTGCCCTGCGTGGTGTATATCAACGGGGTATACTATGGCATCTACCAATTCATGGAGTCCCTGTGCGAGGAAACGCTGGCGGACAGGATCGACGTTCGCAAAGACAGCATCACCATGTTCAAGGGCTTCATGTATACGAACCACAGCTATCTGGAGATATATCAGCTGATGAAGTATGTCCAGAATCACGATATGTCGAAGAAGGATAACTATGAGTACGCCAAGGCTCATATTGCCTTCGAGGATCTGATCGACTGGGCTATCTTTGAAGCATATTGCCATAACGGGGATCTGTCCGGCAACGTTCGGTATTTCAAGAGCTCCGATGCGGATGGCCGCTGGCATTTCGTCTACTATGACGTGGAATGCGGCTTCAAGGCGGCGGCCAGTTTCGATGCGGTCATGGCCAACGGCCAGACCTCCATCTTCCTCAAGGCCCTGCTGAAGAACAGCGAGTTTCGGAGCATGCTGCTGGAGCGGCTGGCGTACCACTGCGAAAACACCTTCCAGCAGGAACAGGTCCTGGAGTTGCTCTATCGGTACGACGCCGCCGTGCGGCCCGAGTACGAGCGCCATTTCAAGCGCTGGAACCTGCAGCCCATCACCTATGTATACAACTACAACAAGATGGAAAAGCTCCTGCTGGCAGACAGGGTAAAGGAGCTGCAGCAGAGCGCGAAGAAGTATTTCAAGATGTCCGATGCGGAGTATAAGCAGTATTTCAGGAGCTGAGGTCATGGAGAACGGGTGCCGCACGGAAAAGAAATATATCATCAGCCTCGCTGCCGCCGGAGCGCTGCGGGAACGCTTATCGCCCCTGATGCAGCCGGACCCGCAGGCCACGTGCGGCACGTATCGCATCCGCAGCCTGTACTTCGACACCCTGGATTCGGACGCTTTCTGGGAGAAGGCCGACGGTTGGGGGGAAAGGTGCAAGTATCGGCTCCGGTTCTACAACGGCGATCTTTCGTTCATTCGCCTGGAACGGAAGGAGAAATTGAGGGAGCTCACCCGCAAGACCCAGGCGGCGGTGGACGAGCTCACCGCTCGGGCCATGCAGATGGGTGAATATGAGCCGGTAGCGGCATGCGCGTCGCCCCTGTGCCGGACGTTTTATGCGGAGGCCAGGTCGGAGAAGCTCGTGCCTGCCGTTACCGTGGAATACCGGCGGGAGCCCTTCGTGTTTCCGTTGGACAACGTGCGCATCACCATCGACACCCAGGTGTACGCCGGGAACCCGCTGACCTTCTTTTCGTCTCTGCCGCCGCCGTTCCCGGTGCTGGAAAACGGCTTCGCTGTTTTAGAGGTCAAGACGGACGACCGGCTGCCGACCATGATCGGCCGGGTGCTGGAATCGGTGCCGCGGCAGCAGCAATCCTATTCCAAGTTTTATCTCAGCTTCGCTCGCCTCCATGGCATAGAATGACAAATACTATAATGAAGGGGTTTGTTATGGATCGCATTTCAGAACTGTTCTCAACGGAACTTTCCGCCGTCAGCGTGGAGCATCTGCTGCTTTGTGTGGGCCTCTGCTTTGCCCTGAGCCTGTACATCATCCTGGTGTATCGACTGGTGTATTCGGGCGTGCTCTACTCCAAGCGCTTCTCCCTCTCGCTGATGGTGCTGAGCTTGGTGACCTCGGTGGTCATCTTGGCCATCTCGTCCAACGTGGTGCTCTCGTTGGGCATGGTGGGCGCGCTGTCCATCGTCCGTTTCCGCACCGCCGTCAAGGACTTCATGGACACGGTGTTCATGTTCTGGGCCATCGTGAACGGCATCATCTGCGGCGCGGGCTTCGTGCTCATCTCCATCATCGCTTCCCTGGCCATCGGCGCCCTCATATTGGCGGTATACTACCTGGGCCGGATCTCCCAGCAGGACCTGTACATGGTGGTGATACGTACCAGGGACGACGTTTCTTTCGCCGGCCTTTCGCCGCTTCTGGCCAAGGCGAAGATCAAGTCCTGCTCCTCCTCCGGCGGCTTTGAGGAAACCATCACGGAGATGCGGCTCAACAACAAGCAGCTCAACAGCTTGCGCGCCCTCACCGCCAGGGACGGGGTCATCAGCGTGGACATCGTCGCCTATAATACCAAGACCGGGCTGTAATCGCATACCCACATATCGCGCATGCCACGGGCATTTTCGGACGGGTTCGTCCGAGGATGCCCTTTTTTGCGTGGTGGGTGTACATGCGCCCTCCTTGTCATCCCGAGCCTGTCGAGGGATCTCGGAACGGCGATACTTGTGCGCGTGCTGGTGATGGGAGTCGACCCACAAGCGGCAGGGAGCTGGCCTAATCGGCTGGCGCTCCCTCTTGCCAACGCTCCCCATGCCGCGAAAAACTGTCCACCGGACAGTTTTCTACCGCGGCTCCGACTCCCTTCCATCGCACTGCGTGCTGGTGATGGGAGTCTACGCGCAAGCTGCGGGCTGCTTGCCCTGCGGACTGCGCAGCCTCTGGCTTGCGCTCCCCGGGGGCGGGAAAAAGCCCCACTG
>CADACQ010000005.1 GCA_902786465.1 uncultured Eubacteriales bacterium | reverse complement strand
CCAACATAGGTGGAAAAATCACCAGCACACCGTGAGATTATACCCGAACGTTATCCATTCGTCAACCCCTTTTTTCGTTTTTGACAATCTGAGCGTTTCGGGCTATACTGGGGCTATCACAGGAGAGGAATTTCTCATATGGCAAAGCTGTATTTTCGGTACGGGGCCATGGGCTCCAGCAAATCCGCCAACGCCCTCATGGTGCGGTATAACTACCTGGAGCGGGGCAAGAACGTTCTGCTCATGAAACCCTCCACCGACACCCGGGACGGGGTGCATCGCATCCTCTCCCGCTGCGGCCTCGAGGCGGAGTGCACGCTGGTGGAGGACATGGACCTTAAGGCGTACGACTGCATCATCGTGGACGAGGCCCAGTTCCTCACCAAGGAGCAGGTGGAGACCTTCGCCTACATCTGCGACATGTACGACGTGCCCGTGATCTGCTACGGCCTCAAGACCGACTTTCAGGGCAACTTCTTCGAGGGGAGCCATTGGCTCCTGGCCCGTGCGGACGCCATCGAGGAGGTCAAGACCATCTGCTGGTGCGGCAAGAAGGCTACCCAGAACGCCCGGCTGGACGGCAAGGGGGGCATCACCAAGGAGGGCGACCAGGTGGTCCTGGGCGCCAACGACACCTACATCGGCCTGTGCCGGAAGCACTGGCGGCTGGGGGACCCGGGGCCAGGCCTAAGGGCGGAGGACCTGAAACGAAAAGCGGAAGAGAAAAACTGAAGCGGGGCGGCCTGTTCGCGGGGGCCTTCGGCACCGTCGCCTTTTTGGCGGTGGGGGCCTGTTTGTGCGCCCTGTTCCTGCTGGTCTACCCTGCAGGCGAGATGAACCGGCTGTTCGAATACGCCCTGGTGATCCTGTGCTTCGCCTTCGCCTGCGGCCGGAGGCGGGGGGATCTGGACGGGTTTATGGCTCTGCTGGCCCTTTTGTTCACCGTGGGGGCGGACTTCTTTCTGGTGGCCCTGAAGGAGGAGCAATGGCTCCCCGGCATGGGCCTCTTCTGCTGCGCCCAACTCTGCTGGGCCCTGCGGCTGTGGGGAATGGAGGACGGGCGGCGGCGGCTTTCCCACGCCCTCGCCTGGGCCGGCGTCTGCGGGACGCTCCTGGTGGTGGCGGTGATCCTGGCCCGGGGCGCGGACCCGGTGCTGCTCCTGGGGGCGGCGTATGCTTCCTTCCTCGTCACCACCGTCTTCTTCAGCTACCTCACCCCCCGGAACCTTCTCTTCACCCTGGGCATGACCCTGTTCTTGGGCTGCGATCTGTTCGTGGCGGTGAACAACGCCGCCCTCTATCTGGACCTGAACGCGTATCCCGCCCTCAAGGCGCTGTACGACATCCCCTTCAATATGATGTGGGCCTTCTACGGTCCCAGTCAGATGCTGCTCTCCCTGTCCTCCGCAGGGGGGAAGCGCTGATTTTTCACCCTTCATCTTGCGTTTTCACCGCCAAAAAGGTATACTATATTGAAACATGGCATGAAAAGGAGCGATTCGATCCATGGAAAACAAACGGCCAACCGGTCACGGTAAAAAAGTCGGTTCCGGCTCCGCCCACGCGGAAAAGGGGGAGAAGGTATCCTCCCGTCCCGTAGGCACGGGCAGCGGACGCACGGGCAGCTTCGATCAGCGCCCCGGGGAGAACCGGGACGGGGAACGGTCCACCGCCGGCAAGCTGGGGCTTTTGGCCCTGCTGCTGGTGCTGCCCAAGAAGTATCGCCGCATCCTGCTCATCGTCATCGCCGTGGTGGCGGTGCTGGGCATGCTTGGAAAGTGCGGCGGCGCCTTCTCCGGCAGCGACGTGTCCTACTACCCGGATACGAACCAGCTCTCCCAGGCCACCGACGCGCCCTACTACACCTATGCCACCGACGCGCCTGTGGTCACCCAGGCCCCTGTGATCACCCAGGCCCCCGTATACACCGAGGCCCCCGTAGTCACCGCCGCCCCCGTGACGGGGGAGGCCAGGGCGAAACGGGTCATCCCCAAGGGCAACGGCAAGGACACCGTCACCGTCATGATCTACATGTGCGGCACGGACTTGGAGTCTAAGTACGGCATGGGCACCAGCGACCTCGGCGAGATGGTGAAGGCCACCATCTCTGATAAGGTGAACGTGATCGTGGAGACCGGCGGCTGCAAAGCCTGGAAGAACAACATCATCTCCAGCGCCCGGAACCAGATCTACCAAGTCCAGACCGGGGGATTGCGGCGGCTGGAGGACAACTTCGGCACCGCCTACATGACGGACCCCGACAACCTGGCTTCCTTCATCCAGTACTGCATGAAAAACTTCCCGGCGGACCGGAACATCCTGATCTTCTGGGATCACGGCGGCGGCTCCCTCTCCGGCTACGGCTATGACGAGAAGCAGGGCAGCGGCTTCGGCCTCTCCTCGGACACCATGACCCTGCCTGAGATCGACGCGGCGTTGAAGAAGGGCGGCTGCGTCTTCGACTGGATCGGCTTCGACGCCTGCCTCATGGCCACGTTGGAGACCGCTATGGTCTGCAACAACTACGCGGACTACATGATCGCCTCCGAGGAATCGGAGCCCGGCACCGGCTGGTACTACACCGACTGGCTCACCCAGCTGTCGAAGAACACCTCCGTCTCCACGGAGAGCATCGGCAAGACCATCGTGGACACCTTCGTCACCGCCAGCCAGCGGGCCCAGGCCAACGCTCAGGTGACCTTGAGCGTGCTGGACCTCGCGAAGATGCAGGGCACCGTGCCTCAGGCCCTCAGGAGCTTCTCCACCTCCACCACCAAGCTCATCAAGGGCAACAACTACAAGCAGGTGGCCGACGCCCGGGCCAACGCCCGCCAGTTCGCCCGCCAGAGCCGGATCAATCAGGTGGACATGATCGACCTGTGCGACCGGATAGGCACTGCGGAATCGAAGACCCTCTCTGCCGCTTTGAAGGGCTGCGTGGCCTACAACAAGTCCACCATGACCCGGGCCTACGGCGTGTCCGTCTACTTCCCCTATGAGACTCTGAGCGGCGTGAAGAACGCCATCAACACCTACAACAACCTGGGCATAGATTCGGAGTATACGAAGTGCATTCAGAGCTTCGCCAGCGTGGGCCAGGGCGGACAGTTCGCCTCCTCCGCGTCCCAGCAGGGCTACGGTTCCTACTCCTCCGGCGGGGACCTCCTCAGCACCCTTCTGGGCGGCTTCATGGACAGCGGCTCCTACGGCAGCTCCGGCAGCTCTCCCTACGGCTCGTCCTCGCCCCTGGGCTCCCTGCTGGGGGACTACACCACCAGCTCCGGCTCCGGCTCCTATTCCGCCGGCAACAGCGTGGACGCCTCCACCATCTATGACCTGCTGAACGCCTTCTCCGGCCGGTCCATGCCCGCCGCCCTCGACTGGGTGGATACGGGCCTGGTGGCCAGCAAGGCCCTGGACATCGCCGAGAACCGCCTGGATCCCGCCCGGATCACGATCACCGACAAAAACGGCGTGCCGACCCTGGTCCTGACCGACGCGGAATGGGCCATGATCGAGACCGCCGCCGTGAACGTGTTTGTGGACGACGGGAAGGGCTTCATCGACCTGGGGTACGACAACTATCTCGAATACGATCGGGATAACGACCTCATCCTGGGCTTCGACGGCACCTGGCTCTGCGTGGACGGCCACGTGGCGGCCTTCTACATGACGGAGGCGGGGGACGAGGGCACCTACGGCCGCATCCCCGCCAAGATCACCCGGAACGGGGAAGAGATGCTGATGAACATCATGGTGTTCATCGACCAGGACGGCGACGCCGAAGTCCTGGGCGCCGATCCCCTCTATGCCGGGGAGACAGAGACCCAAGCTAAGGGCAGCATCCCCCTGGAGAAGGGCGACAAGATCCAGCTCCTCTGCGACTACTATACCTACGACAACGCCTACGAGGGCAGCTACACCCTGGGCAAGGCCTTCACCGCCGGCAGCAGCCTGACGGTGGAGTATCTGGCCTTGGACAACACCGAGCTTACGGTCAGCTACCGTCTCACCGACGTGTACGGGAACGTCTACTGGACGCCGGCGGTCGTCTACTAAAGATACGGATCGAAAACGAGCGCTCCTTTTCGAGGGGCGCTCGTTTTAGAAAGGAAAACCTATGGAATTCGTTTGCAGCGTCTGCGGAAGGCGGGAGAGCGCCGCCACCCGAAAGCCCAAGTGCGGCTGCGGGGGCCTTTGGAAGCTGGACTTCACGCCGCCCAAATTCGATTTAGACAAGGTGGACCGGGACGAGTGGAGCCTGTTCCGGTATCGGAAGTTCATGGCCTTGGAGGGGGAGACCTGGCGGGGCATCTCCCTGGGCGAGGGCATGACGCCCGTGGTGCGTCTCGATGAAAACGTGCTGCTGAAGATGGACTATATGATGCCCACCCTGTCCTTCAAGGACCGGGGCGCGGCGGTGCTGGTGGCCCACGCGAAGGCCATCGGCGTGGAGAAGGTGGTCCAGGACAGCTCCGGCAACGCGGGCAATTCCGTGGCGGCCTACTGCGCCCGGGCGGGGATCGGCTGCGAAATCTTCGTGCCCGAGGGCACCAGCCCCAAGAAGATCGACATGATCCGCGCCCATGGGGCCACCTGCACCGTGGTGCCCGGCAGCCGGGACCACTGCGCCGACGTGTGCCGGGCCAAGGTGGAAACCGAGGGGCTCTACTATGCCAACCACGTGTACAACCCCTTCTTCTACGAGGGCACCAAGACCTATATCTACGAGGTCTACGAGCAGCTCCATCGCATCCCTCGAAACCTGGTGATCCCCGTGGGCAACGGTACCCTGTTCTTGGGGGCCATGAAGGCCCTGGAGGAGCTGGAAGCGGCGGGCTGCATCGACAGCTTCCCGCAGATCATCGCCCTGCAGACCGAGACCTGCGATCCTCTGCTGCAGGCCATGGAGCAGGGGCTGGACGCGCCCGTCCAAATCACGCCCACACCCACCATCGCCGAGGGCATCGCCATCGGCCGGCCCATGCGGGGGAAGGAGATATTGGCCTACGCGAAGAAGCACAGCGTCCGCTTCGTCCACGCCCCAGAGGACCGCATCCTTGAGGCCCGGGCTTTCCTGGCAGCCAAGGGGATCTATATCGAACACACCACCGCTGCCAACTACGCGGCCTACCTGCGCTACTGTGAGCTGTACGGACCGACCCCCGACACCCTCATCACCATGTGCGGCGCGGGCCTGAAATCGGACCATTGATGCGACTTTTCTCTTCAGTGAAGAGAAAAGTCGCCCAAAAGAGAAGCTTAAGAAGATAATCGGTGATCTATCGGGATCAATCATCTCTTCTTAAGCTTCTCTTTTTTCCGCCGCTTTTTTTTCTTCGCCGAAGAGAAAAAAGCGGCAAAATAAATAGTTTTATCTCCGTTTCGACTCCACTTCGCTCTCCGGCTGGCCGTCCCACGTGGCGCCCTCCAGATGGACCATCTTCTCCGTCAGGAGCTTGGAGAAGCCGGAGACGATGGCGGAGGAGTAGATAAGTCGCTCCACGTCCACGCTCTGGGCGGCGGGGCTGTGGAGCACGTCGTCACCGGCGGCCCGGACCAGCTGAATGAAGGCCAGGCACACGTCGTGATGGGTCTTCACGTACTCCTCGTAGATGCGGCGGACCTCGCTTTCGGGCAGGCCCAGGGGCAGCATCTTCTGGATATAGGGGATGTTCACGCTCTGCTTCAGGGAGCAGACCATGATGAGATAGGCCATGTGGACCCGGGTGTACTTCTTCTTCACCGGCGGGGGCATGATCTTCAGCCGCACGTAGTTGTTGATGATGCTGGCGGTGATGGCGGCGTTGCCGTGCTCGTCCTCGGGCAAGAAGTTCAGATACCGCTGCAGCAGCATGACCACCTGATCCATATACAGGTCCATGTCCGGCAGCTCGTCCCACTGGGGCAGGTGAAAGTTGTTGAGATAGTTTTCCCATCGGCGGAGCTTGGCGCCGATCAGCTTCACATCATAAGCCATATGCACGTCTCCTAATATGATATATCAGTATACTCCATTCCGGTCCGTTTGACAAGAGTGAACGAATTATGGCAAATGAAACATTTTCATGAATTAGTTGACAGAGTTATTAGAATGGTTTAATATAATAATAGATATTAGATCAAGGGGACAGACCATATGGCATATCATATTTGGACGGACACCTCGGCGAACCTGCCCGCGCCCCTGTGCAAGAAGCTGGGTATCGGGGTGCTGCCCTTTCATTTCATCCACAACGGCGGGGCGGAGCAGTGCTGCCTGGACACGGACGCCTTCCCCTACGACGCCTATTACGAGGATCTGAAGAACGGCGGCGTCGCCACCACCTCCATGATCAATTCCGAGGCCTATCGGGAGATCTTCGAGCGGGAGGCCGAGGCGGGGAACGACGTACTGTATATCGGCATGTCCTCCGGCATCAGCGGCGCCTACGGCGCTTCCGCGTTGGCGGCCCGGGAGGCGGGGGAGAGGTACCCCCAACACCGCTTCGAGGTCTTCGACACCAAGGGCGCGTCCCTGGGGGAGGGGTTGCTGGTGCTGGCGGCCCAAAAGCTCCAGAAAGCGGGGGCGGACCTTCAGAAGGTCCTGCGGGAGCTGGACCGGCTAAGGACCCACATGATGCAGATCTTCACCGTGGACGACCTCATGTACCTGAAGCGGGGCGGTCGTATCTCCCGCATGAAGGCGGTCATCGCCTCCGTCCTCAACATCAAGCCCATCCTGCGGGGGGACGAGGAGGGCCGCATCGTGGTCACCAACAAGACCGTGGGCCGCAAGGCCTCCATCCGCACCCTGGCGGACGACCTTATCGAGAACATCGACGAACAGGACGCCTGCGGGGTGGGCATCGCCCAGGCGGGCTGCGCCGCCGACGCCCAGGCCCTGATCGCCCGCATCCGGGCCAAGTTCCCCAGCTTGCCCATCCTGACGGTCCCATACGAGCCCGTCACCGGCAGCCACGTGGGCCCCGGCGCCCTGGCCCTCTTCTACATCAGCCGCACCCCCCGGACGGTATAGCGAGCGCAACAGCCCCTTCCATTACGAGAAAAAACTTTAGTAAAAAACTCCCCTGTTCGATGTAATCGAATGGGGGAGCTGTCGCTGCATGGCGACTGAAGGGGCAGATCACATTTCATGGATTCTATCAGCTCTTTTTTGACATGCGTTTGAGTATATCACACTTCTTCTTTAGGAACGGGGATATAAACCTTTTTTAGCGGAATGATCTTCTGATGCTCGTCACTGAGCTGCTCGTAGTATTTCAAAATAAGTTCAACAAGCTCTGTACCGTTAATTCCTCGAATGATAGGGTTTGCATCAAGAAATCTTTGAGCATTTCTTGTATAATTTGACAGCGTTACAAACAGGCCGTAATCCCCAGGCATCATGGCTCCCTTTAGAGATTGGATGGTCGTTTCCTTGATGTCGCTGTCTTGGCTCTTGACTTGAACAGTTATTCGGGGAGGAAGCTCATCTTTGTATGCTACAATGTCGATCCCGCTATCTCCACCATGGGGAGAGACGGTAGTACGATACCCCATAGCATTGAGCAAATCTGCGACAAACACTTCAAGATCATATCCCTTTAGCTGACGGCTGAGCTCTTTTAGGATAAAGTCCTTTGTGCTTTCAATGATATCGTCTGCTGTCGGACCAACGCTTTCATCTTCGTTTTCGTCATTGACGATCACCTTTTTTGCGCCTCTTGCTAACACGCTCAGGTATTCATCTGCATAGTTTTTTATCATGAAGAATGACAATGCAGAACCAACTTCATACAGCGCACCTTGAGAGAATAGGGTTCGTGGATAATGTGCTAACCATCTTACTTTGCGCTGATGTGGGTATTCATAAGCATCGGGATTAAAAAGGTAATCGCTTTCTACGATGCCGATATTGATTCTTCTATCCTTTTTAGAGGGAAAAACAATATAATCTCCAATTTGTACTTCGTAACAGAACCGATACAACATGCCAACGCCATTTGCAATATTGCCTTTTTTTGCATCAGGATATACTTCGGCATACCGCTTTCTGATTGCGTTACGATTAGATTCGAGTGCGAAAAGATCACCGATTTCTTTCCAACCAATTGCAATGATCGCTTCCTTCAGGAACAAATCATCATTCAACGTATGGATTCCCCAAATGTGTTTTTCCTCATCTGCAATAATCATGCTGTTTCTCCATAGTTGTTTTTTATCATTATACTGAGTGACAGACAAATCTGCAATGGGCAGAAAGAAAAAAGGAGCCGCATATGGCGGCTCCTTTTGCATGTCGGAGTTTACGGATTGTTGGGGCTGATGGCCGGGGTGTCGGTGAGACCGTTATCGGTGGCCCGCTTGGCGCAAAAGCTGCAGAGCTCGCCGCGGTTGGCTTCCCAGGCTTCCTGCAGAGAGGTGTGATGCAGGTTCTCCGCGGAGGTGTTGCTCAGAGCCTGGCAGTCGTCAAAGAGGTGATACTTCCGGCCGTAGGTGGTCCAGTAGCAGCCGTCGGGGTCCTGGGTGTCGATATTGTACTCCTGGGTGACCTTGTCCACCTCGTCCTGGGTCACGGGATGGTAGTCGGCGGAGACGCCGCCCACCAGCAGCGTGATGGCGGCCAGGGCCGCGATGGCGATCTTCTTGGTCTTGGCGTCCAGCTTGTCGTTCTTCAGGATCAGCACGAGACCGATGACGAAGAAGATCAGGAAGGCCATGATGAGGCCCAGCTGGTTCCAGATGAACTGGGCGATCTTGTTGTGGGACTTGATGGGATGGATGTGGTTGGCCTTCTTCCACAGCAGGGCGGCGCCGATGCACAGGGCCACGGCCACCACGATGTCGATGATCATGGGCGTGTAGTTCTTCAGTACCAGCATCCGCATGGCGCCGAAGGGCAGCTCCAGATCCCCGATCTGGGGCAGATACATGGCCACGATGGCCAGGGCCCACATGACGAAGGAGAGCACCCGCCACAGGGCGGTGTTCTTCTTCTTGCCGGTCTCCTGCTCCTCCATCTGGGCGAGAGCCGCTTTCAACGCGGCGGCGGAGGGCTTCTTCGCTTCCGCGGGCTCAGCCTTCTTGGCGGGGGCCTTCTTGGCCGGCTCCTTCTTTTCTTCCGCCTTGGCGGCCTTTACTTTCTTCTCTTCTTCCAAAGTTAAGTTCCCCCTTTTGAAAATGCACCATATATACTATGGATGGAAGCAGTATACCACAAGGTATGGTAGGTTGCAACGGATTCCGAAACAAAATCTGCGTTTTTTTTCGCATCCTGCATTGATATTCCTTCAGGATTGTGGTATTTTTATGCTATCTTGGAAAGGAGCGTAAAACTTATGGATTCCATTCGCGGTCTGTTGGATGAAAACACCCTGCAAAGCATCGCCAAAGCGGCGGGCAAGGGGGTCACCGAAAAGCAGGTGGAGGACGTGCTCAACGCCGTCCTGCCCGCCATCGAAAAGGACAACGCCTCCGGCACCTTGGTCACCCGTACCAACGCGGCCGTGGCCGAACAGCAGGCCGTCACCCGCAGCGGCGGCACCCGGGCGGGCGGCCTCGACCTTCTCTCCCTGCTGCTGGGCGGGAACAGCTCCACGGCCACCCAAACCGCGGCCAGCAACGCCCACGTGTCCAACGGGCAGGCCAGCAGCATCCTGAAGATCGCCGCGCCCATCCTGCTGTTCCTGCTCTTGAAGAACAAGCTGGGCGGCAGCTCCAATCAAAGCAGCGGCGGCGGTCTCCTGGGGTCCCTCCTGGGCGGCGGCAGCTCCAACGGGAGCCTGCTGGGGAGCCTCCTGGGCGGCGGAAGCGCCCAACCGGTGCAGCAGCAGAGCAGCGCCAACGATTCCCTGCTGGGCATGCTCCTGGGCGGCGGCAACGACGCGGACACCAGCGCGGGCAGCAGCCTGCTGGGGTCCCTGCTCAGCGACAGCACCCCGGCCCAGCCTGTGCAGCAGCAGAGCGCCGGCGGCGGTTCCCTGCTAGGGAGCCTCCTGGGCGGCGGTTCCAGCCAGCAAAGCGGCGGCGGTTCCCTGCTGGGGAGCCTGCTGGGCGGCAGCTCCGCTCAGTCTCAGTCCCAGCAGAGCGGCGGCGGCAGCCTCTTAGGGTCCCTGGTGTCCCTGCTGGGGGACGATACTCCGGCCCAGGCCACCACCTCCACGGGCAAGAAAAAGAAGACCTCCTCCACCTCCGGCAAGAAGAAGACTTCCACCGCCGGCAAGACCTCCTCCACGGCGAAGAAGACCTCCTCCACCGCTAAGAAGACTTCTACGACGGCCAAGAAGACCACCGCGAAGAAGACCACCTCCACCAAAAAGACCGAGAAGTAAGGGAGGCGTTCCATGGCAGGTCCGGGCGGGCATTTCGGCCCCAGAGGCTTCCTCACCGAGGAAGAAAAACAAAACATGCCCCGGGTCACCGGGGCTTTGATAAAGCGCATCCTGGGCTATCTTAAGCCCTACTGGCTCCAGTTCGTGCTGGTGTTCGTCACCATCCTGCTGTCCTCCGTGGTGGGGCTGCTGCCCTCCATCATCACGGGGCGGATCGTGGACGAAGCTCTCATCGGCCGGGACATGAAGCTGCTTATTCAGCTGCTCCTCATGGCGCTTGGGACCCTGGCCGTGTCCCAGGTGGTCAACGTGCTCTCCGGGTATATCTCCGCCTGGATCAGCCGCCGCATCATCTTCGACATGAAGAACCAGATGTACGATCATCTGCAGCACATGCCCCACGCCTTCTTCACCTCGGAGAAGCAGGGTGACATCATCACCCGCATGAACAGCGACATCAGCGGCGTGTCCTCCGTGATCTCCGGGACCTTGACCAACATCGTGAGCAACGTGGCCACGGTGATCACCACGTTGGTGGCCCTGTTCACCATGAGCTGGCAGCTGGCGTGCGTGGGCATATTGGTGATCCCGTTGCTGATCATCCCCACCCGGAGCGTGGGCCGCACCCGCTGGAAGCTCCTCACCGACAGCCAGGCCAAGAACGACGAGATGAACCAGCTCATCAACGAGACCCTTTCCGTCTCGGGCTCCCTGCTGGTGAAGCTTTTCACCCGGGAAAAGCGGGAGTACGAACGGTTCGTGGCCGTCAACGAGGAGGTCACCCAGCTGGCCTTGAAGGAGGAGCGCAGCGGTCGCTGGTTCCGGGTGGTCATGGGCATGTTTACCCAGATCGGGCCCCTGCTCATCTACTTTGCCGGCGGCTGGTTCATCATCAACAATCTGGACGCCACGCTGACCGTCGGTACCGTCACCGCCACGGTGGCTCTCATCAACCGGCTCTATCGGCCCGTGGAGTCCCTGCTGAACATCCAGGTGGACTTCACCCGGTCCCTGGCTCTGTTCTCCCGGATCTTCGACTACTTCGATCGGGAGATCGCCATCAGCACCCCCGAAAAGACCCTGACCCCCTCCTTCGAGGGGGCGGACATCCGCTTCTACCACGTGCGCTTCGGCTATGAGCCGGAGAAGGAGATATTGAAGGATATCGACTTCACCGTGCCCGCCAGCAAGATGTACGCCATCGTAGGCCCCTCCGGCAGCGGCAAGTCCACCATCATCAACCTGATCCCCCGGCTGTACGACGTGTGGGGCGGGGCGGTGACCATCGGCAGGGTGGACGTGCGGGACATGGACCTTACGTACCTTAGGAGCCAGATCGGCATGGTGACTCAGGACACCTACCTCTTCAACGGCACCATCCGGGAGAACCTGCTCTACGCCAAGGAGGACGCCACCGAGGAGGAGATCGTGGCGGCCTGTAAGGCGGCCAGCATCCATGACTTCATCCTCAAGCAGCCCGACGGCTACGAGACCATGGTGGGCAACCGGGGTTTGAAGCTCTCCGGCGGCGAGAAGCAGCGGCTGAGCATCGCCCGGGTCATCCTGAAGGACCCCAAGATCCTGATCCTGGACGAGGCTACGTCGGCCCTGGACTCCATCTCCGAAAGCCATCCAGGAGGCCCTGGAGACGTTGATGGCGGGCCGGACCAGCATCGTCATCGCCCACCGGCTCTCCACCATCCTGGCGGCGGACGAGATATTGGTCCTCTCCGGCGGCGTCATTCAGGAGCGGGGCACCCACGACTCCCTGCTTGCCCGGGGCGGCGTCTACAAGGAGCTCTACGAGACCCAGTTCAAGCTGGTCCTGGACCGGGAGATGGAGAAGCAGAAGGCGGAGGAGCAGACCAAGAACGAGTAAATCCCATCCAAAACGAACGTCCGGCGCACCCGAGGGTACGCCGGACGATTATTATCCCCTTAGATATCCGCAATGGCTGGTTCCAGGATGCGGGCGAAAGCTTCGAGCCCCGCTTTGTCCGCCTCGGTGAAGCGGCGGAGCAGGGGGGAGTCGATGTCCAGCACGCCGAAGACTCGGCCGTCCTTGTGCAGGGGCACCACGATCTCCGATTGGGAGGCGGAATCACAGGCGATGTGGCCCGGGAAAGCGTGGACGTCCGGCACCAGCTGGGTCGAATCCAGCCTGGCTGCAGCCCCGCAGACCCCCTTGGTCAGCGGTATCTCGATGCAGGCGGTCTTGCCCATGAAGGGCCCCAGCACCAGCTTGTCCCCCTGCATAAGGTAGAACCCGGCCCAGTTGATGCCCCCCAGATGCTCCCAGAGCAGGGCGGCGGCGTTGGAAAGGTTGGCCAGGGCATGGGGCACCCCCTCCACCAGGGAGGCGAGTTGAGCGTTCATGGTGGCGTAGTCCGCCGGCTCCGGCTGCAGCAGCCCCATGGCGTCCATGGCCCGGGCGACGATGTGGGCGTGGTCGAAGGCCAGGCCCCCCGTGTCCAGGATAGAGAAGGCGTAGCTGCCGTCCCGGACCAGCTTCGCTTCGAAGCGCTCAGGTCCCTCCAAGGACAGGGTCAGCACCCCTTGGGCCCAGCGGCTGCCCACAGCGAACCAGGCCGCCTCCCGAGCGTCGTCCCCGGCTTTCGGCTCCGGTCCGTCTTGAGGGACCACGGCGGCGAACCCTTCCGACATGGTCCAGGCCCGCTTGTCCCGACCGGGCGTGGAGAAAAAGCCGACGGGGGTGAGGGAGAGATGAACGAGGCCGGTCTCCTCCCGCAGCTCCCGTGCGGCAGCCTCGTCTACGGTCTCCCCGGGCTCGGAGAAGCCCCCCGGCAGGGCCCACTTGCCCAAACAGGGGTGGCCGCCCCGGCGGATGAGCAGCAGCTCAGAGCCGGCGGGCGCTTCCCGGAACACGGCCACGTCCGCCGTCACCGAGGGACGCTCATAGTCCCCGGCCCGATAGCTGGCCAGATATTCGGCCTCGGTCAATCCGTTCTTATCCAAAAGTTCCATAGACAGTACACCTTCCTTTTGCGCCTATTCTATCACGGCCTCGTCCCCAACACAATGCCGGGGACCAGAAAAAAAGAACTGCCGCATCGTCTGCGGCAGTCCAAAGAGGGGGAGAGGGAATCAAGTTTACTTGAAGAGTTTGCGCATGATCCAGATGAGGAGGCAGGAGCCGCCGATCCCGATCAGGATGCTGGAGATCCAGCCGGTGGCGTTGACGCCGATGAGACTGCCGAGCCAGCCGCCCAAAGCGCCGCCCACGATGCCCACCAGGATGTTTCGAAGCAGGCCGCCCTTGCTGTGCATGATCTTCCCGGCCAGCCAGCCTACCAGACCGCCGATCAACAGAGAAACGATAATTTGCATAGCTTTGTACCTCCCGTGCTTTTGCTGTCTGCATCATAATCCCAAGGGCTCCCCTTGTCAATCGGTGCACAAAAATGTCACATCCCGGCCCTACTGTGGAAATAATTAGGAGGTTTCCGGGCGTATTGACAAATCCACGACCCGAAATTACACTGAAACTATCCTGGGAAAGGCGATAATAAACCATGCTTTGGCACGCGAAGAACGGACAGGTCCCCCTGGAGGGGGGCGTCATGTCCTACGTATCCTTCGGCAGCGGAGCAAAGAAGCTCGTCATCCTGCCGGGGCTCTCCGACGGCCTTGCTACGGTGGCGGGGAAGGCCCTGCTGCTGGTTGGACCCTACAAGCCCTATCTGAACGACTTTACCGTCTATCTATTCAGCCGCCGTGACCCATTGCCCGAGGGCACCTCCATCCGGGACATGGCCGCGGACCAGGCGGCGGCCCTCAAGGCCCTGGGCGTCGAAAGGACCTCCGTGATGGGCGTCTCCCAGGGCGGCCTGATCGCCCAGTATCTGGCCATCGACCACCCGGAGCTGGTGGAGAAGCTAGTCCTGACCGTCACTGCGCCCTGCGTGAACGACGTGATCCTGAGCTGCGTCCCCGGCTGGATGGACATAGCCCGGCGGGGGGACCATAAGGCGTTGATGATCGACACGGCGGAGCGCAGCTACTCGCCGGCGTACCTGAAAAAGTATCGGAAGATGTATCCGATCCTGGGCCGGGTGGGCAAGCCCAAGACCTACGACCGCTTCCTGGTCAACGCCCAGGCCATCCTATCCTTCGACGCCTCGGCGGAGCTTCCCAAAATCGCCTGCCCCACGCTGATCCTGGGCGGGACGGAGGATCGTGTCGTGGGCCCGGACGCCTCCCGAACCCTGGCAGAACTCATCCCCGGTAGCACCCTCCATCTTTATCCGGGTCTCGGCCACGCCGCCTACGAGGAGGCCAAAGACTTCAACGAGCGGGTGTTCGGATTTCTGAACGACGCCCATTAGCGCAGCGCATCCATCCGTTGGGAGGATAAACGATGAATTTCTTTCGCTTTTTAGAAAATAAGGAAACGTATTTCCGGGCCATCCAGGAGGCGGCGCGGAGAGAGTATTCCTACCAGCATCTGTCGGAGGCCATCGAGCCGACGATCGTCCGGAAAAAGTATGGGATCGGCGGAAAAGTGATGCTTCGCGGGCCCATGTGCCCCAACTTCCTGGAGGAGCATGTGATCGGGAACATTCGCCGGGGCAGGCTGTGCACAAACGCGAAGGACCCCGATTACGTGTATTATTTCGACAGGCAGGATCGATTGGTCAAGGTGGACAAGAATACCGAGGTCGGGGTCTGCACCGAGTATATCCTCAGCGAGGGGGACATGCGTCTCGGATTTCTGTTCACCGGCGAGAAGCGCTGGAAAGATGGGATATATGCCGTGCTCCTGGAAGACGGACACATCGGGGCCACCATCTATCATTCTGTGAACGGAGACATCGATCGACCGCTTGGATTGGATGTTTGGACTTTTGAATACGGGCATGGGCGACCGCAGAACGTCACCAGCTGTTATATCAAAGAAGGATCCGAGCACAGCCCATCGGTGATCCTTCAATCCACCGGCTACCGGCTGGACGCGGATGAGAAAGGCCAAATCGTCAAGTATCATGTGATGCCCAGGCGGCATCTCGAAGCGAAGGGATCAGCAACGGAGCGGGAGTTTGTTCTGCTCCGCCCCATCCCGCCGAAGATATGGGGACAGACATACGGTATGGAGTAAAGATTCAAGAGGATGGGGGATCGCTTCCTATCAGGGATAAGAATCCGGAATGGCTTCTGCCGTTTCTTTTTATCCCTCATTCTTTTCTTGACCCGTTGCCTTTTTCCCCGAAAAATGGTACAGTTTAGCTAACCTGTGCATCACAGAGGAGGACTTATGGAACCAACCAAACGCGACAGACAGAACCTGATCATGTTCCCCCTGGGCACTGTGGGCCGGGACATGGTCTACACCCTGGTGACCAACTTTCTGCTGACCTTCGTGCTCTTCACCCGGCAGCTCACCACGGGCCAGTTCGCCGCCATCACGGCCATCATGTTCGGCGCCCGGATATTCGACGCTTTGAACGACCCCATCATGGGCAACATCATTGAGCGCACCCGGGGCAAGCACGGCAAGTTCAAGCCCTGGATACTGGCGGGCATGATCTCCACATCATTGGTCATCTATTCCACCTTCAACACCAAGCTCCAGGGGTGGCCCTTCGTGTGGTTCTTCGGCCTCATGTATTTCCTCTTCAGCATCACCTACACCATGGGAGACATCTCCTACTGGGGCATGATCCCCTCCCTCAGCTCCGACGGCGACGCCCGCAACACCTTCACCGCCCGCACCACCCTATTCGCGGGCATCGGCGGCGTCACGGCCAGCATCCTGATCCCCATGCTGACCACCGGCAAGAGCGCCCTGGGCGGCAGCGCCACCGTGGCCTACGGGTACATCGGCCTCGCTATCGCCATCCTGTGCCCCCTGTTCCTGTGCTTCGTGCTCTTCGGCGTCCATGAGGACCGCTCCTACAACGCGGAGCCCGTGCCCCCCGTCAGCTTCAAAAAGATCTGGGGCACCATCACGGGCAACAAGCAGCTCCTCTGGATCGCCCTCATCTTCCTGGTCCACGAGGTGGGCAACACCATCGTGGTCTCCGGCATCGGCTCCACCTACATCTACTTTGAATTCGGCTACGAGGGTGGGCTCTATAGCCTCTTCACCACCATCGGCATGTCCGTCACGGCCCTCTTGATGATCTTCTACCCGGCCATCTCCCGGAAGGTGCCCCGCAAGAAGTTCATGCTGATGCTGCTCAAGATATCCATTGCGGGCTATATCCTCATGTCCATCGCTGGCGTCGCCATGAAGGCCGGCTCCGTGATGCTGGGCGGCATGGACCTTAAGTTCCTTCTCGTCACCATCGGCTACATGGTGGCCAACTTCGGCCAGTACGGCTACTACCTGATCCTCATGATCTCCATCATCAATACCGTGGAATACAACGAGTACATCCACGGGACCCGGGATGAGAGCATCATCACCTCCATGCGGCCCTTCCTGACCAAGATGGCCTCCGCGTTGACCGTGGTGATCACCTCCGTCACCTACATGGCGATCGGCGTGACGAAGTACACAAAGGAGATCTCCGATCTCGAAAACCAGGCCGCCGCCAGCCAGATCACCGAGGCGGAGAAGCTCGCTAAGATCCACGACCTGCTGCAGAACGTGACCCATGGCCAGGCTCTGGGCCTGCTGCTGGTGATGATCGTGCTGCCCCTCGCTTTGATGGCTTTGAGCTACGTGCTGTACGTGAAGCACTACACCCTGGACGAGCCGGAGTACGACCGCATCTGCGCCGAGCTGAAGGCACGCCGGGAAGAGAAGCAAGCATGAGCCTGACCCGCCTCGCCCTGCGCTTCGCCGCTCCGCCGCCTCGGGTGGAAGCTTTCGACCGGTACCTGTTCCTGGGCCCCCATCCCGACGACATCGAGATCGGCGCGGGGGCCACGGCCGCCAAGCTGGCCGCGGCCGGGAAGCAGGTCTGCTTCCTCATCTGCACCGACGGCCGCTACGGCCTGGAGCACGCCCCCCAGGGCACCACCCCGGAGGCGCTCATAGAGCTTCGCCAGGCGGAAGCCCGGGCTTCCGCCAAGGCTCTGGGCGTCACCGACGTGCGCTTTCTCGATTTCAGCGACGGCGGCTTCTACGATTTCGAGGACCTGGTGAAGGCCGTGGCCCAGGTGGTGGGCGACTTCCAGCCTCAGATGATCCTGGCCCCGGACCCGGACGTGAAGAGCGAATGCCACGTGGACCATCGAAGGGTGGGGGAGGCGGCCAAGCGCCTGGCCTTCTTTGGGCCCTTCCCCCAGATCATGGCGAAGTACGGTGCGACCGCCGCCCCCGTAGAGGCTCTGGCCTTCTACATGACGGCGAAGCCCAACCGGTTCGTCACGACCCGGGGGCTCCTGCCACGGCAGCTCTCCGCCGTCCTCTGCCATAAAACCCAGTTTCCCTCGGATTCGGAGGCATATAAAAGCGTGGCCCTGTATCTGAAGCTCCGGGCCGCCGACTTCGGCCTGCGCTCCCTAAGCGGTAAGGCCGAGGGCTTCCGCGTCCTTAGTAAGACCCACATGCACTGCCTCCCCGAGGCGGGCCTGTAGCCCCATAGAAGCAAACAGCGCTGCCGTAGGAACGGCAGCGCTTTTCCTTTTTTGTAGGTTACGGCCTTCTCCGGCGGGCGTTGCGGCAGGAGCAGGAGCTCCGGCCGTTGTAGATGCCCTGGATGATCTCCAGGCACTCGCCGAACCGCTGGAAGTGGACCACCTCCCGCTCCCGGAGGAAGTAGAGGGGCTCCAAAATCTGCTCGTTGCCCGTCATGTTCATCAGGTGCTCATAGGTGGCCCGGGCCTTCTGCTCCGCGGCCATGTCCTCGGTGAGATCCGCGATGGGGTCCCCGGTGCAGGCAATGTAGGCTGTGGTGAAGGGCACGCCGTTGGGGTCCACGGGGAACACGCCGTGGTCGTGAATGACGTAATACCCGGATAAGCCCGCCTGATCCAGCTCTGCGCAGGTGGCGCCCTGCATGCACTGGCGGATCATGGCCCCGATCATCTCATAGTGGGCCAGCTCCTCGGTGCCTATATCGGTCAGCGCGGCCTTGACCCGATCGTCGGGCATGGAGTAGCGCTGGGTAAGGTAGCGGAGCGCCGCTCCCAGCTCCGAATCCGGCCCGCCATACTGGGCCAGCAGGAGCTTCGCCATCCGGGGATCCGGCTTCGTGATGTTCACCGGGTATTCGAGACGTTTTTCATAGATCCACATAGCTTTCTCCTTTCCAGCTCACACCGTTTCCCAAGGCCAGGGGGACCGGACATAGCTCCCCGTGTCCAGGGCGCACTGGCCGAAGTTCATGAGGGGGCCGTAGGTGCTGGTGTAGGTGTCCAGCAGGGTCTGGAGCTTGTCGCTGTAGGTGTTGAAGTCCGCCCGGGCGGCCATGTCGTCGGGATGGGTATCCAAATACAGGTTCAGTTCCACGCAGGTGAACCTGGCCTCGCCGATCCGCTTCAGCAGAGCCAAACGATCCTGATCCATGCTCACACCTCCTCCGGCATCACGCGCTCGAAGACCAGCTCGGGGAACAGGGTGCCCTTCTGCAGGGCCTCCCCGGGGCAGTAGCCCGCCCGATAGGTCTGGTTGGGGAAATACACGGTGGCCAGGGGGCACCCGCCGCCTGTGGAAAAGCCGCAGCTGCCGTCGCTGGACACCTCGCCCGCCATGACCACGTTGTTTTCCACCGTGGGGTCCGTGCCCGGCCCTCGGCCCGTGAAGCAGCAGGCGTCGCCGCTTTGATAGTTTTGCTGCATCGTAAAAACATACCTCCCTTTCAGTGAGATACCCTATACTATGACCTTTTTTCGGACGGCGTGCCGGATACGAAAAAAGCTGCCGCAATCGCGACAGCTTGCAGATCGTCCAAGGCCTTACCAGGCGTTGAGCAGGGTGAAATGGTTCTCCTCCTCCTTGGCCTTGGGATAGCCCCACTGATCGAACCAGGGGGAGTAGGTCAAAACGTCGATGCTGTGAGTCAGGGGATCGAAACGGAGGAGCCGAATGAACCCCAGGCCCTTGACCCGGTCGTCCTGATAGTTGAACATCATGGTGGTCACGGAGCGTTCCTTTTCGCCGTCCCCGTCGTCGTCGAACCAGTCGGTGCGGGTCCGGGTGCCCCGCATGTGGCCGCACAGCATCAGCCGGAAGTTGGGCCATTTGGGCATCACTTCCTGATAGATCATCTTCGCCTCCGTAAAGAAGCGGCCGTCCTCCTGCAGACATTTGTGCATGACGACGATCACCACATGATCGGGATGCTGGCCGATGACCTCGTTCATCCAGGCAGTGCAGGAGACGCCGTAGTTCAAACCGAACACCAAAAAATCGGTGTCACAGGCACGGAAGGTCACGTAGGCCGCCCCGTCCCGATAGGTCTGACCCTCCTTTTGGACCAGCTTGGCGTAGGGCTGACTCTGGAAATAATACTGGCTGCCGCCCTTGGTCACGTCGTGATTCCCGCTGACCACCATGCCCGGCAGGGCCTCGAAGATGGGGACCAGGGCGTTGGCGGCGTTGGTGAACATGAGTTCGCTGAACCCGTCCACCACGTCGCCCGTATGGGCCACGAACTGGATGTTCTCCTTTTCCCGGTTCTCCAGGATCCAGTCCCGAACCCGATTGAACACCTCCGGCTCGTTCCGGCTGATGTGCTGGGTGTCGGACATCCACACCAGGGTGAAGGGCGTGGGCTCCGGCGTGGGGGAGGGGGTAGGCGTGGGCGTGGGGGAGGGGGTAGGCGTGGGAGAGGGCGTTGGCGGCACGGTGGGGGAGGGGGTGACCGGCGCCGCCGAGATCATGAGCTGGGACGCGGCCTGGGTCTCGACAGGAACGGCGGGGACGGGCGTAGCGCTCGCCAGGGCTTCTCCCTGGGGCGCACCCTGGCAGCCCGTCAGGAGCATGCCCAAAAGCAGCATGATCGCCAGTGCCTTTTTCAAGAGAACCCATCTCCTTTCCACCGTTTTTTCGCAGCACTGCTATTTTACCTGTTTTAGCTTCGTTCGTCAAGTTCTGACAGGAGCCGGAAGCGCATAGACTGAGGCAGGAAGGAGGCGCTTATGGAGCTGAGGACCACGTTTTCGGACCTGAAGTGCAAGGAGGTCATCAACATATGTGACGGAGGACGGCTGGGCTGTGTGACGGATCTGGAGTTGGATCTGTGCACGGGCTCGATCCTCTCCATCGTCGTGCCCGGGGAGAGGAGCATGCTGGGGCTTTTAAAGGCCCGGGACGGCATCGTCATCCCCTTTTGCCGCATCCAGAAGATCGGCGAGGACGTTATTTTGGTGGATCTCAGGGAGTATCCGGCATGAATTGTTAATAGCATGTTTACAGAATCCACAGAGGAAACAATGCTATACTTTATTCGTAATGATTTAGCCATCGGAGGACAAGCCAATGAAGTGTCGTTACTGCGGCAGCATGGAGAGCAAGGTCGTGGACAGCCGTCCCAACGAGGACAGCACGGCCATCCGCCGTCGCCGGGAGTGCATCCAGTGCGGACGCCGGTTCACCACCTTTGAGCGGATCGAGGAGAATCCCATCATGGTGGTCAAGCGGGACGGGCGAAGGGAGCTCTTCGAGCGGGAAAAGATCGCCACGGGCATCCGCAAGGCCTGCGAGAAGCGGCCCATCTCCACGGACGTGCAGAACCAGATGGTGGAGCGGATCGTCCGTGAGGTGAACAACTCCCTGGATTCCGAGGTCTCCACGGCGGCTCTGGGCGAGATGGTCATGAAGCAGCTCAAGGCCGTGGACGAGGTGGCCTACGTGCGCTTTGCCTCCGTATACAAGGAGTTCAAGGACACCCAGACCTTCATGGAGGAGCTGCAGCGGCTTTTGGACGAGAACGCCGGCGCATGATGGACAGGCCATCCTTTCAAGAAGCATTCGGCCGCATCCAGGTGGCGCACACCTACCGGGAGCAGGGGGGCGTAGGCATCTATACCCTGCCTGCTTTTTCGGCGCGGCCCGAGATCGACCACGGCTTTTCCGCCCGGATCGGCGGCGTCAGCAAGCCCCCCTTCACGGGGCTCAACCTGAGCTTCACCCACGACGAGCGGGCCGACGTTATGGAGAACTACCGCCGCTTCAGCCGGGGGGCCGGGTTCCCCGAGGACTCCATGGTCATGGACAGCTACGAGCACGGGATCACGGTGCTGCAGGTGGACAGGAAGGACCGGGGCCGGGGCTATACCCGGGAGAGTCTACCGGCCTGCGACGGCCTCATCACCAACGATCCGGAAGTCACGCTGATCACTGGCCACGCCGACTGCATGGCCTTTTATTTCTTCGATCCCGTCAAGAAGGCCATCGGCCTCTGCCACGCCGGATGGCGGGGAGCTCTCGGACGCATCGGCGGGAATGTGATCGCCCAGATGCGAAAGGCCTATGGTTCCGACCCCCGGGACATGCTCTGCGGCGTAGGCCCCTCCATCTGCCCCAAGTGCTTCGAGGTGGGGGAGGACGTTTGCGAGGACTTCGAGGCCGCTTTTCCCGTCTGCCCTCTCCGGGGCGTCAACGGACGGGGGAATCCTACGGTGGACCTGTGGCAGGTGGCTGCCTGCCAGTTCATGGAGCAGGGCGTCTTGCCGGAGCATATCTTCCTCATGGGCGTCTGCACCCAGGAGACCATGAACCTCTATTCCTACCGGCGGGAGGGCCGCACGGGGGGCATGGCCGCTTTCCTGCGGCTGAAAATGGAATAATCGTGAAAAAAGCTGTGAAGTGGCCGCCTTTGAATTGACAAGGGCGGCCTTTTATACTATAATTCACGAGATTGTTTAGAAAAAACAGGAGAAGGAAAGTACCATGAAACGTCAAACCAAGAAGATTCTGCTCATCGCTGCGGTGGCCCTGGCGATCCTCGTGCTGGCGGCCGGCCTCATCATGCTGCTTCGGAAGGATTCCTTTGGCGACAACTACTTCACCCGCAACAAGGCCGTTGCCACGGTGAACGGGGCCAAGATCACCAAGAACGAATACGCCGCGTCTCTGAGCAACTACTATAACAATATCGATACGTACAACATGTACGCCATGTACTACGGCTACGGCAAGTATTACGACACTTCCTCTGAGACGGGCATGCGCGATCTCAAAAAGGATATCCTCAACAGCCTCATCGAAAACGAGGCGTTCATCCAGATGGGCAAGGAGCTGGGCATCACACTGACGGCCGAGGAGCAATCCGCGGTGGCCCAGTCCGCCAAGGACGCCCTGGCCAACCTGAAGGACCAGATCATGGAGACCGCCAAGTCCTCCGGCGCGCAGAATCCCGACACCTACGCCGCTACCATGCTGGCCAACTATTTCTCCAACATGGGCATCAACCAGAAGACCTTCCTGCAGCGCAACGAGCACGCCGCCCTGGCGGAAGCCTACGCTGAGAAGATCCATGAGCACTTCAACGCCGAGCGGAACGTGACCGACGGGGAGCTGAAGGACATCTACGCCGAGTACGCCAAGACCAACTACGAGGACGCCTACGCGGAGGGTTCATATGCGCAGAACGTCTCCTATTTGGCTGCCGGATACACTGACATCCCCTACCTCTACATCCCCGAGGACTTCCTCTTCGTCCATGTGATCCAGCTGTCCGACGCTGAAAAAGCTCAGGACATCCTGACCAAGATCCAGGAGGGCGAGGACTTCGAGACCTATCGCACCTCCGATGACAACGAGAGCGGCGTGGGCAAAGCGGCTGCCGCAGACAAGGGTACGGCCATCGGCGAGCACGACAGCCCCTTCGACGGTTCCGTCTATGACCTGGCTAAGGACATGAACGTTGGCGATGTGGAACTGGCCCAGGCCGAAACAAAGGATAGCGACGGCAACGACGCCACCGCCTATTTCATCGTGAAGCGGGTGGAGGGGACCACCGGCATCGTCCCCTACGAGGAGGTAAAATCCGTCATCGACAGCACCCTCAAGAGCTACGCTGAGAACAACTATTACACCGAGCAGATGGAAGCTTGGCGCGACAAGGCCAACATCGTCATCGACGAAGATACGCTGAACGCCGTGGCGCTGGGCCAGTGAGGAGCAACCATGCACAGCCGGTTCGTTCGTTGGATGTGTATCTTTATGGCGCTGCTCATGGTCATCGGCCTCATCTTCACCATCGTGGCCAGCATCGCCGCCGCAGTGTAAGCGCATAAGACATGATAAAAGCCTGTCGGAGATCCGGCAGGCTTTTCGTTTACTCGTTTTTCAGCTCCAGCGCTCGGGCGTAGACCTGTTTCTTGGGGAGCTTCAGGGCTTCGCTGGCCTCTTTGGCTGCATCCTTGAGGGTCATATGGTCCATGAGCCGCAGGAGCAAAGCGTCCAGCTCGTCCGCCGAGGGGGCGTCCTCCGTCCGGGGCGGAATGCGGAACAGCAGCACGCATTCGCCCCTGACTTCCTCGGGCAAGACCCCTAAAACCTCTGAAATCAGACCTCGTTGGCAGCTCTCGTGGACCTTGGTCAGCTCCCGTACCAGGGCGCAGGGGCAGTCCCCAGCTGCGTTCAGCACGTCCTGGAGGGTGTCCTTCACCCGGTGGGGACTCTCGTAGAGGATGGCGGTGGCCCCGCAGGCGGCGAGGTCGCCGAGCGCCTTCTTTCGCGCCGTCCCCTCCCGCGGCAGGAACCCGAAGAAGGTGAACCGATCGAGGGGCAGCCCCGAGAGCACCGCCGCCGTCAGCACTGCCGAGGGGCCGGGCAGGACGGTGTAGGAGAGGCCAGCCTCGATACACGCCTGGACCAGCAGGGCCCCCGGGTCGGAGATGCCCGGCATGCCCGCGTCGGACACGTAAGCTATATCCAGCCCCGCCTTCAGCTTCTCCAAGAGCTGGGGGGCCTTCTCCTTCTGGGTATATTCGTGGCAGCTCACCAGGGGCTTTTTGATGCTCAAATGGTTCAGGAGCTTGGCCGTCTGCCGGGTGTCCTCGCACCAGACCTCGGCACAGCCCTGCAACGTCTCCACGGCCCGATAGGTGATGTCCCCCAGGTTCCCGATGGGGGTGGCGATCAAGTACAGCATCAGCGGTTCTTCTCCTTGACGCCGCGCAGGCTTTCTCCTTTGAATCGGATGGATTTGGTAATGGAAGCGTCCGTGATACGGGAAGCAATGCGCTCTCCGTATCTTTTCGTAAGCTCTTTATCATCCAGATTGGAGATATAGACCGTAGCTAATCGACTTGTGTTACGCTGATCAACGATGGCGAACAGGTACTCCTTCGTCACGTTAGGAATAATGGCCTCCGTGCCAAGATCGTCCAGCACCAGCAAAGGCACTCGGCTGAATCGAAGCAGGGGAGAGGAGTTTGTGGAGAAGCCCTCCATGATCTCCTCCGTCATCCGATAGGCGGTGAGCCGCAGGGTGTCGATGCCATGTTCGATAGCCCGGGCGGCGATGGCGTTGCCCATAAAGCTTTTACCACGGCCAGCTTCTCCGAACAGAAACAGTTGAGGATACTTTGGGGAGGGAAGGGCGTCGGCATATCGCTGACAAAGGATACTGATGGTTTTCCCCTCCTTTAGCGATGCTTCATCGGGATATATGTCCTCCCGGAAATGTTCGAAAGTCTCCCTTTCGTTGATGCGGCCCGCTTCCACCCGGTCCTGCTGTTCCAGCTTCAAACGGCAGGCGCATTTTTTCTTGATGGGATTTCCCACATAGCCCGTGTCCTGGCACAGGGGACAGCTATACGCGGGCTGCAGATAGTCCTTGGGCAACCCGTACCGCTTGAGCAGCGCTTCCTCCTCCAGCCGAAGGGTGGACAGCGTCAGCTTGGCGCCTTGAGCGGGCATGAGAAAGACACGGCTTCGTTTTGCCTGCAATGCGGCGAAAGCCGGGTCCAGAGCTGTACATTCCTGTCGACGTGTTTCCAACTGCCGCACGGCCCTGCGCCGTAGGTCCGCATAATATGTTTCAAAATCAGTTTTCATAGTTCGTCATCCAACGTGAGGGCGATATCATCCAAGTTCACATGGGAAACGCCGGTTTCGGCGTAGTTCGCAAAGGTATCCCGTCTCTTGCGGCGGCGATTCTCAGGATATGCGGTCTCCTTCCGCTCCGTCAGGGCCTTCTGCGCCTCCTCCACGGTGCGGATGCGGCGCTCCGTCCAATCCTTCAGCACGCTTTTCAGCTTCCCGAAGGGCCGTTCCGCGTCGGCGCACTCCTCGGCGGCCAGCAGCACCACCTCCCGGGGAAGGCCCTCCGGCCCCTCCAGGAACACGGACAGCTGCCGCACGTCGTCCCGAGTGGGGGTGGACACCTTGCCCATGCGGGCGAAGACCATGCGGGCGAACTCCTTCTCGTCGCTGATGCTCTCGCTGTCCGCCTGGATGTCCGCCGCCTTCACCTTGTTCTGCTCGTAGAGCTCCCGAAGCCGATCTCCCAGGGCCTCGAAGGACAGGCTGGAGGTGCTGGTGAGCCGGGGGCAGGCGGCCAGGATGGCCTCATCGTCGAAGCCCCAGTCACGGACCCAGCGATCGTACATGGTCATCTCGTCCAGGGTGGGCAGCCGTCGCTTGTTCCAGCGGCGCAGCACCGCGGCGGCCCCGTGCTTGCGGACCATGGCGTTGGCGATATAGTCCCTGGCCTGCTCATAGGTGATGATGCCCGCGTCTGCCCAGCTCTTGGCTACGGTGGAGATATATTGGATGGACACCCGGCGGCCCTTCTCCTCCATGCAGTGGCTCACCAGCTCCAGCACCGTCTTCTCCTCCAGGTGGAAGACCTCCAGGCAGTCGTAGATATGGCCCAGCTCCCGCATGTTGAACTGGCGGGGGGCGGTGAGCTCGTTGAGGGCGCGGACGAAGGATCGATACTTCATCGGCACCGCCGTGGTGGCCGCCGGCTGCTCCACGGTCAGGTACTCCACCTCCAGGGGCTCATCCTTCAGGATGCGGACCAGGCCCTTGCTCTGCCAGTAGACGAAGGCGGCCAGCACCGCCCCCTCCGGCAGGTCCAGGGCTTCTGAGAGGGCCACGTCCCCCATGGAGGGGTAGCGGCACTGCATGAGCCCGTAGAGGTACACCTTCACGGCCTCGCCGTCGGCGTCGGGCATGAATTCGCTGAAAAACAGATTGTCGACCGGGGTCTGCTCTCTTTTTTGGGCCTCGGGTGAAAAATGTATGTTCATATAGGGAAGTATAGCATAGGGAAAAACAACTTGCAAGGCGGGGAATGGGACAATAGAATCAAGAAAGTTTACCGCTTGTTCGTCAATTTCCTCTTTATTCTGCGGAAATATACGCATATAATGATATCATGAGTACCAAGAAGAAGCGTTCCCGTAAAAAACAGAAGGTATACACCATCCACTGGCCCATCCTCATGGGCCTTACCGCCTTGCTGGTGGCGGTGGTGCTGCTGGTGGTGGGGGTCATCCGTGCCTGCGCCCTGCCGGAGGGGGACGCCCTCACCGTAAAGGAATCCCCGGAGCCCATCATCCCCGCGCCCACCTGGTCGCCCCTGCCCGTGGACATCGACTTCACCAAGGTCCACAAGACCTATGTAAAGGTCTTCATGCAGGACGAGGGCGAGATACGGGACATGCTCCTCGAAGAGTACGTACTGGGCGTGGTGGCCGGCGAGGTGGGGCCCAGCTATCCTATGGAAGCAATGAAGGCCCAGGCCGTAGCCACCCGGACCTACACCCTGTATTCCATCCGCCACGGCGGCTGCAAGACCAACCCCAACGCGGACGTGTGCACCTCCAGCAGCTGCTGCCAGACCTTCCGGTCCGACGCCAAGCTCCGCAAGTCCTGGGGCGACAAATATACCTACAAGTATTCCGTCATTGCCAAGGCGGTCATGGACACGGCGGGGGAGGTCATGCTCTACAACGGCAAGCCCATCAACGCCATGTATCACGCCGCGTCCGGGGGCTGGACCGAGGACAGCCAGAACGTATACGGCAGCACCTTCCCCTATCTGCGCTCCGTGGAGAGCCCCCATGAGATCGGCAGCCGCCAGACCGGGGAGGTCCGGTATCACCGGGGCACCTTCGTGGAAAAGGTCAACGGCGCCCGTCCAAACGCCCACATGGAGGAGGAGAAGCTGGAGGAACAGCTGCAGGTCCTCTCCCTCTATCCCAGCGGCCGGGTGGAGAAGCTGCAGCTCAACGAGGACACGGTCACCGGCCGGACGGCTCGAAAGATATTCGGTCTGGACAGCGCCATGTTCACCGTGGAGGTCACGAAGGACGAGGTCATCTTCCGCACCAAGGGCTTCGGCCACGGGGTGGGCATGAGCCAGGCCGGGGCCAACGGCATGGCCGCCGACGGGGCGGACTACAGGACCATCCTCCTGCACTACTATACCGGCGTCACCATCGGCGTCATCGGTCAGTATTGACGATCATGCGCTGGGAAAGCCTGCAATTCGAACACTACGGCATCTATCAGGACGAGGCGTTGGGCCGCTTCACAGAGGACCCGGTGTGCCTGGTCCATTTTCTGCATGGAAAAACCAATGAGCGGGCGGTGGATCTGGGCACGGGCAACGGCGTCATCCCCCTGTACGCCAACGCCCTTTACGGCTGTTCCTTCGTGGGGATCGACTCGGATGCAGCCCAACTGCAGCTGGCCCGCCTGTCCGCTGAACGGAACGGGCAGGATATTTCCTTCTTCGAGATGGACGTGAGCGAGGCGCCCCAGGCCCTGGGCCACGGCCGATACGACCTGGTCACCATGAACCCGCCCTATTTCTCCCTGGCTACGGCGGGGGAGGACCCCCAGCGGGCCCGGCAGCGGCACGGGGACCGGCTGGACGACTTCCTGGCGGCGGTCTTTTTGCTGCTCGACAACGGCGGGCGGCTATGCCTCTGCTATCGGGCGGAGGGCCTGGTGGACCTGTTCGCTCTTTTACGGAAGAACCGCCTGGAGCCCAAGCGGATGGAGCTCATCGCCCACGGCGGGCGGGCGAAGGTGGCGCTGGTGGAAGCCAAAAAACTGGCAAAACCTGGCATGGATGTTTTCGTTTCCGGGGGGCAAGACTAAGGGCATCACTTGAAAAAGGAGGTATGCCCCTTGAAACGAAATAAGATCCGGATCTTTCTCGGTACGGTGCTGACCATCATCGCGCTGCTGGGTGGCTGCACATGCCGCGCCAGCGTCAAACCCATGGCCACCGCTGCGCCCACGTGGACGGCCACCATGGCGCCCGTGGCCACGGCCGCTATCACCGTCGTCCCCGCGCCCAGCGAAACGCCCATGGCTTCCGATCCGATCAGCCCCTCGATCAGCCCGATGACGAGCGAAGGAACGGGCAGCGGCACCCCGTGACCGAACCGAAAAAAGATTCAAGTGAAAACAGGACGCTATGCCGTCCTGTTTTTCGTTTTTGGCTTTTTTGGCTGGCAAAATACCCGGAAAAAACACTTGACAGGACCCCTTGCCTGTACTATAATAACAAATTTTTAACTAAATTTCTCTTTGACAATCCCGGACCGCGTGTGGTATACTTATACCAGTTATAGGGAAAGGAGGCAAGCTGCGCGTGTTTCAGGTAGGCGATATGGTTTGCTATCCCATGCACGGGGTAGGCAAGGTCGAAGCGATCCAGGAGCAGAACATCCTGGGCGAAACCAATCAGTATTATCTTTTGCGCTTCCTCATGGGGCGTATGACGGCGCTGGTGCCGGTCAAGAACGCCGAAAGCGTGGGCTTGCGTCCCTTGATCGACGAAGGCACCTGCGGCCAGGTGGTGGAGTACCTCAAGTTCGGCGACTGTTCTCAGGAGAGCGACAACTGGAACCAGCGGTATCGGGAGAATCTGGACAAGCTCAAGCAGGGTGACGCCCTGGTGGTGGCCGACGTGGTCAAATGCCTCATGAAGCGGGATCGGGAGCGGGGCCTCTCCGCCGGGGAGCGCAAGATGTATCTCACCGCCCGGCAAGTCCTGGTGGCGGAGCTCTCCGCGTCCAGCGGCCGGGGAGAGGACGAATTCCTGCCCCTGGTAGGCGGCGCGTAAGGCGCTCGACAGGTAGGAACGGCTGCGGCGGAGACGCCGCATTTTCTTTTGAAATTTTGCTTGACAGGGCATACCCTTTCCCGTATAATAGGACAGGTTCATTTTGGAGGATAGCGCGTCAAGCGCTTTTTCCATGAAGATATCTTAAACTAAGTGAGGTGTATGGCATGAAACGCACTTACCAGCCGAAGAAACGGCAGCGGAGCATGGTCCATGGTTTTCGTAAACGCATGGCCACTGCCGATGGCCGCAATGTGTTGAAGCGCAGGCGCGCCAAGGGCCGCAAGAAGCTGAGCGCCTGAGCAACGGGACGTCAGCGATCGGCGTTAGATCGGAAGCATCGCTTCCGCGACGCGGCATACGCCGCAAACTTTGTAGCGCTGCGGCAGGCTCTCGGCTTGCCGTGCGTTGCTATTTACGGGAAAGTATTGATCGGCTTTTGAATCGGACGTATTCCTTGAAACGGCATAAGGAGTTTCGATTCACCTATCGGACCGGCCGTCAGGTCGGCGGTGGAAGCTTCGTATTGGTGACGGCCCGGAACCGAAAGGACAAGGTCCAGGTCGGTTTTTCTGTATCCAAAAAGATCGGGAACAGCGTCATGCGCAACCGGGCCAAACGGCGGCTGAAGGCCTGCTTTTCGCCGCTGTTGCCTCGAGTGAAGCCCGGATACAACCTGATCTTCATCGCCCGGTCCGCCGCCCTGACCGCGCCCTTTTTGTCCATGCAGCGGAGCATGATCAGCGCCCTGCAGCGGGCGGGCGTGTACGAGGAGACGGCTCCTTCTGAGGTGCAGCAGCCATGAAGAAGTTCCTGCTTGCCATGATCCGGTTCTACCAGAGGCATATCTCCCCCTGTTTCCCTGCCCGCTGTCGTTTTACCCCCACCTGCTCCCAGTATGCCTGGGAGGCGATCACGAAATACGGTGCCCTGAAGGGCACGGGCCTGGCCGTCTGGCGGATACTCCGCTGCAACCCCTTCTGCAAGGGAGGCTACGACCCCGTTCCCTGAGGTGGGCACAGGTTATAAAGGAGAGCTACATTGACCAATTCCTTCTTCCTCACCCGCTGGCTGCTGGCCGGCATGCGGTGGCTGTATGAGAGCATCATGTCCTCCGGCATGCAGGCCTCCTACGCCATCGTCCTCACCATCTTCATCTTCACTCTGGGCGTTCGCTGCCTGACCATCTTCAGCGATATCAAATCCCGCAAATCCTCCGCGCAGATGCAGGAGATCCAGCCCGATTTGGATCGGATCATGAAGAAGTATCAGAACGATCCCAAGCGCATGAACCAGGAGCGCAACAAGTTCATGAAGGAAAAGGGCGTCAGCACCATGTCCGGCTGCCTCCCGCTGCTCATCATGATGCCCTTGCTCTTCATGTTCATCAACGCCTTCCGCGCCTGGTCCAACGAGCAGATGCTCTCCTTGCTCCTCACCATGGACAAGGACCCCCAGGCCGGCATCGCCCTGTTCAACCAGTACAAGTTCTTCTGGATCTTGAACATCTGGCGGCCCGACAACCTGACCAGCTCCGCCGTCCTCACCGGCGAGCAGTTCTGGCGCACCTTCGCCGCTACCAAGGCCACCTACATCGACAAGTTCATCTTTTACACGGAGCATCAGCAGGCGCTGGACGAGCTCCTCCTTCGGATGGGCTTCTTCGTGAAGGACGCCGCCGGCGCCCTGACCTTCGCTGAGGACAACACCGCCTTCCTATCTGCCTATGAGACCATCATGGGCCCCTGCATTGACGCCTACAAGGGCTATGTGAACGGCTACGCCATCCTGCCAATCCTGGCCGGCGGCACCTCGTTCCTCCTTTCCTGGGTGTCCATGCAGCAGCAGAACAAGAACAAGAAGGAGCAGGACAACACCAACCCCAACGCCCAGGCGGCCAACATGGGCAAGAGCATGATGTACATCATGCCCGCCATGTCCGTGTTCTTCTGCTGGCAGTACGACGCCACCTTCTCCATCTACTGGATCCTCAGCAACCTGATCGCGACTGCCATCAACGTCATCATAAACAAAAAGCTTCCCGATATCATCGAGCGGGACAAGCGCAAGCGGGAAGCTAAGCTGATAAAGGAGAGCAACTGACCCATGAGAAGTATGGAATTTTCCGGCAGGACGGTGGACGAGGCCATCTTCCACGGCCTGAACGAGATGGGCGTCACCATCGACCAGGTGGACATCATCACCGTGCAGAGCGAAACGAAGGGCATCTTCGGCTTCGGTGCCCGCAACGCCATCGTGCGCCTGGTGGAGCGGGAGACCCCCGTGGTCCCCGTTTTTTCCGCCATCAACGAGGAGCGTCGGGAGCAGCGGGAGGAGCGCCGGGAGCGGCGGGACCGCAAGGACGATCGGCGGGAAGGCCGCGGCAAGCGTTCCGATCGCCGTCGGGAGCAGCCCCGGGAGGAGAAGGAGGCTGCCGCCCCCGTGGAGGAGCTGCCCTACTCCAAGGAGCTGGCTGAGCAGCTGGATTCCGCCAGGTTCCTGCAGGAGCTGCTGGGGAAGATGGGCGTCAACGGCACCGTGTCCGCCTTCGAGAACGAGGAAGGGATCAAGCTGAAGATCGACTCCGATACGGACGGCCTTCTGATCGGCCGTCGGGGCGAGACCCTGGATGCGCTGCAGTATATCGTCTCCCTCTACGAGAACAAGGACCGGAAGGAGAACGGCTACCGCCGCATCTCCATCGACACCGAGGGCTACCGGGCCCGCCGGGAGGACACTCTCAAGCGCCTGGCTCGCCGCAACGCCCTGAAGGTGGCCAAGTCCGGCCGTTCCTTCGCCATGGAGCCCATGAACCCCTACGAGCGCCGGGTGATCCATTCCGCGCTCCAGAGCTTTAGGGGCGTCACCACCCACTCCGAGGGCGAGGAGCCGAACCGCCGGGTCATCATCACCCCCGAGGACTAAGACATGCAGGGCCCGAACGGGCCCTTTTCTTGTATGGAGACTTCTATGAAAGTTGACACCATCTACGCTCCATCCACCGCCGTCGGCGGGGCCATCGCCCTCATCCGGGTGTCGGGACCCCTGTGCCCGGACATCGCCCGGGAGATGCTGGATCGGGATGTGACGAAAACGCCCCGGATGCTCCGTTTCGTCCGCATGCTGGACGGAGAAAAGGTCCTGGACGACGGCATGGCCTGCTTCCTGCCGGGCAAAGGCACCTACACCGGGGAGGACATGCTGGAGCTCTCCTGCCACGGCGGCAGCCGCACGGTGGCCCGTCTTTTGGAGCGGTTGAGCCGCACCGGCGCCCGGCCAGCGGAGCCGGGAGAGTTTACGAAGCGGGCCTTCCTGAACGGGAAGATGGACCTTTCCGAGGCGGAGGCGGTCATGGACGTGGTCTCCGCCCGGGCGGAGGAGAGCCTGAAGGCGGCATTGGAGCAGCTTCATGGGAAGCTGTCCGAGCGCATCAACGGCATCGAAGAGCTGCTGCTGGACAGTCTCTCCGCCATCGACGCGGCGGTGGACTATCCGGACGAGGTGGAGGAGGACGTGTCCTCGGCCCTGCCGGAGAGCCTCGATAGGGCCCAGCGTGAGATCGACGCCCTGATCGCCGAGGGACGGCAGGGCAGAGTCCTGCGGGAAGGGGTCTACGCGGCTTTGGTGGGCCGGCCCAACGTAGGCAAGAGCTCCCTCTTGAACGCCCTTATTGGCACGGATCGGGCCATCGTCACTGATCTTCCGGGCACCACTCGGGACACCCTGGACGAGGAGACCGCCTTCTTCGGCGTGCCCGTCCGCTTGGTGGACACGGCTGGCATCCGACAAAGCGGGGACTTGGTGGAACAAATCGGCGTGGACCGGGCCAAGGCAGCCCTGGACCGGGCGGACGTGGTGGTCCTGCTATTGGACGGCTCTCAGGCGCTGACGGAGGAGGACGAGCAGCTTTTGGACCTCACCGAGGGCAGGAACCGGCTGATCCTCCGCAGCAAGGGGGACCTTTTACAGGCCCAGGACGGCTTCGGGGAGTTGACCGTCAGCGCCAGGACCGGCGAGGGGCTGGACGAATTGAAGCGCCGTATCGTGGCCCTGTCCGGGGCCAGGGAGGGGGCGGCCATCACCAACGAGCGCCATATCAAGGCGTTGGAGAATGCCCGGGACGCCCTCGGCCACGCCCGCACCGCCCAGGAGCTGACCCTCGTCGCCACGGATATCCGGGAGGCCCTTCATCACCTGGGGGCCATCACCGGCCGGGACGTGGACGCCACCGTCATCGACCGCATCTTCGCTCGCTTCTGCGTGGGGAAATAGAGACATAAAAAAGAGCCCCAAGGGCTCTTTTTTATACTCAATCCTCGTACTCCTCCGGCTTCATAGGCCCGTGGAAGGGGTCCGTGTAGCCGTCCTCCTCCTTGTCCAGGAACCGGCGGTTCAGGAGCACCGCCCGGAGCTGATCGGGGCTCAAGGGGCTCCCGCCCTCGGGGGTGACGCAGGCGGAGCAGGTATAGAAACACTCCGGGCAGACGCAGCCGCTCTCCACGCCCTGCTCCCGTTGGACCATATAGGTACCGCACACCTTGCAGCTGCAGCGCATGCCCATCGCCTCTTTTCGTATCTTTTGTAAATTCAGTATAACACACCCTTCCCCCGAACACAAGGAACATGGTATACTGCTTCTATGAAACGTATGCTCATGCTCCTGCTGGCGGTGGCGTGCCTTTGCATCGGCGCGTCGGCCCTGGCGGAGGAAAAGGAAAGAGAGACGGTGTCCCTGGGCACCAAGGGCCAGCTGGTGGTGCGCATCCAGCAGCGGCTCGCGGACCTGGGGTACTACGCTTACAAGCCCACGGGCAGCTACCAGGCGGTGACCCGGCGGGCGGCCATGGCTTATGAGCAGGCGGCGGGCGCCCGGCAGGACGGCCGTCTCACCCCCGAGGAGCAGGACGAGCTCTTTTCCAGCGGCGCGGTCCGGGCTCCCTACGCGGCGAATATAGCGTTGACCTTCACCGCCCAAAACCCATATTTCCAGGTGACCGGGGAGCTGTGGGGCTGGGACGAGGTCAAAAAGGAGCTGGCGGCGGGGGAGACCTATGCTATCACCAACTGCGCCACCGGCGAGAGCTGCCACATGGTCTTCCAGGATGGGGAGAACCACGCCCACATGACCCCGGCGAACGCCGCCGCGGACGGGCAGATGCTGAAAAAGTGGCTGGGGGAGAGCAACAGCTACTATAAGATCGCCGTGGTGGTGGAGATAGGCGAAAAGCGGGTGGCGGCCTCCCTGCAGTACGACAACACAACCGCCCACGTATATTTCCAGGGCAGCGTTTCCCATGTGCTGGGCATGGTCGATAAAGAGCACGACAGCCTGGTCCAGCGGGCGGCGGGGCGGTAGCTACCGGGGACGGCCCGCCAGGATATGCATATGGATGGTGACGGTTTTCAGGGCAGCCAAGTCGAGCTGCTCTTTTTCTATGCCCTGGGTCAGCGGCGTCATGGCGATCAGGTCCGCCGCCTGGTCCGATGTCAGGGGATAGGTGGCGCATATTTCCTGAGCTTCCAAAAGGTCGAACTTCTCCCCGAACAGCTTCACCACCCGCTGGTTGCTGTAGCCTTCGTGCCGGAGCTGGTTCTGGACCAGGGCCCGGACCTCCTGTAGGTACCGTTCCCCGGGCACGGCCTTGACGACCAGGCCGCCGGGCATTAGCACCCGGGCGAACTCCGGGTAGTTGGCGGGGGAGAGGATGTTCAGAATGGCGGCCATGCTGCCGTCGGCAAGGGGCAAACGGCTCAGGTCCCCCACAGCCCACAGCCAGCCGCCCCCGCCCCGGGCCGCCCGCTGGACGCCGGGCCGGGAGAGGTCCAGGCCGATGCAAGGCCGGGCCGCCGGGTCGGGACAGATGGCCTTCAAAAAGCTGCCCTCGCCGCAGCCCGCGTCCAAGAGGGGGCCCTCCGGCAGCAGCTTTCGTATGGCCTCGACAAGCTCAGCGTAGAACCCGCCCGCGATGAACCGGCTCCGGCTGTTAAAGAGGACGTCGTCGTAGGCCCCCGCTTTGGCGGCGGGGCAGAAGTCCACGTACCCCTTCCGGGAGATGGCGAAGTCGTGGTTTCGCTCGCAGCGCAGGGAGGTAGCCCCGGCGGTCATGGCACCGTGGCACAGGGGGCAGCGGAACAGGGCCGCGTGTTGAAGGATGGGTCTCATTCGTTCGTGCATGGATACAGTATACAATAGAAGCGCCCCAAAATCTACCGGCGCCTTGACAAAATCGGGCGGCCCCGGCCATAATAGGGGCATGATACCCCAACTCGTCAATTCCATCCTCTCCCGGCTTCGGCAGGCGGGCTATAAGGCCTATGCCGTGGGCGGCTGCGTCCGGGACCTGCTCCGGGGCGAGACGCCCCACGACTGGGACGTGTGCACCTCCGCCCGGCCGGATGAGATCGAACAGGTCTTTTTCGACCTGCCCCGGATCGACACGGGCAAGAAGCACGGCACCATCGCCGTCATCTTGGAGCATCAGCCGGTGGAGATCACTACTTTCCGGGCGGACGGGGCCTATCTCGACCACCGGCACCCGGCGGCGGTGACCTTTCTTCCCGACCTCAGGGGCGACCTCGCTCGCCGGGATTTCACCGTCAACGCCATGGCTCTCGACGAGCAGGAACAGCCCATCGACCTGTTTGGCGGACAAGAGGATCTGAAAAACCATATCATCCGCACCGTGGGAGACCCCGTGGAGCGCTTCCGGGAGGACGGATTGCGCATCCTCCGGGGGCTGCGGTTCGCGTCCCGGCTGGACTTTGAGATAGAGCCCAAGACCGCACGGGCCATGATCGAGGAGCGGGAACTGCTGAACGACATCAGCGCCGAGCGCATCTTCACCGAGCTGAAGGGCATCCTGGTGGGCTTTGCCGCAGGCCGGGTGCTGCGGGCCTTTGCCCCCGTCCTGTTCACCATCCTGCCGGAGCTGGCTCCCATGGCGGGCTTTGAGCAGCACAGCCCCTACCATGACAGCGACGTATGGGAGCACACCTTGCGGGCCTTCGAAGCGAGCCCTAGGGACGTGGTCTTCCGCCTGGCCCTGCTCTTCCACGACTGCGGCAAGCCCGCCTGCTTCTTCCGGGACGAGAACGGCCGGGGCCACTTCTACGGCCACCCCCAAAAGAGCCGGGAGCTGGCCGAGGGGGCCCTCCGGCGCCTCAAATGCGACTGTGCCACCATGGAACGGGTGCTGTACCTCATCGAGAAGCACGATACCTGGCTGCCTGAGACGGAGAAGAACATGCGCCGCCTGGTCATGCAGACGGGGGAAGCGCGGCTCAGGGACCTACTTACGGTCCAGCGCGCAGACGCCCTGGCCCACGCCCCCCTTGGGCGGGACCCGGCGCTGCGGAACATCGAAAAGTGGGAGAAACTTCTGGATGCCGTGCTGCGGGACGCGCCCTGTCTTTCGCTTAAGGATCTGGCCCTCTCCGGGAACGACCTCCTTTCCCTGGGCATGGCCCCCGGCCCCCGGATGGGTCAGCTGCTGAACCATATCCTGGAACTGGTGGCGGACGGCGGTCTTCCCAATGAGAAGCCGGCCCTGCTGGCCTATGCGAAAAAACACATCTGACATCATGCAACATTTTTGCGCCTCCCGTCGTCTACTTAGTAGATGATCATCCAAAGCAGAAAGGAGCGCGTCATGAGCAGCCACGAAAACGACGCCTGGTTCTCCCGTGAGATCGAGAAGCTGGGGCCGATCCTGTTTCGCGTCGCCTTTGCCATTTTGCGCAACCGGACCGATTGTGAGGACGCCGCCCAGAACGCGGTGCTGAAAGCCTATCGAAATCTTGGCTCGTTGAAGCAGCGCCGGTATTTCAAGACCTGGCTCATCCAGATACTGAAAAACGAGTGCTTCGACATGCTCAAGCACCGCAGGCCCACCCTGAACGTGGACGAGCAGGGGGCTTTGAGCTACGAGATGGCCGTGCCGGACATGGACCTCAACAGGGCTTTCGACCGGCTCAGCCCCGAGGAGCGCCTCACCATCACCCTCTACTATTACGAAGGCTATGACACCCGCCAGATCGCCCAACTGACCGAGGTCAGCGAGGGGACGGTCCGCAGCCGCCTCTCCCGAGGCCGGGCCAGCCTTCGCAGTTCGCTGCAGGAAAAGGAGGCAGCCCAATGAAGAAAAAGGATTTTGACAACAGACTGCAAAACGATCTATTTCCCGAAATGCCCGCTTCTTTTGAGAGCGGATTGAAAAAAGCAATGGAGCAGGCCGGCGTGCGATCCGGAAAGCGGCCCACGGCCACAGGCGTCTTCGCCGGTGCCATCAGTCTTCTGGCTGCGGCTGCCTGTCTCGTGATCGTGATGATAGGCGTTATGGGCGGGGGCAGGAGCGACAAGTCCAACGCCGCGGCCCCCGGGGAAGCCACAAGCACACCCCAGATGGCCCAGCCCACCCCCGGAGAATGGAAGGGGGACACCAAGGTCATCGCTCTGAGCGAATCTTTCGACTTTGAGAACCGGGAGAAATACGAGGCGCTGTATCAGGGTATCCTGCACTACCTCCAGAACAAGGGCGAGACAGAGCCCCGGGAGCTGTGGCTCTGCGCCATCAAGAGCCGCTATGTAGCGGCGGACACCGGGGACCGGGCGGACGGGTATCTGAGCGGGTACTACGTCCTCGTACAGCACAGTTTCGGCCCCGACGAGGGCCCGGAGCTCTACTGCCTGTCGGAGGATTTCGAGGTCCTGTGGGCTACGGAGGGCAGCAGCCCCGGCCCCAACCACGCCGTGAATCCCGAGAAGGATAACTATACTGGAACCTATCAAGGCCACTTCCTCTATGGCATGGCCCCCGCCTACGCCCATGTGACCCGTGGCGCTCTGGTGGGTACGAACCCCAAGGAGAAGACGGATATCGAGTTCTCCATGGCAACCTCCCTCACCCAGGTCCAGGAACGGCTGGAAGGGAGCGCCCATCTCAATCTGGCCCGGGAATATTTCCTGATGACCGTCCCCGCCAGCAGCTGGGACAGCGTCATGGAGAACCCCATCCTGCGCTTCGAGACGGAGGAGGGGCTGGTGGACGTGGATATGGAAAAAGAGCTGCCCACGGTCGGGACCGTGCGGAACATCGAAAGGCCCCAGCTAACTCCCATTGCGGAGGCCCAGGGCGTGGAGTATTGGCTGTCCCAAAACCAGCCCCTGATTCGGGACTTTACCGACGACTGGTACGGGGAGGCGGCCGTAGAGCAGTACGCCGAGGCCGTCCGCCGGGCCCTGTTGGTCAGTGGAGAGCATATCCAGGACGAGCTGTGGATCTGCGGCGTATCCAGCGATGCAGAGAATACGGACGGAACGCCGCCGGATTCAGCCTACGTGCTGGCCTTGAACGTGGGCGACGGGGAGCCGTCCCCGGAGCTGTTCTACTATGAGAACGGTCGAATCCTATGGATGACCCAGGGCGCGGACACGGAGCGGATCAACGTGGTCTATCATAATGGGAATACCGTGGTCTTAGGCAAATCTCCGGCTTTTGACGGGGAACCTCTGCCCATGTCGTACGGCAAGATCGTGCTGAAAGACGGCGGGTCGGATCAGGTAGCGCCGGTCCTGGCCCTGGACGAGATACGGGAGCGGATCACGGGCGGCCCCCATTACTATTCCGCCCGGGAATGTTTCCTTTGGACAGACGGGGCGGAACATGAGGTCAGCAGGCTGACCATCGCGGCCAGGATCGACGGCAGCGACCGGGAATACACCCTGGACCAGGTGAACGTCCTTGACCCCCAGCCTGTCCCTGCCATGGCCGTCAGAAGCGACGGCGTGGTGTATCCCGGCAAGGTGACGCATCTTGCTCATGCCCGGGGCGAAAACGGTCTCGCCGCCGACGGCGCTCCGCTGACGGAAACGCTCCGGGGAACAGCTTTTGAGGAGATCAAGATCGTCAGAAACCGGGACAGGGCGTTGCCGTGGGAGATCCTCACGGCTTCCGACGACGTGACGGCAGATCGCGTGGAGGTCTATTCCGAAAACCTGGAACGGCTGTATACCAATGCCGAGATCGGCATCATCGACGAACTGCCCGCGGGGCGATATTATCTCTGCTTCCACACAACCGTCGTTGGACCGTATTCCGAGAAGATCGGAAAGTACACCTATCGAACCGACTATACGATATACAAAGCGGTGCTGAATTAAGAAAAACGGAGGCTCCGCCAAATCCGGGCGGAGCCTCTGCACTGTTCACGATTTGTTGATATCTTATCCGTGTTTTTGTTGCACATATCCTGTACAATAAACAAAGGAATTTGACGAAAGGCGGAATCCTTTGTTGAAGATACGAACGCTGATTGTATGCTTGCTGTGCTTCCTGCTCCTCGCCGGATGCAGTACGGGCGATGCTGCCCAGACCATAGAGCCGGCCGCCACAGAAAACACGGCGGCACAGGCTGCTGTACCCGCAGCTACGCCTCAGGAGCAGCAGAAGGTGGTCATTGCGGCCGCCACGAAAAGCGCCACGGAGCCTCCCGTGACCAAGGCCCCCACGCCGGAGCCCACCCCCGTGCCCACGCCGGAGCCCACGGCTACCCCGGAGCCCAAGCTGGGAGTGTTGGACGGGAAGTTCGCGGATAAGTTCGTCACCGGCGCGCCGGTGCTCACAGAGAACAGCTATCAGACCGAGACGCTGGCCATCTTCATCACCCATGTGGTGGACGAATCCAAGACCATCACCAATCATACCTACCAATACTTCATGGCGGACGTGTATTTCCAGAACATGGAGGATCTCAAGAGCGACCCCGCAAAGACGTGGGCGTATACGGAGCGTTGGGCAACCGAAGGACTGGAGAAAATCGCCAAGAAATACGACGCCATCTTCGCCATATCGGGAGACTTTACCCTGACCCGCGAGAAAGGCCTGATCATTCGAAACGGGGAGGAGATCAAGGGCAAGAACGGCTCTATCCATCAGCACGACCCCCAGCGCGACGTGGGCGTGATCTACCGGGACGGGCATATGGAGACCTATTTCGCAAAAAACGTTCCGGCGGAGGAGATCTTGAACGATCCCAACGTTTGGCAGGTGCTGGGCTTCGGCCCGGCGCTGCTGGACGAGAACGGGCAGCCATTGACGTCCTTCAGCGATCCCAATGGCGTGAGTCCGGCCAATATCCGCAACGTGGTTGGCTACTGTGAACCGGGGCACTATCGCTTCGTGTACGTGCCGCCCTATAAGGTCCGGCAGGACAGGACCTGCCTCGATTTTGAGAGCTTGTCCAAGCTGATGTATTCTCTGGGATGCGTCCGCGCCTACAACCTGGACGGCGGAGCCACAGCCGGCATGTATTTCAACGGAAAACAGGTCATCGGCGGCGGCCTCGGCCAGGACCGCAAAAACCACGACATCTACTATATTTCCAAGGCACAGTGAACGGACAAGAAACGTTTCCGCCGGAGCATCGGGCCCCGGCTTTTTCTTTTTTGCGGTATCGACGACTTTCTACTTCCCTTCAGGGGGATTATGCGGTATAATCATATAAATAGTTTTCGAAAGGCGGAAATCGTGTTGAAACGATTGTTATTGATCGTCTGTGTCCTCTGTCTCATGATGGGATGCGGCGGCGGGAAGAAGGAGTCTTCCCTGGATGTCCAACCTACAGCGAATGGGAAAGAGAGCGCTCAGCCCAAGGAACAGGAGCAAGTGGAGATCAAGGTGGAGTTAAAAACGCCGATCCCCACGCCGGTGCCGACGCCGGAGCCCACGCCGGAACCCACACCCGAGCCTACACCCGAGCCTACCCCGGAACCGACGCCTACCCCCGTACCCAAGCTGGGGGTGCTGGACGGCGGATTTGCGGACAAGTTCGTGGAAGGGGACCCGGTGATCACAGATATGAGCTACCAAAGCAACAAGGTGGCCATCTTTATCACAAGGGTGGAGGATACTTCCGGAACGCTGAGCAGAAAACCATACGTCTATTATCTGGCTGACGTTTACTTCCAGGATATGGAGGACTTCCGCGCCGGTTTCTATCACACCATGGATTTCCAGTATAAATACGTGGAAAAACCGGATGTCATTGCGAAGGAGTACAATAGTGTCTTTGCCATGTCCGGCGATTTTATCCGCAGAAGGGACAAGGGCATCTGCATTCGTAACGGGGTGGTGCATCGCGATGTTCCGGACCCGACCCGGGATGCTTGCGTCGTATACCGGGACGGCACCATGGTCTGCTACGAGGCGCAAAACACGCCGTCAGAACAGCTGATCGCGGATGAAAACATTTGGCACGTGTTCGGCTTCGGACCGAATCTGCTGGATGAGAACGGACAGCCCAAGACCGAATTCAATTCAAAGGTGACGACATCCAACCATCGCTGCGCCATCGGGTACTATGAGCCGGGGCATTACTGTTTCCTGTTCGTCCAGGGCGACAGAAAACAGGCGGAAAACACCGGTCTCACCTTGGAAGAGCTGTCCCGATTCATGTTCAATCTGGGATGCAAGCAGGCTTTCAACCTGGACGGAGGCCAGACGGCCTGCATGTATTTCAACGGCAAGGTCCTCAACGCCTTCGGCCACGCGACCAGGTCCGTCCACGATATCATCTACATCCCGTTCCCCTAAGTGTATCTTTTTCCGGCGCCAGTACATACTGGCGCTTTTTTGCGTCCAAATCCGAAAAAACGAGAATTTGAAAAAAACAAAAAGGAAAAAGGCAAAAACCGGCGTATATGAATTATCAGTGAACTCTTTTGGAGGCGGGTATGGCAGAGGATTCCATTCGGTCCCGGTGGGAAGCCTGGGAGGAGCAGACGCTCTCTCCATATGCCACCCTGTCCAAAAATACCAAAGGCCGGGCCAGGGAAATAGAGCCCTGTGAGATCCGCACCTGCTTCATGCGGGATCGGGACAGGATATTGCACTGCAAGGCCTTCCGCCGGCTAAAGCACAAGACCCAGGTGTTTTTGGCGCCTCTGGGCGACCATTATCGGACAAGGCTCACCCACACCCTGGAGGTGTCCCAGATCGCCCGGACCATCTCTCGGGCCATGGGGCTCAACGAGGATCTGACCGAGGCCATCGCCCTTGGCCACGATCTCGGCCACACCCCCTTCGGCCACACCGGCGAGGGCGTCCTCAACAGGCTGGTCCCCGGCGGGTTCAGCCATAATGAGGAGAGTTTGCGGGTGGTGGACAAGCTGGAGAACGACGGCCAGGGGCTGAATCTGACCTTCGAGGTACGGGACGGCATCGTGAACCACCCCAAGAAGTGCCATCCCGCCACCATGGAGGGGAAGGTGGTCTCCCTTTCCGATAGGATCGCCTACGTGAACCACGACATCGACGACGCGGTCCGAGCTGGGGTCCTGCGGGCCGAGGACATCCCCGAAAGCTGCCGCCAGCGCTTCGGGAACACCCACAGCGAGCGGATCAACAGCATGATCCTGGACGTGCTTCGGGAGAGCATGGGAAAGCCCAAGGTGGCCTTCACGGCGGAGGCGGCGGAGGAGTTCGACCGGCTGCGGGACTTCATGTATGAGAACGTATACTTCAACCCCGTCGCCAAGGGGGAGGAGGAGAAGGCTAGGGGCGTGGTGGAGGCCCTGTACACCTACTACTTAGAGCATATCGAGCTGCTGCCCAAGGAGTTTTTGCTCCATCTCGAGGAGGACGGGGCCCAGCGCATCGCGGCGGACTACATCGCCTGCATGACGGACACCTACGCCATCCACGAGTATCAGCGGCTGTTCGTACCGGCGGCCTGGAATTAGACCGCTCATAGATTTCGGAGGCATCGGATTGGCATTTCCCCAGGAATGGATGGACGAGCTTCTGTCCAAGAACGAGATAACGGAGGTGGTCTCCTCCTACGTGACGCTGAAGCCCAAGGGCCGCAAGCTCTGGGCCTGCTGTCCGCTCCATGGAGAGAAGACCCCGTCCTTTTCCGTGTCCCCCGATAAACAGCTGTTCTACTGCTTCGGCTGTCATGCCGGCGGCACCGTCATCCAGTTCATCATGGATATGGAGCATCTCACCTTCATCGAAGCGGTGAAGCTCCTGGCAGAGCGGGCCCACATGGAGCTGCCCGAGGAGAAAAACGACAAGGAGCTCATTCGCTTACGGGCCTATCGGGAGCGGCTCTACGCCGCCAACAAGGCCGCCGCCCGGTTCTACTGCGAGCAGCTGCTGGGGCCAGCGGGTCAGTCCGGCCGGGATTACGCCCAGAAGCGGGGCCTCGTCAAGGACATCATCCTGCGCTTCGGCATCGGATACGCCCCCGAGGGCTGGGACAACCTGATGAAGCACCTGGAAAGCCAGGGCTTCTCGGAGAAGGAGCTGCTGGACGCGGGCCTGCTGGTGAAGAACCCCAACTCCGGCCGGGTGTACGACGCCTATCGGAACCGGCTCATCTACCCCGGGTGCTGGACGACAGCAAGCCCAAGTATATCAACACCGGCGACACGCCCATCTACAACAAGCGGAAGAACCTGTACGGCCTGTTTCTGCAGAAGGGCGCCAAGCTCACTGACCTCATCATGGTCGAGGGGTATATGGACGTGATCGGTCTATATAAGGCCGGGGTCACCAACGCGGTGGCGAGCCTGGGTACGGCCCTGACGGAGCAGCAGGCGCGGCTCCTGAAACGGTACGTGGACACGGTCTACATCGCCTACGACGGGGACGCCGCCGGCCAGAATGCCACCATACGGGGATTGGAGATACTGTCCCACGAGGGGCTATCCGTGCGGGTCATCGTGTTCCCGGACGACCTCGATCCGGACGAATACGTCCAGATCTACGGCAAGGCCGGGTTCGACGCCCTGAAGAATAATGCCTATTCCCTCAACGCCTTCAAGATCGAGGCCATGGCCAGGGAATACGATCTTTCCAACGAGAACGGCCGGGAGCAGTTCGCCGTGAAGGCCTGCGCCTTCGTGGGGACTCTCCAGCCCGTGGAGCAGGAGCGATACTACAAGCTCGTCGCCCAGAAGACGGGCTACGAGATCGAATCCCTGCGAGAGCAGGGGAAGCGGGGCGAGGGGTACACCGAAAAGCCTCTGCGCTTCTCCCGGGGGACCTTCCGCCGCCGTAGCGTCCAGGACGAGGACCAGAAGGAGCTACTGATTAGGACCATGCTCACCTGCGCCGTAAAGGACAGGGGGGCCTGCGCCCTGCTGAAGGCGGAGAAGGCGGGGGAGACGCTGCCGGAGCCCTACGGGGCCCTGTTCGAAGCCCTCGATCAGCCGGGCTTCTCTCTGGCCGCCTATGTGGGGGCCCAGGAGCGCCAGGACGCGGAAAAGCTTACCGCACTCATACGGGACGAGCAGAATATGGTGGAGCCGGAAAAAACGGCTCTGGATTGTTTAAAACGGCTGCGGCAGCTGGAGCAGGAGGACAGGCTCGGCGACCTGCAACACCAATTGAAACGGACGGACCTGAGCGAGGGGGAGCGCGCCGCGCTTCTCAAACAGATCACAGACCTGATACGGGCAAAAAAATAAGGAGACGAATATGAGCGAAACCAACAAGAAACCCACCCCCACCAAGGACCCCAAGCAGCGGATCAACGAGCTGCTGGAAATGGGCAAGCAGAAAGGCGTTCTGAGCTACAAGGAGATCATGGACGCGCTCCAGGAGCTGGAGCTGGACCAGGAGGCCGTGGAGAAGCTCTATGAGGCCATCGAGGAGCAGAACATCGACGTGGTGGAGGAGGTTGAGGTCCCCGAGGACATCAACGAGGAGATCGCCGAGGTGGAGACCATCCTCTCCGTCACCGAGGGCATCAACATCGACGACCCCGTCCGTATGTATCTGAAGGAGATCGGCAAGGTCCCCCTGCTGACGCCCCAGGAGGAGGTGGAGATCGCCACCCGCATGGCCAACGGCGACGAGGAGGCCAAGCACCAGCTGGCCGAGGCGAACCTGCGTCTGGTGGTGTCCATCGCCAAGCGGTATGTGGGTCGGGGTATGCTGTTCCTGGACCTCATCCAGGAGGGCAATCTGGGCCTCATCAAGGCGGTGGAGAAGTTCGACTACCGCAAGGGCTACAAGTTCTCCACGTATGCCACCTGGTGGATCCGCCAGGCCATCACCCGCGCCATCGCTGACCAGGCCCGGACCATCCGCATCCCGGTCCACATGGTGGAGACCATCAACAAGCTCATTCGCGTCAACCGGCAGCTGGTCCAGGAGTACGGCCGTGACCCCCGTCCCGACGAGATCGCCAAAGAGATGGGCATCTCCGAGGAGAAGGTCCGGGAGATCCTGAAGATTGCCCAGGAGCCCGTATCCCTGGAGACCCCCATCGGCGAGGAGGACGACTCCCACCTGGGCGACTTCATCCCTGACGACGACGCCCCCGCCCCCGCGGAGGCCGTGGCCAGCACCCTTTTGAAGGAGCAGCTCATGGAGGTCCTGGCCAGCCTCACCCCCCGGGAGGCCCGCGTCCTCCGACTCCGGTACGGTCTCGACGACGGCAAGGCCCGCACCCTCGAGGAGGTGGGCCGGGAGTTCAACGTGACCCGGGAGCGCATCCGGCAGATCGAGGCCAAGGCCCTCCGCAAGCTCCGCCATCCCTCTCGCAGCAAGAAGCTGAAGGACTTCCTGGAATAAGCTAAAACAAACCGAACCCCCGGAACACCCGGGGGCTCGTTGCATACTATGGGGATTTTACGCCTTCTTCGCCGCCTTCTTCGCGTGCAGGAGGAAGAAGAGGACCATCAGCGCTTCGCCGATCATGCCGATGAGGAAGATGAGGTCGATGTTCCCCGTGGCGGGCCCAAGGGCCGAGAAGGCGAACATAAAGAGGCCGCTGAGGAACAGGAATGGTCCCTTCTTCTTGATCATGAGCCAGAAGCCCACCAGGATCAGGGGGATCACCATGGCCACGGACAGGATGGAAAGGTAGCTGTCGGCCCACTTGGGGGTGGCGTCGGAACCGGTGCAGCGCAGGAAGCCCGCGAAGTCCACCACGTTCAGCTTGGTCATAAGGCCCGCCACGGCCCCCAGGACCATGAGCAGGGCGGCCACGCTCCAGAACACCTTGATGGCTGTCCCCTTGAGCCCCAGGGCATAGACGGAGATCATGAGGAGCAGCGGCATACAGAGGCCGTGGAAGAGATATCGACCCATGGAGAGCACCTTCAAGAGCCCTTCCGGCAGAAAGCGGCCCAGCAGTATCACCGCCCCGTCGAACAGGAGCCCCGCCGTCACCAGCGCCATACAGAGGGCCATAGGCGCCTTCGCCCGCTTATGCTCCTTCAGCAGACACACCAGCACAGCCGCTTCGATGAGCAGCAGCACGCCCACCACCAGGGGCCCGTTCCCGATCAGAAAATCACGCATACTTCTCTCTCCTTACATATGATTCCTAACGAAATTGTATCGAAACAAAGGAAAACTGTCAAGGCGGGGAAGATGCGGGGCGACGGGGTTTGATTCGTGCCTGCGGGCTTGGAGAGAGTGTCGGGGCGACGCGATTTTACCCGTGCCGCTAAAAATGGGGCGACGGGATTTGCGGCCCATGCCCAACAAAAAGGCCACACCGTGGCCTTTTTTTAGTTGGGCTTCAAATCCCATCGCCCTTTGAAAAATAGGGACCATCCACAAAGGATGATCCCTATTTTTGGTCGGGGCGACGGGATTTGAACCCACGACCTTTTGGTCCCGAACCAAACGCGCTACCAAACTGCGCTACGCCCCGAAAAAAAGGGGCTAAGGCCGACCTTAGACCCTTTTTTCATGGAGCCAAATGTCAGACTCGAACTGACGACCTGCGCATTACGAATGCGCTGCTCTACCGACTGAGCTAATTTGGCACGCTTCTTACGAAGCCTGCTTATCATAGCAAATCGCAGGGAAAAAGTCAAGATGTTTCGTGGAATAAAAAAGACCGCCGATCCCTCGGCGGTCTTTACATCCTATGGTATCAATACCCCAGCAGCAGCTGCAGGGTCTTGGTGCCGGCCTGGCCGTCCACGGTCAGGTTGTTGGCCTTCTGGAAGGCCTTCACGGCGGCCACGGTGTCCGTGCCGCAGTAGCCGGTGGCCTTGCCCTTCAGATACCCTTTCTTGATCAGGGCCTCCTGGACGGTCTTGACGATGTCCAGCTTGTCCTTCTCCTTCATGGTATAGGCGGTGGCCTTGTCGGACATGAGCTTGTCGTAGGTGTCCTTATCGCACTTGCCGGTCTGCTTCAGATCGTTCCGCTCTTGGAACTTGGTGACCGCCTTGGAGCACATGGCGCCGTACAGGGTGGTCACTTGGCCCTTGCCCTCCGCGTCCTTCTCAGGATAGGGCATGTAGTGGAGGTCGACCAGCCGCTGCTGCACCTTCTTCACGGTCTCGCCGTCGTTGGTGCCGCCCACTTCCAGGGTCTTAAAATCGCCGGTAGCAGAGGTATCGGGGGTCTCCACAGGGGTCGCTTCCGGGGCGTCGGTGGAGGTGACCTCAGGGGTGGCCGTAGGCGCGGCGGTGGGTTTCAACGTGACCACGGCGGTGGCGGTAGGATCGGCGGTGGCGGCCTTGGCCTTGTTCTTGGCGCAGGAGCCGGAGAAGGCCAGGATCAATATGGCGGCGATCAGGATGATGGCGGCCGCCGCGAACAGCAGCAGCGTCATGAGCCGTACCCGATACGCAGCCCCGCCCAGGCGCAGTTTAATGTATTTGTCCATCAAGGAAGTCTTTTCGTTTTCTTCGCTCATCGTTGTTTCCCTCCCTTTATGTGTTGCGTGAACGTACAATACATATTGTATACATTTACGTATACATTCTTCAACAAAAGTATGAACAGAATATTAACAAATACACAAAATAGGAGGATTTTGCTAATTATTTACAATTCGTCTGGAAAAATGCACGCGGCCGGCGAGGCAGCCGGCATAGGGAACGAAGCGAGATATATTGAAAAAGCCCCAGCCGTTTCGCGGCTGGAGCTTCGATCCTTTACGGTGTCTGAGGCTTATTCTTTGGTGAGCGCTCTCGTGATGCGGGCAAGGGCTTCGTCCAACTCCTCGTAGGTAACGGGGATAGGCGGCGCGAAGCGGATGGTGTGGTCGTGGGTCTCCTTGCAGAGGACGCCTTCATGGATGCAGGCCTTCACGTAATCGAAAGCGTCGCCGTAGAACTCCACGCCGATCAACAGGCCGCGGCCGCGGACTTCCTTGATCTCCGGGTTGTGGATCTTCTTCAGGCCGTCCATGAAGTACTTGCCCTTTTCACGAGCCAGCCGGGGATAATCGTCCCGCTGCAGGATCTCCAGGGCTTTGACGCCGCAGGCGCAGGCCAGGGGATTGCCGCCGAAGGTGGAGCCGTGGGAGCCGGGGGTGTAGAGACCCAGGATGTCCTCGTTGGCCGCGATGGCGGAAAGGGGCATGACGCCGCCGCCCAGGGCCTTGCCCATGATGTAGATATCCGGGATGACGTTCTCGTGCCAGCAGGCGAACATGTCGCCGGTGCGGGCGAAGCCGGTCTGGACTTCGTCGGCCAGGAAGAGGATGTTGTTCTCCGTGCAGATCTGGCGGACCTCCGTGAGCCATCCCTCCGGGGGCACGATGATGCCCGCTTCGCCCTGGATGGGCTCGGCCAGGAAGGCGACGGTGTTGGGCGTGATGGCGTCACGCAGGGCCTGGGCGTCGCCGTAGGGGATGGTCTTGAACCCGGGGCAATAGGGGCCGTAGTTGTCCTTGGCCAGGGGATCGGTGGAGAAGCTGATGATAGCGATGGTGCGGCCGTGGAAGTTGTTGGCACAGGTGATGATCTCCTGTTTGCCGTTCTCCACGCCCTTGACCTTGGCGCCCCAAAGACGGGCGGTCTTGAGCGCGGTCTCCACCGCTTCCGCGCCGGTGTTCATGGGCAGGACCATGTCCTTGCCCGTGAGCTTCGTCAGAGCCTCATAAAAATCGCCCAGGTTCTCGCAGTGGAACGCGCGGCTGGTCAGGGTGCACTTGTCCAGCTGCGCTTTGGCGGCCGCCACGATCTCCGGATGGCGATGGCCGAAGTTGTGGGCGGAGTAGGCGGACAGCATATCGAAGTACTGACGGCCTTCGGGGTCGGTGACCACGGCGCCTTCGGCCTTCACGATGACGACGGGCTTGGGCGCGTAGTTGTGGGCGCCGTACTTGTTGGTTTTTTCGATGATCTCTTTTGAAGTATGCATGGCTTTCTCCTGATTATCTCATTATTTTTCGGACATGTAGGGATAGGCGATGGCGTCGGAGGGATTGAAGGTCTCCTTCACGGCGTGGGGGCTCATCCAGCGGATCATGTTGAGGACCGTTCCGGCCTTGTCGTTGGTGCCGGAGGCGCGGGAACCGCCGAAGGGCTGCTGACCTACCACCGCGCCAGTGCATTTGTCGTTGATGTAGAAGTTGCCTTCCGCATGGAGGAGCGCCTTCTCCATCATGACGATGGCTTCCCGATCCTGGGCGAAAATGGCGCCGGTCAGGGCGTAGGGGGAGGCCTCGTCGCAGATCTTCAGCGTCTCTTCCAGCTTCTCATCCGGATAGACGTACACGGAGAGGATGGGCCCGAAGATCTCCTTGACCATGGATTCGTAATCAGGGTCCTTGCAGACGATGACGGTGGGCTCCACGAACCAGCCCTTGGAATCGTCGCAATTGCCGCCGATCACGATCTCGCAATCCGGGCTCTGCTTGGCACGATCGATATATCCCTTGCAGCGCTGGAAGGAGGCCTTGTCGATGACGGCTGCCAGGAAGGTATCGAAATCCTGCACGTCACCCATCTTCACCTCCTGCATCATCTCCTTCATGGTCGAAAGGACCTCTGGCCAGATGCTGGCCGGAATGAAGGCGCGGGAGCAGGCAGAGCACTTCTGGCCCTGATACTCGAAGGAGCCACGAACGAGGGCAGCCGCCAGGGGACGGACCTTGGCGGTATTATGGGCGAAGATGAAGTCCTTACCGCCGGTCTCGCCCACGATGCGGGGATAGTTGCGGTAGGAGGCGATGTTCTCGCCGATCTGCTTCCAGACGCCCTGGAAGACTTCGGTGGAGCCGGTAAAATGGAAGCCGGCCAGCTCCTTGCGGGAGATGACGTACTTGGCCATGTCGGTGCCGTTGCAGGGCACGAAGTTGATGACGCCTGCGGGCAGGCCGCAGTCCATGAGCAGCTTCATGAAATAGTAATTGGAGAGCACCGCCGTACGGGATGGCTTCCAGACCGCCACGTTGCCGACGATGGACGGCGCCATGGGCAGGTTCCCGCCGATGGAGGTGAAATTGAAGGGAGTGATGGCGCAGATGAACCCATCCAGGGCGCGATAGTCCTGCCTGTCCCAAATGCCGGGGATGGAGGCGGGCTGATCCTTGAAGATCTCCTGGGCGGACCATACGCCGAAGCGCAAGAAGTCGGCCAGCTCAGCGATGTCGATCTCCGCCTGGAACACGGTCTTGGACTGGCCCAGCATGGTGGAGGCGTTCAGGACCTTCCGGTAGGGACCGGTGATCATATCGGCCGCCTTCAGGAAGATGGCCGAGCGATGCTCCCAGGGCATGTCTTCCCACTTTTTCTTGGCCGCCAGCGCAGCGTCCACCGCCATGGTCAGTTCCTTTTCGCCGGCCATGCAGCACTCGGCGATCACGTGGTGGTGATCGTGAGGCATGGTGACTTGGATGGTCCTCTCCGTAAAGATCTCCTTGCCGCCGATGATCAGCGGGATCTTCACGATCTCGGCAGACTGGCGAGCAAGCTCCTCCTTCAGCTCCGCGCGCTCCTTGGAGCCGGGGAGATACCCGCGGAAGGCGTCGTTCGCAGGACGGTCGATGGTGAAATAAGCGTTTGCCATAAATCCTCCTTATATACTTTTGTTCGTTCAGGAAACTGCTTACTGATTGCCCAGGGTAGCCACCAGCACGGCCTTGATGGTGTGGAGCCGGTTCTCGGCCTCGTCGAAGACCTTGCTGTTCTCTGACAGGAACACGTCGTCCGTGACCTCCCGGATGTCATAGCCCAGCTTCAGCTGCTCGCTGGCCATTGTGGTGTTGAAGTCGTGGAAGGAGGGGAGGCAGTGGAGGAAGATGCACTTCGGATTCCCGGTGCGCTCCATGAGCTCCTTGGTGACCTTGAAGGGGGTCAGCAGCTTCACCCGCTGGGGGATCAGCGCCTCCTCGCCCATGGAGGCCCAGATGTCGGTG
>CADACQ010000004.1 GCA_902786465.1 uncultured Eubacteriales bacterium | reverse complement strand
GTCGCCCATGAGCAGGGTGAAGAGGCCGTCGGCCTGGGCCGCGTCCTCCATGGTCACCCGCAGCATCATGCGGGTCTCCGGGTTCATGGTGGTGTCCCAGAGCTGCTCCGGGTTCATCTCACCCAGGCCCTTGTACCGCTGGATCACGGGCTTGGGGTCCCGGCCGATCTCGTCCAGGCACTCGGCCAGTTCTTCGTCCGTGTAGACGTAGCGCTCGAACTTGTTCTTCTTCACGAGATACAGGGGCGGCTGGGCGATATACACGTACCCGTGCTCAATGAGGGGCCGCATGTGCCGGAAGAAGAAGGTGAGCAGCAGGAGCCGGATATGGCTGCCGTCCACGTCCGCATCGGTCATGCAGATGATCTTGTGGTAGCGGAGCTTGGTTTCGTCGAAGTCGGAGTCCATGCCTGCGCCGAAAGCGGTGATCATGGCCCGGATCTCGTTGTTGGCCAGCATCCGATCCATCCGGGCCTTCTCCACGTTCAGGATCTTGCCGCGGAGGGGCAGGATGGCCTGGATGGTCCTGTCTCGGCCCATCTTGGCGGAGCCGCCGGCGGAGTCGCCCTCTACGATGAAGATCTCGCACTTGCTGGGGTCCTTCTCCTGGCAGTCGGCCAGCTTCCCGGGCAGGGCGGCGGAGTCGAGGACGCTCTTGCGCCGCGTCAGCTCCCGGGCCTTCCGGGCCGCGTCCCGGGCCCGGCCGCGTCCCGGGCCCGGGAGGCGGTGATGCACTTCTCGATGATGAGCTTGGCCTGGGCCGGGTTCTCCGCCAAATACTCGCTGAGCTTGTCGGCCACGGCCCCGTCCACCAGGGGACGGATGTCGGCGTTGCCCAGCTTGGTCTTGGTCTGGCCCTCGAACTGGGGCTCCTCCAGCTTTACGGAGATGATGGCGGTGAGGCCCTCCCGGATGTCGTCGCCGGAAAGGGGCTGGTCCGTGGCCTTCAAAAAGTTGAACTTCCGGGCGTAGTCGTTGACCACCCGGGTCAGGGCCGCCTTGAAGCCAACCAGATGGGAGCCGCCCTCGTGGGTGGCGATATTGTTGGCGTAGGTAAGGATCAGCTCGTTGTAGCCGTCGTTGTACTGCATGGCCACCTCCACGGAGGCGGTCTCCATGTCGCCCTCCATGCGGACGCCGGAGAAGTACAGGGGCTCGGGCTGCAGCAGCTCCTTGTTCTTGTTGAGGAAGGTGACGAACTCCCGGATGCCGCCCACGTAGCAGTAGCTTTCCACCCGATGGGGCTCCACCCGCTCGTCGGTGAAGGTGATGCGAAGGCCCGCGTTCAAAAACGCCAGCTCCCGGAGCCGGAGCCGCAGGGTGTCGTAGCTGAACTCCAGGGTGTCGAAGATGTCGGGATCGGGCCAGAAATGGACGGTGGTGCCGGTCTCGGATACCTCACCGGGCTCCACGTGGACGCTGTCCAGGGGGATGCCCCGGGAATAGTCCTGGACGTGGAGCTTCCCGTCCCGGCGAACCTCCACCCGGAGCTTCTCCGAGAGGGCGTTCACGCAGGAAAGGCCCACGCCGTGGAGGCCGCCGGAGACCTTGTAGCCCCCGCCGCCGAACTTGCCGCCGGCGTGGAGGATGGTCAAGGCCACCTCCAAAGCGTCCTTGCCGGTCTTCTCATGGTAGCCCACGGGGATGCCGCGGCCGTTATCCCGGACGGTGACGCCGTTGCCCTCGTGGATGAACACCTCGATATGGGTGCAGAACCCGGCCAAGGCCTCGTCCACGCTGTTGTCCACGATCTCGGTGACCAGCTGGTGCAATCCCCGCTCGTCCGTGGAACCGATGTACATGCCGGGGCGGCGGCGCACGGCCTCCAGCCCCTCCAGCACCTGGATTTGGGAAGCGTCGTAGCTTCCGGTCACTTCGTTGCGAATGTCTTCCATGTCAACTTCCTTTACGTTTCGATACTTTTTACACTTCTATCAAATGGCCGTTCCCGGCCCGGAATACCTGCAGCTGTTCGTCCTGGACCGCGCCGAGCTCTGCAAGGTGGGTGCAGGTGATGAACCCCTGGCAGCCCTCGATGGCGGAGAGCAGGAGCTCCCGCCTCCGCTCGTCCAGCTCGGAGAACACGTCGTCCAAAAGGAGCACCGGCTTCTCCTGCCGGAGCCGCTCGATGAGGGCGATCTCGGAGAGCTTCAACGACAGGGCCGTGGTCCGCTGCTGGCCCTGGGAACCGTAGGTGCGCACGTCGCAGCCGTTGAGCTCCAACAGCAGGTCGTCCCGGTGAGGGCCCGCCGAGGTGAAGCCCCGGATAAGGTCCTTATCGAGGTTCCCCACCAACGCGTCCGCGATGGTCTCCCGGATCAGCTCCTCGTCCCCGCAGGGCACGTTGGGCTCGTACTCCACCCGAAGCTCCTCCTTGCCGCTGCTCATATGGTCGTGAAGCTCCCCCGCCAGCTCCTTCAGGTCCCGGCAGAAGGCGGCCCGAGCAATCTCGATGCGGGCGCCCAGGCGGCTCAATTGCTCGTCCCACAGCTCCAGCATGTCCCCGGCGGTCTCGATCCCGTCCTTCAAGAGGTTGTTCCGCTGCTTCAGGGCCTGGTTGTACTGCTGCAGGTCGTAGTAGTAGGCGGGCTTCAGCTGGGAGATCTCCATGTCCATGAACCGCCGCCGCTCCGCAGGCCCGCCCTTCACCAGGATCAGGTCCTCCGGGGAGAACATGACCACGTTGAGGCAGCCCATGAGCTCGCCGGACTTAGCTACCGGGGCCCCGTCCAGGAAGATGCGCTTGCGCTCGCCGCTGACGAGCTCCTCCCGGATGGAACGGCTGCCGCCTCGGGTGACCAGGTTCAAAAGGACCATGCCCTCCATCTCGCCCATACGGATGAGCTCGGCATCCCGGCTGGTGCGGTGGCTCCGGCCCAGGGCGCATAAAAAGATGGCCTCCAGCACGTTGGTCTTCCCCGCCCCGTTGAGGCCGGTGAACACCGTCAACCCCGGTTCGAAGGCCTGTTCCAGGTCCCTGTAGTTGCGAAAATTATGCAATTTCAGCCCGGTTATGCGCAAGAGCCCATACCCCCACAAGAATAAAGCATTATACCATATGTTGTTTTGTTTGTAAACTATAATAGGAAAAGAAATGATGCTTCGACCGATATTTTGTGGTTTCGTCCCCGGATCACGGCCATAAAAAACGCCCCTCCCGTAGGAAGGGCGTTCCTCGTCAAAAGGTACGCTTATTCATTCTCGGTCCCGCAGCGATAGGACGCGCACAGGCTCTCGTTTTCCCGGCCGCAATCCTCGCCGCAGCAGCTGACCTCGATGTGGTCGAGATCGCAGCGGACGCCCTCATGGTTGTAGGCGCAGCTCACTACATCGCAGCCGATGGTCTGTTTTTTCTCCATGGTCAAACCTCCTTGTAGATTCGAGGATAGCTTGCCCAGGCGACGGCCGGTCTATGCGTTGTATAGGAATGAACGGAAGCTTCTGTGGCTTTTCTTTGTAAAGAAAAGCCACCCAAAAGAAACGCAAATGGGAAGCATGACCTGCGCCGTACTTCCCATTAGTATTCCTGTGCTTTTCTTTTTGGGCGACTTTTTCTTTTCACTGAAAAGAAAAAGTCGCATAGAAAAAGCTTTACACCTGAATCCCCCGGGCGGCCAGCTTCATGCGCTGCTCTTTGGAGAGGATCTTCTTGCGCATGCGGATGCTCTTGGGGGTCACCTCGACGAGCTCGTCGTCCGCGATGAACTCCAGGCACTGCTCCAGGGTGAAGATCACCGGCGGGGTAAGCCGCAAGGCTTCGTCGGAGCCCGCGGCCCGCATGTTGGTCACGTGCTTCTTCTTGCACACGTTGACCACGATGTCCTCGTCCCGGGCGTTCTCACCCACGATCTGGCCCTCGTACACCGGGATCCCCGGGCCCACGAACAGCCGGCCCCGATCCTGAGCGTAGAAGAGGCCGTAGCTGGATGTGTCTCCGGTCTCGTGGGCCACCAGGCTCCCGCTGTTGCGGCTCTCGATGGGCCCTTTGTAGGTGTCGTAGCCCGCGAAGATGTGGCTCATGACGCCGTTGCCCTTGGTGTCGGTGAGAAGCTCGCTCCGGTACCCCATGAGGCCCCGGGCGGGGATCATGAACTTCACCCGGGTGCTGAAGTCGCCGATGGCGGTCATGTCCGTCATCTCGCCCTTCCGGGCCCCCAGCTTCTCCATGACCGGGCCCATGAACTCCGTGGGCACGTCGATGGTCAGCTCCTCCATGGGCTCCAGCATCTCGCCGCTCGGTCCCTCCTTCATAATGACCTTGGGCCGGGTCACGGCGAACTCGTACCCCTCCCGGCGCATGGTCTCGATGAGGATGGAGAGGTGCAGCTCGCCCCGGCCGCTGACCTTGAAGGTGTCGGTGGCCTCAGTCTCCTCCACCCGCATGGACACGTTGGTCTTGACCTCCTTGAACAGCCGCTCCCGGATGTTCCGGCTGGTGACGTACCGGCCCTCGCGGCCGGCGAAGGGGCTGTCGTTGACCTTGAAGAGCATGCTGACCGTAGGCTCGTCGATATGCACGAAGGGCATGGGCTCCACGCAGTTGGGGTCGCAGGCGGTCTCGCCCACGTTCAGGTCCTCGGCGCCGGCCATGCAGAGGATGTCCCCCGCGTGTACCTCCTCCACCTCCACCCGGTGCAAGCCTTCGAACCGGTAGAGCCGGGAGATCTTGGCGGGCCGGACCTTGTTGCCTTCGCCGCCGCAGAGAACGATGTTCTGGCCCCGCTTCGCCACGCCCCGCTCGATGCGGCCCACGCCGATCTTGCCCACGTAATCGTCGTAGTCGATGGTGGAAAACAGGATCTGCAGCGGCGCCGTGTCGTCCATGGCCGGAGCCGGGATGGCCTTCAGGATGGTGTCGAAGATGGGCTTCATGCTGTGCTCCAGCTGGTCCACCTCGTAGCCGGACATGCCGTTCCGGGCGGAGGCATAGACGATGGGGAAGTCCAGCTGCTCGGCGGTGCTTCCCCAGCTCCAGCGCCTTCTTCAGCACGAACCGGGTCTGGGGCATGCAGCCCTCGAAGGCGTCCACCAGCAGCAGCACGCCGTCCACCATCTGCAATATGCGCTCCACCTCGCCGCCGAAGTCGGCGTGGCCCGGGGTGTCCACGATGTTGATGCGCACGTCCCCGTAGCTGACGGCGGTGTTCTTGGAGAGGATGGTGATGCCCCGCTCCCGCTCGAGATCGCCGCTGTCCATGACGCGGTCCACGCCCACCTCGCTCCGGCGGAGGACGCCTGCGTCCTGCAGGAGATGATCCACCAGGGTGGTCTTGCCGTGGTCTACATGGGCGATGATCGCAACGTTTCTGATTTCCATTGTGTTTCCTCGAAAATAGTAGCCTTAGTTCTTTAAAAACCGTAATAGTATATCACATTTTTCCGCCGACGCAAGCTTTTTTCACGTTCGGAATATAAAAAACACGCATCCTTCCTTTTGAAAAGATGCGTGCAGGTTCGTTTGCTCCCGTGCCTTACCGCGCCAGGCGGCCGGCCACGTACTTCAATATGGCCTTGGCGTCCAGGCTGGTGACCTGGCCGTCCCCGTCCATGTCCGCGGCTTCCAGCTTCGGATCGGACAGGTCTATGAGCCCTGCGTCGTACCGCAGGACCAGGGCCGCGTCGGCGGCGGAGACCAGCCCGTCCCCGTTCACGTCGCCCTGGCTCAGGCGGATGGACGGCTCCTCGGTGGGCTTCTTGGTGGGGGTAGCGGTGGGCCCGTCGTCCTCCAGGACCACGTAGTCCCTATAGATGTAGCCGTACTTGCCGGACCGGTTCACCCGGAGGAAGTACCAATCCCCATCCTTCAGGTACACGGTCACTTCCGTGCCGCTCTTGAGGCCGCTGTCCACCAGATCGTAATCGGTGCTGGGACCCTTGCGCATGTTCACGCCGCTCTTGACCAGGGTGCCGATGACCGCCTTGCGGATCATCTCCTCCGTGGGCTCCGTATACGGCCCTGCGGGCGTGGGCGCCGGGGTGGGCGTAGGCGTGGGCGTGGGTTCCGGAGTGTCGGTAGGTGCATGCGTATCCGTGGGCACCGGGGTGTCGCTGGGCGAAGGCTCCGGGGTCTCTGTAGCCTCCGGGGTCTCGCTGGGCGAGGGCTCCGGCGTCTCTGTAGCCTCCGGCGTCTCGCTGGGCGAGGGCTCCGGGGTTTGGGTGGCCTCCGGGGTCTCGCTGGGCGAGGGCTCCGGCGTCTCTGTAGCCTCCGGCGTCTCGCTGGGCGAGGGCTCCGGGGTCTGGGTGGCCTCCGGGGTTTCGCTGGGCGTGGCCGATCCCGTAGCGTCAGGGGATGTCGTGGGCCCGGCGGTCTCGGTGGGCTCCGGCGTGTTCGTGGTCTCTGGGGTCTCCGTAGGCGTGGGCTCCGGGGTGTCCGTGGGGGCCGGGGTCTCCGTGGGCGTAGGCTCCGGGGTGTCCGTGGGTGCGGGGGGCTCCTCCGGCGGATCGCCGATGGTGATCATCTTTTTGCTGATCCAGCCCTGGACGCCGGTCTCCATATCGATGCCGAAATACCAATCGTCGCTGGCCTTATAGATGCCGAATCGGCTCAGCACCGTAGGCCGGGCGCATACGTCCGCGTTGGCGGACTCCTTGCTCATGATCTGGGCGCCGTACCCGTTGACGTAGCCCAGCTTGGTGATGCTGTGGTTCTCCTTGCTCCGGAGGCCGGTCATCACTGCCTCGGTGGACAGATCCTTATGGGTCTCGACGACGGTGCCGTCGCTCTTCTTCAGCTCCGCGTTGGGATAATAGAACTTCAGGATGTCCACATAGCTGTAGCCCAACTCCGCCATGCGCAGGGCGCCCTTCTGGGACATGCCCACCCGAGGCCCGTTGCTCTGGCCCCAGCACAGGAGCCACAGTCCCTCCTCCACCTGGGCGGCGAAGCGGATGCTGTTGTCGGTGAGGACCACGTTCTTTTTGGACAGCTCGTCGAAGGTCACGTCCACGGTCTTGGTGGTCTCGGCGCCGCCGGACGTCACCTTCATGGTGATCTTGAACCCGTCCTGGGGCGCATAACCCTGGGGATGGTCCCCTTTAGCGTATCCGGCCACGTCGGTGATCTTTACGATGGTCTCCGCCTCAACCTGCTCCAAAAGGTATTGGTACAGCTTTTCCGGCAGGGTCTCGGGGGCGTCCCCCGACACCGGGACCATCAGGTTTGTAGCGCCGGACCGGGTGATGTCGAAGGGATCGAACTTGCATTCGTAGGCGTTGGAGTATTCCTGGCTGCCGCCCCAGCGGGCCTTGGGACTCAGCATGACGCCGCCGTTGCTGGAACCGTAGTGGGCCTTGATGGCTTTGCCGTTGTAGGTCAGGGTAAGATCGGACACCTGGGCGGCGCAGGCGATAGCCTTGTCCGCCGTGGGATAGTAGCCGTTATAGACCTGATCGGAGGAGGTATCGTCCACGTCGTAGGCTTTGCTGCCGTTGACGCCCATTTCCGCCAGAGCGTAGCCCTTGGCAGCGATCATGGCGGCTTTCAAAAGCTCCTCGGGAGCGTCCCTCCCCACCTCGGGCACGCCTACGCCCAGCATGTAGTCCTCCATGCCCACGGTGTTCACCGCCTGAACGGCGCCGCCGGACACGCTGAAGGTGACGCTGCCCCGATAGGTGCGTTCCTTCCCGCCGGAGGTGGCCATGGTGAAGAGGTTGGCCCGATCCTGGGTGGTCAGGGTCGCCTTTTCGCCGGTGAACAGCTGGCCCAGCTCGCTGTGGGTCACCACCACGTCCGTGCCGGACACGGCCACGGTCAGGGTGCCGCCGGCGATCTCGGTGCCGTCGAGGTCGTAGGTCCCCGACAGGGTCAGGGTCAGGGTGTCCCGGCCCTCCGTGGAGAGGAGCACCCGCACAGCGCTTTCCTCCGCTCGGGCAACCGGGGGAACGGATATGAGCCCCGCCAGCAGGACCAGGGCGATGAAGATGCAGAGTTTCTTTTTCATAGTTCTGTATATACCATACGCAGGCGGAAAAGGGAATAGCGGTGGGAATTTGTTGACGATTCTTTTGCAATTTGTCCGAATATCAGGGCTCCTGGGGCCTGAATTGGGAAATGATGGCTTCCGCGGCCCTGAGCCCGTCCACGGCGGAGGAGACGATCCCCCCGGCATAGCCCGCCCCCTCCCCCACGGGGTAGACCCCCCGATGGGTCAGGGACTGCATGTCTTCTCCTCTGAGGATGCGCACCGGAGCGCTGGTCCGGGACTCCACGGCGGTAAGGACCGCGTCGGGCATGTCGAAGCCCCGTATCTGACGGCCGAAGGTGGCGAAGGCCTCCCGGAGCCCGTCCCCCACGAAGGGCGGCAGGCACAGGTTCAGGTCCGCCCCCGTGACCCCGGGCCGGAAGGTGGGTGATACGGAGCCGAAGCGAAGGGTCCTTCGGCCCGCCAGGAAGTCTTCCAGCCGGCAGGCGGGGGCCAGTCCCTCCCCGCCCCCCAGGTCCCAGGCGGCCTGCTCCAGCTTCTGCTGGAAGGCCATGCCATCGAGGGCGCCGCTGCCGAAGTCCTCGGGAAACACCTGGACCACCAGGGCGGCGTTGGCGTTCTGTCCGGCCCGGTCGAAGTTGCTCATGCCGTTGACCACCATTTGCCCGGGGCCCGCGCCGGAGGCAACCACGAAGCCCCCGGGGCACATGCAGAAGGAGTACACGCCCCGGCCACCCGCCTGGGCCGTCAGCTTGTAGTCCGCCGCCCCCAGCTTGGGGTGGCCGGCGAAAGGGCCGTACTGGCTTTCGTCGATCAGGCTTTGGGGATGCTCCGCCCGGATGCCCACGGCGAAAGGCTTGGGAGCCATGGCAAAGCCGCTGTCAAAGAGATACCGATAGGTGTCCCGGGCCCCCTGGCCGATGGCCAGGACCAGGGCGGCGCAATCCACCCGCTCAGGCACGCCGTCGCGGACCAGGGTCACCGCAGTAAGCTGCCCGTCCTTGGTGTGGACGGCCTCCAGCTTGGTGGAGAAGCGGACCTGGCCGCCCAGGGAGATGATCTGCTCGCGCAGGGCCTTCACCACCTGCCGGAGCCGGTCCGTACCCACGTGGGGCTTAGCGAGGACGCCGATCTCTTCCGGGGCGCCTGCGGCGATGAAGGCGTCCAGCACCGTGGAGCAGCGGGGGTCCTTGGACCGGGCCGTCAGCTTTCCGTCGGAGAAGGTGCCCGCCCCGCCCTCGCCGAAGAGGGGGTTGCTCTCGGGGTCCGCCCGACCGGTGAGCCAGTAGCTTTCCACGTCCCGGACCCGGTCCTCCATGGCCTTGCCCCGGTCGATAATCAGGGGCCTGTACCCTTCCTTAGCCAGAAGCCATCCGGCGAACAGGCCGCCGGGGCCCATGCCCACCACCACCACGCGGCCCTTTAGGAGCTTGTCACCGTGGATCAGGGGCGATTCCTCCGGCTCCTGCCAGGCCTGGGCATGGAGTTTTTTGTCCCCCAGCACCCGCCGGGCCCCTCGAGGGGACAGGTCCGCCAGGACGTGGACGCTGAAAAACACGTCCCCCTTCTTCCGGGCATCCACCGCCCGGCGCAGGATACGCATCCTGCCTATGTCCCCCGAATCCAGGTCCAGCTGCCGGGCCACGGAGGCGCGAAAGCTCTCGTCCGTATCGTCCAGGGCCATCCTCAGGGCCGGGATCATCACTTGCATCATGGCTGTTTCCTCAAAAAAGCCCGACCGCCTGATAGGCAGCCGGGCCGTCTGTGTTCTGTTACGGATTCTCCGCCGTCTCTGCTTGCGGCTCCGGTTCCTCCGCCGCAGGGGCCGTCAGCGTCACCCGGACGCGCTGCTCCTGGAGGGTGACGGTCACATTGGGGAAGCGGTTCAGGTCCAGTCCCTGGATCACGGGGATCAGTTCCCACTCGCCCGGGCCGTAGCCCGCCAGATCCACCTTGACGGTGAGGCTCTCCGGCGTCACCTGCTCCACCTGCTTGAGGGGGCCGCTGACCGTCAGCGTCATGAAGGTGGGCGCGCCGTCGGCGATGACAAGATCGTTTCCAAGCCCCGCATAGATCAGGGGCGCTTCCAGGGTGGTCTCCCCCGTTTTCTCCGTCACCACGGCGTTGAGGGTCACGGAGCTGCTCTGGCCCCGCTTCAGGGACACGCCCTCCGGCAGCACCAGCGTCAGATCCCGGGTCACCACGCCCCGCTCCGCGGGCAGCACCAGGCTTTGCGTGGAGACGGCGTCGATGGCCGCCAGGGTCTCGCTGTTCCCGTAGATGACCACGGAGGCGGGCGAAACCTGGTTGATGGATGTATAGTAGATGTCGTCCTCCAAAGTGACCTCCGGGTGGATGTTGACCAGCTTGTAGGCGGACACGGTCACGCGCACGGTCACATTGGGGGTGTTCTGGCTGCGGGTGACCACGGCGACCTCGTTGTCGTCCTTGTCGTAGAAGACCACGTTCACGCTCTCCTCTACGTTCTCGGTCCGGCCCGTCATGTCCACGGTGGCCACGGCCCGCACCGTAGGCTCGATGTACCGGGAGCTCCAGCTTCACGGGCACGGTCTTGACGATCAGGTTGTCCACCTCCACGGTGACGGTCCTGGGGTCCACGCTGGCCACGGTGCCCAGATTGGACTGGACCGTGACGCTGAGCGGCAGCCGATAGGTACCCGCCGCGGAGATGGTGCCCAGGGAAGCCCGACAGGTGATGCGGCTGGCGTCCAGGTCCGCATGATTGGTGATGGTGGCGTTGACCTCCACGTCGGCGAGGCCCAGATCGGAGTTCACCAGGATCAAATTCCGGCTCAACAGGTCCGTATAGCCCTCCAGGGTGATGGGCACGTCGTCGATGGACTTGGAGCGCACCGGGTTCAGGGCCACCAGCACGTAGGCCCACAGCAGGATGGCAAAGACCAGGGCCACGATCTTCAAGCCCAGGTTCCGGGTGAAAAAGCCTTTGAAGGAGGCGAGGACAGCCTTCAAAACGTTCTTCCGCTTCATGGCTTACTTCTCCTCCTTTCGGCGGCTGTGGTTCCTGCCCAGGGCAAGGGTGTTGATATTCTTCTTCAGAAAGATGCTCTCCAGCACGTTCCGCAGGGCCAGGCTGTCCAGATACCGGATGAGCTTCCCGTCGTGAGCCAGGGAGATGGCGCCGGTCTCCTCGGAGACCACCAGCACCAGGCAGTCGGACACGGTGGACACGCCCAGGGCCGCCCGATGCCGGGTGCCCAGCTCCCGGGAGATGCCCGTCTCCTCGGAGAGAGGCAGGAAGCAGGCCGCCGCCACCAGGGTGGAGCCGCGGCAGATCACCGCGCCGTCGTGGAGGGGGGTGTTGGGCTCGAAGATGTTTTCGATCAGTGCGCCGGAGACCCGGCCCTCGATGGCCGTGCCGGTGCTGATGATGTCGCCAAGGCCCGTCTTCTGCTCGAAGACGATGAGGGCGCCCACCCGCCTTGCCGATGGCCTTGCCGCTGCGGCCCAGCCGTTCCAGCACCCGGCGGATCTCCGGGGTGAAGAGGATGAAGATGACGATGATGATGGTACCGGATTGCAGGATGGAGTCCAAAAGCCAGTTGAGGGTATACATGCTCAAGAGCTGGGTCGCCACGGAAGCGACGATCAGCAGGCCCACGCCCTTGATGACCTCGTATGCCCGGGTGTCCTTGGTCCAGACGATGAGTTTATAGAGCAGCACCGTCAGGATCGCTATGTCGAGAAGATCGTTCCAGCCGAACTGGCCGAGACCGCTTCCCAGGGTTTTTAAGATCTCTTCAAAGCTCAAACTTCCATCACCTGCGTTCGAATCTACTAAGGTCTTTTATAGTATACCATCCATGTGTACAAATTGTCACGAAAATATTACAGCTTTGTGAGAGTTTTCTCTGCCCTTTTTCCCATGACGAGCCGGATGGGCAGGGCCACTGCCAGCAGCAGGCCGCACAGGATCGCCGCGCCCAGGTACCCCATAAAAGCGATCAGCGCCACGCCCCCGCCGATGAAGGCGAAGGTGATCAGCATGCTCAACAGGACGCCGCCGCCCTGCTTGATGACCTCCACGGGGTTCTCCCAGTCGAACCGGCAGAAGTGGAGGCCCAAAGCGAGCTCCACCACCGAGAAGGCCCAGCCGATGAGGATGCAGAGGCCCAATATCAGCAGCGCGTTCCAGAAAGGCAGCTTCCAGGCCACGGTCAAAGCTACGCCGCAGAGGAGGCCGCCGATGACCGGGGGCAGCATGCTCACCAAAAGCTTGCTCCGAAGCCACACGTTGGCCCGGATGGGCAGGGCCTTGATGATATAGATGCCCTTCCCCTCCATGGACACGGAGGAGGTAGCCGTAAGGCTCAGGCACTGGGCGGCTGCGATGACCAGGCCGAAGATCAGGCCCGCCTGGCTGCCCAGGCCGAAGACGCCCTCCAGGATCTCCATGACCTGGGCCTTGCCCACCACGATCAGGGCCACGGTCATAATGACGGCCATGACCGTGCCGATGTCCGTGTTCATGACCCAGGCGGGGGTGTTGTACTTCTGTCGCAGCTCCTTCTTGCACAGGGTCAGGAGGGTCCCGGCCTGCTTCTGCCGCCCCATGCGGAAGGCCTTGCCGCTGGCGGTGGCGTTGATGGCGCCGTAGAAGAAGACGAAGCCCTTCACAGCCGCCAGGGCGAGAAGCGCCAGGGCAACCAAAGAGATGGCCGCAAAGAGCAGGAAGGCGCTCAGGTCCCCGCCGATGCCCGCCACGAAGAGCCGGGCCGGGGGATAGAGGCTGAAGAGGCGCGTCTGCAGGGAGCCGGCGATATCGGCCATGTCGGTGAACAATGTCCCCGCGTTGAAGGAGAGGAACATGACCCCCAGCACGAAGGCCATGGAGAAGACCGTGGTGAAAAGGCTCTTGTTCTTCATCCTGGCCGTGAGCATGTTGACGAACAGGCCGATGAGGCCTCCCACGCCCATAGGGATCAGGGGCGAAAGGAAGATCGTGAGCACCAGCACCGGCCAGAAGGCCTTGGGCAGGGTCCCCACCACGATCTGACAGCAGACGCCGGAGGTCAGCAGCATCCCCGCGCTGATGAGGAACTCCTCGAAATAGAGGGAGAAGAGCCGGGAAAGGACCACCGTCCGCCGGGAGAGGGGCAGCGTCAGCAGCGGGTCCAGGCTGGCCGAGGAGAACAGGACCGTGCCTGCCTTGGAGAGGGTGGTCACCGCGCCCAGGACGCACCCGGCCACCAGCATGAAGGCCGGAGCCAGGGTGTAGGTAAGCCCGTCCAGGCCGCCCTTGAGCATGCCCATGCTGTATACGCCGGACATGTACACACAGGCGAGAAACAGCACAAAGGTGGACGTGAGGCGGCGCCTGGCGCGCTTCTTGGCTGCAACGTCGTCGGTGTTCTTCACCGCTGCGAAGGGGAAGAACTCCATCAGCTGCAGGCGGATGAGAGGCAGTACCTGTTTCATTCCTTTTCCACCAGCTCCATGAAGAGCTCCTCCAGGGAGTCGTCTCCCTTCACCGAATCCATGTCGCCCTGGGCGACCAGTTTGCCGTGACTGATGATAGCCACCTTGTTGCACAGCTTCTCGGCCACCTCCAACACGTGGGTGGAGAAGAAGATGGCGGCGCCGTTTTGGGTCATCTCGTGCATATACTGCTTCAAGGTGAAGGCCGCCTTGGGGTCCAGGCCCACGAAGGGCTCGTCCAGCAGGAGTAGCCTTGGTTCGTCCATCAGCGCGCCGATCAGCGCCAGCTTCTGTTTCATGCCGTGGGAGAAGGAGCCCACCATGTCGTTGAGCCGGTGAGTGATGCCGAAGGCGTCGCCGTACTTGCCGATGCGCTGCTCCCTCGCGGCGGAATCGAGACCGTAAATGTCGGCCAGGAAGTTCAGATACTGGATGCCGGTCAAATATCCGTACAGGTCCGGATTGTCGGGGATGTAGCGCATGACCTTCTTGCAGGAGAGGGGATCCTGCTTGATGGACACGCCGTCGATGAAGATGTCGCCGCCCTCGAAATCGTGGATGCCCGCCACGGCCCGCAGGGTGGTGGTCTTGCCCGCGCCGTTGGGGCCGATGAAAGCGAAGATGTCGCCGGGGGCGACGTGCAGATTCAGATCCTCCACGGCGGGCTTGCCCTTGCCGTAGGACTTGGTGAAGTGTTCGATACGCAGCATATACTTTACTCCTTGTTCGGTTTCTTTCTATACATCAGTTTCTTGGCGAAGAAGTTCCACAGCAGCACGATGACGGCCGCGATGGCCTTGGAGAGCAGATAGAACAATCCCAGCCCGTCGGTGAAGGCCCACATCAAAAGCTCCGTAAGTCCCAGGCCGATGAGGGAGATCACGACGAACAGGACGAACTCCATCTGGGCGCTCATGTTCGCTTTTTTCCCGGAGAAGGCCAGGGTCTTCGACAGGATGTAGTTGACGATGACGCCCAGGATAAAGCCGAAGACCCCCGCCACCAGGTAATGGAGGCCCAGCTCCTTTAAGAGCCACACCGTGCAGAAGTCGGCCACGAAGGCGCAGCCGCCCACGATGATATAGCGCAGGAACTGGAGGGTGGCGTTGTCCGTGGGCTTGTAGAGGAGCTCCCGCCAGCGCCAGGCTTTCAGGAGCGAAAAAATCTCCGTCCAGCTGCCGGTCATTGCTCCTCCTCCGGCTTCTGGCGATAGATGACGATCTTCCTCCCGATGCACTGGATGGGCTCGGCATTGAGGGCCCGGCAGATCTTGTCGCACAGATCCTTGGCGCTTTCGTCGCAGTTCTCCAGGACGGTGAGCTTGATGAGCTCCCGTTTGTTCAATGCGTTGTCGATGCCCGCCAGCATATTCCCCGACAGGCCCTCCTTCCCGATCTGGAAGATGGCGTCCAGGGCGTTGGCCTGCTTGCGGAATGCAGCTCTTTCTTTTCCGGTCATATGTTTTCTCTCTCCTTTACAAACGGTATACACCTTCCACCAAGTGGAAAGTCAAGGGGTTTTATTCCACAAAATCGAATTCCCATTCGCCCAGGCGGATGGTGTCGCCTTCCTTGGCCCCCGCCTCCCGAAGGGCGGCGATCATGCCGGTCTTGATGAGCATCTGCTGGAACCGGCGCATACTGACCTCGTTGTTGGGGTCGGTGGAATCGAGAAGCTTGTCCACCTCCCCGCCACTGAGCACGTAGGCCCCGTCGTCCCCCCGGGAGAGGGTGAACCCCTTCTCGTACCGGGGGCCGGTCTCCAGCTCCACCTCGGGATAGGTGAGCACCGGCGGCAGCAGATCCAGGAACCGGATCACCGCGTCCAGCATCTCTTCGAACCCTTCCCCCGTGGCGGCGGACACCGGGTACACCGTGTACCCCTCCTCGTCGAGAGCCGCCCGGATGCGGTCCAAATTCTCCTGGGCTTCCGGCAGGTCCATCTTGTTGGCGGCCACCACCTGGGTGAGCTCGCCGAGAGCCGGGGAAAACTTGGTCAGCTCCTCGTTGATCTTATGGAAATCCTCCACCGGGTCCCGGCCCTCCATGCCGGAGGCGTCGATCACGTGGACCAGGAGCCGGGTGCGCTCGATATGCCGGAGGAAGTCGTGGCCCAGACCCGCCCCCTCGGCGGCCCCCTCGATGAGCCCGGGGATGTCCGCCATGACAAAGCTCTTGCCCTTGTGCTCCGCCACGCCCAGGTTGGGGGTCAGGGTGGTGAAATGGTAGGCCGCGATCTTGGGCTTCGCTGCGGTGAGCACGGACAGGATAGAGCTCTTGCCCACGGAAGGCAGGCCGATGATGCCCACGTCGGCGATGGTCTTCAGCTCCAGCTCCATCTCCCGCTCCTCCGTCTTGACGCCGGTCTGGGCGAACTGGGGTGCCTGCTTGGTGGCGGTGGCGAAGCGGGCGTTGCCCTTGCCGCCCCGGCCGCCGCGAATGACCACCTTCTGCCGCTCCGGCTCGGACATGTCGGCCACGATGGCCCCGGTGGTGAGGTCCCGGACCACGGTGCCCACAGGCACGTGGATGACCATGTCCTCCCCGTCCTTGCCCCGCTTCAGCTCGATCAGGCCCTTGCCCCCGTTCTCCGCCCGGTAGAACCGCTGGAACCGGAAGGGCAGCAGGGTGTTGAGCCGGGGGTCGGCGTAGAAGATCACGCTGCCGCCGTTGCCGCCGTCGCCGCCGGAGGGGCCGCCCTTCATGACGAACTTTTCCCGATGGAACGCGGCGCAGCCGTCGCCGCCGTTGCCCGCCTTCACCACGATGCGGACCTTATCCAAAAAATCCATTCAACTATCCTTTCGCGTATAGAAATCGCAAACTTGGTTCAAGGCGCACTCGCTGCACTTGGGCCGCTGGGCGGCGCAGACCCGGCGCCCGTGGAAGATGATCCAGTGGTGGGCGTCGGTCCAGTCCTGCTCCGGGATGTGCTCCATGAGCTGCAGCTCGGTCTTCTCCACGGTCTTGGCGTCCGCGAGGCCGATCCGGTTGCTGACCCGGAACACATGGGTGTCCACGGCGATGGCCGGGATGTGGAAGGCGTTGCTGACCACCACGTTGGCGGTCTTGCGGCCCACGCCGGGGAGCTCCGTCAGCACGTCCCGATCCGCGGGCACCTCCCCGCCGTACCGCTCCACCAGAATGCGGGAGGTCTCCAATATATGCTTCCCCTTCATGCGGAAGAAGCCGCAGGAGTGGATCAGCTCCATAAGCCGGTCCTCGTCGAGGGCCATCATCTGCTCCGGGGTGTTGGCGATCTTAAAGAGCTCCGCCGTCACCTTGTTCACCTGCTTGTCCGTGCACTGGGCCGAGAGCATCACCGCCACCAGCAGCTCGTAGGGGCTGGTGAAGTGCAGCTCCGGCTTGGGGTTCGGGTACAGCTCCGACAGTATCCGCAGGGCTTCCGCCCGTTTTTCTTCCGATAACAGCATTATTTCATCCCCACATATTCCACCGCTTTTGTCGCGGCGATGGCCCCGTCGGCGCAGGCGGTGACCACCTGGCGCAAGGGCGTGTCGCGAACGTCCCCCGCGGCGAAGACGCCTGGGACGGAGGTCTGCATAAACTTGTCCGTCACGATGAAGCCGCCCTCATTGAGCTCGACCTGGCCCTGTACCAGCTCCGTCCGAGGAAGGATGCCCACGGCCACGAAGAGGCCGCTGACGTCCAACGTCCGCTGCTCCTTCGTGAACTTGTTCTCCACGACGAGGTTGGAGAGCCTGTCCTCGCCCACCAGGTCCGTCACGGTGGAATCCAGCACCAGCTCCACGTTCTGGGCCCGCTTCACCCGGTCCACCAGGGTAGCCGCCGCTCGGAACTGATCCCGGCGGTGGATCAAATAGACCTTGCGGCAGATGCCGGAGAGGTACAGAGCGTCGGACACGGCGGTGTCGCCGCCGCCCACGATGCAAACGTCCTTGCCCCGGTAGAAATTGCCGTCGCAGGTGGCGCAGTAGCTGACGCCCGCACCCACGAACCGATCCTCCTCCGGGTGGCCCAGCTTCCGGGGCCCTGCGCCCATGCAGAGGATCACGGCGTCGGCGGCGTACTCTTCGCCGTTGACGGTGAAGGTCTTTTCCTTTTCCGTTAGCTTCAAATCGTTGACGGACCCGTAAACCACGGGGAGATCGAACTCCGCCGCGTGCTTTTCGAGGGCCGCCGCCAAAGCGTACCCGTCGGGGCCGCCGGTGAGGCCGGGGTAGTTCTCCACCCGGTGGGTCTTCACGATCTGGCCCCCGGGGAACATCTCCTCGAACAGCTTCACGCTGGCTCCGCCCCGGGCGGCATAGATGCCGGCCGCCAGGCCCGCGGGGCCGCCGCCGATGATGGCGATGCCCAGTTTTTCCACGTCGTGCCTTCCTTTCCGGCCCTCGAAGGGCCAGTCTTAAAGTATAAGTATACTATTCCTCTGCCCCGCCGTCAATGAAGAAGAAGGGGCGGGTAAAGACCTCGAAGTCCTTTTGCATCCTGATCAGCCGTTTTTCCGTAAACGACCAGCAGCAGCGGCCCGTGAGCCGGGTGAGCTGGCAGCCGTAGGCGCCGCCCGCCCATTCCACCACCCGGCCGGCCCCGGCGTAGAGGCCGATATGGCCGTCGAAGCCCACCAGGTCCCCCGGGAGCAGATCCTCCCGCCGGATGGGCCGGGACAGGGGCTCCTTCAAAAGCCGATTGGCGATGGCGTCGAACCTGCCGTCCACCAGATCGAACTTCCGCCACAGGCCCACGATAGCCCCGGAGCAGTCCGCCCCGGACAGCCTATCCCCCAGGCTGGCTGCGTTCTGCAGAGCGGAGAGCATCATCTCCCGGCGGCCGCCGATAAAGAAGGCGGGCTTGCGGGCGGCCAGCAGCTCGATGGCCGCGGAGGTGGGGCAATGGAGGGTCTTGTCCGGATCGTACAGGTTAGCGCCCCACACGTAGAGGCTCTTGGGAAAGGCCGCCGCCTCGGTGCCGTGGGGATCGAAGGCGAAGGGCAAAGCCGCCTCCACCAGCTGCCGCCGCAGGGGCGACACGTCGACGAGGGCCGCTGTCACCGCCTTTTGGGCGTCCTCTCCCACCCCCGCCTCGGGGTCGATCCAGGGGGCGTTGGGCTTGGGGTCGGCCCGGCCCGTGAGGCACTTGATGAGGTACAGGGCGTCCTTCAGGTCCACCTTGCCGCTGCTGTCGGCGTCCAACGCCACAGTGGGGGCGGCCTTGCCGGTGAACAGGCTCTTCAATACGATGCTCACGTCCTTCACGGTCAGCTGCCCGTCCCCGTCCGCGTCGCCGTAGAAGGCTTCGCCGGGGTCGTTGCAGACCAGCAGGCTCAGCAGGCTCCGGGTGCGGCTGTCGCCTTTCCCCGTGGGGTCCAATCCCCGGTCCGTCTGCAGGGCGAACAGCCCCCGGGCGGTCGATTGGGTGAACCTGTCCCCCGTCCCCGCTTCGTAGCCCAGAATCCTCAAATTCTCGTTCAGCTCCCGGACCGCCCGGCCACGGTCGCCCGCCCTCAGCGTTTCCTTCATGCGGTTGGCCCTCCTTTTTTCCCATTTATATCAGTATATCACAGGAAAGCAGAAAAGTCTCTTGTGTTCTGCGTTTTTCAGTGGTAGGATACTGCCCATGAAACAGACCAAATACAGCCTGATCCTGCTGGGCTGCTCCGTGATCTGGGGCAGCGCCTTCGTGGCCCAGTCCGCCGCCATGAAGCTGGGGATGCTGCCCTACGCCTTCACTGCCGTGCGGATGCTGGTGGGCGCGGTGTGCCTCATGCCCTTCATCTACCTGCGGCGGAAGACCGCCATCCCCGCCACCCGGGCGGGCCGGGTCCGGCTGGTGAAAAGCGGGGCCCTCATCGGCATCACCGTGGCCCTGGCCTCCTGCTTCCAGCAGGTGGGGCTCCAGTACACCACCGCCGGCAAGGGCGCGTTCCTCACCGCCCTCTATATCCTCCTGGTGCCCATCGTGGGGGCCGCCTTCTTCCACCGAAGGACGGGGGTCTGGACCTGGCTGTGCCTCATCATCGGGGCCGTGGGGCTGTGGTTTCTGTCCATCACGGAAGCCTTCACCCTGGAGAAAGGGGACGCTCTCATGGTCATCTGCGCCCTGGTGTTCACCCTGCAGATCCTGCTGGTGGACAAGTTCGCCCCGGACTTCGACGCCCTGACCCTGTGCTGCCTGGAGTTTTTGACGGCGGGGCTCTTGAGCTTTCTTCCCATGGTCGTGGTGGAGGGGTTCGGCTTTCAAAACCTGGTGCCGGCCCTCGGGTGCATCCTCTATTGCGGCATCTTCTCCTGCGGCATCGCCTACTGGCTACAGATCGTGGGCCAGCGGCACCTGCCCCCGGCCCTCGCGTCCCTCATCATGAGCTTCGAGAGCGTGTTCGGGGCCCTGTTCGGCGCCCTGCTCCTCCACGAGCGCATGACGCCCCGGGAGCTTTTGGGCTGCGGGATCATCTTCCTGGCCCTGGTGCTGTCCCAGGTGGTCCCGAACACGAAGAAGGATCGATAGCTTCGCCTCTGGATCATTCGGATATGCGGCCCTTGCTGCCTTCCTGATCCTCCCCGTACGCTTTTCTTTTTTCGATTCCTTTTTCTGTTCGCCGAAAAGAAAAAGGAACATCAAAGGAGACTTCCATGAAAAAGATCCTGTCGTTCCTGAAAAAAGAGCCCATGCTGGCCGTGTCGCTGCTGGCGGCGGCGGTGGCGCTCGTCATCACCCCGCCTTCGAAGCGGCTGCTCGCCGACATCGACTGGCGCACGCTGGGCACGCTCCTTATGATGCTGTGCGTGTTGGAGGGCTTTAAGCGGGAGAACGTGCTCAGGCCCCTGGTGGCCCTGGCGTCCAGTCTGAAGCGGATGACGCTCCTTTCCCTCTTTTTGATCTTCGGCGTGTTCTTCTCCTCCATGTTCGTCACCAACGACGTGTCCCTCATCATCTTCGTGCCGGTGACCATCCAGCTCTTTCGAGCGGGCGGCAAGGAGCGGTACCTCCTGCCCGTCATCACCATGGAAAACATCGCCGCTGTTCGCGGATCCCTCCTGACCCCCTTCGGCAGCCCTCAAAACCTGTTCCTCTATAGCCGGTCCGGGGTCAGCGCCGGCCGGTTCATGCTCCACATGCTGCCGTTAGCCGCCATGTCCGCGGCGCTGCTCATCGTCTTCGTCCTGATCCTGTACCGAAAGGCTCCCCGGGAGGAGATCGGCGCTGGGAACGCCCTTCCGCCTTGGAAACACGAGGGACGGACCCGCCGGATCGTGTACCTTGCCCTATTCCTGCTGATCATTGTCGTCATCGTCACCCGTACCGGTCTATGGCCCTTGACGGTGCTGGCGGTGCTGCTGGGTATCCTGGCGGTAGATCGAAAGCTTCTCTTCGAGGTGGACTACGTTCTGCTGCTCACCTTCCTGTGCTTCTTCGTGTTCTCTTCCTCTATCGCCGCCAATGAGCGCATCGCCGGATTCCTGCAACGGGCGGTGGCGCAGCACGAATACTGGTGGGCCATCGGGCTGAGTCAGATCATCTCCAACGTGCCCGCCACCATCGTCCTGTACCCCTTCACGGAAAACTTCGCGGGCCTCATATACGGGGCGGACACCGCAGGCCTCTGTTCCCTCATCGGCTCCCTGGCCTCCGTCATCAACTTCCGTATCTACGTTCGGGAGTACCCGGGCCGGGGCTGGGCCTTTATCAAGACCTTCACCCTGGTGAGCTGGGCTTTCTTCGTCGTGGTGGTGATCCCCGGATATCTGCTGAGCTTCTGGCCCTTCTTCTGAGCTCTGTTCCCATAATAAAGACGGCATCATAGACCCTCCCTGCGGTTGAGTCGTTTTTTACGGATCCAACCGATGGTTTATTGCTCAACCGGCGGACGAAGTGGTACGCTGCACGCAGCCGGGACGGATGGCGTCCGCCGATCAGTTTGTGCGGCTTTCTATGATCGCCATCCGCAAATCCATACTGTCGGTATAGAAAAAAACATTCCATTGATATCGATCGTGTCTTTTCTTTCGGTATAATCCCTGCTATACTGCCGGTATCAAAAAGAGGAGCACCGCCATGGAATTGACCCTTTCGAAAAACATCCGCACTCTGCGCAAAGAGCGAAACCTGACCCAGGAGCAATTTGCCGAGGTCATGGGCGTGACCACCGGCGCCGTCCACAAGTGGGAATCGGGGCTGTCGGTGCCCGAGCTGGATTTGATCGTGGAGATGGCGGACTTCTTCGACACCTCCGTGGACGTCCTGCTGGGCTACAAAATGAAGGACAATCGCCTTTCCGCCACCATCGACCGGCTCAGCCGATACTGCCGGACCCGGGACCCGGAAGCCTTGATCGAATGTGAGAAAGCGTTGAAGAAATACCCCCACTCCTTCCAGGTAGTCCACACCTGCGCCGGGATATACGCCTTTTTCGGCGTGGGCAGTCAAAGCCGCGAAAAGACCCGCCGGGCGCTGGAGCTCTATGAGCAAGCACTGCTGTTGGTCTCCCAGAACACCGATCCAAAGATCAGTGAGTTCACCCTCTATGGGGAGATGGCCGGGGCGTATATGGTTCTGGGCGACTTTGAAAAGGGCGTGGAGCTCATGAAGCGTCACAACGCGGGCGGCATGTTCAGCGACACCATCGGTGCCATCCTGGCTGCCCATCTGCACCGACCGGAGGAGGCGGAGCCCTATCTCTCCGCGGTGTTGCTTCAGAACGTCAATTCCCTGCTGAATGCCGTGGCGGGATTCTCCTTTGTCTTCAGCGCCCGAGGCGACTGCGCATCGGCCCAAGCCGTGCTTCAATGGGGCATAGACCTGCTCAACAGCCTTCGCCGGGAGCCCGTCACCGATTTTTTGGAAAAGCTCAACGCCCTGCAATACCTGCTGCTGGCTCATGCCCAGATCAAGACCGGGCAGACGGAGCAGGCCTGCGCTTCCCTGAGGCAGGCCCGGGCGCTGGCCGCCCGCTTCGACGCCGCCCCGGATTACGGCGTGCGAAACCTTCGCTTCGTCACCACCATGGATACCGTGAGCGTCACCGACATATTCGGCGCCACCGCGGCGGAAAGCCTGGAAAACCTGCTCCGCCTCATCGACGATCCCACCCTGTCCCGCCTTTGGAAGGAGATCAAGGACCATGAATAACGATACCCGCAACGTATTTTTCAACCGCAACTACCGGCTGGTGTTCTTCGGCGCCCTGGTGTCGGAGCTGGGGGCCATCCTCTACAGCTTCGCCGTCAGCTTCTACATTCTGGAGATCACCGACAACAACGCCTTCCTTCAGGGCCTGTATCTGGCCCTCTGCGGCGGGATGCTGCTCCTCGCCACGCCCGTGGGCGGCGTGCTGGGGGACCGGTTCAACAAGGCGAAGATCATGTTCCTCTGTGACTACATGAAGGGCGGCATCATCGTCCTCGCCACGGTGCTCATGCTCCTGTTCCGCAGCAGCGACGCCCATGTCCTGATCCTGTTCGCCGTGGGCATTCTGGGCAACGCCGTCAGCGGCATCTTCTCCCCCGCCGCCGGCGCTCTGCTCCCGCACATCGTGGCGGAGGAAAAGCTCCAGCAGGCCAACGCCTATTTCTCCATCAAAAGTTCCCTGCAGAGCATCCTGGGGGTAGTCCTGGCGGGGATCCTGTACGCGACGCTGCCCATCCATCTGCTGTTCTTCCTGGTGGGCGTCTGCTATATCCTCTCCGGCGTGTCGGAGATGTTCATCCGCTACGATCACAAACCCTCCGAGGAGAGGCTGACCATCCGCCTGGCCCTCGCTGATATGGGCGACGGGTTTCGGTATCTGAAGACCCAGAAGGCCCTCATGGCCTTGATGGCGGCCATCCTGTTCATCAATTTCTTCTTCTCCCCCATCGGCGGCAACTTCCTGCCCTATTTCGTGAAGACGGACGTGGCCGCCGCCCCCGGCTACCTTTTCGACCGGGTTTTGACGCCGGAGCTGTGGTCCTCCGTGTGCAGCGTGATGATCGGCATCAGCTCCCTGCTCGCCGCAGCCATCCTCAGCGCCCGGCCCCAGGAGGACAAGTGCGGCCGCAAGGTGGCGGTGCGCCTGGGATACATCGCGATGGTGATGATCCTCCTGACGGTGGGTTATTGGCTGCTGGTGGATCGGGGCTTGTCCCTGAACGGCTTCCTCATCCTGCTTTGCGTTGGGTCGCTGCTCATCGGGTTCCTGGTGGTCATGATCAACGTCCCCACCAGCACGGTGCTCATGCGGGTGGTGGACCGGGACAAGCTCAGCAAGGTCTCCAGCATCATCAGCATCATTTCTCAGGGTCTGACCCCCATCGCCTCGGTCCTGGCCGGATCGGTCCTCCAGTATCTGGGCAGCACGCCGCTGCTGCTGGTCTGCTCCTTAGGCTTCACCGCCACGGCTCTGTTCCTCCTGTTCAACAAGCAGGTCCGGAACATTTGAATCGTCCCCGTCACGCAAAAAAACGCCGCCCGATCCCTCCCCCGGGACGGCGTTTTTCTTGACAAGGCTCCTGCGAAAATGGTATGCTCGTGTCCACTTTGAGGAAAGGAGCCCTGCACATGGTCACCCTGCTGCTGACCGTTATCTATCTTGCCTTCATCAGCCTGGGGCTGCCCGATTCCCTGCTGGGGGCGGGCTGGCCCGTGATGCACGACTTTTTCGGCGTGCCCCTTTCATACGCCGGGTTCGTGTCCATGATCATCTCCGTGGGCACCGTGATCTCCAGCCTTCTGTCGGAGCGGATCACGAAGAAGCTGGGCACCAAATACGTGACCCTGTTCTCCGTGCTGCTGACGGCCCTGGCCCTCTTTGGGTTCTCCCTTTCCACCCGGTTCTGGATGCTGTGCCTCTGGGCCGTGCCCTATGGCCTGGGCGCCGGGTCCATCGATGCGGCCCTCAACAACTACGTGGCCCTTCACTACACCTCCCGGCACATGAGCTGGCTCCACTGCTTCTGGGGCGTGGGCACCATCGTGAGCCCTTACGTCATGAGCCTGGCCCTCACCCGGGCCACCTGGCAGGCGGGCTACCGGGCCGTGGGGCTGATCCAGCTGGTCATCTACGCCGTGCTGCTCCTGACCCTGCCCCTGTGGAAAGTGCACGCCCCCACGGGCGAAGCCCAAAGGAGCGAGAGGGTGCTGGGTCTTCGGGGCGCCCTGAGGATACGGGGCGTACCCCAGCTGCTGCTGGGCTTTTGCACCTACTGTGCGCTGGAGAGCACCTGCATACTGTGGACGTCCTCCTATCTGATCGCCACCCGGGGCGTGAGCCCGGAGCGGGCGGCGGCCTTCGCGTCATTATTCTTCATCGGCATCACCGTGGGCCGGTTCCTGGCGGGGTTCGTCTCCAACAAACTGGGGGACCGGTCCATGATCCGGCTGGGGACGGGGATCCTGGGCTTAGGCGTGTTGCTGCTCCTTGTTCCGGGCCTCCCGGAGGCCCTGGCTCTCGCCGGCTGCGTTATCCTGGGCCTCGGCTGCGCGCCCGTCTACCCCAGCATCATCCACGCCACGCCGGATAACTTCGGCCCCGAAAACTCCCAGGCCATCATCGGCGTCCAGATGGCCAGCGCCTACGTGGGCTCCACCTTCGCCCCGCCCCTCTTCGGGTTCCTGTCCGCCCGGGCGGGCCTTGGGCTCCTGCCGGTGTACGTGGGCTGCTTCGGGGTGCTGATGATCGCTATGGTGGAAATTGCGTTTACAAGAGCTAAGGAAAGAAAAAAAGCACGCACCCTTTCTTGAAAGAAAGGGTGTACCCAAAGAACTTTAAGAAGCAAAAAAGCTTAAGCGGTAACACCCATTACCTTCTTAAGCTTTTCTTTTTGCGCCGCTTTTTCTTTTCACCGAAAAGAAAAAGCGGCAAACCGAAAACTATTTATAGCTATGCACTCCCGGCAGCAGAGTGTTCACGCCGATGTAGGTGAATATCACGCAGACGAAGCCCGCCACGGCGAAGATGGCGGCGGACTTGCCCTGCCAGCCCCGACGGATGCGCAGATGGAGGTACGTGGCGTAGACCAGCCAGGTCACCAGCGACCAGGTCTCCTTGGGGTCCCAGGACCAGTAGCTGCCCCAGGCCCGCTCGGCCCAGATGGCGCCGGTGATGATGGTGAAGGTGAGGAACAGCAGCCCCAGGGCCACGCTCCGATAGCTCAGCATGTCCAGCTTCTCCCGGCTGGGGATGTGCTGGTCCAAGAAGCCGCTCTCCTTCATCCTGTCCCGCAGCAGGAAGATGATCCCCAGCACGCAGGAGACGCCGAAGGCTCCGTAGGCGATGATGGCCGTGGACACGTGGAACCCCAGCCAGTTGGATTGAAGGGCGGGCATGAGGGACCGGATCTCCTTGCTTTGCAGGGCCGCGTAGCCGATGATGATGAAGGTCACCGGCGCGGCGAAGGCGCCCAGGAGGGTGAACTTGAACCGGAAGATGAACACGAGGCTCACCAGGCACAGCCCCCAGGCGAAGGCGGAGGCGAACTCGTACTGGTTGGTCAGGGGCAGCCGCCCCGCCGCCAGGCCTCTGAGGACGATGGCCGCCGTGTGCACCAGAAGGCCCAGGACCTGGACCGCCGTGGCGCCCTTGCCCAGGGCCTCCTTTTTTATGGCCACGAACAGGAAGTAGAGGATCATGGCCCCGAAGTACAGGCCCAGGACCCCGTAAAAGAGGATGTTTTCCAGGGGCAACGTCATAGTTTCTCTCCTTTCACAGCACGTTCGAAGGCCTCCCGGAACAGGGCCCCGCCCTTGCGGCTCTGGCCGTAGACCGTCCAGGTCCCCGCCTCGTCCGCCACCGCCCAAGCTTTGGCGGGCAGCAGGTAGAACGCGAGGATCAGGCCCAGCAGGGTGACGAGGCCCCCGAGGAGCGCCAGGCCTTGGAACCGGTCCGTCTTCACCTGCAGCAGGGTGTAGCTCTGAGGCTCCGAGAAGGTGATGCTGTAGTCGTTGACGGTGATGGGCCCGTCCGCCTCCTGCCAGTAGTTCATGCCCACCATGCTGTCCCGGTAGGTGATGGAATAGAGGTAGGCCGGGTTGTTCATGCGGCCGGACAGGGTCATGGGCCCCACGCCGGGCTGCAGGTAGAAGTCCGGGTAGAAGGCGTTCAGGTACACCCGCAGGCCCGGGGCGTCGGCGATCTCAACGCCCTCCCCGGCGCAGACCACCGCCGTCTGCAGCGGGGTCCCTTCCTCGTCCACAGTGATCCGGGCGGCATAGCCCGTGGAGTTCTGGTAGACCTTGAAGCCGTAGAGCCGGGCGGGATGGTTCACGGACACGGTGTCGGACATGCTGTCCGGGACGGTGGTGGAGCCCTGGGGGGCCCGGAAGATGGTGACGTCCGCCACGTACTGGGCCACGGTGTCGTCCTCCCGGAGCTGGACCTCAAAATCGTCGATGGTCAGGTAGTAGCCCGTATCCCCGATGGGCTTGGTGTCGCCGGGGACGCCGTAGACCGTGTATTCCCGGTGGGTGATCTGGCCCAGGGTGAAGCCCAGGATCAGCAGCAGGATGCCCAGGTGGCACACCCAGGGTCCCCAGAGGCCCAGCCGGTTCCTGCCGGAGAACAGGACCTTCTTGCCCTCGATCTCACAGACCTTGGGCTTGGGGAGCCGGAGCCTTTCAAACAGGGGCAGGGGGTCGGCCAAGTTCTCGCATGCGGCGTCCGCAGGGCCGGACAGGGCGGCGGACGGGTCCGCCTCCCGCTTCGAACGGGCGATCAGGGGCTTTAGGCGGGTCAGGTTGCAGAGGAGCAGGTTCCCGCAGAGGAAGGCGGTCAAGGTCAAGAACCACCAGCTGTGGAACGCGTCGTCGAGGCCCAACCCCACGATCAGCTTCGCCGTGCCCTCGCCGTAGATCTGGGCGTACCACGCCGCGCTTTGGCCCTGGGTCACGAAGCTGGCCACCACGCAGGCGGCCGCCAGCACCATCAGCAGCGTGATGGCGAAGCCCATGGAGGATAGGAATTTGAGTAGTTTTTTCATAAGGAATTATTGTAAACTTCGTTCTTTTTCTTGAAAGAAAAAAAACCAAAAAGAACTTTGAGAAGGGGGCTGTTCATGTGCAAGGACTATGAACCCTTCTTGAGTTTCTCTTTTTGCGCCGCTTTTTCTCTTTGTATAAAGAGAAAAAGCGGCAAAGAAAAACTTCTCCGCCGCTTTAAAACAACCCTTATTTCCCTAACAGCGCCATGCCCTCGTTGATCCGCTGCTCGGCGGTGTCCAGGCACCTAAACGCCAACTCGGAGTTATGGGCGCCCTCGGCGTTTTCCACATAGCAGAAGTCGAAGAACCACTGGGCCTCTCGATACAGCTTCTGCACCGCAGCCAGCTCCTCCTCACCCATATCTCCGGCCTTCACAGCCGCAGCCAGGGCATCCTTAAAGGCGGAAAGCGCGTTCCCCACCTCGGTCTCCCGGGTGGTGACCCGCTCCTGGAGCCGATGGACCATGTTCACCATATCCGTATCCTTGTGGCAGGTGGCGCAGCTCTCAAGCAGCGTCTCGTTCTCCAGGGGGCTCACCAGCAGATGGCTGTGGTAGACGGTCCCGTCCTCCGCCTCCTCCAGGGGCATATGGCAGTCGGCGCAGTTCAGGAGCTTGGCGTGCTTGCCGGAGAGGAAGGTCTCGAACTCCGGATGCTGGGCCTTCAACAGCTTCGCGCCGGTGCTCTCCTGGGTCCAGTCGGCAAAGTCCATGGCGTCGTAATAGGCCAGGATCGCCTCGGGGGTCATCTCCTCCACGCTGCTGTAGGGCATCATGGTCTCCTTGTCCGCCGGCGTGAAGTAGTACTCGATATGGCACTGGGGATCGATCTTCTCCGCGTTGGCGCCCAGGGCCTTGGTCACGTAGCTGTGGGTCACCACCAGCTTGCCCTTTTCGCCCGCCTCGTTGCCGTGGCAGGTGTAGCAGCTGACGTTCTCCTCCATCATGGCCATAGCCTCGTCGAAGGGGATCTTGTAGGCGCTGACGCCCTGGTCGTTGACCAGCTTCGCGAAGTTGGGGGTCTTGCAGGTCAGGCAGTTGGCCAGGGGATGGGGCCGGGCGGTATGGGCCACGTCCTCCAACGTGTACTCATGCCCGCGGGCGGAGCCGTACTCCTTGGCGAAGCCGAAGCCCTCGTAGATGTTCTTCAGGTAGGGGTCCTGATCGAGATAGTCCACGATGTAGCTGTTCTTCTTGTTGTCGCCCATGGTGGCCACGATCTCAGGATAGGCGGCCGCCCAGTCGGCAGCGTTGATGGTGCCGTCCTTGCTGGAAGCTGCCGGTGCGGCCACGGTCTTGTAGCTGATATCGTCACGGGTCAGGGGCGTGGTGCGTCCCAAGCGGAACACCAGGTTCTTTCCGCCCACGACGCCGCCCAGCAGCAGCACCGCCAGAATGATGATGACCAGGCCGATGAGCAGCTTTGCCGCTTGATTTCTCTTCTCCATGCTATGCCCTCCTTATTGCGCCAGCGGCCGGGTGATGACCTTGCTGGGGCACTTCTCGGCGCACTTGCCGCACTGGGTACAGTTCTCGTAATTGATCTTGGCCACGTTCCCTTCCATGTGGATGGCGTCGTGTTCGCACTGCTTCACGCACAGGGTGCAGCCGATGCAGCCGGCGGAGCAGACCTTCTTGACCAGGGATCCCTTGTCCTTGTTCCGGCACTGGACCACCACATGCTTCGATTCCGGGATGAGCTCGATCAGGCCCTTGGGGCAGGCCTTCACGCACAGGCCGCAGGCCACACACTTACGGGGGTCCACCTGAGCCACGCCGTCCACCAGGGTGATGGCGTGCTGGGGGCACACGTTCACGCAGGAGCCGAGGCCCATGCAGCCGTAGTCGCACTCGCCCACGTTGACGCCGGAAAAGGCCGCCGTCCGGCAGTCGGTGACGCCCACGTAGTTGCCCTGCTTCTTCGTGTTGGCGCAGGTGCCCTTGCAGCGGACGAAAGCCACCTGCCGCTCCAGGATCTGAGCGTCCTTGCCCATGATCCCGCCGATCTTCTCGGCCACGGGCGCACCGCCCACAGGGCAGCCGTTCACCGGCGCGTCTCCGGCCACGATGGCCGCCGCCATGGCGTCACAGCCTGCAAAGCCGCAGGCGCCGCAGTTGTTGCCGGGCAGGACCTCCCGCACGGCCGCTTCCCGCTCGTCCACGGGTACGAAGAACTTCTTGCCCGCGAAGACCAGGCCGGCGCCCACCACGATGCCGATGACCACGATCATGATCGTCGTTATGAGAATGATCATACGCTCTTACCTCCCTCAGAACGACAGCTTGGAGAAGCCCATGAACGCGATGGACATGAGCGCCGCCGAGATGAGCACGATGGGCGCGCCGCGAAGGGGCGCGGGCAGGTCCTCCTCCCGGATGCGGGACCGGATGCCAGCGAGGAGCACGATGGCGATCGTGAAGCCCACTGCCACGCCAAAGCCGGAGACCACGCTCTCCACGAAGGTGTACTCCGCCTTCACGTTGTCGATGGCCACGCCCAGCACGGCGCAGTTGGTGGTGATGAGGGGCAGGAAGATGCCCAGGGACTTATAGACGGCGGGAGAGGTCTTCTTGAGGAACATCTCCACGATCTGCACCAGGGCCGCGATGACCAGGATGAAGACGATGGTCTTCATGAAGTCCAGGCCGAAGGGCTGGAGCACGTAGGTATACAGGAGGCTCGCCACCGCCGAGGCGATGGTGATGACGAAGATGACCGCCACGCCCAGACTGGCCGAGGCCTTCATCTGTTTGGACACGCCCAGGAAGGAGCAGATGCCCAAGAACTGGTTCAGCACCACGTTGTTGATCAGCGCGCCGCTGATGAGGATGAGAAGCAGGGATTTCATTTGGCTTCCTCCTTCCTGTCGTCACAGCTCATGGCGCAGGCGGCGCAGTTGCCGCTGCAGCCGTCGTTCTCCACCAGCTGCTTCTGACGGGTCTTGATGCCGATGGCGTTCATGATGGCGATGAACAGGGCGATGACCAGGAACGCGCCGGGCGCCTGGCCGAAGATGGCCACGGGAGGAACGCTCTCCGGCAGCACCTGGGCGCCGAAGACGGTCCCCTGCCCCAGCAGCTCGCGGACGATGCCCGCCAGCGTCAGGGCCACGGTGAAGCCAAGGCCCATGCCGATACCGTCCATGATGGCGAGGCCCGGTTCGTTCTTGTTGGCGTAGGCCTCCGCCCGGCCCAGGATGATGCAGTTCACCACGATCAGCGGGATGTACAGGCCCAGGGCCTCGTCCGCCGCCGGCAGATACGCCTTGATGAGCAGCTCCGTCACCGTCACCAGGGAAGCCACGATCACGATGTAGGCCGGGAGCCGGACCTCGTTGGGGATCACCCGCCGAAGGAGGGAGATGATCAGGTTGGAGAACACCAGCACCGCCGTGGTGGACAGGCCCATATAGATGCCGTTCATGGCGAACTTGGACACCGCCAGGGTGGGGCACATGCCCAGCATGAGCACCAGGGTGGGGTTCTCCTTGATAAGGCCGTTGTACAGCCGTTCCGTATATTTGTTCATATCAGTTTCCTCCCTGCATGACGCTGTGGAAGAAGTCGAGACCCGCGTTCACCGCGTTGACCACGGCCCCGGAGGTGGTGGACGCGCCGGAGATGGCGTCTATGGCGTTGTCCCCGGAGACGCCGCCTTTGTTGTGGACGAACTGGTTCACGGCCTTGCCCACGAACTGATCCGTGAAGGCAGGCTCCTTGGCCAGCATGCCCATGCCCGGAGTCTCGTTCAGGGTGGTGAAGGCGATGCCCAGCACCTTGCCCTCGGGGTCGAGGCCCAAGGACAGGGTGATGTCTCCGTCGTAGCCGTCGCCGCTGGTGACGCTCAGCGCGTAGCCCACCACGTTGCCCGCGGCGTCCTTGGCCACGAAGGCCTCGTTGACGTAGGCCTTGCCGAACTTGGTGCCGTAGACCTGGCCGTTCAGGGCCGCGATGGCCGCGTCGGCAGCCTCGTCCCGCTCAAAGTTCTCCGCAGCCGGCACCACCGATCCGTAGGCGGCGGCCTTGGCGTCCGCCTCGTGCTGTTCGATGGTCTCCTTGGTCATGGAGTAGACGCCGGAGAGGGCCACGCCCGCGATCAGGGTGATGAGAGCGAGGGCGATGACCGGCTTGGGGATCCGCTGCCTGAGAGGCGGGAGCTCCACGCCGCTGGCCGCCCGGATGGCCTTCTTGCGATAGGCGTAGGGCTTGGGGATGATGTACATATCGATGAGGGGCGTGAACAGGTTCGCGATGATCACGGAGTAGCTGAAGTAGTCCACCTTGCCCAGGATCCGGAACAGGGCCCCCAGCACGCCGATGAGGCAGCCGTAGACCGCCTGCCCGAGCCGGCTCACAGGGGAGGTGGTGTAGTCCGTGGCCATGAAGAAGGCGCCCATGACCACGCCGCCGCCGCAGAGCTGCGCCGCCAGGTAGGTGGGCTCAAAGCCCCGGCCGCCGAAGAGGCCCATGACCAGGGTGAAGGCGCCAAGCACGGAGAAGCAGATCTCCCCGTGAATGATGTCGAGGCCCCACAGCACCAGACCGCCGATGAGCAGCGCCACGATGGAGCTGCCGATGACGCCGTTGGCCGTGCCCAGGAACATGCTGGTCACGTCCAGGTCCAGCCGGGTGCCCGCCGCCATGGCGTCGGACAGGACCTTCAACGGCGTGGCCGACGTGACGCCGTCCAGAGCCGGGAATTTGGTCATGGCGGTGCCGAAGGAGATAAGCAGGAAGCACCGACCGGCCAGGGCCGGGTTGATGAAGTTTTTGCCGAGACCGCCGAAGCAGCACTTCACCACGAAGATGGCGAAGATGGAACCCAGGATGGGATAGATCACCGGGGTGCTGGGCGACAGGGACAAAGCGAGGAGCATGCCCGTCACGGCGGCGCTGCCGTCACCGATGGACAGGGGCTTCTTGCTCAGCAGGCAGAACAGGGCTTCCGTGCCCACCGCCGCCACGATGGAGGCGACGATGACCAGCAGGGCATGCCACCCGTACACGAACACGCCCACCGCCGCTGCCGGCAGGAGGCTGATGAGCACGGTGTGCATGATGAAGGAGGTTGTCCACCGATCCCGTACATGGGGGCTTGCGGATAGATTCAGTGTCATGGCTTATTTCCCTCCCCCCTGGGCAGCCTGAGCCGCCCTCTTTTTGGCCAGGATCTCCGCCTTGGTCTGCTTGAAGTTCTGCGTGAGGGGGCGCTTGGCCGGGCAGATGAAGGTGCAGGACCCGCAGAAGATGCAGTCGAGACCGTAGAGCTTCTTCTCGTACCGCTCCAGGTCCCCGGCGATGATGGCGTCGGCCATCATCTGAGGCATGAGGCCGTTGGGGCACACGGTGGTGCAGCGGCCGCAGTGGAGGCAGGTGGTGAGCTTCAGCTCCGCCGCTTCCACCTCGTCATCAAGGAGCACGGTGATGGCGTTGGTGGTCTTGGTGATGGGCACGTCCAGGGTGCTCACGGAAAGGCCCATCATGGGGCCGCCGGAGATGACCTTCTTGGGCTCGACGCCCTCCTTCAGGCCGCCGGCCGCCTCGATCATCTCCTGGAAGCTGGTGCCGTCCCGGGCGATGAAGTTGGAGGGGGTTTTGACGCCTTCGCCGGTGACGGTGATCACGTGCCGGAACAGGGGCTCGTTGTAGAGGACCGCCCGCCCCACGGCGTAGATGGTGCCCACGTTATCCACGATGCAGCCCACGTCCGCCGGGAGCTTGGTGGTGGGATAATCCACCCCGGCGATGACGCTGATGAGGCTGCGCTCGCCGCCCTGGGGATACTTGGTGCGAAGCTTCTGGACCCGCATCCTAGGATGGCCCTTCACGGCCATCTCCATGGCGGCGATGGCCTCGGGCTTGTTGTTTTCGATGGCGATGACGCCCTCGGCGTTGGGGAAGAGCCGGAGCATGATCTCCATGCCCTCCACGATCTCTTTCCCATAGCCCCGCATGAGCTGGTCGTTGCAGGTGATGTAGGGCTCGCACTCGGCGCCGTTGGCGATCAGGTACTTGATCTTCAGGGGCTCCTTGGGGGCCAGCTTCACATGGGTGGGGAAGCCCGCACCGCCAAGGCCCGTGATGCCCGCCGCCGCCACCCGGCGCAGGATCTCCTGGTTGGTGATATCGGCGATGTCCTGCCGCTCACCAAAGGTACCGGTCTCCATATACTGGCCGTCGTTGTCGATGACGACGCACTCCTGCAGGACGCCCGCGATGGTGCGGCGCTTCTCCACCGCCTTCACCGTGCCGGAGCAGGATGAAATGACGTTGGCGGAGACGAAGCCGTCCGCTTCTGCGATGCACTGGCCCACCAGCACCGGATCGCCCTTCTTGACAATGGCCTTGGCCGGTTTGCCGATGTGCTGGGCCAGAGGGAAGACCATCTCCCCCTTGGCGTCGAATACGCGCAGCGATGCTTCCTTGCTCAGTTCCTTGCGTTCCCTGGGATGCACACCGCCGCGAAACGTGTCCCTCACATTCGATCCCTCCTTTGTCAACATAGTCTCCCGTCCCTGGGGGACGGCGCAAAAAAACAGACAGAGCAAACGTATACTCTTGATAAGGATATCAAATGCGGCGGAGTTTGTAAACCAAAAGAGCGCTTTTTCGTGGAAAAATGTTTTCCGCACGCAACGGGAGACGGAAAAGGAGGAAATCAGGGCCGGTCACCCCTTTCCCAGCGGCGAAGAACGTGATATACTGATATATTGATAGAAAACCTGCCACAGGAGGTAGCCCCATGAACAAGACGCCCGAGGAACTGGTAAACCGATTCATCGAGACGAGAGACGCCATCCGCGCCGCTTTTCGGATGGAGAGCGAGTATATCTACCCCGTCTGCGCCCAGATCTTCCTGGCCGCGGACAAGCCCGTGGAGGCGGAACAGCTGGATCGGTGCAAAGCCCTGGTGAAGAGCAGCACCAGCGTCTTCTCCAGCTTCCGAGGAAACGTGAAGCTGCCGCTGCTGTGCATGCTGGCCGCGGGGGACGATCCGGAGGAGCGCTGGGACAGGACCCGGCGGTACTACGCCCTGCTCAAGGAAGCTTTCTATGGGTCCGAGTACCTGGCCTTGGCGGCTATGCTCCTGTCTGACGCCGTGAAGGAGGAGGACGTGCCCGCCCTGGCCGCCCGGGGCAAGGGGCTCTACCAGCGCATGAAGAAGGAGCATCCCTTCCTGACCGGGCAGGAGGACAACGTGTTCGCCCTGCTCCTCAGTCAGAGCGCCCGCAGCGACGACGAGCTCATCGAGGACATGGAGAAATGCTACGGGCTGTTGAAGGAGCGCTTCCCCGGCGGGAACGGGCTCCAGGCCGCTTCCCACGTGCTGGCCCTGTCCTCGGAGATCCCGGTGGATAAGACCTTCCGGATGATCGGCATCTTCAACGCCATCGAGGAGGCCGGCGGCAAGTATGGCAAGGATTGGCAGCTGCCCATCCTGGCGGCCCTGTCCCTGGGGCAGCGGTTCCAGGAGGATCTGGCCAGGGAGCTGCTGGAGATCGACGCGCTCCTCTCCAAGCGGAAGGGCTATAAGGGCGTGTTCGGCCTCGACAGGCGGGCCCGGTCCATGCACGCGGCCATGCTCCTGTCCCTCCAGCACGAGGCGGAGCCCAAGCAGCCTGTGGAGCTGGTGGGCGCCGCCGCCCAGCAGGCCACCCTGGCCATCATCGCCGCCCAGCAGGCCCTCATGTGCGCCGTAGTGGCCTCCTCCGCCGCCTCCAGCGCCGCCACCAGTCACTGATAAAAAGGCATTCAAAGGAACATAAATGGGAAGTATGGCTTGCGCTGTACTTCCCATTATTTTAAGCTTTTCTTTTTCCACCGCTTTTTCTTTTCACTGAATAGAAAAAGCGGCAAAAGAGAAGGATTAGTCCCTATCCCCCGTCAGCTCCCGGGCCAGGCGATAGAGCCGGGAGACGTTGATAAGCAGCTGCTCCCGGGAGAGGTCGCCGGATTCGAGGCCCGCCAGGATGTCCTTGTAGTCCCCCTGGCAGCCGGGCATGAACAGGTCCCCGCCCGCCGCCGCCACCATGCGGGGCTGTACGGCAGGGTGCTTGTTGGTCTTGCTGTTCATAAGGCCCAGGACCCAGTCCGTCATGACGATGCCTTCGAAGCCGTATTCGCACCGGAGGATGTCCTCTATGAGATCCCGGCGCTGGGCGGTGTGGACGCCGTTGATCAGGTTGTAGGAGGTCATGAGGGCCTTGGGCTGGCTCTCCCGGACGGCGATGCCGAAGCCTTTCAAATAGATCTCCCGGAACGCCCGCTCGGAGGCGCGGCTGTTGCTGCCGTACCGGTTGTACTCCTGGTTGTTGGCGGCGTAGTGCTTGACGGTGGTGCCCCGGCCGGGATGGGCCTGGACGCCCCGGGTCAGGGCCGCGGCCATCTTGCCGCCGATCAGCGGGTCCTCGGAGAAGTATTCGAAGTTTCTTCCGCAGCGGATGGACCGATGGATGTTCAGGGCCGGGGCCAGCCACAGGTGTACCCCGAAGCGCTCCATCTCGTCCCCCACGATATCGCCGCACAGACGGGCGAAATCCACGTCCCAGCTTTGGGCGACGGCGGTGCCGATGGGGATGGCGGTGCAGTACTGCTCCTCGATCTTAGCGCCCTTGGGGGGCTTCTTCCCGCCCGTAAACAGGCCCACCGCGAACTTCACCACCGGGCCCATCAGCTCCGTCATGCTCTCGGGCACCACGCTGTGCTCCACGGCGTGGGCGCCGCCCTGCCTGTCCCGATAGAATAGTTTGGACAGTCTGAGCCCCGCGGGCCCGTCCGCCATGATGAGGGGCGGGATGCCCGCATCCTTGAGCTTCGACGTGGTCTCCCCCGCCGCTCCGGCCACGTGGACGCCGGAGTCGCCGATGGGCAGAATGGCGCTGATGCCGGGCGCGAAGGCCCCCACGTTGGCGTAGACCAGCTGCTGGTCGGGGACGCCGCGCAGGCTGTCCTCGATGGGATAGGCCCGGGCTTCGGGCACGGTCCCGGTCTCCATATCCCCGACCGTCAGCACCGGCAGGTCCTCGGGCAAAGCCGCCCGCTCCTGCGGTTCAGGCTTCCAGTCCTCGAAGCCCGGCTCCCCCAGGCAGCGCTTGGCCTGGAGGACGATCCGCTCCTCATTCAGCCGCAAGATGGCTGCCGGAGCAGCGGAATCGCTGCCGTTCCCCACGTTCAGCACGTAGTCCCCCGCCAAAAGCACGTAGGCGGACAGGGCCATGTCGTAGGTCCCGCAATCCCGAAGGTCGAAGGCGGCCTCCACTATTTCCTCCGCCCCGGGCTGCAGCAGCCCGGTCTTGGCGAAGGCGGCCAGCTCCTGCCGGGGCCGGTCGATCCGCCCGTCGGGGGCGCTCACATAGATCTGTACCACCTCCCGGCCGGGCCTCGATCCGGTGTTCCTCACCCGCACCCGGCAGGTCACGGCGCTGCCGTCCAAAAGGGTCTCCTCCGGCGTCAGCTCGAAGGTGGTATAGGAAAGGCCGTACCCGAAGGGGAACAGGGGCTCCTTCCCCGCCGCTTCGAAGTACCGGTAGCCCACGTAGACGCCCTCCCTGTACAGGGTGTCGTCGTGGTCCCCGAAGTCTCCCACGGTGGGGTAGTCCGCCCACCGGGCCCAGGTGGTGGTGAGCTTGCCGGAGGGGTTGGCCTTCCCCAGCAGGATATCCGCCAGGGCCGCCCCCGTCTCCACCCCCAGCTGGGAGAGGACGAGGATGTTCCGCACCTCCATGACCGGGCCCAGGTCCACGGGCCCGCCCACGTTCAGCACCAGCATGAACCGGTCGAACTTCTTATCCAGCGTCAGGATGTCCCGGATCTCCGCCGCCGTCAGCAAAATGTCCCCGGGCACAGGGTCCCGGTCGCTCCCCTCGCCGGAGTTGCGGGAAAGGACGTAGATGGCCGCGTCCCCCTCCTCCCCGAGGGGCAGATCGTACTCCGGCTCCGGCATGGATTTGCCCATGCCGTAGGCGATCACGTTGGTATGATGGGCCCTGGCCTCCGCCTTGAGCCGCTCCAAAAAACCTTTCTTCGCCCTGGCGTAGGCCTGGTCATACCCGTCCAGCCACGCCCCGGTGGTCAGGGTGAAGCCCGCCTCCCGAAGCCCCTGTTCCACGGTCACGAAGGACCGGGAGTTCACCTCCCCGGAGCCGGTGCCGCCCTTGACGGTCCGGCGCACCCCGTTGCCGTAGGCCGCGATGGGCCCCGGTCCCGCCAGAGGAAAGGCCCCGTCGCTCTTGAGCAGCACCGCGCAGTCGCCAAGATGCCCCCGCAGCATGTCCAGATGTTCCCGTTCATAGACTTCCATGGTCGCTTCCCCCTGTGTATATTCGTTCGTTCGTATCCTTCAGCCCCAGGTACCGCCGCAGGAGGGGCAGCCGTTCCAGACAGTCTGCCCGGCCCAGGAAGTACAGGTCCCGAAGCTTGTTTACGTCCCCTTCGATGATGCCCACCTCGATGGGCTTTGAGGGGCATATCTGCAACAGCCGCCCCTGTTCATGGAGCCGCTGGAGCTCGTCGCACTGCCGGTTGTACCGCCTAGGCCCGTCCGTCAGGGCCGTCGCCAGGGCCGGATAGTCCCGATAGATCCGGTTCACCGCGCTCTGCTCCCGGCGGACCAGCCGTTCCGCCACGGCGGGATAGGCCCGGTAGATCCGTCCGGCGCCGGGAAGCTTCCGCTTCACATAACCCTCGGCCAGAGCGTCCGCCCGGCGGCGCACCCGCCCCCTGTCCCGGAAAGCAAGCTCCCGGGTGCGCAGGACCAGGATCTTTTCAAAGCCCTCCTCCATGGCCCATTTATAGGGGATGGCGCAGGCGCAGCCCCCGTCCAGATAGGGGGTCCCCTCGATCATGACCACCGGGGAGATGAAGGGCATGGTGGCGGAGGCCCGGGCGGCCAGCAGGATGTCGCCGCACTTCCCCTTTTCAAAGTAGGTCGCCTCCCCCGTCTCACAGTCGGTGGCCACGGCCACATACCGCTGTTCCGGCCGGTCGAACCGAGCCCGATCCAGAGGTTCCAGCACACCCCGCTCCTCCGTGAGAAAGCCCACGTCCAGGATGCTGTGGCTGTGAAGCAGGGACCTGGCCCCGATGTAGCGGCTGTCGTGACGGTAGGCCAGGTTCGTGCGGGCGGATCGACCGATCTGCCCTGATACATAGTTCACCCCGGCCAAAGCTCCGGCGGACACGCCGATGACGCAGCTCAGATTGAGCCCGTTCTCCATCATGGCGTCCAAAAAACCCTGGGTGTACAGGCCCCGAAAGGCCCCGCCCTCCAGGACCAAGCACCCCGGGACCAACGCCTCGGAGGCACGGCCGTGGGGGATGCCCGCCAGGACGTCGTCAGAATGGACTTCCCCCGGAAGGATATGCTCGCTGATAAAACGCATTTCGTTCTGTCCCTATATGTCGCCGCCCTTAGGGCAGGGGCGGATACTTCTTCATGTCGTAGCGGTCGTGAGTGAGGTCGCTGGCAGCCTTGCTGTTCCCCGCCAGCTCGACGAGGCCGCCGGCCCGGTATCGGGCGGACTGATCCTGATTGGAGGTCCTGCAGGCGGCGTTGGCGATCACCGTGATGGCGGGCTCGTCCCCCGGCGCCGTCCGCAGGATGGCCTCCGCCTCGAAGAACAGGGTGGCCGCCTTGATATGATAGTCGCCGGAGACGATGGCGATATACTTGATCTCGGGATGATCCCTGCACAGCATCTCCAGGCTGAGCCGGGCGTTTTGGGCCGTGGTCCGGGAGGCCTTCTCCACCAGGACCCGCTGCTTGCTCACGCCCTTCTTCTTCAGCCAGGAGGACATCTGCCCCGCCTCCGTGGCGCTCTTCTTCTTGGAAGCGGTGCCGCCGCCGGTGCAGAGGACGTAGGCGTTGGGATACTTCTTCGCACACTTGAGGGCCACGTTCAACCGATCCCGCAGGTGTTTCTGCATGGAACCGTTGGATTTGAGCTTGTACCCCAGGACCACGATGCACAGCTCGTCGGTGTCCGGCAGCCCGTCCGGCAGCACGCCGATATTGACGGCGATCCGCTCGTCCAGCGTCCGCCACCGGTCCATGATCTTCGCCCACCTTTGCGCGTCGTCCGGGTAGGCGGCCGCCATCTCGCCCAGCAGCTCCTCCACTTTCCCCAGAGCCTTCTCCCCGTCCCTAGCATAGTAGACGGCCATCTCCTCCACGATCTCCACCAAGGGCCGCGGCTCCGGCGTAGGCGTGGGGGGCGGCGTGGGTTCCGGGGTGTCCGTGGGGACCGGGGTGGCGGTGGGGGTGGGAATGGGCGTCGGCGAAGGCGTGGGGATGGCCGTAGGCGCCGGGGTCAGGGCCGCTGCCGTAGGCGCCGAGGGCGTTTGCTCCGGCGTCAGTTCAGCGGACGCGGGCACGGCAGGCGCGCAGCAGCACAGGGACAGGAGCACCGTCCCCACCAGCAGCCAGCATGTCGTGCGCTTCATTTCGTCCTCCTCCCCGGCAAAAGGTCAGTCCTGCTCCTCCACCCGCACAAAGCGGGTATAGGTCCTTCCGTCCTGGACCACGGTTTCGTTCCACATGTCCGCAGGCCGGACCCAGAGGCCGGAGTCGTTGTACAGCGGCCGATAGACCACCATGGGCGACTCGTCTTCCGAATGCCGGGCGACGCCCAGCACCTCGTATTCCCCGCCCTTGAAATGGCGGTATCGGCCCGGCCGTATGGTCTCTTTCGCTTCCTCGTAGGTCATGTCCGTACCTCCCGGCGTATCCTGTATGATTCAGTATACCATACCGCGTTTGCTTACGGAAGGGCTGCCTCAGCCGAGCAGCTCGTCCAGCCCCTCTGCACCCTTCAGGACCCGGGCCTTCAGGATCTTGGCTCCGGGCATGTAGGGCTGGAGCTTCTCGGCGGTGCGGCCGATGTCGCTGCCGCCGGAGGTGGCGAAAAGCACTGCCTGCTTCCCCTCCCAGCTATAGCTCTGGCAGAAGGTGTTCACCACGTTAGGCGCGCCGTAGTACCAGATGGGGAAGCCCAGATACACGAGATCATAGCTCTCCCAGTCCGCCACGGTGCCCGCCACAGGCACGTCCTTCTTGCCGATCTTCTCCCGGTTGCACCGGGCCAGGGGGTTGGTCCAGCGGATATCCGCCGCTGTGTAGGGCGTCACGGGCTTGATCTCGAACAGGTCCGCCCCTACCTTCTCCGCCAACGCCTTCGCCAGGGCCGCCGTGGTCCCCTGAGCGCTGAAATACGCCACCAAAGTTTTCATCTCGTTTCCCTCCAATGTTCGATGATTTTATACGACGATCTCCACCCGGCTGCCGCCGCTCTTGTCCTTCTTCACCACGATCTGCCGGTCGATCCTGTCCTTCAGCTCGGCCACATGGGAGATGATGCCCACCAGCCGGTTGCTCTCGGTCAGAGCGGACAGGGCCTTCATGGCCTGCCGCAGGGATTCCTCGTCCAGGGAGCCGAAGCCCTCGTCCACGAACATGGTGTCCAGGCGGATGCCCCCGGCCATGCTCTGGATCTCGTCCGACAGCCCCAGGGCCAGGGACAGGGACGCCTTGAAGGATTCCCCGCCGGACAGGGTCTTGACGCTGCGGGTGGTGCCGTTGTAATAATCCTTCACGTCCAGTTCCAGGCCGCTTTTGGAGGTCTTGTTCTCCGCCTCCATGCGGCGCTTGAGCTCGTACTGGCCCCCGGACATGACCATGAGCCGGGTGTTGGCCCGAGCGATGATCCGATCGAAGTAGGTCATCTGCACGTAGGTCTCCAGCATGACCTTTTCCTTGCCGGTCAGGTTCCCGTTGACGGTGTTGGACAGGGCCTTCAGGGAGGTGAGCCGCCGCTCCAAAGCTTCCAGCTCCGCCGCCTTTTCGGTCATATGCCCCAGGGCCCTCTTGTTGGCGCTCAAACGGGCGTGGAGCGCCTTCTGCCGGTCCGCCAGAGCTTTCCGCCGGGCCAGGAGGTCGGACTGTTGCTGGAACAGGGCCGCCTTATCCACCGGCTCCTCATGGCTGAGCTGCTCCTGGAGGGACTGGATCTTGCCCTGGGCCCCGGACGATCGCTGGGCGCAGGCCTGATACTGGGATTCCGTGGCCGCTATGGCCGATTCGAGCCGCCGCTGCTCCCCGGCGAGACGATCCCGGGCCTGCAGGGCCTCCGTCTTGCTCCCATAGAGGAGCTTGGCGCCCAGTTCCCTGACGGCCGATCCCGCTTCCTCGATCTGGGCGGCAAGGGTGGCCGAAGCCACCTCCGCCCCCTGGATGGTCCGAACCAGCCCCACCTGGGCTTCTTCCGCCTGGGGGATCTGGGCATCCAGGGCCGTTTTCCGTTCCAGGTTCCGTTCCTCGGCGACGATGGCAGCCGACAGGTCCCGCAGCCGCTGCCGCAGTTCCCTGTCCTGTCGGACGAGCGCGGAGGCGGCGCGATCCGGGTCCTTTTCCCCCAGCAGCTCCACCGTCAGGCCCACGACTTCCGCCTTCATGGCTTCGGCCCTGCCGTGGAGCTCTCCGGCCGTCTTGCTCTCGCTGGCGGCGGCCTTCTTGGCCCGCTCCGCGTCCCTGGCCGCCCGCTCCACGTCCTTCTCCGCCGGTGCGTCGACGGACAAGCTGGCCGGGCTGGGATGATGTCGGGAACCGCACACGGGGCAGGGCGTATCCTCCCGAAGGGTGGTCGCCAGGATGCCGGCCTGCTCGTCCAGGAACGCCCGATTCATGCGCTCGTAGACCGCCTGGGCCTCTTCGGCCGCCGCCTGGGCCTGCCGATAGGTCTGCTGAGCGGCGGCGCAGGCTCGATCCAAAACGATCCTCTCGTCCAAAAGTGTCTTGAGCTTGTTGAGTTCGGACAGCTTCCCTTCCCCGTCCCGTTTCTCGGCCAGCAGCTTCTCCCTCTGCCGTCCCGCATCCTCCAGGTCGGCACGCTCCGCCTTCAGGGTCCCCAGCTTGGCCGTGACGGCCGCCAGGTCCGCCGCCGCTTTCTCCTTCTTCTGGGCCACAGCGGTCTGCTCCCGCTGCTTCGTATGCAGAAGCGTCAGCTTGTCCTCCCGGGCGTCGTAGTCGGGAAGCTGGGCTTCCAGGGCGTGGATCTGGGTTTTCAGCCCCTCGATCCTGGGCTCCTCCGCCTTGGCTTTCTGCCGGGCGTCGTCCCGTTCCGCCAGCTCCGCGCTGGCAGCCTCGTACTCTTTCTCAGCCGCTTGGAGGGCTTGTTCGGTCCGTTCCCTTGCGTCGGCCTTGCCCAGGGCGGCGTTCACCTGGATGAGGCGCTGCTCCAAAGCCTCCTCCATTGTCCCCTCCCGGGTCAGGGTCTGTTCATCCAGCTCGATGAGGGCCCGGACGATGTCGAAGGAATCGGAAAAGGGCAGCGTCCTGTCCTTGATCTTCGTGATATTCGCGAACAGGGCCGAATCCTCGTCCGCCGTAACGCCGTCCAGATACTGGAACAGGCTGGCGTTGGTCCGCTCATATTCGTTTCGCAGGCTCCCGTAGGCCGATTTCATCTGCTCCTGGAGCTCCATGAAGTACCGGGTCTGGAAGATCTCCCGGAAGATGGCCTGCCGGTCCTTGGTGTCCGCCAGCAGGAGCTTCATAAAGTCCCCCTGGGCGATCATGGCGATCTGGGAGAACTGGTTCCTGTCCACACCCAATATGGCGCGGACGGCTTCGTCCACCTCCGACCGTTTAGTGACGATCCGGCCGTCCGGGTACCGGAGTTCTGCGCTTTGAAGCTGGGTGGTGGTGCCCGTGCCCCGGCTCTTCAACCGCTCGTACTCCGGATTGCGCCGAATGGTATACCGCTTGCCCCCGTAGGCGAAGACGAGCTCCACCTCCGTGGGAGTCTCCGGCGCGGCGTACTTGGAGCGCATCATGGAAGGGGCCCGGTTCTCGCCGCTGGCTTCCCCGAACAGGGCGAAGGTGATGGCGTCGAAGATGGTGGTCTTGCCGGCGCCGGTGTCCCCGGTGATAAGATACAGGCCGCTTTGGCCCAGCTTGTCGAAGTCGATGACGGTCCGCCCCGCGTAGGGCCCGAAGGCGGACATGGTGAGTCGGATCGGTCTCATGCTCTCTCCTCCCAGATCTTTTCGATGAGCGCCTTCGAGTACCGGGTCTGCTCCTCGCTCATGGGCTGACCGTTCTGCAGCTCGTAGAACGCTGACAACAGCTCCAGGGGCGTCTTTTTCTCCGGAGCGTCAGCGCCGGTGATCTGACCGCCGGTGCGGGTGCGCTGGTTGTCGTAGTCGATCTTCATCAAATTGGGATAGATGACCCGCAGCCGGCTCATCACGTCCGGGATATCCTCCTCGTCGGTGAGGACGATGTGCAGGTAGTCGTCCGTGGCGGTGCCCTCGTAGTTTGTTCGGGTGACGAGATCGCTGTAGAAGCCCCGAAGCTCCCGCATGTCGTGCCGGGGCGTCAGGGGCACGGTCTCCATCGTCAGCTTCCCCTTCTCGCCCAGGGTGGCCACGGTGACGGATTTTATGTGCTTCGCCTCCGAGAAGGAGTATTTGAGGGGCGTGCCTGAATAGCGGATGCGGTCGGAGCCGATGCTCTGGGGGCCGTGGATATGGCCGAGGGCCACGTAGTCGATGCCGTCGAACACCGAAGCGTCCACGTTGTCCGCTCCGCCCACGGAGATGTCCTCCGACTCGGACCGGGCGGCGCCGGTGACGAACTGGTGGGTGACGAGAACGTTCCGCTGCTCCTTGTCCATGGCCATGGCGTCGACGGCCGTCTTCAGAGCGTCTGTATAGGAGTTTATCTCGGCATCCTCGAAGTATCGGCGCACGTGGGCGGGCTTCACGAAGGGCAGCATATAGAAACGGACCGGGCCGTACTCGTCCTGGAGGGTGATGGGCGTCACCTGCCCGCCATAGACCGGGGACAGGTGGATGCCGCTGCTGTCGATGAGCCGGGAGGCGAAGGCGATCCGCTCCGGGGAATCGTGGTTGCCGCTGATGACGAAGACCTGGACCTTCCGCTGGGCCAGCCGCCAGAGAAAGTCGTCGAAGAGCTCCACCGCCTCGGCGGGGGGCACGGGCTTGTCATACACGTCCCCGGCCACGATCACCGCCTGAGGCTGGACCTGATCGATGATCCGAAGGATCGACGAAAGGATATAGGCCTGATCCTCCAGCATGCTGAACTCGTTGACCCGCTTGCCCAGATGCAGGTCGGATAGATGAACGATCTTCATGACGCCTCCTGTGGTCCGTTTGAGGGAAAGCTACCAAAGCGGACGATGATTTAGCTATTCCTGCGCCCCATGACGCGACAGGTACGCCTGTTTCTCCCGTTCGTCCGCCGCCTCCAGGGAAGAGGCGTCGTGGATGCCGCCCAGGGATTCAAGGTGGTGCCGGATCTCATGGCGCAGGACGCCCCGCAGGATCTCCTTCGCCTGGTCCTCGTTCGCCTGCGGGTATGCCCGATCGAAGGAACCCTTGTACATGGTGACCTGCCGCACGCCGGAAAACACCTGATACTGCCCCAGGGTGAACAGATCGTTTCCCCGGGCATAGCTCGGGATCGACACCGCTTCCGACACGATCACGCCGCCGGAAAGCTCCCGAAAGAACTGGTCCGGCAGCTCGTCCAGCAGATCCGATATGATTTTTTTGTATTCCTCGATGCCGATCATGTCCCCCAGGTACCAGACCACCTCGCCCAGGACGAAGTGGGGGATGCAGAGGCCCCAGATGCTGTTCTGCTTGCGGTAGAGGATGCCGAAGATGGACAGCAGCGCCGTGGCGGCCAGCATGTACATGAAGCCCCGGTGGATGTGGAGCGCGCCGAACAGCAACGAGGAGACCACGATGGCCGCGGCCTCGCTGTACTTCCCCACGAAGATGCGGCGCAGGTTCTCATGGATGACGCCCCGGGACAGGAATTCCTGCAGGATGGCCGTCAACGGATAGGCAAAATCGGACCAGCCCAGCTTGCTCCAATCCCAGAAGGGCGCACCCTCCGGGAAGAATCCCGGCGCCACCCGCAGGAGGATGAGCTTGATGCCGAACAGCAACGCCGTAAAGACCGCCGTCACCAGGATATCCACCTTGATCGCCTTGCCGATGCCCTTGATCTTCAGACCCATCTCCTCGAAGGAGAAGTGGGTGTAATGGCGGATGTAGAAGAACATGATGAGGGAGATGGCATGGATGAACTGGGTCATGATCTCCTGGGAGACCTTCTGCCCGGTCTGCTGCCACAGGGCGACGATATAGATCCAGACCGACACGGCGGTCATGGTGCCGATGAACACCGCCGAGCTCTCCCGGCGCTTGCGGCGCAGGATGTCGATCTCGGTGATGTCGTCGAAATGGATGGCGTAGCTCCGTTCCTGGGGGTCCTCGTCGTCCTCCAAACAGATGCAGCTGGTGTTGAGACGCACGGTGCTGCCGTCCGCCCGGCGGAACAGTATATCGCCCCGCTGAGAGGCGTTCTTCTCCGCCGTGGCCTTTACCAGGAACTCCAGCAGCGCGTCGTTGTCCTTGCCGAACACGTCCCGGTAGCGCTTGCCCGCCGCATTCTCCGTGAGCCCCAGGATCATGGATGCCGACGGGTTGATGTAGCGGATAACGCCGCCCTTGTCGAAGGTGATGATCCCCTCGTCGAAGTCCCGCAGGACCCGGGTGTCCAGGGCCTCCTGCATCTCCTCCGCGTCGATGGTCTGCTGGACGATCTCCCCGCTCACGTCTTCTTCATCGGAGGTCTCCACCTCCATATCGCTGTTCAGGAGCGTGTCGGCCACCTTCTCGTCCAGCATGTCCTGCAGCTCGTCCTCCTGCTGGCTCCGCTGGAGGGTCTCCTGATCGGCTATGATCACGGTCTCCACCGGCGGCTGAACTACCTTCTCTTTTTCTGTTTCCATCTGTGCCGTCCTCTTTCTACTTTTCTATACTATGGGATGGGGGTCAGCGCGCGAACGCCGCCAGGGACCCGGTGTCGAGCTGGTCGAACCGCTGGAGGAAGGGAACAAGCTCCCGGGCGATGGCCTTGACGCCGCCTTCACTGTCGGATTCAATGTTGAGGGGCATCAGCGGCTCGTGGAGGCTCATGCGCAGCAGGAACCAGCCGTCGCCGTGGTCCCTATCGAGATCGACCCGCACGCCCTCGTAGTTGTTGGGGGCCAGGGCCCAACCGGGCCGATGGGCGGCGTGATTGCGGAGCTGTTCGATGATATCGTTGCCATAGGGCTTGAAATCCGGCAACCGCAGGTCCATGCGGAACTCCCGGCTTTCCGCCGGCTCCTGAAGATCAGCAATCAGGGATGGAAGGGTATACCCTTCCCGACGGCCCTTGGCCAGCTCCATCAGCAGCCGCGTCACCAGGTAGGCCCCGTCGTCCAGAAAGTAGTTCTCCTTCAGGGCCCCGTGGCCGGAGGTCTCCATGGCCATCTGGCTGTCGTGCCCCTCGGCGTTGAGCCGGATGGACTCGTTGATCACGTTCCGATAGCCCCGCTTGAACCGGTGATGGACGCCGCCGTGGGCCGCGATGAACTTGGCGAGGCCCGTGGAGGTGATGGAGTCGGTGACGATGGTGGTGCCGGGATGCTCCCGCAGCAGGATGGCCGCCATCATGGCGATGATGCGGTTGCGATTAAGTTCGCTCCCGTCGGAGAGCACCGCCCCGGCCCGATCTACGTCGGTATCGAAGATGATGCCCAGGTCCGCTTTGTTCTCCAAAACGGCCGACCGGATGGCCGCCATGGCCGCCTCGTTCTCCGGGTTGGGGATGTGGTTGGGGAAGGTGCCGTCCGGGTCCAGGAACCGGGACCCGGTGGTGTCCGCCCCCAGGGGCTCCAGCACCTGGGCGGCATAGAACCCGCCGGCGCCGTTGCCCGCGTCCACCACGATCCGAAGGCCCTCCAGGGGGCGCTCGCAGCCCGTAGCTTCCCGCACCTTGCGGCACAGGATATCGGCGTATACCGGCATGAAGCTGCCCTCTGACCGGGCCGCGGCGGGAAGCCCCGTATGGCCGTCGGAAGCCGCCAGGGTCAGGATGGCTTTGATGTCCTGCTTCTCCAGGCCTCCCTGGCCGGTGAAGAACTTGTAGCCGTTGCGGTTGAAGGGCAGGTGTGAACATGGCGGGCGTGGAGGCCATGCCCATGTCCGTCACCGCCACGCCTTCCGCCGCCAGCGCTTCGCCGATCCAGCGGGCCAGCGCCGGCCCGGTCAGCCGGGAATCCCGGCCCACGGCCACCTTAAGATCGTCCTTCCCCAGGCGCTCCCGCAGCCACAGGGCAAAGCCCCGGCCGATGTCCCGACAGGCCTGCTCCGTCAGGTTCACCTCCTGGCCGGCGACCCCTTCCATGGCCACCCCGCGGATATCGCTGCCGTTCTGCAAGCTCGAATAGTCCATACCTTTCCTCCGATCCGTTCAAATCATAGGTATACATGGATTATACCGGGTTTGTGCGCCGTTTACAAGATGACCCGAGCATTGTTCTGCCGGATCTGACGATCTTCTCCTCGCTCCTTCGGAAAAGCCGTTCTCTCCCGCCCCGGAGAAAGCGCCGAGGAATAATAAAAGGAGCTGAGCGTTTCCGCCCAGCTCCCGTTTTTGTCGTTTTCCGCCTGTATCAAGCGGGCTTCGGTTCGGGTTTGCCCTTCTTGTTGAAGATGAACTTTTGCCCCAGGAGTATGACGGCCAGACACGCAAGGCCCGCCAGGTCGGTCACGAGGCCGGAGTCGATCAGCAGGAACGCGCCGACGCCAGCCAGCACCCGCATGGGGATGTTCAGGCGACCCATGAGATACCCTTCCGCTGCGGCGGCGATCAGCACCACGCCGGTGCAGGCGGTGATGACCACCTGGAGACCGGAGAGGAGCGTCACGTTCTCTAAGAGCAGCGGCGGGTTATAGACGAACATGAACGGCACGATGAAGCCAGCTAAGGCGAGGCGCACCGATTGCCATCCCGTCTTCATGGGGCTGCCGCCTGATAGGCCGGCCGCCGCGAAGGAGGCCAGAGCCACCGGCGGGGTCAGGTTGGCGAACATAGCGAAGTAGAAGCAGAACATGTGGGCCGCGATCTCGGGCTGGCCCAGCTCCACCAGGGCGGGGGCCGCGATGGTGGCGGTGATCAGGTAGGAGGGGATGGAGGGAAGGCCCATGCCCAGGATCATGCAGGTGATCATGGTGAAGAGCAGCGTCAGCATCAGGCTGTGCTCGCCGATGCTGATGATGGCGTGGGCCACGTTCAGGGCAAAGCCGGTCATGCCGCAGACGCCCACGATGATGCCCACGCAGGCGCAGGCCATGGCCACGGAGACCGTGGACTTGGCGCCCTGAACGAAAGCGTCGCAGATGTCCTTGAGGCTCATGCGGCTCACGGGCCGAAGCTCCGCCACCACGATGGTCACGATGATGGTCCAGAAGGCGCCGCGGATGACGGTGACGCCGCTGAAGATCAGCATGTAGAGAAGGAACAGGATAGGGATCAGCAGGTGGCCCCGCTCCTTCATCACGTCCTTCACCTTGGGCATCTGGTCCTTCGGCAGACCGTTCAGGTTATCCTTGGTGGCCCGCATCTGGACCTGGATGATGATGCCCAGGTAGTAGATCAGGGCCGGGATCACGGCCGCCTTGATGATGGCGCCGTACTTCACGCCCAGGGTCTCCGCCATGACGAAGGCTGCCGCGCCCATGATGGGTGGCAGCAGCTGCCCGCCTACGGAGGCCGTGGCCTCCACGGACCCTGCGAACTCCTTCGAATAGCCCGTCTTCTTCATGAGGGGGATGGTGAAGGTGCCGGTGGTCACCACGTTGGCCACGGCGGAGCCGTTGATGGATCCCAGGAAGCCGGAGGCCAGGACCGCCACCTTGGCGGGGCCGCCCTTGGTATGGCCGGCAATGGCGTTGGCGATGTCGTTGAAGAACTGGCCCATGCCGCACTTGTTCATGACCTCACCGAAGATGATGAACAGGACGATATAGGTGGCCGACACCTTGATGGACGTGCCGTAAATGCCGTAGATATCCGTGGTCAGGTAGGTGACGATCCTGTGCCAGGTGTAGCCCCTGTGCTTGAAGATGCCCGGGAAGGACCGGCCGAACAGGGCGTACAGCAGGAAGATCACGGACAGGATCGGCAGCGCCCAGCCGCTGAGGCGGCGGGAGGCCACCAGCACCAGCACGATGAGGATGGTGCCCAGGATGATATCGATGTTCTCGCCCGAGAAGCCGGTGGAGATGAACACCGGATAGCGGATGAAGACATAGATGGGCATGATCACCGACAGGGCGATGAAGATCCAGTCGTACCAGGCCATCTTCTTGCGGCTGGACTTCTTGAAAGCAGGATAAAGGGCAAAGCCCAGGACCAGGATCAGGCCCACGTGGATGGCGTGGTGCTTGATGTTGACCATCTGCAGCAGCCGGATGCCGGAAGCGTACGCCAGATGGTAAATGGTGAAAGCGAGGCAGATGAAGTAGATGATCTTCTTCAGCCATTTGTTCTCAAAATTGCGGGTGCGGGATTCCTTTTCGAATTTCTCCATGACCTCCGCGCCCTTGGCAGCGTCCAGCGGCGCTGCATCCGCGGGATGCTCCGCCACCGGCTCCGTCGTCAGGTTGTTCTTTTCGTTATCGGACACCTGATAGATACCCCCTTACTGTGATGATTTTTCCCCGTATCCTGCTGGCGTCGGGCAGGCTTCGGAAGTCGAAGACCTCTTCTCCGTTGATTTGCAAACCCTTCATGTAGGTGGCGGACGTGATCCAGGAGAATTCAGGGAAGACGCTGTTGATCTCCTCCATCCACACAAGGCCGCCCTCCACGTGGGTGGGCACGTCCATCTCCGCCGGTATCCCCGCGCCATAGCCCGCCACAGCGATGGCGTCCAGGTTGAACGAATCGTCCTCCCGCACGGTGTAGTACTCGTACCAGGGGATGTGTTCAAAGGAATGCTCGATCTCCAGCCGGAGCTTGTCCCCGGCATGGATAGGAGCGGAGAAGACCACCGTCTTTCGCTGGCGGTCGTAGAGCTGGAACACCTTGCCCACGGGGGCGAAGAACCCCCACCAAATAAAGCCGCCCAGCAGGATAATGGCCAAAGCCAGGGCCCAAATGCCACGCTTCTTACCGTTCATTGCTTGTCCCACAATAAACCAAAGCCGCGGAAGGCGCGATGGCCTCCCGCGGGGCGTTGAGCTTAGAGATTATTTGATGTAGCCATTGTCCTTCCAGAACTCCTCGGCACCGGGATGCAGGGGGAGCTGGATGTCATCGACGCCGAAGGTGATGTCGATGTTCTTGTTGGCGGCGTTGTGGGACGCCTTGATGGTGGAGATGTTCTCGAAGATGCCGGTGAGCAAATCGTAAACCATCTCGTCGGGCAGATCCTTGCGGACCAGCATGATGTTGTACACGAAGACGCCTTCCACATCCTCTTTATTGTTGTAGGTGTTGGCGGGGATGACGGTCTTGGAGTAGTAGGGGTACTCGCTGACCAGCTTCTCGCGGCCCTCGCCGTCGATGGGCACGACCACCATGTCGTAGCTCACGCCCAGCTCCATGACCGTGGCGTTGGGAAGACCGGAGGTCACGAACACCGCGTCGCACTGGCCGTTCTTCATGTTGTCGATGGCTTCGCCGTATGCGAGGTAGTCAGGGGTGATGTCGTCGTAGGTGATGCCGTAGGCGGCCAGGATCATGCGGGCGTTGATCTCCACGCCGGAGTTGGCGGCGCCCACGCCCACGCGCTTGCCGCGCAGGTCATCCACGCTCTTGATGCCGGTGTTGGCGGTGGTGACCAGCTGCACGTAGTTGGGCCAGAGGCGCATGAGGGCGCGCAGATCGGAAGCGGGCTCCTTGCCCTCGTAGGCGCCGGAGGCGGTGTAGGCCTGCATGACGGCATCCTGCATGGCGATGGCGATCTCGCAATCGCCCTTGAGGATGTTCTGGATGTTCTGACCGGTGGCGTTGGTGGCCTCAGCGGAGGTCTGATAGCCGTAGTCCTTCAGCGCGGTGGCAAAGGCGCCGCCGATGGGGAAGTAGATGCCCGAGGTGGGGCCGGTACCAACGGTGAGGAACTCATTCTTCCGATCGAAGTTGGCGGCCTTCTCCTTCAGGGTCTGACCAGCCGCTTCCGTCTTCGCGTCAGCGGCGGGAGCAGCGTTGTTCTTGCAGGCGGTGGCAGCCACGACCATGCACAGGACCAGCAGGATGGCAAGCAGTTTCTTCATAGCGATTCTCCTTTTTTGTATTTGTTGCGCCAGGGATGATGGCAACAATATGAGGATATTGTAAAGCAAGCGTGAATTATTTGCAATACATTTCCTTCATTTTATTGGAGCTTTTTCGGAAAGGCCAGGTTTTCTACGTTTTTTATGCAGGATTCGATTCATCTCGATTCTTATTTGCAAACCCTCCTTCATTTTTGAAAAAAACAGGATCTCCTTATTGAAAGAGGGTTGACAACGGGGAAAGGACCTGCTATACTGTGCGCTATGTTGTTTGTATATAATATATTGTTTCGGCGAGCGCCGAGACGGGGAACGGAAAAAGCGTGCCTGACTGGGCACAGGAGCGACGAACGCAAGGGCGTCCGTCCGTAGGGGAAACTCCCCTCGGACAGGCGCCCTTCTCTATTAAGAATGGGCGAAAAGGAGCGGAAGATGAAGCACATTTTTGTGACCGGCGGCGTGGTGTCAGGTCTTGGGAAGGGCATCACCGCGGCCTCCCTGGGGCGGCTGCTGAAGGCTCGGGGCTATAAGGTGGCCTCCCAGAAGCTGGACCCCTACATCAACGTGGACCCGGGCACCATGTCCCCCTATCAGCACGGGGAGGTGTACGTCACCGAGGACGGGGCGGAGACCGATCTCGATCTCGGGCACTACGAGCGGTTCATCGACGAGGATCTGAACCGGTACTCCAATCTGACCACCGGCAAGGTGTATTCGAACGTGCTCAAGCGGGAGCGCCAGGGCGGGTATCTGGGCAAGACCGTCCAGACCATCCCCCACATCACCGACGAGATCAAGCACTTCATCTACCGGGTGGGAGAGCATAGCGACGCGGACATCGTCATCACCGAGATCGGCGGCACCATCGGCGACATCGAAAGCCAGCCCTTCCTGGAGGCCATCCGCCAGGTGGGCCGGGAGGTGGGCCGAGGGAACGCCCTCTACATCCACGTGACGTTGGTGCCCTACCTGAAGGCCAGCGGCGAGCATAAATCGAAGCCCACCCAGCACTCCGTGAAGGAGCTCCAGGGCATGGGCATCTTCCCGGACATCATCGTGCTTCGGACCGATGAACCTATTATAGATGAGAGCATCTTCGACAAGATCTCCAACTTCTGCAACGTGGACCGGGCGGCGGTCATCGAAAATCTGACCCTGCCGGTGCTCTACGAAGCGCCCCTGTATTTGGAGCAGGCGCATTTCTCCGAGATCGTCTGCCAAAAACTGGACCTGCCCGCCCGGGACATCGACCTCTCCTCCTGGCGGGCGATGGTGGACCGCATCCATGCCTCCCACGAGGAGGTGACCATCGCCCTGGTGGGCAAGTATACCCAGCTCCACGACGCTTATCTCTCCATCGTGGAGGCCCTGCACCACGCCGGGTACGCCCGGGGCGTCCAGATCAAGATCCGCTGGATCGACTCGGAAGCCTTCGTCCCGACGGACCTGGCGGGTGTGGACGGGGTGCTGGTGCCCGGAGGCTTCGGCAGCCGGGGCATCGAGGGCATGATCCAGGCGGTCCGCTGCGCCCGGGAGGGGGATCTTCCCTATCTCGGCATCTGCCTCGGCATGCAGGTCATGTGCATCGAATATGCTCGAAACGTGGTGGGCTGGGCCGACGCCAACTCCGGGGAGTTCGACCCGGAGAGCCCCCACAAGGTCATCGACTTCATGCCGGGCCAGAGCGATGAGGTGGACAAGGGCGGCACCCTGCGCCTCGGCAGCTACCCCTGCGAGGTCCAGCCCGGGACTACGCTCCATAAGTATTACGCTCTGGACGCCATCGCGGAGCGGCACCGGCACCGGTACGAGCTCAACAACGCATTCCGACAGCAGCTTTTGGACGCCGGTCTCACCTTCTCGGGCCTGTCTCCGGACGGGCGGCTGGTGGAGGCCGCGGAGCTCACAGATCGGCCCTTCTTCGTAGGGGTCCAGTACCATCCCGAATTCAAGAGCCGGCCCACCAAGCCCCATCCCCTGTTCCTGGGACTGGTGGAAGCAGCCCAGGACCATAAACAAAACGCCAAATAAGAAAGGAGCATCCCCATGAAATACACCAAGGAAGACATCGTGCGCATCGTCAACGAAGAGGATATCGAGTTCATCCGCCTCCAGTTCACCGACATCTTCGGCCAGCTCAAGAACGTGGCCGTGACCTGCTCCCAGATCGAGAAGGTGGTCAACGACCAGATCATGATCGACGGCAGCTCCATCGAGGGCTTCACCCGCATCCACGAGAGCGACCAGTACCTGCACCCGGACCTTTCCACCTTCGCGGTGCTGCCCTGGATGCCCGCCAAGCGGAAGACCGCCCGGCTCATCTGCAACGTGTACAACCCGGACGGCACCCCCTTCGTGGGCGACCCCCGGTACGTGCTCAGGCGGGCCCTCGCACGGGCGGAGAAGCTGGGCTACACCTTCAACGTGGGGCCGGAGATGGAGTTCTTCCTCTTCGAGGCCGACGAGAAGGGCCTCCCCACCACCCGGACCGCCGACGCCGCCAGCTACTTCGACATGGCCCCCATCGACCACGGCGGGGACGTGCGGCGGGAGATCTGCCTCATGCTGGAGGAGATGGGCTTTGAGATCGAAGCGAGCCACCACGAGGTGGCCGAGGGCCAGCACGAGATCGATTTCAAGTACGCCGACGCCCTCACCGCCGCGGACAACATCAGCACCTTCCGCATGGCGGTGAAGACCATCGCCCAGGCCCACGGCCTTCACGCCACCTTCATGCCCAAGCCCGTCTTCGGCATCAACGGCAGCGGCATGCACGTGAACATGTCCCTCTCCAAGGGCGGCAAGAACATCTTCTTCGATCCCAAGGGGGAGCGGGGCCTCTCCAAGGAAGCCTACAGCTTCATCGCGGGCATCCTGGAGCACGTGCGCCACTTCGCCGCCATCACCAACCCCCTGGTGAACTCCTATAAGCGATTGGTGCCCGGCTACGAGGCCCCCTGCTATCTTGCGTGGAGCGCCTCCAACCGATCCGCCCTCATCCGTATCCCCGCCGCCCGGGGCAACAGCACCCGGGTGGAGCTCCGCTGCCCCGATCCGGCCTGCAACCCCTACCTCGCTTTGGCCGTGTGCCTGACAGCGGGCCTCGACGGCATTGAGCGGGGCCTCACGCCCCCGGCGGAGATCACGGAGAACATCTATACCATGACCGAGAAGGAGCGCAAGGCCCACGGCATCGCCAGTCTGCCCGGGAATCTTTTAGAGGCCGTGGAGCTGCTGGAGCAGGATAAGCTCATCACAGACGCCCTGGGCGATCACGTGTTCAAGAGCTACGTCTCCGGCAAGCGGGCCGAGTGGGACGAGTATCGCACCCGGGTCACCGACTGGGAGACCAAACGGTACATGATCGTTTACTGACGAGGAAACGGGCGAACGGGAGGGCGGAGACATGCGTTTCACCAAGATGCAGGGCCTGGGCAACGATTTCATGCTTGTTTACAGCCAGGTCCCCGGGGATATGTCGCCCCTGTGCCGGCGGCTGTGCGACCGCCATTTCGGCATAGGCGCGGACGGCGTGATCTTTGTCTCTCCCTCCTGGGTCGCCGACGCCAGGATGCGCATCTTCAACGCCGACGGCAGCGAAGCCAAAATGTGCGGCAACGGCATCCGGTGCGTAGCCAAGTACCTCTACGACAAGGGCCTGGTCCGACAGGAGGCCATGACCGTGGAGACCCTGTCCGGGGTCAAAGCCCTAAAGCTTTCCGTCGAAAGGGATCGGGTCCGCAGCGTCTCGGTGGACATGGGCGCCGCCCGGGTGGAACAGGACGGCGTGGCCCTGCCGGAGGGCACGGGTATGCTGATCTCGGTGGGCAACCCCCATCTGGTGATCTTTTCCGATACCGTGGAGGATCTGCCCCTGTCCCTCTGGGGACCCCGGATCGAGAGCGATCCCCGGTTCCCGGATGGCGTCAATGTGGAATTTGTTCAGGTCCTGTCCCCTGAAAAGCTGCGCATGCGGGTCTGGGAGCGAGGCTGCGGCGTCACATTGGCCTGCGGCACCGGTGCCTGCGCGGCCGCCTTCGCCGCGGTGCAGGCGGGACTTTGCCCTGCGGGGCGGCCCATCGAGGTAGTTTTGGACGGCGGGAGCCTACATATCACCGTGGACGCCGAGGGCGGCGTATCCATGGCAGGGCCTGCCGTGACCGTGTTCGAGGGGGCGATGGACCTATGAAGCTCAACGCCGCCTATGGACAGCTGGCCCCCGCCTTTTTCTTCACCGAACTCGGGGCGCGGGTGGCCGCCTATCAGGCCGATCATCCTGACAAAAGGCTGCTCCGGCTGGGGGTAGGGGACGTAACGGGCCCCCTCTCCCCCGTCGTCATCGAGGCCTTGCGCCGGGCCGTCGGCGAGCAGAGCAAAGCTGCCACCTTCCACGGGTACCTGCCGGAGACCGGCACAGACTTTCTAAAGGCGGCGGTGGTTTCCTACTACGGGCGGCGGGGCGTGGCCCTTTCCCCCCAGGAAGTCTTCATCTCCAGCGGCGCCGCGGACGATCTCGGCGCCATCGGGAATCTCTTTTCCGTCGACAATCGGGTGCTGGTGGCGGAGCCCGCCTACCCCGCCTATGTGGACACCAACCGTATGGCGGGGCGAAGGATCGTGCCCCTTTCCGGCAACCGGGCGAACGGCTTTCTGCCCCTGCCCGGGGACGATCTCAACGGGGATCTGGTCTATCTCTGCTCCCCCAACAACCCCACGGGCACGGCTTACACCCGGCCCCAGCTTCAGCGGTGGGTGGACTGGGCCAATGAGCACGAGGCTGTCATCGTTTTCGACGCCGCCTACGAGGCCTTCATCCAGGACGAGGACGTGCCCCACAGCATCTTAGAGCTCCCCGGCGCCGAGACCTGCGCCATCGAGATATGCTCTCTGTCCAAAACGGCGGGGTTCACGGGCATGCGGCTGGGCTACACCGTGGTGCCCCGGGCCCTGGTGCGGGAGGGCTCCTCCCTCCACCACATGTGGACCCAGGATCGGACCACCCGGACCAACGGCGTCAGCTACGTGATCCAGCGGGCGGGGGAAGCGGCCCTGTCCCCGGCAGGCCTCCGTTTTAACCGGGAGGCCATCGCCGTCTATCAGGAGAACGGGCGCATCCTCTCCGACACCCTGCAGAAAACAGGCGTCTGGTTCACCGGCGGCCGCAACGCCCCCTACCTGTGGCTCCCCTGCCCGGAGGGCATGACCGGCTGGGCGTTCTTCGAGCGCCTCCTCCACGAAGCCCAGATCGTGGTCACGCCCGGGGAAGGCTTCGGCGAAGGCGGAGCGGGCCATGTGCGGCTCTCCTGCTTCGGCAGCCCCGCGGACACGGCGGAAGCGGCCCAAAGGCTCTTGACGATTTTGAAAAACGGGATATAGTATTTTTTGTTCCGCGGAAGAACAGTTTGCACTGCTAAATACATAACCCATTCCCGGCTTTTCTTTTTTGGCACTTTTTTCTTTTCGCCTGAAAAGAAAAAATGCATAGAAAACAAAAGGAAGTATTACCTATGTGCGGCATCGTAGGATTCACCGGCCACCGGGCGGCGGCCCCCATTCTTCTCAACGGATTGAGCATGCTGGAGTATCGGGGGTACGACTCCGCCGGTCTCGCCGTGCGGGACGGCACCGCGCCCACGGCGGTGGTGAAGGCCACGGGAAAGCTGAAGAATCTGATCGAGAAGACGGAAGCCGGGGCCACCATGCCCGGCTGCTGCGGCATCGGCCACACCCGCTGGGCCACCCACGGGGAGCCCAACCAGACCAACGCCCATCCCCACATCAGCGCCAACGACATGGACGAGATGGGCTCCGAGGTGGTGGGCGTCCACAACGGCATCATCGAGAACTACGTCGAGATCAAGCAGAAGCTGTTGAAGAACGGCTACCGGTTCTACAGCGGCACGGACACCGAGGTGGCCATCAAGCTGGTGGACTACTACTACCGCAAGTATAAGATCGGGCCCATCGACGCCATCAACCGCATGATGGTCCGGGTCCGGGGCAGCTACGCCCTGGCCCTCATGTTCAAGGATTACCCGGGGGAGATCTACGCCGCCCGGAAGGACAGCCCCCTGGTCATCGGCGTCGCCGACGGGGAGACCTTCCTCGCGTCCGACGTGCCCGCCCTGCTGCAGCACACCCGGGACGTATACTACATCGACAACCACCAGTCCGCCCGGCTGCTGCCCGGGGAAGCGCACTTCTTCGATCTGAACGGGGACGAGGTCCGGCTCCCGTTGACCCATGTGACCTGGAGCGCCGAGGCGGCCCAGAAGGGCGGCTACGAGCACTTCATGATCAAGGAGATCCACGAGCAGCCCCGGGCCGTTCGGGACACGCTGAACAGCCTGATCCATGATTGCCGGATCGACCTTTCCGCTGTGGGCGTCTCCGACGAGCAGCTCGCCGCCGTCGAGAGCGTAGAGATCGTGGCCTGCGGTTCCGCCTGGCACGTGGGCATGGCCGCCCAGTACGTCATCGAGGACATGGCGGAGGTGCCGGTCCGGGTGGAGCTGGCCAGCGAATTCCGGTACCGGAAGCGGCTCTTGGGGCCCGGGTCCCTGGTGATCGTCATCTCCCAGTCCGGGGAGACGGCTGACAGCCTGGCCGCCCTGCGGGCAGCGAAGGCCATGGGCGTGCCCACGTTGGCGGTGGTCAACGTGGTGGGTTCCTCCATCGCCCGGGAGGCGGGCCACGTGCTCTACACCCTGGCGGGGCCGGAGATCGCCGTGGCCACCACCAAGGCCTACAGCGCCCAGCTATCGGCCCTCTACGCCTTCGCGTTGGAGCTGGCCTTGGTGAAGGGGAAGCTGAACGAAGAGAAGTATGGAGCCCTGATCGGCGAGCTCCTGTCCCTGCCCGAGAAGATGGAGCTCGCTTTGAAGGACAAGGCCTGCATCCAGTGGTTCGCGTCTCGCCACGCCAACGCCCGGGACATCTTCTTCATCGGAAGGGGCCTCGATTACGCCATCTGTCTGGAGGGGAGCCTGAAGATGAAAGAGATCTCCTACATACACAGTGAGGCCTACGCCGCCGGGGAGCTGAAGCACGGCACCATCAGCCTGGTGGAGGACGGGACTCTGATCGTGGGATCTCTGACCCAGCGGGACGTGCTGGAAAAGACCGTCAGCAACATGGCCGAGTGCCGGGCCCGAGGCGCGTATCTCGTGAGCCTGGCCGGGGAGGGCAGCCGGAAGGAGAGCGCCTTTGCTGACTTCTCCCTCTTCGTGCCCGAGACGGACCCCCATTTTATGGGGTCGTTGGCCATCATCCCCCTGCAGCTCCTGGCCTACTACACCAGCGTCTCCAAAGGCCTGGACGTGGATAAGCCCCGGAACCTGGCCAAGAGCGTCACCGTGGAATAAAAAAAGGAAGGGACTATGGAACAGGAAACCATCCTCATCCTGGATTTCGGCGGCCAGTACAAGCAGCTCATCGCCCGCCGCGTGCGGGAGTGCCAGGTGTACTCGGAGATACTGCCTCACACCACCCCCATCGCGGAGCTGCGGGCCCGAGCCCCCAAGGGCATCATCTTGACCGGCGGCCCCAACAGCGTCTACGACCCCGCCTCCCCCACCTGCTCGGCGGAGCTCTTCTCCCTGGGCGTGCCGGTGCTGGGCATCTGCTACGGGGCCCAGCTCATGGCCCACGTTTTGGGCGGGCAGGTGGCCCCGGCCATGACCTCCGAATACGGCGGGACGGCCCTGTTCATCGACGGCAACGATTCCCCCCTGCTGACGGACGTGCCGGAGGAGACCACCTGCTGGATGAGCCATACGGACAGGATCACGTCGGCCCCCTCCGGGTTCACGGTGACGGCCCACACGCCGGACTGCCCTATCGCCGCCATGGAGGATCGGACCAGGGACCTGTACGCGGTCCAGTTCCACCCCGAGGTGGTCCATACCCCCGAGGGCGCCACCATGCTCCGCCGGTTCGTCCGGCAGATCTGCGGCTGTCAGGGGACCTGGCAGATGTCCTCCTTCGTGGAGGAGCAGGTACAGGCGTTGCGGCAGCGGATCGGCACCAAGCGGGTCCTGCTGGCCCTGTCCGGGGGCGTGGATTCCTCCGTGACGGCGGCCCTCCTATCCCGGGCCATCGGCCAGCAGCTCACCTGCGTGTTCGTGGACCACGGTCTGCTGCGCAAGAACGAGGGCCAGCAGGTGAAGGCCATCTTTGGCCTTGAGGGCGATTTCGATCTCAACTTCGTGGGCGTGGACGCTCGGGACCGGTTCTTCACCGCCCTGAAGGGGGTCGTGGATCCCGAGCAGAAGCGGAAGATCATCGGCGAGCAGTTCATCCATACCTTCGAGGAGACGGCCAACCAATTGGGAGAGATGGACCTCTTCGCCCAGGGCACCATCTACCCCGACGTGGTGGAGTCCGGCGCGGGCAGCGACGGGGCCGTCATCAAGTCCCACCACAACGTGGGGGGGCTCCCTAAGGGCATCCGCTTCGAAGGGATCGTGGAGCCCCTTCGGACCCTCTTCAAGGACGAGGTCCGTGAGCTGGGCCTGGAGCTGGGCCTGCCCCGGGCCCTGGTCTACCGGCAACCCTTCCCCGGCCCCGGCCTGGGGGTGCGGATCGCCGGAGAGGTGACCCCCGAGAAGGTCCGCATGGTCCAGGAGGCGGACGCCATCTTTCAGGAGGAGCTGCAGCGCTTCGGTATCGACACCGGCTCCGGCCAGTTCTTTGCCGCCCTCACCAATATGCGCTCCGTGGGCGTCATGGGCGACCATAGGACCTACGACTATGCCGTGGCCCTCCGGGCCGTGCTGACCTCAGATTACATGACCGCCACGGCCGCCCGGCTCCCCTACGACCTGCTGGACGCCTGCATGACCCGCATCGTGAACACGGTCCCCGGCGTGAACCGGGTCCTCTACGACCTCACCTCCAAGCCCCCCGCCACCATCGAGCTCGAATAGGCGGTACCGGCGAATGCATTCCTGAATCGGTTGAAATACCTTGACAAAGATATAGAAAGCGACCCCCAGTTTGGGGGTCGCTTGCTTTGGCCTCTTAGGAGGAATATATCTGTTTATTTCAGCGTCGTCACGATGGGTTCCGTGCCGTAAGTATATTCTGCAAAGGGATTTACCACGGGGACGATCTCTCCTTCGGAATTCATGTAGACGCAGGACTGGCTGCCGCTTTTTAGGTCCACGTTCACCAGCATCCCCACGTAATCGGTATGATTCCCGGCGGGTGCCTCGTCGTGCTGGGTCAGCCCCCGTTTGCCGCAGATGAAGGCGTTGAAACGATAATCCGTCATGTATCCGTTGTAGGTCTTGCCCTCTGCGCCGGAGAAGTCCTTGTTGTACACCAGCTTCGTGTTGGGCGGGATGGTCCCTTCCAGGAACGGATACAGATCATGCTGATGGCCGGTGACGAGGATATCCACGCCGATCTCGTTCAGCCGCTCCGTCCAGGCGGCCTTGACTGCTTCGTGGTTGTGGCGCGCGTTCACAAAGGGGATGGGGATGTGGCAGACGGCCATGGTGTAGGCGGCGTTCGTATATTCCCCTGCGGCAATGATCTCGTCCAGCATGCGGGTCTGCTCCTCCCGGTACAGGTCGAACTGGGCCGTTTCAAAATACTCCCACCAGTCGTCGTCGTGATCCTCGCCCAAATCGAGCATGATGCCGTATATGTCCGAAAGCCGGAAGGTGTAATAGAACTTGCCGTTTTGGCTGCCGGTGTATTTGTACAGCTCCTCAGCATACTCGCCCTTGATCTCGTGGTTGCCCCGGGTATAGATCACCGGGATCATGCCGCCGGTGATCTTGAAGGCGATCTCATTGGCGATCTGGGCGTCCTCATACCGATCGACCATGCTGGTCTGATCCCCCAGGAGCACGATGAAGTCAAGGGTGTTTTCCAGCCACGCATGGCCGGCAAGGCTCGCCGCGCCCTCCACGGCGCCATGGATGTCCGGGAGGGCCAGATAACAGATCCCGTCCGCAGAGTTCACCGGGATGAACGAGTATTGCTCGGAAAAGGTTTCGCCCGTATAGCCGCCGAAGGGCCCCCGGTAGATCATCTGCTTGGCGCAGATCTTGTAGCTCTTCGCCTCGTCCAGGGCGCGCTGCGGCACGGTGACCTTATGCACCAGGTCCTTGGACCGCATACTGCCCGCGTACAGATCGTAGTATTTCTCCTGGCCGACCTCCACCCAAACGATGGCGGTGTCGCTGGTGGAAAACACGATCTGGTAGTCGTCCTCTACCGCGTAGACCACCGGCCGGTACGTGAAGCGGCATGGCCGAAGGCCGTAGCCGACGACGGCGCAGGCGGCGATCAGCGCCAGCAGGAACAGGACCTTCGCCGCAAGACGCCATCCCCTGTTGGGCGCGTGGAAAAACAGCAGGCAGAAAACAAGGATCAGCGCGGCGGTCACCCCCACGGATCGGAAGAATTTCGGCAGGATGAACTGGATATAATCGTTGGAGCCGTTGGCGATCACGACGCCGATGGCGACGGCGAAAACGACGGAGAACACCAGCGACGCGATATACGGCCCTCTCTTTTTATCGCGGATAAAGAGGAAGGACAGGATCGTAAGCAGCAGGATCACACCCATGAGTACGCAGATCATGAGCGGCAGGTTCATCACGAGAAAGCTTGGGTTGTGATCCGCTCCCAGGAATTTGGAAATGCCCGCCCAGTTGACGCGCAGCGCGATCCAGAACAGGAAAACCGCCGTACTGCAGAGCACAGCCGCCGCCTGCAGCCAGTATTTCTTTATGAAAGCGCGAAAGGTCATTTCCATACGTCCCTCCTTATTCGTCCGGACCATAAAAAGCGCCGCTCGGATCGATTGGCCCGGTGATACGAATACAATACCATACTCGAAGCAAAAATCCAACCGGCTCTTTGTCTGAAAGCGCCCGGATTTTCGCTATGACTTGATACGCCTTCGTGAAGAGGACAGCGATTTTTGTTTCGGCGGGATTGAAAAATCGCCCCGGGAATGGTAAACTTGTGCCGACAGAGAAAAAACCGCGCAATCAAAAAGCTTTTCATGGAGGAAACGAAATCATGTTGCATTGGAACAATCTCGATACGCTGAAAGCTTTTGAAAAGCTGAAAGCAAAAAAAGGAAGCGTAAACCTGCCGGAAGCGATGGCGGGCGAAAACGGTGCGCAGCGTGTTGCGAAGTACACGGTGCCGATGGCTTGCGGACTTGCTTACAACTACGCGGCGAAGGCCGTAGACGACGAACTGCTCTCCATCCTAAAGGAGCTTGCCCAGGAGGCGCAGCTGGAGGAGAAGTACGCCGCCCTGTACAACGGCGAAATGATCAATACCGGTGAAAAGCGCCTGGTGCTGCACCAGCTGACAAGAGGCCAGCTGGGAGATGCCGTGATCGTGGACGGCGTGGACAAGCACGCATTCTATGCCGGCGAGCAGAAAAAAGCGGCTGAGTTTGCCCAAAAGGTCCATGCGGGAGAGATCGCCAACGCCGACGGTGAGAAGTTCACGACCGTGGTGCAGATCGGCATCGGCGGAAGCGACCTGGGCCCCCGCGCCATGTATCTGGCGCTGGAAAACTGGGCCAAGGAGAACGGCGCATTCCGGCTCGAAGCCCGTTTTATCAGCAACGTGGACCCCGACGACGCAGCGAACGTGCTCAAATCCATTGATCTACCTCACAGCCTGTTCGTGCTGGTCTCGAAGTCCGGCACAACCCTTGAAACGCTGACCAACGAAACCTTTGTCAAGAACGCGCTGAGAGACGCGGGGCTGGACCCCTCCAAACACATGGTCGCCGTCACCAGCGAGACTTCACCGCTGGCAAAGTCCGATGAATACCTGGCAGCGTTTTTCATGGACGACTTCATCGGCGGGCGCTATTCCTCCACGTCCTGTGTCGGCGGCGTGGTGCTGTCGCTGGCGTTCGGTCCCGAAGTGTTCGCACGCTTCCTGGCCGGGGCCCATGCGGCGGATCTGACGGCAAAGGAGAGCGACCCCTTGAAGAATCCCTCTATGCTGGACGCGCTGATCGGCGTATACGAGCGCAACGTGCTGGGCTATCCGGTCACCGCCGTACTGCCCTATTCGCAAGCGCTCAGCCGCTTCCCTGCGCACCTGCAGCAGCTCGACATGGAGTCCAACGGCAAGCACGTCAACCGCTTCGGCGAGCCGGTCGCTTATCCCACCGGACCTGTCATTTTCGGCGAACCGGGCACCAACGGCCAGCATTCGTTCTATCAGCTCCTGCATCAGGGCACGGACGTCGTTCCGCTGCAGTTCGTCGGTTTCCGTAAAAATCAGGCGGGCATGGACGCGGACATTCAGGGCAGCACCAGCCAGCAGAAGCTGTGCGCCAACGTGGCCGCGCAGATCATGGCCTTTGCCTGCGGAAAGCAGGACAATGATCCAAACAAGAGCTTCGATGGCGGTCGTCCCTCCAGCATCATCATCGGTGAACAGCTTACGCCGGAATCCCTTGGCGCGTTGCTGGCGCATTTTGAGAACAAGGTGATGTTCCAGGGCTTCTGCTGGAACGTGAACAGCTTCGACCAGGAGGGCGTGCAGTTGGGCAAAGTGCTGGCCAAGCGAGTGCTGGCACATGAAACGGATGGTGCGCTGAAGGCCTACAGCGAACTGCTGGACATCTGATCCGTTCCCTGCCCCGATGTCTTCGATCCAAAGCGCTCCCGTCCGGGGAGCGTTTTTTTCGATTTGACCTGTGCTGCAGCGAAAAGGGCCTCCCCGGCGGGATTCGAACCCACGGCGTTCCGCTTAGGAGCCTAAGCTGATTGCAACTAATAATGCTAGAGATTATCGAAAAAATCCCTGAAACAGGCTCTTTTTCGAGGTCCACTGATGCCATGAATGCCATAAGAGTCATGAAAGGACACAAAAATGTGGTCATCATGTTGTCAAAAGTTGTTTCAGCAACTATACAGAAAGAAGGGACTGTGAAAACAGTCACAGTCCCTTCGTTAAGGCAGGAAGCGAATTCTTTTTTCGGTTCTTCCCGGAAACCGGTCGAAGATAAAGGATCGGAAGCAGGCAAGTGCAGATTATAGATTAAGCGGTATGCTTTTTGCAATAATACCCTATCAGATTTTCTTTCCGCCAAGGGCGATCTCTGCTTCCTCGCGGCTGATTTCGCAGGCGTTGGCTTTGGCCATGATCTGCGCATCCTTGGTTCTTAATCGATAGCCGATGAGTAAAAGCGCGATGGATGCGGCAACGCCGATGAGAGGAATCAGGGTATTCATATACCAAACGCCTCTTAGAGTCCCAGATGTCTGCGCAGCACCGGTGCCGGATTGGAAGCCAATGAAGCCAAGTAACAGCATACCTATGGCAGTGGAAATAGCGCTGGTGAATTTAGCAGTAAAGGTCTGCACAGAAAAAGCAACGCCCTGATTGCGCTGGCCGGTCGCATAGTGGCCGTATTCCGCGCAGTCAGCAATGAACATAGCTCCCGTAACGGCGCCTGCGCTTCCGAAAAGCGTTTTGATCGCGCACATCGTAAGGTAGAGAGGAATATTCTCGTAGCCTGTGTAAAAAATAATGATACCGAAGATGATGTTGGAAACGCAAGAAGCGATGTAAACCCAGAACTTGTCGAACTTCTTCAAAAGAAATTTCGTCAGAAGGATGGAGAGGAATGCCGGCGGAACGGCTAAAATGGCCATGTAGGTGATGTAGTCCTCGCTGCCTAACAGATAGATTGCCACGTAGTTGCCGGCGGTTCCGCTTGTCGCAGTCAGTGAAGCAACGATAGAGGCAAGGCTGATAATGAGCAGGGGCTTATTCTTGACCAGATAGCGGCCCATCTCCTTGAAGGACGGCTCTTTCTCGGGTGCGCTGGTGTAGCGTTCCTGCGCCTTAAAGCCGACAGGAAGCATGGTCGCCAAGGAAATGATCGACATGATAACGGCCGTCGGTCCCCAGCCGATCCTGGGATAAAGCATCGGCACAAAGAGAACGATCAGAACACCGATATAGCCGAAGACGGTCTTCTTAATGAAGAGTCCGTCACGCTCCTTGACATTATCCGTCATACAGGTAGCAAGAGCGTGGATCGGCACGTCACAGATCGTATACGCCAGATCCCACAGCATGTAGCCGATGAGCAGCCATATGATCTTCGCAGTGTTACCGAATGAATCCGGCATGATGAATACGAAGATGGTGGTGAGTGGAATCAGGACGGTGGAGATGCGTACCCAGGAAAGGTACTTATGTTTGAAGATCTGTTTTTTGTCGATAAAGATTGCGAACAAAGGGTCATTGACCGCATCCCAAACTTTTGCGACAAACAGAATGGCGGAGATGACGAAGGCGGCGATGCCGGATTCGGTCATAAACAGCGAGATGTAGCTGGAGACCATGCCGTACATGATCAGCTGACCGATGAAATAGAAGCCGAAGGTGAATTTCTCGCCTTTCGGGATACGGGCGACGACTTCTTCGGTTGCGCCGGTTTCCGTCGCTTGCTTGGTTTTCTCGAAGTTTTCTTCCATATCGTTTCCCCTTACATAAATAGTTTGCACAGGATATAGGTGAGCCAGTTCTTGCCTGACCAGAAAATGGAGCGACGTAGTTTTCTTTCCTCGCGGTCGGTGAGATAGGTTTCGGTATCTGCCATATTCTGTATGGTCAGAGTGCTCGCAACTGAGTCGATCGAAACTGAATCATCCGCATCGGCTGTAAAGACGGCGGTTGCTCCGGGTAGGATGGTGATGTAGTTATCGTCCCAAGCGGAAGCCAGCGCATCACTGTCAACGAAGACATAACGGGCGTAGCAATCGGATGTGATACGTACAACGGCTTTGCCGTTTTCTTTTGTGACATTAACAGTGAATTTAGGTTTAGGCAGCCTAGCTTCTTTGTCGGGTACGAGCAGATAAGACTTTTCATCCACGATGCACTCGTTGTTCTTCAGCACCACATTGATAAAGCAGTCTTTGATATCGATTCCTTTCAGATCCTTTTTGAAGTTCACATTAACTGCCTTTACAGATGCGACGGCGCCAACGCTTACATTGCGTGCTCCTTCCGCAAGTTTTTTCCCGTAGAAATCGAAGACGGTCCATTCCAGTATCAGATCAAAGGAATGGTTGAACTCATTGATGACATAGAGGTCGATGTCGCTCTTGTGGTAGTCGTTGGAGACCATCAGCATCTTGTTGAACAATCCGGAATGATAGAGAACGGCCTTTTTCTGCTTATTGTAATCCACTGCAGCCCAGGAGGCAACCGGCCAGCAGTCGTTCAGCTGCCAGTAGAGAGCTCCGTTCTGGTGGCCGATATTGCGCTTCCAGCACTCCGTCGCGTATCGAACAGTATCAGACTGCACGATCTGGGAGAGATAAACGAAATCCTCAAATTTTTTGGGTTCCTTATATTTGGCGAGCAGGTAATAATCCATCTTCTCGTTGCCGCTGCCATTTTTCTGGTGAAGCAGCATTACGGGGTCCAAAAGCTTGATTTCGCCCTCGGGATGGAAGGAGCGAATCGTTTTCATAACAGGCATGGATTCCATACCGAATTCACTACAGAAACGAGTGTTGTAATGAGCAAAATCTTCGATGGGAAACATGCCATGCCAGATGGACCAAAGATGCGTATCGCCCTTGACCTTGCCTATCCTATTGCCGGACTTAACCTTATACCGGCCGCTTCCCGGCGAACCCGGCCAATAGGGCGTTACTTGATCAAATTCCTTGACCATATCACGCAGTTCAAAATGGTAGAAGTGAATGTTGGTCTCCGCAAGCTCTCCGGCGCTCCTTCGAACAAAGCCCATAGCCGCTTCGCACTCATTGTTGGCGCACCAGATGGCTAAGGACGCACGATGGCGCAAGCGCTTTACGTTATCTTTGATTTCTAAATGAATGTTCTCAACGAATTCGGGTTGATCGAAAGGATAGATATTGCAGGCAAAAAGGCAATCCTGCCAGACCAGGATGCCCATTTCATCACAGGCATCATAAAAATTCTCGTCTTCGAAATACCCTCCGCCCCATACGCGAATCATGTTCATGTTGGCCTTTTGACATTCCCGTATGTACCAGTAGTAATCTTCCCGGGTCGTACGCTGAATAAAGGAATCGGCGGGAATCCAGTCGCCGCCTTTGCTGAAAATCGGAACGCCGTTGACGACAAAGCGGAACTGTTCGCCCCAATCATCGGGTTTAGTATCAAGCTCGATGGTGCGAAGGCCGATGCGCTTGCATATGCGGTCCTGTTCGGTTTCTCCGGTCTTCAGAAAGGCCTCCACGCTATAGAGCGGCTGATCACCTAAACCGTTGCACCACCACAGTTCAGGATTCTCCACAAGAACGGTCTTTTTGAAACTCCTGTCTTGCTTCTCCAAGACATAGTTAGAGGCGCTCCCGTTCGGTGCCGTGAGCGTGACCTCGCAGAAGGTCGCCTCCGTTATTTCAAGCGGTGTAACTTCAAAGGAAAGGCTCACGCCTCCGTCCTTATGAATCTGTTCGATACGAATATCGTCGATTCTGTTATCATAGGCTTCGAAGCCGATAGAACGCATTACTCCTGCCGGCGCAAGCTGCGGGCCCCAGTCCCAGGAAAAATGGCAGGGAGTTTTTCGGATGTGACCAACGAGTGGGAATGGGATACCCTTTTCAAGAATCGGGTGCGCCGCCTGACGTTCCTTCATGACCTCATAAGGATCTCGAATTTCAAGGCGGATGCAGTTATCACCCGCCTGCAAAAGAGGTTTCGCGTCAAAACGGTAGGTGCGGTTGATGTTTTCTGCATGTCCCAAAAGCTGGTCGTTCAGATAGATATCCATCACGGTATCAAGCCCGTCGCCAACAAAATCTACATGCTTGTAAGCAATCGTTTCTGCCTGAATGATGAAGGTCCGGGAATAGGTGTAATCATGGTGGGCAAGCTCGGTAGCTTTGGTCTCGTTTTCGCCGTAGAAAGGATCCTCCATCCCGTTTCTCATATAATCAAGATAGGTACAGCCGGGCAGAACGCCGGGGATCGGCTCTCCCCCATCCTGCGAAAGAAACCAGTCACCCTTCAGATCAACTTTTCGCATAAAAACCTCCATATCGCAGAATCAAGCAGATTTGATTATTGTATATCATAGCTCTACGATGTAAAATATCATAGATGTATGTTTTATATCATAGAGGTGAACATATGTTTGAAAGAGCAAATGAATACGTTAACAACGTAAAACGAAGCGGTTTTACACATCACAAGTATGAGATAGAGCAAAACCCTGCCGCTATTTTTGATGTCAGTCCGGAAGTGGTGGAATCCTGGATTCATACAGAAGTGCTTTCAAAAAAGATCATGTTTCCCTATGCGGAAATACTCGGTCCAAACACGCTTCGCGGCATGAAAAATTGTGTCATTACTTTTCTGGTGACCTTTTCACGTGCCGCGATTCGAAGAGGCGTGGACTACGAGACTGCTCTTTGCCTGAGTGACTTCTATATCAATGAGTTGGAGGCTTGCATGAATGAGAACGAGGTGGCTGCGGTAAGCGCCGATCTTTTGCGTCATTACTATCTTTTAGCCAACCAAAAGAAGAAAACAAAGCATTCCTATCATGTTTCGAATGCAATTGTTTATATCAGACAGAACATCTTCAATCCCCTTTCCGTAACGGAAATAGCGAAAAATGAAGGTCTTGAGAAGCATTATTTTTCCACGCTTTTCAAAAACGAAACCGGTCAATCGCCATCTGCCTTTATTCTGACTGAGAAGCTTAAGCAATCCGAGGAAATGCTGAAGGATCGCAAAAAAAGTGTTACCGAAATAGCATACACCTTGTGCTTTTGCAGCGCCTCTCATTTTTGTCGCGCTTTCCGAGAGCACATTGGCATGACACCATTGGAATACCGCAAAAAGTATTACTCCCAATTCTGATAAAGACGGGAACGAAAGCCTCATTCAGTACGGGGATTCGTATTAGAATAGCCGTAAACGCATTAACCAAAAACAGCCCTTCCTGAACAAAATGTGGTACATATGTGGTATTAGGAAATATATCACATAATAAAAAGCCCAAAAAACTTAGAGTTTCTGGGCTTTTTTGGCCTCCCCGGCGCGATTCGAACGCGCGGCGTTCCGCTTAGGAGCGGTTGATTAATGTGTGATAATAGGTATATATAGTCGAAAAATCGCCAAATTTAGGTATTTTTTGAACCGCCAAAAAGCTAATAAGTATATATCAAGTGCAACATTCTAATAGAAATGTGGTAAAAATGTTGCACTTTTTGGTGCTCTTTATCGTTTCCTGAGAACATTTATGCCTGTTATTATCCTTTTCCAGTGATAGCTATGTCTTTATACCATTTCGCCTGCAATTTCAACAGCTCCGAGAGGAGACTATACAGCGCGTTCCACTGGTTTCGCGCGTCGGGGTTGGAGAGGAGCGCAGCCATGGTCTCAGCGGTGCCGGAGTCCTCAAACAAGCCAGCGACAGCCGTATACGAAAAAAATGTGGTCATCATGTTGTCAAAAGGCTTTTTTACAACTGATTCTGTTTTTTACACCCAGGCTCATCTTACCGTGGACGCAATGGCCCATGACACCCACGGCAATAAGGTGGCGGAAGGATGCAACAAAATAAATGGATCCATGTAGGTGTCCTTTTCCTGCTCGTCTAGGATCCTGGTACGGATACTGAACCACGTCTCGGAATCAAAGGCGGACATAAAGCGGTATTTGGTTTCATTGATGTCTTATTAGTAGCCTGCCCCTCACGTGACGAACGGAGCCCGGTATTCCGCATTGATCTCGCTGATCTCCTTCAGCCCGTCGATATACGGCTGATAAATGCTTTCGATCCTTCCACCGCCCCGGTTGTCGCAGCCCGAACAAAACTCGCAGTCAACCCCACAACCACCCCATAGCGCCTGATGCACTATTCTCTCACGCTCCTCGCGCGTTGTGTCCTATATGAGCAGTGACCTCATGATCACGCTCCTCCTTCCGATCCGTCCGTTGCGCTTCAGTCAAGCCAGCGTACACCGCCGCTCAAGATGTCATACACCGCGCCTTCGATGGTCGCGCCGCTTGCTTCAGGATGTTCCCGGAATTCTTTCTTCAGCCTGTCAACAGCATGCTGTACGTTTAGGCAGCAGGCTTTATCCTCATCCCGTTCCATGCCCACTGCCCCCAGGATCTCATCGGTAATGAATGAGATTAACCCTTCGCCCCCACCGGTCATAGCGGCCCGGACTGCGCCGCACCCGGTATGCCCGAGCACGATGATATGTCCGCAATGCAGATGCCCGGCTGCGTATTCAATGCTGCCGAGTTGATGATTGTCCAGCACATTCCCTGCCACGCGGATGACGAACAGGTCGCCTATGCCCGCATGAAAGATCTGTTCCGGGATCACGCGCGAATCGGAGCAGCAGACCACGATCGCGTAGGGGTGCTGCCCATTAAGGGCTGTATCCATTCGTCTTGCGGCATCGGCCGTTTCGATGAACCGCCGGTTCCCTTCCTTCAGCCTCTCTCGAATCGTCATGTTTATCCTCCTCAATATACAGAGATATATGCCGTTTTTATGCGCCCCATTCGAACTACAGCGGTTATCCTTGCGAGCCTAAGCTGATTGCAACAAATACTACTAGGGATTATCGAAAAAACCATGAAACAGGCTTTTTTTCGAGGCTCATCGATGCCATGGATGCCGCTAAAGGCATGAATGAGCCCGCAAATGCGGTCACATATGTGCCCGAATAGAATAGCGGAAATGCAAATCAGGAAGCGTTTACACCTTTGTTTCCCAATCCAACAAAAACAAGGTTGCCGCCAACAGATCAGCACTGCCCCCGGGCGACAGGTTTTGCCGGATGAATCGGTCGTCCAAGCGGCGTATGTCCGATAGGTTTGGGTAGGGGGACGCCGCCAGCAGGTCTCGCACCTCCCCAACGGCCGCGGTGGCAACATCCATACCGCCCCGGTGCATTAGGTTCGTATCCGTTCCCTGCGCGATGAGGTACAGCAGAGTGAACGCCCCGGCGTCGTTTCGATCCATGCCTCGGGCCAGAGCTGCCTGCAGATGAGGAAGGCCAGTCCTCAGCACGGAAGGGAGCCCTTCCGCCAGTTCTCCACGTGCGCCCCGGATTCCGTGCGACAAATAGATTTGCTCACCAAAGGAGCTCCCCTTCCCACGGGCTTCCATTTCAACAAAATCCGCCTCCACGGCTGTTTTGCTCATGAGGGCGCAGACTTCGCCGATGACGGAAGGATCCCGACAGGGGTCTTCCGCCGACCAAAGTCGGCCGATGGCTCCGCAGACGGTCCCTAACAGGAAGATGGCCCCCTTATGGGTATTCACGCCATCGGTAGCTATCAGCATTTTCCGTTCTGCCGCCAGACCCATCTCCCGCAGCCGGGCGAAGGTCTCTTCCGGCGCCTCGCGGGCTGTCTCCGCCCCCGCTCGAAAGCAAGCCGACCAGTATTCCCGGAGTGCACGCGCGCTGTTATAGAAGGTCTGCCGGCTCATGTCTCGATGGGCGCCGTTATTATTTCGGTCCACCAGGCCGGGCTTTGGGGTAGTGTTCACCTCGTCCAGCAGCGCTTCGGTCACCATCGTGCCGATCCGTTCGCCGTCTACCGCCAGCAGCCCGGCTTCTAACCGCTGCTTGACCGACTGTTGAAGCTCCGCTACGCTGTGGAGCCGTCGAGAGGCGCAGCCTTTTCCCACCGCCCCGCAAACGAGACAGCCCCGCGGCTCCCTTCGGGAGAGTTTTTCCCCATATCGATCCAACACGTCCATATCGAACAACCGGCCTAAAGGCTCCGTGTCTTCAATGGATTCACATATTGCTTTGAGGCGTGACGCCTCCCCTCTGACGGCGCAGAGATACTCGCAGCCGGTATCGGCGTTCGTCAGCAGGGGATTCAGGGGCGTTACGCCCTCCCTGGCAAGAAGCCCTTGCAGCCGTTCCAGCCCCACCTGAAAGGCTCTGCCGATGAGCGGGCTGTTCTTCACGGGGCCGGGGATGTTCATGGTAAAGGATATCACCGGGCAGGCATGCAACAGAAGCAGCCGCCGCTGATTCTCCGCCCGGCGGTCCCGCGCCTCCAGTATTGCCTGCAACGTCATTTCTCTCATCAGTAGTGCCTCGCTTCATCCATGGCACGAATGGCTTTGATGACCGGTTCAGCCTCGTCGCTCTCAAAGTACCGCAGGCTGCTCTCCGGCAGCATGAAGGCGGCCTTTTCGAGCTGCCCATCGTGGATCGCCTGCCGCACGGAGCTGGCGCTGACGATTTCGCCGCAAAGTTCAAGCCGTGGGATAATACGGAATGCCACGCCCCGCTTCGGCAGCTCGGCAGCCATGGTCTCGTTGTACAGCCTCGTCACATGGCTGCTCTTTTCCTCTCCCGCATAGCGCGCTGTGACCCCCAGCACTTCCGCTATCTTTCCGAATACGGCCAGATCAAGCTTCGCATGCGCGAGGATCGCCGTGTCCTCGTCCCGCAGAAAATAGCTGGGAAAGGTGGCGCTGCTGATGATATAGGCGTCGGAATCGTGCAGGATCACGTTGGATAGATCGGCGACGCCTTCCCGCACCAGCCGCTTGCGAACCACATAGGGGATGGGTCCCGCCTCCTCGCTCAGAAGAAACAGGTGGAGCCAGTCGTTCTCTCCCGCTGCACGCTCTACAAGGTATCTGTGGCCTCGGGTAAAGGGGTTGGCATTCATGACGATAGCGGCGCTTCGGCCAGGTTGCCGAGTCTTTACCAGCTGTCTAAGATAACCGGTAAACCCGCCGAAGCGATTCTCCATGAACACCGCGTCCTCCAGCCGGGCCACCTCATAGAAGCCCAGATCGCCCAGCAGCCGGGCGCTTTGGGGCTTGGTGTACAGGAATACCCGGCTGTTGCCCTGAGCCATCTGCCGTTCCATCAGGTGGGAAACGATCTCGTTCATGAGCCCCTCGCCCCGATGATCTGAGGCAACGGCCAAGCACCGCAGCGTGTTGCCGAAACTGCTACCCGTGGCAATGATGCGCATATTCTCATCGAAAATGCCGCAGGTGTAGGAAAGGTTCCTGTCCCGGCGGATGCCTTCCGCCTGCATCAGCTCATCCACCTGCCGCCGGTTTCGGCTGTCCCACGCCTCGATGGCGCAAAGAGTGTTTCCCATGGCGCTCCTCCTAATGCTTCTGATGGTATTGTATCAAAGATCGGCTCCGAAGAAAAGCCCAAAAACTCCCGGCACGGAATCATGCCGGGAGCGAAGGAACGAACAAGACGTAAGGCTTACAGAGGCATGATGCCCACGATGGCCGCAAAGATCATGCAGAGGATGGAGAAGCCCCATACATACAGGAAGCTGGCCTTGATGTGATCCTTGATGTCCACTTCCGCAAGGCCGGTGCCCAGGAGCGTGGCGGGGACCATGGGGCTGATGAAGGTGGCGCAGTTGCGGCACACCACCATAGCCACGGCGATGGGCAGGGCGTTGACGCCGAAAGCCTGGCCGATGCCGATCATGACGGGCAGCATGCCGTAGAAGTAGCTGTCGGTGTCGAAGGCCAGAGCCAGGGGCACGGACAGGATGCCGATGATGAGGGGCAGGTGCTGACCGAGGGCCGCCGGCAGGATGTCAGACACGATGCCCGCCAGACACCGCACCACGGAGGGGATGGCGTCCGCCGGCAGCTCCATGACCTTGGCGCCGATGGCCTTGCCGTCGGCACCCAGGCTGGTGGTGAGGATGCCCATGAGGACGGCTGCGCCCATGAGGGTGGAGCACATCATCAGGGCGGGGCCCGCGTGGAGATTGATGAGCTTCTTATGCATCTTGGCGGACAGGCCGTAGTTCACGAACAGGGCCAGGGAAAGGCCCAGCATGAAGGGCACGTAGCTGGGGAACACGTCCCAGATCAGCATGGCGATGACGGCCAGGGTGAGAAGCACGTTGAAGATAAAGAGCTTGGGTCGGGCCAGTTCGTTTTCCTTCTGTTCCTGGACCTGCTCCTCCATCTCGATGACGCCTTCGGTCTGGGCCAGTTTGCCATGGAGACCGGCGCCCCGGCGCTTCTCCTGGAAGCCGGCCAGCACGGCGTGGGCGAGGGAGAGCACGATGCCGAAGATCTGGATGGGCAACAGGGTTTGCCACAGGGATCCCGCTTCGATGCCCAGCACGGAGGCGGCCCGCATGGTGGGGCCAGCCCAGGGCATCAGATTCAGCACGCCCATGGCCAGCACCGCGATCCTAAGCAGGGTGGTAGGCCGCATGTGCATCCGCTTATAGACAGGCAGCATGGCGGGGACCACGATGCAGAAGGTGGAGGCGCCGCCCCCGTCGAGATGGCCGACCAAGGCGATGATGGCCGTGACCACGGCTACGCCGATCACGTTGTCGCCTACCAGCTTCATGAGCTTGCCGATGATCACATCGAACATGCCCGCATCGGTCATGATGCCGAAATACAGCACGGAGAACACGAACAAGGCGGCGGTGGGGCCGGTGCTGGAAAAGCCGGATTTGATCATGGTGGCCAGATTGGCGAAGGAATAGCGTCCGGCAATCACCAGAATGAGGCCCAGGATCGCGGGGAAAACGATGAAGGCAATTGCAGGTTGAGTTTTGCTGCGGAACAGCGTCACCACGATGGCTACGATGGTGATAAGTCCCAGGATACCGACGACGACGTTACTCATAGATGATGGATCCTCCTGTTTCTTTTTCGGGTAAATATGTTTATACTGTCAGTTCAATGTGTAGGGCTTGATCTTGCGGACCACGTCCAGAATGGTGCCGTCCCGGGCTTCCAGCACGGCCACGACCTTATCCTCCCATTCGAGATCGTCCGGACGACCGACGAGGCTGTACGCCTTTTCCTTGAGGGATTCGATGGAAACATGGGGGATGCCGGACTTATCCAGACACTCGATGAGATCGGGCCGCAGGGGGTTCACGGCGATGCCGTAGTCCGTGACCAGCACGTCCACGCAGTCGCCCGGCGTGGTGACCGTGACCACGTGCTCGCACACCGTGGCCATGCGCCCCCGGGTGAGGGGCGTGACGATGATGCAGACTTTGCTGCCCGCCGCCGTGTCGGGATGCCCGCCGGGGGCGCCGCGAAGCACGCCATCGGAGCCCGTAAGCACGTTTACGTTGAAGCCCGTGTCGATCTCCAGAGCAGCAAGGACTACAAAGTCCAGCTTGTTGACAAAGGCGCCCTTGTTGGCCGGATTCGCGTACTGGGAGGCGGACATTTCAAAGTGATTGGGGGTCTGGTTGATGGAGTTCACCGCGTCGAGATCAAAGTCCTGCACGTCGATGACCTTGCCCACCTTGCCCTTCTTCAGCATCTCCACCATAGGCCCGCAGATGCCGCCGATGGCCCAGCCCATCTTGATGTTCCGTTCGTCCATGAACTTTTCCAGGAACAGGTTGGCCGCCAGGGACGGCCCGCCCACGCCGGTCTGGAAGGAGAAACCCTCCTTGAAATAGGGTGTGGAGGCGATAACCTTGGCCACGTTCTCCGCCATCATCAGGTCCCGGGGATTCTGGGAGATGCGGGCGGCGGCGGAAGCGATCTTCTTGGGGTTGCCGATGGAATCCACCACCACCACAGCGTCCACGTCGATGGCCTCCACGCTGGCAGGCATGTTGGGAAAATCCACCAGACAGTCGGTGACGACCACCACATGATCGGCGTATTTGGCGTCGGTCATGGCGTAGCCCATGGAGCCGCAGTTGGATTTGCCGCCGATGCCCCGGCAGTTGCCCACGCAATCGCTGGTGGGAGCGGCGACGAAAGCGAAGTCGATATGGACCTCCCCCGCCTCGATGGCCCGGGGACGGCCGCCGTGGCTGCGGATGATAGCCGGGGTCTTCAGCTTGCCGGCGGACACCACCTCGCCCATGCGGCCGCGGATGCCGCTGGTCTGGATGCCGACGACCTTGCCCTGCTCGATATAATCGGCGATGGGATCGTGGGCCGCGCCCAAGCTGGAAGCGGCGATGGTCAGATCCTCCAAGCCCAACTCCTCGATGGCGGCTTTCATGACCATGTTGACCACATAGTCCCCGTCCCGGAGGTGGTGATGGAAGGAGAAGGTCATGCCGCTCTTTGCGCCCAGCTGCCGCAGGGCGTCCGCGATGGAATCCACCAGCTTGCTTTCCTGGGGCTTCTCATACCGACGGGTGCGGGGGGATGCCTTCTGGAGGTACTTGCCATCCATATAGTTCTTGCCCTGATACACTTCCCTGCCGTTTTGCAGCAGGAAATCGGGAATGTCTCTGCCAACTGCGTTCTTCATACCAGATCCCCCTCCCAAAGGCCGCACGCACGGGCCAGTTTCAAAGTCCTCTCAGCGCCGGGGATGAAGGCGATGTCGATCATCTTGCCGTCCACCGTGAATACGCCCACGCCGGCGGCGCTCTGCTCCCGATAGGCGCGCACGATCTTCTCCGCCTGGAGAATCTCTTTCTCGGTGGGAGCGAAGACCTCATGGACGAATCGGATCTGTTTGGGGTTGATGAGGCTCTTGCCGTCAAAGCCCATGGCCTTGTTCTGAAGGACCTCCGCTTCGAACCCCGCCTGATCGTCCAGATTGGTGAACACGGTGTCGAAGCACTGGATGCCGGCCGCGCGGGCCGCGATCAGCATCTGCCCCCGGGCCACCAGCATATCCACGCCATCGGGCTGGGGCTTGGTCTGCATGCACTTTCTGAAGTCGCCGCCGGAGATGGCCACGCCGAACATACGGGGCGAAGCGGCGCAGATCTCATAGGCGTTCAGGATGCCCTTGGGGCTTTCCAGGGCCGCCATCAGGAGCGTCCGACCCTTCTCCACGCCGAATTCCTCCTCGGCGGCCTCCACGGCCTTTTCCACCGTCAGCACATCCTGGGCGCTTTCACACTTGGCGATGCGGATGCCGTCGGCCCCGCCCGCCACGCAGACCCGGATATCCTCCTGCCAGTGGGGGGTGTCCAGGCCGTTGATGCGGACGATGACCTCGGTGCCGCCGTAGTCGATGGTTTTGAGGGCGTGATACAGGGAGAAGCGGGCGGCGTCCTTCTGATTCTCCGCCACCGCGTCCTCCAAATCCAGCATGATGCTGTCGCAGCCGTAGATGTAGGCGTCCTTGATGAGGCCCGGCTTTTGCGCGTTCATGAACATCATGGTGCGGCGCAGCCGGAAACGTTCCGGTTTCGGTCTCGGGATCATCTGACAGCACCTCCCCAGGGAATGTCCTTCTCAGAGGCGTCGGCGCTGCGGAATACGGCGCATTCCACCCGAGCCTTGAGCGTGCAGTCCAAAGCGCCTTTGTCCACCACGGTGACGCGGGCGTTCTTCACGCCCAGGCGCTCAAGTGTTTCCAATACGGTGGCTTTGATCTGCCGTCCGTACTGGTTCATGACGCTGCTCTTCAAAAAGAGCTCGATCCCATTTTCACCGGGCTCCACCATGATCTGGGCGTCGCTGGATTCCAGCGTTCCGGCCATGGCCGGTTTGACGATCTCCAATTGTTTGTCCTCCTTTATCAAGTATTGTCTATAGGGTGCGAAGCATCTTTCTCGGCGCAACGCGCTTGAAAAAAAACGCGGGAAACACATCCCGCGTCAGATTCATTCTTTCGAAACAAAGGAAGGGACCTCCTCGGGCAGACTGCCGTCCCGATGCATGGAAAAACGCCCCATCGGATACTGTTCCAAATTGTCCAGTATCTTTCTGCCGTCCGCCTGCTTGAGAAGGTCTTCCCTGGCCCGCAGGACCAGATTCTCTGCCTGATGCTTGGATGGGCCGCCCACGCAGCCGCCGGGACAGATCATCCCCTCCACGAAATCCGTGTTCAAACGACCCGCATTCAAAAGCAACATGGCTTTTCTGCATTCCTCGCCTCCGGCGCAAGTCGTAAGCCGGATGTCGGAGGTGTCCTCCCCCAGCTCCTGCATGACCTCCAAAACAGCGCTGGCCACGCCGCCGCTGCCCGCGAAACGCTTCCCGAAAAGGGACGATTCCTGATACGCTTCCGCCACCGGTTCGATCTCAACGCCCCGGGAATCCAGCATAGCCACCATCTCCCCAAAGGTCAGGGCGTAATCCGCACGATCCGCAATCAGCTCGTTCAGCGTTTCCCCCTTCTTGGCGATGCAGGGGCCGATGAATACGGTGACACAGTCCGGGTCCAGATACTTCAGATACCGGGACACGGCTATCATAGGCGAAACAGTGGTGGATTTGTTCTTTTCATAAAGCTTGGGGAAGTGATGGCGCAACAGGGAGATGAAAGCCGGACAGCAGGAGGTGGTCATGATCCGCCCCTCCTTCCGGGCCTCGATCCATTCCAGCGCTTCAAAGGCGGCGGTCATATCCCCGCCCAAGCCCACCTCCACCATATCCGCGAATCCCAGCTTTTTCAGGGCGCTGCGGATGGCCGCCATGCTGGCTTCCTTCCCGAACTGGCCCTCCGTAGCCGGGGCGCACATGGCCACCACCCGTTTGCCTGCCCGGATGGCCCGTATCACATCGACGGCATAGATCTTGGAACCGATGGCCCCGAAGGGACAGTTGTGAATGCAGTGGCCGCAATGGATGCACTTGGATTCGTCGATCCGGCAGATGCCCGCAGCGTCATAGGAGATGGCGCCCACAGGACAGGCTTTCTTACAGGGCCGCTCCTGATGAATGATGGCGCCATAGGGACAGGCTTTGGCGCATTGACCGCAGGACTTGCATTTGTTGGGTTCGATGCGCATCTTGGCGTCGCCGGGGGAGATGGCGCCGAATCGGCAGGAATTCAGGCAGGCCTTGCCCAAGCAGAAGCGGCAGATATCCGTGACGAAATAATCTTGAATGGGACAATCATCGCAGGCGGCGGGGATGACGGCCACCACGTTCTTGGTAGGAGAACCCGCTTCAGGGCTCATACCTTGGGCGAGGCGAATGCGGCCCCGGACGATCTCCCGCTCCTTATAGACACAGCAACGGTACTGTGGCTTTGGTCCCGGGCTAATCTGGCAGACAATCTTTTCCGTCTCCTCTTGCGTCAGCCGATCCTCCCACGCCAAGCGGCAGATCTCCCGCAGGATAAAGTGCTTCAGTTCTACGATCCCTTTGTCGTTCGTGATCATGTCGGCGCCCTCGTCTGTTTGAATGTCGTCATCAGGGGGTAGTGGTCAGATGGGTAAAGAAATGCTACAATTATATGTATTATCATACAGATCGCAGCTTGCCTTGTCAACAGATAGTTGGTTCGAGAAGTGAAATGATTCCATCGCAAAAGTCTTTGATTGTGTGTGTTCTCTAGACGTACGTCAACAATTCGTGCCTGCCTATGACTCAAACAAACAATGTGTTTCTCGCCTTATCCATCAAAGAAAGAAAAGGATCTTGGAGATGCACACGAAATATACGGTTTATGGTGTGAACAAATTCATTCTTGGATGAAGACTGGTCGTCACACTTAGGATAAGGCTTAAGGCAACACATGAAATGCATTTTTTCGGGGTTTGCGTCCCTGTCCGGATTCGAACCGAAAGTATTGGCCTTTCAGGCTCCTTTTGATCAGCTGTTCTTTATTCTCTTGTTAGCATCGTAGGGGCAGCTGACCTATTAATGAAAACAGCCCTTCCAGAACAAAATGTGGTAAAAATGTTGCATTAGGAATTATACCACATAATGAAAGCCCAAAAAACTTAGAGTTTCTGGGCTTTTTGGGCCTCCCCGGCGGGATTCGAACCCACGGCCTTCCGCTTAGGAGCCCATGAAGCATGTCTTAAAAATGCCAGATACTTAGGGAAAAATGTTAAATATGTAAAATAGGTGTGTGCCGTGGATGCCGTAGATGCCGCAGATGCCCCAGGTGCCGGCGAAAGTGTGGTCAAATCTGTGCCCCAGCTTTTGAACTCACAGATCAGCAACTCACGATACCTTGCTTGTTTACTCGGTACAAGCCGTTGTATGAAAAAGCATTTAAATATATAAACCGGGCAGCTTTTTGATACTTTTCAATTCATTCGTTCATCTTCCTTTTTAAAAAATTGGCATTAATATAGCGCCAGAGACTTGTGAATCCTTGGCGTTATGTACATACTCCATATTGACAAACAATAGTATGAAATGTATGATTTG
>CADACQ010000003.1 GCA_902786465.1 uncultured Eubacteriales bacterium | reverse complement strand
GCTGGTGATGGGAGTCGGACCCATGAACCTCGTCATTACCAATGACGCGCTCTACCAACTGAGCTACACCAGCGCTGCAACGCGCATTATAACAAAGACCGCACAGGAATGCAAGCCTTTTTTTCAAATCCGCGCAAATTTTTAGGCGGACCTGATAATCACGCGTTCGGCTTGTTCTTGCCGTACAGGATCCGAAGACCGTCGATGAGGATATCCGGCTCCAGATGGAAGCTGTGGCGGCAGTAGGGGACGATGAGGGGGCTGACGCACGGGGCTGACGCTTTCGCCCAGCTCCTCCTCCAGCCGGTCGATGAGGCCGTCCAGCATGGCCGCCGTGCCGATGAGGGCGCCGGAGCGCATGCAGTCCACGGTGTTGGTCCCCAGGAGCTTGGCCGGGCCGTTGAGGTCGATATAGGGCAGCTGGGCCGCGTGGGCGCTGAGGGCGTTCATGCTGGTCCAAAGACCCGGGATGATCATGCCGCCGATGTAGTTGCCGTTCTTGGCCACCACGGACAGGGTGGTGGCGGTGCCCATGTCCACGATGGCGATGGGCGCCTTGTACTTGGCTCTGGCCGCCACCGCCGCCACGATCAAATCGCTGCCCACGCTGGCAGGGTTGTCCATGCGGATGGAGAGTCCCGTCTTGATGCCCGGGCCCACCACCAGCAAATCGATGCCCGTCAGCAGCTTCACGGCGTTGGGGATCACGGTCTGCAGATAGGGCACCACGGAGGAGAGGATGCCGCCCTCGATGGCCTCCACCCGCACCTTGTGCATGGTGAGGATGCCTTGGATATCCAGGGCGTACTGGTCGGCCGTCCTGTTCCGGTCGCTGGCGAGGCGGGCGGAAAAGACCTGCTGGTTATCCATGATGCCACCCAGCACAATGTTGGTGTTGCCTACGTCGATGGCCAGGATCATTTTTTGTCCTCCTCGATCAACTTCAATGTGTCGTCAATGGGCGCCTCGCCGGCAGGGGCTTCCGCCTCGTCCTTCATGCTCCGGTACACGGCCTGCTGGGCCGCGAGGGGGTCGCGGTCCCGCTTCAGGGCATGGGCCACGCCTTTGGCGATAGCGCCGCCGATGACAAGACCGGTAGCCGCTTCCACCAGGCCCTGGACGCCCACCACCAGCACGATGAACATGATGGGGCCGCTTGCCCCCACTTTGCTCACCAGGGTCTGAACGAATTCGGACCGGTAGAACACCAGCACGATGAAGCCCATGAAAAACAGGGTGTTGAGGACGGGGGCCAGGAGGCCGCCGGCAAAGTAGCTCCAGGTGTGTTTTTTATCGACCCGGCTGAACAAACGGAACAGCCATCCCGTGGCCGTGCCCACCAGGGCCCGGGTGCCGACGCACAGCAATACGGTCAAAAAGGGGCTTTCCTGAAAGAAAAAATGCGTCATCGCGGATTTCCCGGTGACGGCGTCATACAGGCTGGTGAGGCCGAAGAACGCGCCCAGGATGGTGCCCGCCAGAGGACCCAACAGCATGGAGCCGATGGCGATGGGGATCATGGTGAAGGTCATGACCAGGGGCCCCACGGGGATGCTGGACAGGCCTGTGATCTTCATGACCAGGATGACGCCTACGAACAGGGCTACTTCCGCCAGATACCGGGTGCTGAACTTCTTCTTTTCCATATTCATTTACCTCCTTGCTCGTGTTCTTCCTTGGGGAAGATACACTGCGTAGAATGCGGCGCGGGTATCGCCCCTTCGTCCTGCTGTCCCGGCGGGTATAGCAGACGGGCTTTCCCCTTGCCAAGGTGATTATAGCGTACAGGGAGGGGGGATGCAACACTTTTTTCGGGTCCGCCGCGTTGCATTTGTTCCGCGGCTATGGTATATTTTATGTATCATGGGTGCATAGGCAAAGGAGGACAAGCTATGTTACAGGGAAAGACCGTTCTGCTGGGCGTGACCGGCGGCATCGCCTGCTTCAAGGCGGCGGCGCTGGCGTCCATGCTGAAGAAACAGCATGCCGACGTGCAGGTGGTCATGACGGAGAACGCCACAAAGTTCGTCACGCCTTTGACCTTTGAGCAGCTGACGGGGAACAGGGCCCTGGTGGACACCTTCGATCGGAACTTCCGGTATGACGTGGGACATATCGCCCTGGCGGACCGGGCGGATTTCGTGCTCATCGCCCCCGCCACCGCCAACGTGATCGCCAAGCTGGCCCACGGCCTGGCCGACGATATGCTGACTACCACGGTCCTCGCATGCACCTGCCCCAAGGCCGTGGCCCCCGCCATGAACACCAATATGTATGAGAACCCGGTGACCCAGGACAATTTGAACATCCTTTGCAAATACGGCTGGGAGATCGTGGACCCTGCCAGCGGGCATCTGGCCTGCGGCGCCGTGGGCAAGGGCCGCCTGCCGGAGCCGGAGGATCTGCTGGAGGTGTGCCTCCACGCCCTCGCCCATGAGAAGGATATGGCGGGCAAGCGGGTGCTGGTCACCGCCGGGCCCACCCAGGAGGCGCTGGACCCGGTGCGCTATCTCACCAACCACTCCTCCGGCCGCATGGGCTATTCCATCGCCAAGGCTGCCGCCCGCCGGGGGGCCCAGGTGGTCCTCGTTTCCGGTCCCACCGCCCTGAAAAAGCCCGCCTACGTGGAGACGGTGGATATCGTTTCCGCGGAGGATATGTTTGAAGCGGTGACGAGCCGCTCCAAGGATATGGACATCATCATCAAGGCCGCCGCCGTGGCGGACTATCGGCCTGCCAACCTGGCGGACAACAAGATCAAGAAGAAGGCCGGCGACATGGCCATCCCTCTGGCACGCACCAAGGACATCCTGGCGGCTCTGGGCGAAGCCAAGCGCCCCGGCCAGTTCCTCTGCGGCTTCTCCATGGAGACGGAGAACATGGTGGCCAACAGCCGGAAAAAGCTGGAGAAGAAGCATCTGGACATGATCGCCGCCAACAACGTGAAGGTGGCGGGGGCAGGCTTCGGCGTGGAAACCAACATCCTGACCCTCATCACCCCCGACGGCATGGCGGAGCTGCCCCTTATGAGCAAGGACGCGGCGGCCGACGCCCTGCTGGACGCCATATTGGAGCGGATGAGCTGATAGATGATCGAGCGGATCGAAGAGCTGAACGAAACGAAGGAATGGTCCCGGGACCTCCTTCACCCCACCGAGGAGGGGCTATGCTCCCTGCTGGCCCTGTACGGCGTCAGCGATGCCGTCGCCGTGGGGCTCCTGGACACCTCCCACGGGGCGGACGACATCCGCTGGAACTATATCATAGACAAGCAATACGTGCTTCGGCTCACGAACGCCCCGGAGATGACGGAGGAACGGTTTGCCGATCTCAACCGGCTCATCGCTCGCTATGGGGATTTCGGCCTGCGCTGCCCCGCCTTTATCCGGGGCCAAGACGGGCGGTTCTTCCACAGCTGGAAGGAACTGCAGGTCTATCTTTCCGAATACATAGACCTGCCCACGGTGGACAAAGGGGACCTTTCTCAGGAGGAGAAGGACGCCCTGCGCGGGGAGGTGGTCCTGTCCATCGCCCGGTTCATGGAGCGCTACAAGGGCGTGGACCTGAGCCCCACCATGGGCATGTACAGCCTCTTCGATCTCTGCCCCTTCGACGTGCCCCTGGGCATCGACGAGAAGCAGCAGAACCTGAACGACCTGTGCGCCGCCCTGCGCGAGGCGGGGGAGGAGGGTCTGGCCCAAAGGCTGACGGCGAAGAACGAGGAGGTACGAGCCCGGCTCCTGCCCGTATACAAGGCCCTGCCCCGCTGCGTGACCCAGGCGGACGAAGGCTTTACCAACGTGCTCCTGGACGGGGAGAAGCACATGGCAGGCCTCATCGACTTCAACCTTTCCGGCACAGACGTGTGCGTGAACCTGATCGCCAACAACGCCATCCTGGATCTGGACGATCTGGGTGACAAGCCCTTCGACCCTGCGGACGCTTTGGAGCAGCTGCTGGCCGGCTTTCGCAGGAATGCCGCCCGGATGCTGGAGGTGTATCATGCTTCTGAAATGGAGCGGGATGCTCTTGCGGGATACGCATGGATCGCGCTCGTGTCCCAATATCCCAACGCCAGAGCCTGCGCAAAGCGGATCGAAAAGGACGAGACCCGGGCCTGCACACTGGCCTATCTGGAGCAACTCGCAAGCCTGGATATGAATAGACTGGCTGTATAGAACGCATATTTATAAAATGATCGTATAATCAGGTATAGGACCTCCCTTGCCGTGGCAGAATAGGCAAAAAGCACGGCGCCGGAGGTCCGTTTGTATGGAACTGACAAAGAAACAACTCATCCTGATCGCTGCCATCAGCGGGGCCATCCTGCTGCTCACGGTGGCGGCTATTCTGCTATCCACGGCCGGGGACGGGGAGGCGTCGGTGGCGCCCACGGCGTCCCCGCCCCAAACGGCATCGCCCACCGCCACGCCCGCAGCCACGGTCACCCCTGCTCCCACGGCGTTCCGGCTGCCCCTGGTGCCCCAGTGGGATACGCCTCGGCCCACGGCGGATATGGCGGGGGCCTTCGTGCCCCAGCCCACGGCGTCCGCCACGGAGTCCCCCGGGGACGGGTCGGGACCCTGGGTGGAGGGGCAGGGCGAGCATACCCAAGACATCCTGGCGGTCGGCCTTCGAGAGGGAAGGGCGGCCGCTTTGCTTATGCTGCGGCTCAACGAGAGCGCGCTGACCATCACGGCCCTGCCCCTGGACGAAACGCCTCTCGTCGGGAGAGATATCCAGGAGCAGGGGGCCCAGGCGGCAGCCAGGGCGGCGGCCAAGGGGCGGCGCTGCGGGGCCTGGATGGCGTTGGATCTAAGCTGCCTGCCCGCGGTGCTGGAGATCACCGGCCCCCTGGGGGATTTCGACTCGGAGCCCGTCTCGGCGGAGGGGACCCTATCCCTGGCCATGGGGGCCGTCGCCTGCCTCCAACGGGTGTCGCTGTTGAAGTTCCCGGCCCTGAAGCGGGCGATGGGGGACGCGTTCGCGTCCAGCCTCTCCACGCGGGAGCTGTGGAGCCTTTTTTGGACGGTCCGCCGGGGCGTCTCCATCCGCTGCTTCCTGGATAAAACTTTTTTTGGGGAAAGCAGTTGACAGATGCCCGTTCCTCATATATAATAACTCCCGCATGAAAAATCGTGTGGGGGAGCATAGCTCAGCTGGGAGAGCACTTGCCTTACAAGCAAGGGGTCACAGGTTCGAGCCCTGTTGTTCCCACCAGATATTCGGCCCGGTAGTACAGTTGGTTAGTACGCCAGCCTGTCACGCTGGAGGTCAGGGGTTCGAGCCCCCTCCGGGTCGCCAATGTGCCTCGCTCTGAGGCACCATTTTTTATGCGGGAATAGCTCATTTGGTAGAGCGCAGCCTTGCCAAGGCTGAGGTGGCGGGTTCGAGCCCCGTTTCCCGCTCCATACGGCGCCATAGCCAAGCGGTAAGGCACGGGTCTGCAAAACCCTCATCCCCGGTTCGATTCCGGGTGGCGCCTCCAAAAACAAAACCACCCCGAAGCGGGTGGCTTTGTTTTTGGAGATGTTACTCCCACATAGCCCGGTGCGCTAAAGGGTGCATTTGTTCTTGAGGCACCATTTCCATAGGAAATCGTGCGCAGGAGCACTATAGCAAACGTCCTTTCGTATCCACAAAAAGCTTCATCTGGGCCAGGGTTTCCGAGCTGATGGCGTGCTCCATGCCGCTGGCGTCCCGTTCTGCAGCGGCAGGATCGACGCCCATGGAGATCGGGCAGGCCATTAGGTGACGGTGCTTTTTCTATGTTCTGTTCTGCTATGGTGCGCCCGGTTTGCGTCAGGTGGATCTGTTTGTCCGCATCCATGGTCAGGTAGCCCCCTTCCCGCAGGCGTTTCATGGCTTTGCTGACGCTGGGCTTGGTCACATAGAGCGCTTTAGATACGTCCAGGGAGCGCACGACGCCGCTCTGCTGCTCTAAAACCAGGATCGTTTTCAAATACTCCTTGCCGCCTTTGTGCAGTTCCATGGAGCGGTCCCCCTTTGACACCGTCAGAGTTAGATATAACTAACTAAATTTATACATATTTTCCTGCGCCTGTCAACGGCACTCTGGGCCATGGGTTTCGAAAAAACATGAGAAAGGGTATTTTCAAAACCGAAACGGTGTGCTATACTCCATAGTTAGAGTAAACTAACTAAATCTTCAAGCGGAGAGGATTCGACCATGAGATATGCGGGGATGCCCGCGGGGATGTGGGCTTTGTTCGTCGGAAGCTTTCGTCGGCAGCTGACGGAGGCCTTGGACTACGACAGCGCCGCGGCGGCAGGGATCACGAAAAAAGCCCATCAAGAATACCGGGCGTTGGTCCAGCGGCTGCCCGCCTTCGAGAAGGGGGACCGGTTTCAAATGAACATCGTGAGCTGCGCCATGCTGAGCGCTTTCGTGCTGAGTATGCCGAAGCGGCCCACCGTGGACGAGCTGACGAAATACTACGCCGGAGCCATGATGATCGGGCCCATGCGCTGGTTTTGCCGCCTGAGCGGCAAGCGAAAGTTCAGCCCCAGGGACGTGGCGGGCATGGAGGCCACGGCCGCCCTGAACGCCGCGGATCGGAACCCCTATTCCTGGAACATGGCGTTCCTGCCCTATCCGGACGGCAGCGGCTACGAGGCCCGGTTCAGCCGCTGCGGCATCTGCACCTTAATGAACGAGCTGGGGCTCTTCGACCTGGTCCCCGCCATGTGCCGGTTGGACTACACCATGAGCGAAGCCGGCGGCCACGATTTCGTGAGGACGTACACCCTGGCCTCCGGCGGGCCCTACTGCGACTGCGGCTACAAGAAGAAAGAGAGGAACAAGAGATGATCAAGACGACGCTGAAGATCGACGGCATGATGTGCGGCATGTGTGAGGCCCACGTGGCGGAGGCTATCCGCCGGGCGGTCCCCGCCGCCAAGAAGGTCTCCGCCTCCCGGGGCAAGGGGGAGGCCACCTTCCTGACGGAGGACACCATCGATGAAGGGGCCCTGAAGGCGGCCATCAACGCCACGGGGTATACCTGCTTGGGGATTTCCTCCGCGCCCTGTGAGAGGAAGGGCTGGTTCGGGTGGAGATAAGGACGGTCCTGTGGGGGCTGCTGATCCCCTTCCTGGGCACGGCGGCGGGCGCCGGATGCGTGTTCTTCCTGCAGAAGGACCTGAAGGTCAGCGTCCAGCGGGCCCTGACGGGATTTGCGGCGGGGGTCATGGTGGCGGCGTCCATCTGGAGCCTCATCGTCCCGGCTATGGAGCAGAGCGCCCCTCTGGGCCGCTGGGCCTTCCTGCCGGCCTTCGTGGGCTTCTGGCTGGGCATCGGGTTCTTGCTGCTCCTCGATCATGTGATCCCCCACCTCCATCGAAGCATCGATCAGGCGGAGGGGCCCAAGAGCCATCTCTCCAGGACCATTATGATGGTCCTGGCCGTGACGCTCCACAACATCCCCGAGGGCATGGCGGTGGGCGTGGTCTACGCGGGGCTTTGCACCGGGTCCGCCAACATCACGGCGGGCGGGGCCCTGGCCCTCGCCTTGGGCATCGCCATCCAGAACTTCCCGGAAGGGGCCATCATCTCCATGCCTCTCTACGCGGAGGGCAAGAGCAAGCCCAAGGCCTTCTGGCTGGGCGTCCTCTCCGGGGCGGTGGAGCCCCTTTTCGGCGGGCTGACCGTGATCGTGGCGGGGCTGGTGGTGCCGGCCATGCCCTATCTGTTGTCCTTTGCTGCGGGAGCCATGCTCTATGTGGTGGTGGAGGAGCTGATCCCCGAGATGTCGGCGGGGGAGCATTCCAATATCGGCGTCCTGTTCTTCGCGGTGGGCTTCAGCCTCATGATGGCCCTGGACGTGGCGCTGGGATAAGGAGGCGACATGAAGTATCATATTGAAAAGAACACCGTCCATGAGACGCTGGTCATCCCCCTGTTCGGGCGGCTGATATGCTCCGAGCGGTTCCCGGCCCTGTTTTCGGACCCGGAGGCCAGGCGCATCTGCGATGCCCTCGATTACGACTTCGCCGAGAAGCGGAAGAAGATGGAGTCCCCGGCGGGGCTCTTCGGGGCCCTGGAGGTGGCCCAGCGGCAGTACGATCTTCGCTGCGAGGTGGAGGCGTATCTCAAGGCCCATCCCCGGGCCGCCGTGGTGAACCTGGGCTGCGGCCTGGACGACACCTTTTCTAAATGCGACAACGGCCTCTGCCGGGGCTGGAACATCGACTTCCCGGACGTGATCGAGGTGCGCAACCAGCTCTTGCCGGCCATCGACAGAGAGACGAACCTGGCCTGCGACCTCAACGACTACGGATGGATGGAGAAGATCGACGCTTCCGACGGGGCCGTCTTCTTCGCCGCCGGGGTGTTCTATTATTTCAAGACCGAGGACGTGCGGCGGCTGTTCGACGCCATGGCCCGTCGATTCCCCGGCGGGGCCCTGGCCTTCGATGCCTGCAATGAGCGAGGCGCCAAGCTCATGCGCAAGACCTGGCTCAAGGAGGCGGGGATCACCGACGTGGACGCCTTCTTCTCCCTGGAGGACGAGGGAGAGCTCCGGGGCTGGAGCGATGGGTTCGCGGCCGTCACCGCCAAAAGCTACATGCGGGGCTATCGGGACATCTACCGGGACGTGAGCCTTTTTCACAAGCTGATGATCCGCTTCTGCGACAGCCTGGTGAATATGAAAATCGTAAAGATAACTTTTAAGGAGGGACTATGACACGGCACGACGAGATCCGGCGCTCCTACAAGGCTCTGGGCGACATGGCCAGCGTGTACGACGGCATCATCACCCGCTCCACGCTCCTGGGCAAGGTGATGGACAGCCTGGTCTGGGGCCTCGATAAGGAGCTGGCGGAAAAATGGGTGGAGGACGCCCTGGCGCCTGTCCCCACAGATTTCTCCGGGAAGCTTCTGGAGGTGCCGGTGGGCACGGGGGTGCTGACCATGCCTCTCTATGCCTCCCTGCCTCAGGCGGCGGTGACCTGCCTCGATTACTCCGCGGATATGATGGAGAACGCGAAAAAGCGGGCCGGGGCCCTGGGCCTATCTAACGTATCCTTCGTCCAGGGGGACGTGGGCGCCCTGCCTTTTGAAGATGAGAGCTTCGACCTGGTCCTGTCCCTCAACGGCTTTCACGCCTTCCCGGACAAGGACAGGGCCTTTTCGGAGACCTGCCGGGTGCTGAAACCTGGCGGCGTCTTCTGCGGCTGCTTCTATATCGCGGGGGAGTTTCCCCGCACCGACTGGTTCGTCAAGCATATGTACGTGCCCAAGGGCTTCTTCACGCCGCCCTTTGAGACGAAGGAGAGCTTGACGAAGCGGCTTCAGACCCTGTACACTCAGGTGGAGGTCCATACGGTCCGCGCCGAGGGCATCTTCCGCTGCGTGAAGTAAACAGGAGGCTTAGACATGGCGAACAGCAAGGTGAACATGATCAAAAAGGCATTCGTCCGGTATGCCCGGGAACGGTACCCGAAGGAGGCGGACGCCATCGTCCATAGGGCAGAGGAGCTGTACCCCGTCCTCCACGCCATGGCCCCGGACATCGGCGGGGCGGAGAACCTGATGGCCTACAACCTGGATATGTTTATCCTGGCCATCTCCTTCTACGAAGCGTCGGACCATCGCATGGACGGGGCGGCCATCCGGGACATCGCCCGGGACATGGCCCGCCGGTACGGCGCGGTGAAGAAGCTGGTGAATCTGAACCGGCCCTGGCAGATGAAGCTCTTTCGGTCCATCCTCTATAAGCGCTACACCCCCTATGCGAAGCTGGTGGAGGAGAAGAAGGCCAAGGGAGAATGGGGCAACACCTGGCGGGTGCGGGTCAATCCCCGGAACACCGACGAGGGATTGTGCTTCGATCTGGTGGGCTGCCCCCTGGCGGACTACGCCAAAACGAACGGCTACGAGGACCTGCTGCCCTACATGTGCGCCTCGGACCATGTGTTGGCGGAGCTCATGCACGCCAAGCTCATCCGGACCCACACCTGCGCCATGGGGGGTGAGAGCTGCGACTACTGGTACGTGGCGGACAAGAGCGACACGGCCAAGGCCTACGCCCACGTGAAGATGGTGTAGAACAAGCATACAAGAACAGCAGCTGAACCAGGCAGGCCGGCTGCTGTTTTTTCTTTAGTCTTGTTCCCTGATAGGACAGTTTCAAAAAAGCGGTATAACCCCTCAGCGATACTGCCGGGCGTGCTTGCGGATGGCGTCGAAGGTCTCCTCGCTGAGGTCGTGCTCGATCTCGCAGGCGTCCCGCCGGGCGGTGTCCGGGCTCACGCCCAGGCCCATGAGGAGCTCCGTCAGGAGCTTGTGGCGCTCGTACATGCGCTCCGCGATCTCGAGACCCGGAGGCAGCAGCACGATCATGCCCGCCGGGTCAAGGGTGATATAGCCGCTTTCCCGGAGGCGCTTGGTGGCGTAGCTGACGCTGGGCTTGGTCACCCCCAGCTTCTCCGCCACGTCGATGGAACGGATATAGCCCCGCTCTTCCTTCAGCATGAGCATGGCTTCCAGATAATCTTCCGCTGATTTATGAATGGTCATAGTCGTCACCTCGCCTAAGGATACCATCCCTGCCGAAAAAAAGCAAGGAAAACAGAATAAACATAGGTTAGTGGTTGACAACTAAAATTAAAGGTGTTAAACTACGTGCAGGTTAGCGGCCACTAACCCTTTTTATGGGCCGTGGGTTAGAGATATTTAACAGCCGCAAAGGGCCCATGAGAGAGGGGGAAAGACGATGATGCCACTGGTTCTGGCAGACACAGGCGAGGAAGCCGTCATCAAGCGCGTGGGCGGCAGCACCGAGATGAAGAAGCACCTGGAGGACATGGGCTTCGTGGCGGGCGGAACGGTCACGGTATTGAACACCATCGGCGGGAACCTGATCGTGAAGATCAAGGAATCCCGGGTGGCCATCAGCAAGGAGATGGCCGGAAAAATAATGATTTAAAAAGGGAAGCAAAGGAGAAACAAGGATGAAAACACTGAGAGACGTTTCTGTGGGCGACACCGTGAAGGTGGTCAAGCTCCACGGCGAAGGCGCCGTAAAGCGCCGGATCATGGACATGGGCATTACCAAGGGCGTGGAGGTTTACGTCCGGAAGCTGGCCCCCCTGGGGGACCCGGTGGAGGTCAACGTCCGGGGCTACGAGCTTTCGATCCGCAAGGCCGACGCCGAGATGATCGAGGTAGAGTAAAGGAGCAGAGACAGTATGGACAATAAACAGATTCGCATCGCCCTGGCGGGCAACCCCAACAGCGGCAAGACCACCCTGTTCAACAAGCTGACCGGGTCCAACCAGTTCGTGGGCAACTGGCCCGGCGTCACCGTGGAGAAGAAGGAGGGCAAGCTGATCGTGGACAAGGAGGTCGTCTTGACCGACCTGCCCGGCATCTACTCCCTCTCTCCCTACACGCTGGAGGAAGTGGTGGCCCGGAACTACCTCATCGAGGAGAAGCCCGACGCCATTTTGAACATCGTGGACGCCACCAACCTGGAGCGCAATTTGTACCTCACCACCCAGCTCACGGAGCTGGGCATCCCCGTGGTCATCGCCCTCAACATGATGGACCTGGTCAAGAAGGCGGGGGACAGCATCAACGTGAAGGAGCTCTCCCGTCAGCTGGGCTGCAAGATCGTGGAGATCTCCGCCCTCAAGGGCGACGGCGTGAAGGAAGCGGCTCTGGCTGCCATCGAGACCGCCAAGAACGGCAAGACCGTGCCCCAGCACACCTTCTCCGGCCCCGTGGAGCATGCCCTCGCCCACATCGAGGAGGTTACCGTCCACAACCTGCCCGAGGAGCAGCAGCGGTGGTACGCCATCAAGGTATTCGAGCGGGACGAGAAGGTCATGGATCAGCTGAAGATCCCGGCCGACGTGCGCACCCACATCGAAAAGGACATCGCCGCCGCGGAGAAGGAGCTGGACGACGACGCGGAGAGCATCATCACCAACGAGCGCTACGTGTATATCGGCGAGACTCTCAAGGGCATCTACAAAAAGAAGGGGAAGGGCCAGCTGTCCGTCTCCGATAAGATCGACAGGATCGTGACGAACCGCATCCTGGCCCTGCCCATCTTCGCGGTGGTCATGTTCCTCGTATACGCCCTGGCCATGGGCAAGTCCATCGCGGACGGCGGCATCGCCATCGGTACCTTCCTCACCGACTGGGCCAACGACGTGCTGGGCGGCGCCTGGCTCACTGACGGCTCAAGGGCCATCCTGGAGGGCTGGGGCGCGGCGCCCTGGCTGGTGGGTCTCATCTCCGACGGCATATTCGCCGGCGTGGGCGCGGTGCTGGGCTTCGTGCCCCAGATGCTGGTCCTGTTCCTTATGCTGTGCCTTTTGGAGGACTGCGGCTACATGGCCCGTATCGCCTTCATCATGGACCGTATCTTCCGCCGCTTCGGCCTCTCCGGCAAGAGCTTCATCCCCATGCTGGTGGGCACCGGCTGCGGCATCCCCGGCGTCATGGCGTCTCGTACCATAGAAAACGAGCGTGACCGCCGCATGACTATCATGACCACCACCTTCATGCCCTGCGGCGCCAAGATGCCTATCATCGGCCTCATCGCCGGCGCCCTCTTCGGCGGCAGCACCTGGATCGCGGTCTCCGCCTACTTCATCGGCGTGGCGGCCATCGTCGTCTCCGGCATCATGCTGAAGAAGACCAAGATGTTTGCCGGCGACCCGGCTCCCTTCGTCATGGAGCTTCCGGCCTACCACCTGCCCGCCTGGGGCAACGTCCTCCGGGGCACCTGGGAGCGGGGCTGGTCCTTCATCAAGCGGGCCGGCACCGTCATCGTCATCTCCTCCATCGTCATCTGGTTCCTGACCAGCTTCGGCTCCGTCAACGGCACCTTCGGCATGGTGGACGCCCTCTATGAGGACGAGGACCTGGTCACCGACGAGTACGTGGCCCAGGTGGCCGACCGCATGGGCATCCCCGAGGACGAGGTGGAGCCCATGGACGACTCCATCCTGGCCCGCATCGCCCAGCCTGCCTCCGTCGTGTTCAAGCCCCTGGGCTTCGGCGACTGGAAGCCCACCGCCGCCACGGTCACCGGTCTCGTGGCCAAGGAGGAGGTCGTAGCCAACTTCGGCATCATGTACGCCTATGACGACCAGGAGGGCGAGGAAGAGCTGGAGGAGAACGGCGACCAGATCTGGGATCGGGTGGCCGACGACTTCAACGCCTTCTCCGGCGGCCACGGGAAGCTGGCGGCCTTCGCCTTCATGATCTTCAACCTCCTGTGCGCCCCCTGCTTCGCGGCCATCGGCGCCATCAAGCGAGAGATGAACAGTCCCAAGTGGACCTGGTTCGCCATCGCCTATCAGTGCGGCTTCGCCTGGGTCATAGCCTTCATCGTCTGGCAGGTGGGCCGGCTCTTCGCAGGCGGCATGAACATCGTGGGCCTCGTTCTGGCCCTCGTGATGCTGGCTCTGCTCTGCTGGCAGCTCTTCAAGCCCTATAAGGAAGCCCAGAAACTGACCGTGAAGTGATTCCCCTCACTTCTTCCCTCCAACGGCAGCGCGGCGGGGACACAGCCTTCCGTTCTCGCCGCGCTGCCCTCTCACAAAGGAAGTGATCCTATGCTGTCCTGGCTTTCGGACAATCTCGTCAATATCGCCCTTATCGTCGCCATCGTGCTGATCGTGGCGGGGCTGATCCGCGTCATGGTCCGGGACCGCAGGGCGGGCAAGGCCCCCTGCGGCGGCAACTGCGCCTCCTGCGGCGCCTGCCGCGATTGCGCCTCCTGCGGCCAATGCGGCGCAGCCAAAGGAGGGATACGGACCGATCATACAAACGGCGTCTCAGGAAACCCTTCCTGACAGAATGGAAAGACGGAGGAGACAACTCCTCCGTTTTTGTCATCGGATTGACAAGATTCGCGTCGCTCAAGTATACTTTTTAGACGACAGCAGTGAACAGGAGGATCGATCATGAGGATTCTTGTCTACGGCGCCGGGGTGATCGGCACGAACCTGGCGGCAGACCTGTATGCTTCCGGCAAGGACGTCACCCTCCTCGCGAGAGGTGGATGGGCGGATACCCTAGAGAAGCACGGTTTGACCGTCAAATCGGCATTCTTTCCGAAGAAGAGGACCTGGCCCATCCCCGTCATCCGGGAGCTGAAAAGGGACGACGCCTACGACGTGATCTTCGTGGTCATGCGATACACCCAGCTGGACAGCGTCATTCCGGCCCTGCTGAACAACGCGTCGGAGAACATCGCCCTTATCGGCAACGATCCCTGCGCCCCGGCCTATCGAGAAAAGCTGAAAGGCAAGAACGTGCTGTTCGGGTTCTATATGGCGGCCGGGCACCGGGAACCGGACAGGGTCGTATCCTTCTCCCTGAAAAAGATCACCATCGGGCAGCTGCGGGACGATCCCGGCAACGAAGATTTGATCCGCAGCATTTTCGATGGGACCAAGATCAAGGCCATCTACCAGCCCAACATGGAGGATTATCTCCTCTGCCATGCGGCCTTCGTGATGCCCATCGGGTTCGCCTGCTATCACTGCGACGGGGATCTAAAAAGGATCAGCCGGGACAAAGCCTATCTCAACCGGATCATCGACGCCAATATCGAAGGGTATCAGGCCATAGAGGACGCCGGGCATGAGATCCTGCCGTCCTCCGATAAGGACTATCACAGCGAAAAGTATCGGAAGCTGTGCTATCGGGTCTATAAGATCATGTGTTCTACCGTCGTCGGGAAGATCTGCGCTTCCGACCATGCCATGAACGCCGTGGAGGAGATGGGAGCGATAAACGAAGGGCTGAAGCGGTTTTTCGACGAGCACCAGGCCAGCTATCCCACCTATACGGAGCTGGAGGCGGACGCCCGAAAGCATCTGGCAGGCGAGAAATAAAAGGGAAGGACAGACGATGTACGGGAAACAAACGGGGCGCTGACGCGCCCCTCTTTTGTTATACGATGCGTTCCAGCTGGACCCGCTCGATGGCCCTGAGGTAGTCAGCCAGCAGATCCTGGAAATATCGGTGAGGGCGGGGGAGGAACCGTTCCCGCAGGCGGATCAGATTCACCTGCTGGAGCAGGGGCCGCCCGTTATGGAGCAGGGGGAAGATGTTGATGTCGTCCGGTATCTCCTTGCGTTGCTCCGCCAGGCAGATGTGGGGGATGAAGGCGGCGGCCAGCCGCTGGAAGCAGACGGAGGCGCTGATGTGGGTGTAGGTGCTGGTGATATAGGCCCAGGGCGTGACCTGGGCCTCGGCAAAGCATTCCTTGATCTTCTCTCCGACCCGGTTCTCCAGCAGGCAGAAGGGAAGACGGGAGAAGTTGCCCAGGTCCACTCCGTTGGCGGAGCAGGCCTTCAGCGACGCCGTTTCCTCCCCGTAGTACGCCTGCAGCAGGGAATCGGCCACGCACAGGTATACCTGGTCGTCCATCATATGGTCCTCCGTCAGCCGGGCGTCCGCCTTGCTGGCTACGGTGAGGGCCATGTCCAGCTCCCCGTCCAGCACCAGCTCCGTCAGCTCCGAGGAGATGGTGTCCGTGAGCCGTATCTCCACCTTGGGGAAGCGCTGGGAGAACTGGGGCATGATATGGGGCAAGCTGGTGTTCATGCGCAGCGTGCTGGCCCCAAAGCGCAGGATGCCCCGCTCCTGCTGTTCGATGTCGGACAGGATGGCCTTCAGATTGGCTTCCTCGTTCAAAATGGTCTTGGCGGAGGAGAGGACATACTCCCCGGCAGGGGTCAACGCCAGGGCGGGCTTGCGATAGAGGAGCGGCGTGCCGTAGTAGCTCTCGAGCCGGGCGATATGGTTGCTCAGCGTCTGCTGGGAAACATACAGCCGCTCCGCCGTCCGGGTCATATGCAGATCCTTGGCGAGCTCGGTGAAATAGTAAAGGCTGACCAGCTCCATAGATGCCTCCTGTACAAAGAATCTTTGTCGAAAAACCGAAATCGAGGTCATACTTATAGTAGTACAAAACTGTTGAAAACACAATAGTTTTCCGCCACCCCTGGATAAATCGGTTCGAGACGATCCCCTTTTCCCGCAAAAACTTTGCGAGGACAGGGGTCGATGAAGGAATCCTCTCTTGCCAAGGAGGGGATAAGCCCGGTATACTATAGCCGTAGAGACCATCGATCCCGGAACGCCGCTTTGGCGGCGGGCAAACGGGGGAAGGAAGCGATCATGGAGAAGAAAAACAGCCTGAACATCAGCGCCAAAAGCTTTCTGACGGCTATCGTCATCATCTTTCTGCTCATGGTGGTGACCTATGCCCTGACCTTCCTGGTCCCCGGAGGCGAGTACGCCCGGACCGTGGACGAAGCGGACCACACCATCATCGACACCCAGGCCGGGTTCCGGGACGTGGAGGGCGGGCTGCCCTTCTGGAAATGGCTGCTGTCCCCCTTCCTGGTGCTGGGGGCCGAGGGCTCCGGGGCCCTGATCGCGGTCATCGCTTTCCTGCTGGTCATCGGCGGCGTGTTCAACGCCCTCAACGAGTGCGGGCTCATGGGCTACATGCTCCAGAAGCTGGTCCACCGCTTCGGCGCGGTCCGCTACCGGCTCATGGCGGTGCTCGTTCTGTTCTTCATGGCCATGGGCTCCCTGGTGGGTTCCTTCGAGGAGGTGGTGCCCCTGGTGCCCATCGTCACGGCCTTGGCCGTGGGCCTTGGGTGGGACGTGCTCACCGGCGTGGCCATGAGTCTCCTGGCCGCAGGGTGCGGGTTCGCCGCAGGGGTGGCCAATCCCTTCACCATCGGCGTCGCTCAGACGCTGGCGGGGCTCCCCATGTTCAGCGGCATCTGGATGCGGCTCCTGTCATTCGTTTGCATCTATGCTCTGCTCCTTGGCTTCATCCGCTTCCACGCGAAACGGTTGCCGGAGAAGGGGTCCGGCGCCGCAGCGGGGGACCATGTGCCCGACAGGCGCATGGATCGGGGGCTGCTCCTGTTCGCGCTGATTCTGGGGGCGGGCATCGTTCTGGTGCTGTCCTCCGGGTTCATCCCGGCCCTTCGGGACTTCACCATGATCATCGTGGCGATCATGTTCCTGGTGGCGGGCGTCGTGGCCGTGCTGGCGGCGGGCATGGGCGTGAAAGGGCTGCTGAAATCCTTCCTGTCGGGGCTTGTGGCCATCGCCCCCTCGGTGCTCATGATCCTCATGGCGGCCTCCATCCGCTACACCCTGGTGGAGGGGAAGATATTGGATTCCCTGCTCCGCATGGCCATGACGGCGGCGGGCGGCATGCCTCGAGGGGCGCTGGTGCTGTTCATCTATCTCATCTGCCTGGTACTGAACTTCTTTATCCCCTCCGGCTCCGCCAAAGCCTTTCTGCTGATCCCGCTGATCGTGCCCCTGGCCGGGTTCTTCGGCGTCAGCGCCCAGCTCTGTATCCTGGCCTTCGCCTTCGGAGACGGGTTCAGCAACGTGTTCTATCCCACCAACCCCTGCCTCTTGATCTCCCTGGGCCTGGTGGACTCCAGCTATGGCCGGTGGGCCCGGTATTCCGGGAAGTTCCAGCTTATGAACCTGCTGCTCACCGCGGGGCTGCTGCTCTTCGCCCTCGCTGTGGGCTATTGACAAAGGGAGGAAAAGCGCATGTTTGACTTTTTAAAAAGAAAGAAGGAGCCCTACGTCCAATCCTCCACGGCTGACTGGCAGGACCAGTGGCGGAGCCTGGTGCCGCCCGAGTGCCGGAACGTGCCGGTGGAGGTGGGCGGGGTGAGCGTCGAAGCCTACGTGCTGGTGAACCACTTCGCCATGATGCTCCAGGACGGGCTGCTGATGGAGGCCAGATGGAGGCCAGCTTTTTCGACGTGTGCGAGCACTTCCAGCGGGCGGGCTACCACGTGATCTGGCTCATGCGCTGCACCCAGGACGTGTACAACGGGTATCTAAAGCGGGGCGGCGAGAAAAACGGCAGCACCCGCTGGCTCTGGAAAGCGCCCACCACCAACTTCGGCCGCTGGATCTCCGACAATCGGGAGGCGTCCATCCTCATACAGCACACGGAGCTGCCGGAGGGGGACATCCGCGCCTCGGACGCGCCGGTCCTGGGTCGGGTCACCTGGGCCACCAGCGACGACGACACCAAGATGGTCCCGGGCCGCACGGAGTTCCAAACCGTCCCCCTGCCCGCCACGCCCAAGCAGCTCCTTCGCTGGCTCAACGGGGAGTCGCTGAGGAGCATTTCAGAGAGGAATTGATCGAAAGCTTTCGTGCCTTTTCTTTGTAAAGAAAAGGCACCTCAAAAGAAACACAAATGGGAAGTATGGCTTGCGCTGCACTTCCCATTATTCTTCTTAAGCTTCTCTTTTTTACGCTGCTTTTTTCTCTTCACGGAAGAGAAAAAAGCGGCAAAACAAACAACCAAACTTAACCCTTCATCTGTGCTTCCACCAACCGGGTCGCGCCGTAGCGCTCGCGGAGGAGGGGCTTTTCGATCTTGCCGGTGGGGTTCCGGGGCACCTTGGCGAAGATCAGCTTCCGGGGCCGCTTATACCGGGGCAGGGCCCGGCAGAAGTCGTTGACCTCCGCCTCGGAGAGGGCTTCGCCCTCCTTCGTTTCGATGACGGCCGCCGCGATCTCGCCCAGCCGCTCGTCGGGGAGGCCGATGACCGCCACGTCCTTGATCTTGTTGTGGGTCCGCAAAAAGTCCTCGATCTGCACCGGGTACAGGTTCTCGCCGCCGGAGATGATCACGTCCTTCTTCCGGTCCACCAGGTACACGAACCCGTCCGCGTCCATCTTCGCCATATCCCCGGTCCGAAGCCAATCCCCCAGGAACGATTCCTCGGTGGCCTTGGGGTTCCGGTAGTAGCACTTCATGACCCCCGGGCCCTTCACCAGGAGCTCACCCACCTGGTCGGGGGCGGTGTCCTCGTTCTTGTCGTCGACCACCCGGATCTGCCAGCCGTAGCCGGCCTTGCCGATGGCCCCAAGCTTGTGGAGGTTCTCCATCCCAAGGTGCACGCAGCCCGGGCCGATGGACTCGGAAAGCCCGTAGTTCACGTCGTACTGATGCTTGGGGAACACCTTCAGCCACCGCCGCACCAGGGAGGGGGGCACGGGCTGGGCGCCGATGTGCATGAGCCGCCACTGGCTGAGCTCGTAGTCGCTGAGCTTCAGGGCGCCGGAATCGAGAGCGTCCAGGATATCCTGGACCCAGGGCACCAACAGCCATACGATGGTGCACTTCTCTTCGCTGACGGTCTGGAGCACCCAGTCGGGCCGCACGCCCCGAAGGAGCACCGCCCGACTGCCGGAGAGGAGGCTCCCGAACCAGTGCATCTTGGCGCCGGTATGGTAAAGGGGCGGGATGCAGAGGAACACGTCGGAGTGGGTCTGCTGATGGTGCTTCTGCTCGCAAATTGCGGCGTGCATCAGCGCCCGGTGGGCGTGGAGGATGGCCTTGGGGAAGCCCGTGGTGCCGGAGGAGAAGTAGATGGCCGCGTCGTCGTCCTCCGTGAGCTCCACGGCGGGGGCCCGGCTGGAACAGAACTCCACCAGCCTGTCGTAGCTGTCGGCGAAGGCGGGCACGTCCTCGCCCGCGTAGAACAGGGTCTTCACCCGGGGGAGCCGGGGGAGGGCGGAGGCCACCCGCTCCGTGAACTCCGGCCCGAACACCAGCACGGTGACTTCAGCGAGGTCCGCACAGTAGGCGATCTCCTCGTCGGTGTACCGGTAGTTCATGGGTACGGCCAGGGCCCCGGTCTTCAATATGCCGAAGTAGATGGGCAGCCATTCGAGGCCGTTCATGAGGAGGATCCCCACCTTGTCGCCCTTCTTCACGTTTCGGGTCAGGAGGAGGTTGGCGAACCGGTTCGCCTTGGTATCGAACTCCCGCCAGGTCATGTCCCGGCGATAGCGGCCCTCGGCGCCGGGCTCGATGAGGGTATACTCCCGCCAGGTCATCTCTGCGGCGGGGCGGGCGGCGGGGTTGATCTCCACCAGGGCCACCTCGTTGGGAAAGAATTTGGCGTTCTTTTCCAGGGCTTCCGTAATGAGTTCCATAGGTTTCTCTCTTCCACGACGAAATTTTATATATGATATCATCCTTTCCCCGCAAACACAAGAGAAAAGTTTTCTCACGATAAACGGAAAAGAATTATCGAATAACAACAAAAATAGATTGACAAACGATGCAAACGGTGGTATGGTAAGACCAACGAAAGAAAAAAGGAGCGATCCAAACATGCCCAAGATCAGCAAAAACGCCTCCGTGACCCTGTCCCTCGTCTGCTGCGGGATAGGATTTCTCGGCCTCATCGCCATAGCCGTGATGCTGACGGTCCTGGTGGTCCGTGGCGACACGTTCCTGTTCGGCGAGGGTACCGCCCGCAAATGGATGGCTCTGCGCTACTTCCTGCTGCTCATCCCCGTGGGGGTGGCCAACGGCTTCCTGGTGAAGCTGTTGCTGCTGGTCCGCAATCACCTGGTGTTCACGGACAAAGCGGTCTCTTGCCTTCGGACCATCTCCTGGTGCTGCTTCATCGAGGCGGCGCTGTGCCTCATCACCGCCAGGGTCTTTTTCCCGGCTCATTACGCGGCAGCCTTCGTGGCGGGCTTCCTGGGCCTGGTGCTGCGGGTGGTCAAGAACGTGATCGAGGAAGCTGTGGCCCTGAAGGCCGAGAACGACTTCACCATCTGAAGGGAGGGGAGCGCCATGATCGAAGTGAATCTGGACGTGATGATGGCCAAGCGCCGCATGAGCCTCAACGAGCTCTCCGACCGGGTGGGCATCACCATCGCCAACCTGTCTATCCTGAAGAACAACAAAGCCAAGGCCGTCCGCTTCTCCACCCTGGACGCCATCTGCCGGGAGCTTAACTGCACCCCCGGCGACATTCTCGAATACAGAGAGGAAACCTGACATGGAAGAATTGAATACGAACCTGACGGTGCAGCAAACGGCCGCGCCGGAGCCTCCCATACCCCAAAAGCCCCCCGTGCCGGTCCGGGACCGGGTGCTGGCCTTCGGACTGCTGATCCTCGGTTACCTGGTGTGCCGGTTCCAAATCTCCGAACACCCTCTGCTGGGCCTTGTCTACGGCATCGTCCTCTACGGCCTGACCCTGTGGCATTTCCAGGGCCGGGCGGGCCGGCGGGCCTGGGGCGCCTGGGCGGTGGGGCTCCTGTTCCTCCTCGCACACCTCTTGACCGACAACGGCCCGGTCCGTTTCTTCGCCCGGTGGTTCGCGGTGCTCCTGTGGGGCTACGGGGTCTACTGCGCCGGGGGCAACTCCGCCGAGGAGCGGCTGGGGGACATGTTCGTCCCCGAAGCCTTCAAGGCGGATATCCTCATGCCTTTCTCGAAGCTGAGCGCCTTCTTCACCGCCGCCTTTTCGGGCGGCAGGCGGAACTGGCTCAAGACGGCTCTGCTGCTCCTGCTGGGGCTGGGGCTGGCGCTCATCCCCCTGCTGATCGTGGTGAACCTGCTGCAGTACGACGCAGCCTTCTCCAAGCTCCTCGACGACATCTTCTCCGAGAGCCTGCCGGAGGAGATCTGTAAGCGCCTCCTGTATCTCCTGCTGGCCGTGGCCATGGCCGCCTTCCTCATGAGCTGCCTCTTCGGCAGCCGGGAACATCGCATGAGCCGGGTGCTGGACCGGGAGAGCGTGGCAGCCTTCCGCATCCGCCGCCGGTTCCTGCCTCTGATCGTCGGCGCCGCCATGCTGATCCCCCTGCTGGCGGTCTACGGCCTGTTCTTCTTCAGCCAGTGGCCCCTGTACACCTCCGCCTTCACCGGCGTGCTGCCCAAGGGCTACACCTACGCCGACTACGCTCGGGAGGGCTTCTTTCAGCTCTGCGCCGTCTGCGCCATCAATGGGATGCTGTATCTTTTTGTCAGCCTGTTCACCAAGAAGGATCAGGGGGAGGGCGTCCGCAAGGCCCTGCTGACGGTGCTGTGCCTCTGCAGCCTCATTCTGGCGGCCACGGCCTGCTCCAAGATGATCCTGTACATCCGGACCTACGGCCTGACCCCCAACCGGGTGTACGCGAGCTGGGGCATGATCCTGCTGGTGATCGCTTTCCTGCTGGCCCTCGTTAGCGCCTATTGGAAGAAGCTGAACATCACCCGGGCCCTGTGCGGCCTGTTCGTATGTATGTTCGGCCTCCTGTGCCTGGTCGACACCAACGCCCTTATCGCGAACTACAATGTCCGGGCCTATGAGCAAGGCAGCCTCGAGTCGGTGGATACCGGCGTCTTCTGGGACCTGGGGGACTCCGCCGCCCCCGCCGCCGCCCGGCTGGTGGGGGATACAAAATATGGGCAGGCGGCCAGGAACTTTCTGAGTCGTCACGGGAAACGGTCCGCGTTCAACGCCCTCTGCCACGGCGTTCCCGGCCTGAAGGCAAGATCCGTCTGTGAGCCCTATTGGCATGAAGCGGCCGTAGTCCACGTGCGGATCGAGACGGAGGATGAGTTTTCTGCCCTGAGCTGCCAGTACTATTATGGGGGCGACCGCATCGAACACGACGCGGGGAGCTGCATGAACGCCGATAACACCCCCTTTGCCCGGGGACAGGAGACGTTCTTTGAGCTGGAGCAAGGCTCCGCAGGACCCTGGCGGTATGAGGAGACGGAGATGGGGGTAAGCTTTCGGCTATGCGTATTGGACGGGAACAGAATGCGCTGGACTAACTCCCTGGAATGCGTCTTCGGCGAGGAGGCGTACGTCACTCTCACCGGCAGCGATGAAAAGGACTATAAGATCGTACGCACGGATTAACCGATGCAGCTTTCCAGCCCCTCCCGGTCCAAGAGTCGGAAGGAGCCCCGATAGACGGCCAGCAGGCCGTCTTTTTCCATGCGGGAAAGCTCCCGGGAGAGGGCGCTGCGGTTCACGCCCAAGAGGGACGCCATGGATTCCCGGGTCATGTTGAGGGTGAAGGTGGGGCCGCCCTGATCCCGGGCCGCGTCCAGGAGGAACAGGGCGATCCGGCCCCTAAGGGAGCGCTCGGAGAGGTACCGGACCTTCCGGTTCAACGCCCAGTAGCGGGCGGAGAGCTCGTGGAGCAGGTTGATCCGAAGCCGGTTGCCGAAGTCGCCGGTGGCCTCCATGATGCTCTCGAAGGGCACGAACAGCACTCGGGCGTCCTCCAGGGCCTCCACGGTGACGGGGCTCTTGCCGTTGTCCGTGGCCATGAGCATGTCCCCGAACATGCTGCCGGGGCTAAGCACGCTCTGCAGGTTTTCCTCCCCCTGCCGGTTCAGCCGATAGGCCTTGATCTTGCCGGACAGGAGCACCCCCGCGGCGGTGACCCGATCCCCCTGGGAGAGCAGCATGGCCCCCCGGGGGAAGCTGTCCAATTTGCACCAGGCGCTTTTCAAAAACCCGGCCACGTCGTTGGGGTCCAATCCGGCGAACAGCGACGCTGACAACAGGGCGGGGGAGAGGGAGATGGTGTCCATAGGCGGCTCCTTTTTTTGTTGCTACAGCAACAGTATACACGCTCCCGGCCCTTCTTGCAATCCCCGGCGGATATTGCTATAATGGGGTATACTAAGGGAATATGTGCGGGAAAGGAGCGACATGGAGCAGGAACAGGGCAAACAGCATAGCCGGTTCAGCCTGGATATGGATCTGGACTACCGCCACGTGGACGTAGTGGACGGCATCCGCGGCCTCACCGTGCTCATGGTGCTGTGGTCACGCCCTGGCTGAGCTTTTTGGGCATCACCAACCTGACCCCCAGCCATATCCGCTGGGTGGGCTACATCTTCGTGGACATGATGGTGCTCCTGTCCGCTTTCTGTTTGACGCTGCCCATCGCCCGGTCCATGCTTCTCGGCGAGGGAGTGGACGACGCCTGCACCTTCTACAAGAAGCGCTTTGCACGGATCTACCCCAGCTACCTGCTGGCGGTCCTCATTTCCTTTGGATTCCAGATCTATTGGAACCACTACCCCACGGTCTCCTATGCCGTCCGGGACCTCATTTCCCACCTGACTTTCACCCATTCACCCACATGTTCCGGGCGGACACCTACGTCTACGCCCCCATCAACGGGGTGCTGTGGACCGTGGGGCTGGAGGTGCAGTTCTACGTGCTGTTCCCCCTGCTCGTAAAGCTGTTCCGCAAGAGCCCCCTGCTCTTTTGGGGGACGCTGACGGGCTTCGGGGCCCTGTTCATCTACCAGTACGCCCTGAAGCAGCAGCCCATCAACATGCAGGTGAACCAGCTGCCCACCTTCCTGCCCGTGTTCGCCAACGGTATGCTGGCCGCCTACCTCTTCACGCTGTACTGCGTGAAGGTCCCCTATAAGCGGCTGTGGGGGGTATTCTTCACGGCTCTGGCCATCGTGGGCGCGGTGCTCATCCGCAACGAGATCGTGTCCGCCCAGATGTATCGGGAGGACAAGCAGATCTGGCAGCTGGAAAACCGGATCGGCCTGTCCCTGTGCTTCACCCTGTTCCTCCTCAGCGCGGCCCTGTCCCTAAAGCCCCTCCGATGGCTGTTCTCCAACCCGGTAGCCCGATTCCTGGGGGCCATCTCCTATAACCTGTACCTCTATCACCAGCGGCTGATCGTGCTCTTGCGCATGAGTTTGGGCTTCCAAAGCGGGGCGGACGTGGCCGCGGCGGGGACCAAGATGCAGATCTTCCTGACGGTGGAGGCCCTGGGCCTGTCGCTTCTGCTGGCGACGGTGCTCACCTATTTCTGGGAGAAGCCCTGGCACCGGTGGATCATGAGCTGGGGGCGGAAGGAGAAGCCGACTCCGGCGCAAGCCGATATCATATCAGAATCAACAGAAAGGAAATAAACCTATGCACTATCGTTACAAAACCAAGAATGTCTGTTCCAGCGAGATCAACTTCGACCTGGAGGAGGGCAAGCTCCACAACGTGGTCTTCACCGGCGGCTGCAACGGCAACCTGAAGGCCATCGGCAAGCTGGTGGAGGGTATGGACGCGGATCAGGTCATCGCCCTGCTCAAGGGCAACACCTGCGGCCCCAACTTCACCTCCTGCGCCGACCAGCTGACGAAAGCTGTCGAGGCGGCGAAGGCCGAAATCGCCTGAGTTCATAGATATTTTGCAGGAATTTGACAGGATTTGGCTTGTGGGGGCCGTTCTGCCGTGGTACAATACCCACGATTTTTAACCAAAGGAAGTCAAACGGTGAACCTGAAACGCTCCTGCGCCGTCCTGCTGGCTGCTCTGTGCCTCCTCATGGGGGCCTGCGGACCCAAGGAAACGGCCCAGGCCATACAATCGGAAAGCATCCCCACGGCGGGGCCCACCCAGGCCCCGCTGACAGCTGCGCCTACGGAAGAGCCCCAGCGGCAGACCCTGGTGGTGGCGGCCAACACCCCCGCGCCCACGCTGACGCCCCAGCCCAGCCCTACGCCCACCGCCACGCCCCTGCCCACGCCCACGCCCACGGCCTCGCCCATCCCCTTCTCCTACTATGCGCCCACGGTGAACATGACCTTCGAGGAGCTGGTGGGGGGGCTGGAGGACAGCTACTATGAGACGGAGGGCGTCGATCCCATCATGCCCAAGGGCTATCCGGCCCCGGACACCTATAAGCTCATCGTGGACGTGACCTGGCAGGTAGTCATGGCCTTCAAGAAGGACGCCAACGGCGAGTACACCGTGCCCGTCCGGTACATGCTCTGCTCCACCGGCAGCGCCAAGAACGGTCTCACCAAGATCGGCACCTTCCCCCTGAAGGAGTGCCGCCTCCGCTTCGGCACCTTTGCCAGCGGCGACTTTTCGGCCCAGTACTGGACGCTGATCGTGTCCCGGACCTACTTCCATTCCGTGGTCTACCATCGGGGCGCCCGGAACGGACAGAAGGACCTGAACAGCGTGTACATAGACAAGTATCTGAAGCTGGGCTCGCAGGACAGCCACGGCTGCATCCGCCTGCCCGTGCCCGACGCCCGCTGGATCTTTTATAACTGCGCCTACGGCACGGAGGTGGAGATCCGCCAGGGCAGCAAGAGCGATATGGAGACCAAGGCCATCCGGGAGCAGCTGAAGCTGGCCGAGCCGCCCAAGGTGGTCACCGGCCTTGCACCGGGGTCAGCGCCCTACACGGACAACTGGACCATCGAGGACGTGCCCTTGGAGGTGGAGTTCGTCAATGCCACGCCACCCCCCGCACCGAAAAAATGATTCAGTTTGGCGAATCCGTATGGATTCACCAAACTGAGGCTCCGCCTTCGCTCCGCTTCCAGCTCTTGCCTATGGCCCTTTGGGCCCACCGGGCACGCGATGCGTTAAACAAACGTGCCTGTGGCACGTTTGTAGCGGAGCGGGGAGCAATCTATGATTGCGACCAGAGCTGCAGAGTGTCAAATCCACCGCGCATGTCGCTGGATTTGACGGATCAGAAGCCGCATGTTCTTCCTTCGCAGATTGCGTGAGCGCGGCTACACCGCGCTTGTGTAGATAATAAAAAAGACCGGTCCGCCGGTCTTTTTTATACGTAGACGATTTCGATCCCCTTCTCCTTGGCAAACCCCACGGTCTGGGCGGTGCCGCTGGGGGCGCGCTTGAGGTAGGCGATGCACAGGTCCGCGTTCTCCACCAGCTGCCGGTTTCGGAGGGCCATGCACCCGGAGAAGTAGTGGTTGGAGAGGTACAGCACCTCCTCGGCCGCCTTCTTTTGCCGCAGAAGCTCAGCCCTGTCCCCGGCGGCGAAGGATTCCCCAAAGCCCGTGTAGGGGAGCAGCAGCACCAGCTGGATATCGAGGTGCCGTTTCTGCTCCAGCAGCACCAGCTTCCCCGCCAACAGGTCGAAGCCCTCGGCCCCGCCGCAGCAGAACCGCCGCGCCCCCTGCGCTATGGCACGACGAACAGCCGCTTCCGTCCCCGCCACCAGCTGGCGGTATTCGGCGGATCGGACGGGCGGCAGCTCCCTGTGGCCGGTGAAACACACGGACCGAAGGGATGTGCAGTTGGACGGCATGTCTTCCATATCAGGAAAACTATACCACATTTTGCCCGCCTTGTCCCCGCAAACTCGTTTTTATTTTATCTTTTTTGTTAACCTTTTGCATTTCGACAGACAGAGCCCCCACAAGATGATACAATGGCACCATCCCAAAAGGAAAAGGAACGACCATGAAACAGATCAAAAAGAGAAGAAGGATCCTTCGCATCGGCAATCCCATCGGGTTCAGCCTGTTTTGCCTGGTGTGCCTGGCGCTGCTGGCGGGGTTGTATCTGGGCATCTCCTGGGCCATCAAGAACGGTCCCGGCGTGGTGAAGGCCATGCGCACCACCGTCCAGGAAGAGGTCATGACCACGCCCACCGTGGAGCCCTCCCGGGAGCCCAAGGACGAGCTTCTGCCCACGCCCACGCCGGAGGTGAAGGAGACCCCCGCTTTGGGCACGCCCGTGGCGTCCCCCCCCACCCCGGAGCCCACGGTCTACGTGACCGCCGATCCTTCCCAGGACATCTCCGCGCCCCTCTACGGCCAGATCATCGGCATCGACCCCTGCCGTGACAACACCAAGCGGCCCGAGGAAGCGGAGAACAACCTGATCCTGGCGAACCATCTCAAGAGGTATCTGGAGAGCCAGGGCGCCAAGGTGGTCCTGGGCCGGACCGAGGAGGACAAGGGCAAGGTGGAGGACAGCACCCGGGCCAAGATCTTCCGGGAGGCCGGCTGCACCTATGTGGTCCGCCTCAAGTGCAACTATATCAACGCCAAGACCTCCGCCTGCTATGTGAAGGCCACTAAGAAGAACAAGGCCTTCGGCCAGAAGATGATCGATGCCTACGTGCTGGCCACCGGCATGAAGAAACAGAGCAACAAGAAGAACGGCGTCCAGGTGGAGGACGATGCCGTGGCCGACAAATGCGGCTGCCCCTGCGTGGCGTACCTCCTGGGCAACTGGGAGAACGAGCAGGACTATACCAACCTCCACGACGAGGTGTTCATCGACCGCATGTGCGAGGGCATCTTCAACGGTCTGGTGGCTGAGATCAACGGCCAGCCCGTGCCCACCGCCACCCCCGCCATCACCGATCCTCCCGCCACCCCCGCCATCACCGATCCTCCCGCCACCCCCGCCATCACCGATGCCCCCGCGGAACCGTAAGCTCCATTCTTCCAATACCATCGTGCTGCTCCCCTGGCTTTGCCGGGGGAGCAGCGTTCGTTTTGCAGCGAAACCGGATGGGCTGTTCGGCCCCTGTCGGCCCTTTCTCTTCGTTGACATCGACAGCAGGATATGCTAAATTATCTATGGTTATATTGCGCTGTTTTTATAGGCGATCCGAAGGTCGGGAAGTGGGCTTGACTCTTTGGCAAAAGAGTCGAAAAGATGGAGCTATGTCAAACGCTTGTTTCGTCATCACAGGGCCGAAAGGCGGCGCTTCTCGCGCCCGTTCGCCGCTTTCGGAAGGACATCTGGGGGAGCCCCTGCTTCAGGGGACCCATCGACCCCTTGGAAACGATCCGCTGTCCCTGAACAGGGAAGAAGGGACACCCAAAAATCATTGACTCATTGGAAGAAAGCCATGATCGGATTGGCTTTCTTCGTGCGAGAAGGGATAATTCATCATTATTATGAAAGGACATGTGGAAATGAGGATTGACCAACATCCGATCCTTACCTTTGACCGCGGTAAGGAGATCCATTTCACCTTCAACGGACAGCCCATGACGGGCTTCGAAGGCGAAACCATTGCGGCCGCACTTCATGCTGCAGGGGTAAAGGTGCTGGCGAGGAGCCTGGAAAAGCATCGTCCCCGGGGGTTCTACTGCGCCATCGGCAACTGCGCTTCCTGCCAGATGGTCGTGGACGGAGAGCCCAACGTGCGCACCTGCATCACCCTCCTCCGGGAAGGGATGCGGGTCGAGACCCAGGAAGGAAAGGGGAAGATCCAATGAAAGAAGTCGAACTGCTTATCATCGGTTCCGGCCCTGCGGGTCTGTGCGCAGCCATCTCCGCGGCATCGTCCGGCGCCAGGGTCCTCGTCCTGGAGCGCAGCTTCAGACCCGGCGGACAGCTTATCAAACAGACCCACATGTTCTTCGGTTCGGAGAGCCAGTACGCCTCCCACCGGGGCGTGGACATCGCAGGCATCCTTCTTTCCAAGATCGAAGCATACGGCGATCAGATCGAGATCATGCTCAACGCCACCGCCGTGGGTTTCTACGAGGACAACGTGGTCACCGTGTTGAAGGAGGAGAAGGAGTATTTCAAGGTCAGAGCTCGGTCCATCATCTGTGCCACCGGCGCCTATGAGAAGTCCCTGGCCTTCCCCAACAACGATCTGCCGGGCATCTATGGCGCAGGCGCCGTGCAGACGCTGATGAACGTATACGGCATCCGCCCCGGCGATCGCGTTTTGATGGTGGGCGCCGGCAACATCGGCGTGATCGTGAGCTATCAGCTCCTGCAGGCCGGCATCGAGGTGGTGGCGGTCCTGGACGCTGCCCCGCGCATCGGCGCGTATCTGGTCCACGCTTCCAAGCTTGCCCGGATGGGCGTGCCCATCCTGACCTCCCATACGGTCAAGGAGGCCATGGGCACCGATTGCCTGGAGGCGGCTGTGGTATGCGAAGTGGACGATCGGTTCCAACCCATCCCCGGCACCGAAAAGCGGTATGACGTGGACGTCATGTGCATCTCCGTAGGCTTGAGCCCCTTGAACGAACTTCTGGCCATGCGGGGCGTCGATATGAAATACGTCCCTCAGCTCAGCGGTTTCGTGCCCATGCGGACCGAAAACTGCGAGACCAGCATCCCCGGCATCTTCGTGGCGGGGGACGCCTCCGGCATAGAGGAGGCCAGCTCCGCCATGGCGGAAGGGTATCTGGCCGGGCTGTGTGCCGCCGCGAAACTCGGTCACGTGCCGGAGGACTTCGAGCAGCGCAGAGAGGCCTATCTCAAGCAGCTCGAGGGCCTGAGATCCGGCCCCGTGGGAGATCGGATCCGTGCCGGGATGAAAATCAGCCAGCTGTAAGGAGGAATGGATATGTTTGAGAAAACAGGCGTGGCCTCCCGTGAAATGGTCATGACGAAGTTCCCCTCCCTGGAGAGGATCAATAAAGGCCCCGTGGCGGTGGTGGAGTGCTATCAGAAGATCCCCTGCAATCCCTGTCAAACCGCCTGTCCCGCCGGTGCGATCCAAATAGGCGACGACATAAACAATATCCCATGTCGGGACGAAGATCGGTGCACCGGCTGCGGCGTGTGCGTGGCGAAATGCCCAGGCCTCGCCATCATGATCGTCGATGGTTCTAAATCTGCCGACACCGTGGAGTTCCGCATCCCCTACGAATTCCTGCCCCTGCCCCAGGCGGGCGAGACGGTGGTGGGGCTGGATCGCGCCGGACAGCCCATCTGCAAAGCCAAGGTCGTCCGGGTCATGAATCCCCCTTCCTTTGATCGCACGCCGGTGGTCACCCTGGAGGTGGATCGCCGATATCTCTACGACTTCAGGAACTTCAGAAGGGAGGCGTAAGCGTATGGACGAGAACACCATCATCTGCCGCTGTTCCGACGTGACGCTGAAGGACATCCGGGACCTCATCGCCCAAGGGTATGTGACCTACGATGAGATCAAGCGCATCACCCGTGTGGGCATGGGCCCCTGCCAGGGCAAGACCTGCGGGCAGCTGGTGCTCCGGGAGATCGCCAACGCCACCGGCCAGAGCATGGCTGACCTCAAGTTCCACAACATCCGTCCCCCGGTGGTCGGCGTGAAACTGCATCTTATCGCGGAGGAGGCCGAAAAGCATGAAGACTAAAGCGGATATCGTCATCATCGGCGCGGGCATGTCCGGCTGCTCCATCGCCTACAATCTGGCCGTTCGCGGCGCGAAGAATATCGTCGTGCTGGAAAAGGGCTTCATCTGCTCCGGCTCCACCGGCGCCTGCGGCGCGGGATTCCGAATGCAGTGGGGCACCGAGATGAACTGTCGCATGTCCAAATTCTCCACGGAATTCTATGAGCATGCCAACGAGATCCTGGAATATGACGGCGATATCGAGCTTCGTCAGAGCGGATATCTCATGATCGCCGACACCGAAAAAGAGCTGATCCAGTTCGAGAAGAACGTGGAGGTCCAGCACGCCTGCGGCATCCCTTCCCGCATGGTCAGCCTGGCGGAGGCCAAGGAGCTGGTGCCCCACCTCAATACAGACGTCCTTTCCGGCGCGGCCTATTGCCCCAAGGACGGCTTTTTGAATCCCCATAAGACCACCGACGCCTTCTACAAGGCTGCCAAGCGCCTGGGCGTGGAGTTCAACACCTTCACCGAGGTCACGGGTATCAAGGCGGAGAAGGGCAGGGTCGTGGGCGTGGAGACCAACAAGGGCTATATCGAGACCCCCATCGTGGTCAACGCCGCCAACGCCTGGTCCCAGGGCATCGCGAAGATGGTGGGCCTGGATCTGCCTCTCTATTCGGAGCGGCACCAGATCCTGGTGACCGAGCCTGTGGAGCACATGCAGGATCCCATGGTCATGGCCTTCAACCTGAACCTGTACGTGCAGCAGACGCCCCACGGCTCCTTCATCATGGGGCGCGCGGACTCCTCAGAGCCCCGGGACCTGAGAAGGACCTCCTCCTGGCACTTCCTGGAGGAAATGGCCAAGACCATCGACAACGTGCTGCCGGCCATCGGCAAGCTCCGCGTCATCCGGCAGTGGGCGGGCCTGTACAACATGTCCCCGGACCGCCAGCCCATCTACGACAAGGCGGATGGCATCGAGGGCTTTTACCTGGCCGTTGGCTTCAGCGGCCACGGCTTCATGTTCGGCCCCGTCACGGGTACCGTCATGTCCGAGATGATCCTGGGCCTCGAACCCACCATCGACGCTTCTCGGCTCAAGCTCTCTCGCTTTGCCGAGGGCAACCTGTTCACCGAACCCTCCGTGGTATGAACCATATCCGTCCCCTGACTCGAGGGACGGTCCAAAAGAGTGTCGGCCCTGAAATCATGATCCCCTGGCTTTGCCGGGGGATCTTCTCTATTGCTGACGCTGTGCCTTTCGCTCTGATCCTTGCCTTCACAAAGATTGTTTGTGGGAAAGCGGAATTATCTCTGTTGGATTTATGGGAGAAAGGCATGTACAATAACAGTGTAAAAGGAAACTGACCCGATCGGTAATCACATCAAGTTTTGAAAAGGGAGGAAAACTTATGTCAGTCGGAAAGCGAATCTATCTTCAGCGGAACATGCCCGATCCCGAGCTGGTGGAAGCCTTCAAGCAGATCCCCGCGTCCAACACCGCGGACGTGATGGGAAGGAGCTGCGCCATGAACCCCCGCATCAAGCTCGTCAGCAGTCCCAAGGCCCAGATGATGGCCGGCCCCGCCTACACGGTCAAGTGCCGCGCCGGCGACAACCTGACCCTCCACGCGGCCCTCAACTTCTGCCACGAGGGCGACGTGCTGGTGGTCTCCAACGAAGAGGACGACACCCGTGCCCTCATGGGCGAGGTCATGATGGCCTACCTGTACCTCACCAAGAAGGTGGCCGGCATCATCCTGGACGGTCCCATCCGCGACATCGACGAGATCGGCAAGTGGGACTTCCCCGTGTACTGCACCGGCACCACCCCGGGCGGCCCCTACAAGGAGGGCCCCGGTGAGATCAACGTGCCCATCTCCTGCGGCGGCATCAGCGTGAACCCCGGCGACATCATTCTGGCCGACCCCGACGGCATCATCTGCATCCCCCGCAAGGACGCCGCTTCCATCCTGGTGGAGGCCCGCAAGTTCCAGGAGGCCGACGAGAAGAAGCTGATCGCGGCCCGCAACGGCACCGCCAACCGCGCCTGGGTGGAGAAGTCCCTCAATGAGAAGGGCTTCGAGATCATCGACGGCGTCTACGAGCCGTAACCCTCCCCTGTATACCGCAAGCGGAGCTCTTAACGAGCTCCGCATTTTTTTGCGTATGCCGCCCCTTTGTTCTGGCAAGAACGGGACTGATCTATTCCTCCGTCACATAGGAGATGGCGTCGGCGTATCGGTAGCAGTAATCGTCGCCTACCGAAAGGCCGGAGAGTATCTCCACGTCGGTGCCGTCGGAAAGGCCCGTCTGGACCTCCACGGGAGAAAGAAGTTGGTCCGTCTCCGCGTCATACGCCGTATAGACGAGGATCTGGCTGCCGTCCTCCTCCAAAACGGCCAGGGGCACCGTGGGGACATGCTGCCGCTGGGCCCGGGGGAAGCAGACCGTGCCGTTCATGCCGGGATAGAGCTGGGCCGTCCGATCCAGGGCCAGCGTGACGGAATACTTGGTGTTGCCGCCGCTGTTCTCACCCTCCGGGTCGATCTCGGTGACGGTGGCAGTGAAGCTGGTGGCGGGCAGAGCGTCCAGATACAGATCGGCCTGTTGGCCCAGGGACAGGGACAGGACGTCCAGTTCGTCGATGGGCACGGTGATCAGCATCTTTTCCTGAGGCGTCACGGTGCAAAGCGTCTGCTTTGCCACGGTGTAGGTAGGCTTCTTCGTGTCGGTGGCGCCGGTCTTGCCGGAGGAGGGGATGCGGATGCTGCCTCCGCCGCCGAGGTGGCCGCTGCCGCCGGTCCCTGCCGAAGGGGACGGGCGGGGGCTCTCCCCGGGCCCCGGCGTGCCGGAAGGCTGGGAGGACCCGTCGGGGGTGGGGGTAGGTGTGGGTGAGGGAGTAGGGGTGGGTGAGGGGGTGGCGCTGGCCGCCGTATGCTGCACGATCACCCAAACCAGGCTCCCGTTCTGATCGAAGGTGAACAGCACCTTATCCCCCGCCAGGATGTCTTCGGCGCTGATCTGATGCCAGCCGCTGTCCAGCAGATAGATGGGCGAGGAGCCGGGAATGGTGTAGGTGCCCGTCATGGTGGCGCCGGACAGGGCGGGCATGGTGCTGTAATCCGTGACGTTCACCGGGATCGCGGAGACGTTCAGGGACAGGAGCCCGCCCGTGTTCTCCAGGACCTCGCCCACATAATGGATATACGTCTGGGGCTCTGCGTCGGCGGGGCCCGTGGCCAGCTGCCGGACGATGAGGCCCGCGGTCATATCCGCCAGGGAAGCATAGGTGAGCGTATCGGAGAGGCCGCTCACCACGCCGTCGCAGGGGGCGTGGACGTAGCCGTCCTCATAGAGTTCGAACAGGGTCTTGAGCTCCTGCTCGTATTCGACCCGCTGCTGGAGCAGGGCCTGATACTCCGCCAGATCCGCCGTGTCGACGAGGCCGATCAGCGCGTAGCCCTCGTTGACGACGCTCCCCTCGTTCCGATAGATGCGGGCCACGGTGCCCAGATACCCCGTGATGTGCAGGGCTTTGTGGACGTACAGGGGACCGCTGCCCAGCAGAGTCCCGTCCTCGGCCGCCACAGACACCTGGGTCCCCACGGCATAGCCCCGGTCCACCACGACCACCGTGGCGACCCCCTCCTCCAGGAAGGATACCTGGCCGAGGAGCGCTGTCCCGTCGGGCAGGGTGACGGTGACTGAGCCGCCCATGGACAGGCCCTCCGCCGCCGGGATCTGGACCGCCATGCGCCCATCCAGGCTCAGGAGCATCAGGGCGCCGTATTCGTTCATCACGTCCATGACCTTTTCTCCGGCCTGGGCGTAGACCTCCTTCACGGTTCCCGCCACAGGGGCGGTGAGGTAACCGTCGGCTTTGGCGTCACGGGCTTTCTGGAGCTGACCGTCGATCTCCTCCAGGACCTCGTGGACGGAGGCGATGGCCTGCATCACCGAGGTCCTGTTCGCCTTAGCCAGGATCGCGCCGGCGGTGACGGTGTCGCCGTTCTTCACGCACACGGATTCGATGGCGACGGAGGCGGGAAGCTCCAATGACACGGCCTCCTGCTCCGCCAGGGACCCGGCGGACTGCAGGAAGCTGGTCAAGTCCTTCTCCTCTACCGTGCCAGTCAGGATCTGGACGTTCGCCACAGCGCCGCTCTCCGCTTCCTCCTCTTCGTTCACGGGGAACAGGATCACCACCAGCACCAGGGCGCCGAGAAGCAGCATAAAGGCAGGCCAGAGGGCCACCCGGCGCAGGGAGACGGTATCCCCCTGCTGCTCCTCCTGCCGGCAGATCTTTCTATTGAGGAACACCAGCCGCAGGATGCACAAAGCCATGCCCAAAATGGCGGCGATCAGGATATACAGCCCATAGGGGCGGACCCTTTGGACCAGGGGCAGCAGCTCAACGAGCTGCGACGGGACCCAATCAGGGAGCTCCAGGGAAGCCGTCGTTTCCGTTTCCTCCCTTTTGGAGGACCGGCTGGGCCGCTGACGGCCGGGGCCCTCCGGGCCCTCGCCGGCGTCAGCGGCGTTCACGCCTTCCGGCGGGGTAAAGGTGAAGCCCGCTTCCGGTTCGGAGGCGGCCGTCCCATCGGGAATCAGGAACCAAAGCCCCAGATCAGCGACCAGGATAAGGCTGAACAGGATCAACAGGATGGTATAGATAGCTCTCTTTGCTTTCATAGGTCCTCCTCAGCCGCCGTAGTGCAGGGCGTCGATGGGCGCCATGCGGGCCGCCTTGTTGGCGGGGTACAGGCCGAACACGATGCCGATGAAGAAACAGAACAGCACGGCGATGAGCACCACGCCGCCGGACATCTGAAAGCTGATATCCAGGCCCGACACCACCGTGGTGATGAGCCGCAGCACCCCCCAGGAACCCAGGATGCCCAGGGCGCAGCCCAGCATGCAGATGACCACGGCCTCCACCAGAAATTGGGTCAGGATCATGCTGCGGCTGGCACCGATGGCCTTGCGGATGCCGATCTCCCGGGTGCGCTCCGTGACGGTCACCAGCATGATGTTCATGATGCCGATGCCGCCCACGATCAGGGAGATGGCGGCGATGCCGCCCAGGAGCACCGCCAGGATGGACGTGATGCTGTTCATGGCGCTTTCCAGGGCGTTCTGGGAGGTTACGGAGAAGGCGTCCTCGTCCTGATCGAAGCGCTCCTTCAGGATCTCTGTCATGCGCTCCTTGGCAGCCTCCACGGTGCCGGTTTGGGAGGCGCTCAGATAGAAAGAAGTGATCTTCGGCGTGGCGCTGGCGCTGATGCGGACCAGGGCCCCGTAGGGCACGTAGGCCACCAGGGAGCCGCTGCGGAACACGCTGGTCAGGGAGTTGTCGTCGTCCTTCAGCACGCCCACCACCCGGAACCGCTGCCCGTTGAGGCGGATGTCCTCGCCCACGCAGTCGGCGTAGCCCACCAGCTCCGTGGCGGCGGTCTCGTTGACGACGCAGACGAAGGACACGTTCTCCTCGTCCGCGGTCTTCAAAAACCGGCCCACCAGCACGGTCAGCTTCTGGATGTCCAGATAGGGGGCGGTGGTGCCGTAGACGGTCAGCGCGCCGGTCTTCGCGCCGTATTTGGCGACGACGCTCTCCGTAGCCACGGGGGCGATCCGGCCGAAGGCGTCCTCGCCCATCCATTCGTTCAGATCCCCGATGGAAACGGGGCGGCCTTTATCGTCCGAGATGCGGACGGTGATCTGGTCGCTCCCCAGGCGCCGCTGACCAGGCTCACCAGGATCACCAGGGCCATGACGCCGATGATGATGCCCAGCATGGTGAGGAAGGCCCGCATCTTGTTGCCGGAGATGGATTTGATGGCCATGCGGATGGATTGGATCATGGAGCCACCTCCTTCACCCGGCCGTCCAGGATGTGGATGCTCCGCTGGGCCTGACGGGCTACGGCGTCGTCATGAGTGATGAGCACGATGGTATTGCCGCTCTCGTGAAGCTCGTGAAAGATGTCCATGATGTCCTGGCCCGTGTGGGAGTCCAGGTTGCCCGTGGGCTCGTCGGCCAGGATGAGGGACGGATGGGCGGCGATGGCCCGGGCAATGGCCACCCGCTGCTGCTGACCGCCGGAGAGCTCCGAAGGGAGATGATGTTTGCGGCCAGTGAGCTGTACCCGCTCCAGGGCTTCCACCACCCGGCGGCGGCGCTCCGAGCGCCGGACCCGCTGATAGATGAGGGGCAGCTCCACGTTCTCCTGGGCGGTGAGCTGAGGGATCAGATTGAAGCTTTGGAACACGAAGCCGATCTTGCGGCTGCGTATCTGAGCGAGCTCGTTCTCCGTATAGTCCTCGATGGGGATGTCGTCCAGCAGGTATTCCCCGCTGTCGGCGGTGTCGAGGCACCCGATGATGTTCATCATGGTGGATTTGCCGCTGCCGCTGGGGCCGATGATGCTGACGAACTCCCCGTCCTGCACCGTGAGGCTGGCGTGGTCCAGGGCCCGCACGATCTCATCTCCCACCTGATAGGTCTTGCAGATGTCCTTCAATACGATCATGGCTGGCCTCCGTTCCATCCGCCGCCGGAGGGCCGATTGCCGCCACTGCCGCCGCTGCCGCTGGGGCGATTGCTGCCGCTGCCGGGCCGGTTGCTGCCGCCGGAGGAGCTGCCGCCCCGGTTATTGTTGCCGAACCCGCTCATAAAGGAGCTGAAGTCATTGGACTGTTTCTTGATATAGTAGACCGTGTCCCCCTCCCGGAGGCCCTCGGTGATCTCGATGAATCCGCCGCCGGTGAGGCCCGTCTTCACTTCGACCATGCCCTCCAGCTCCCCGGAAGTCTCGTTGACGGAGGTATACACGTAGGCGGAGGTCCTGGTCTTGGTCACCGCGTCCTCGGGCAGGAGCAAGGCGTCGTCCACGCCCTCGATGCGGATGGAAACGGTGGCGGACATGCGGGGCAGCATCTTCTCCACTCGGTCAAGCGTCACCTCCACAGCGTAGCCCGTGACGCCGCTGCTGCTGGTGCCCGTCTTCTCGATGGCCGTGACCTCTCCGGTGAAGGGGTCCTCGCTGATGGAGGAGATGGTGACGGAGGCCGTTTGCCCCAGCTCCACGGACAGGATGTTCGATTCGTCGATGGAGGCGGTCACGATCATCTTTTCCTGGGGCCGCAGTACGGCGAAGGTCCACTCTGCCGCGGCTTCCGCGCCCTCTACGGTCTCCTGTTCCTCCGCAAGGGATTCCACCTTGCCCGCAAGGGGCGCGCGCACGACGCCCGTCGTGTAGAGGGAGATGAGTTCATTGAGATCCTCCTCCAGGGCTGCGCGCTGCTGCAAAAGGGCGTCGTAGTTGGCCGTGAAAACGGTGTCGCTGAGATACATCAGCACCCGATCCTTGGTGACGTAATCGTTCTCCCGCACCGTAACCCGGGACACGGTGCCCGTGTAGCCGGTGACGTTCAGGGGCTGATGGATGTATAGGGGACCGCGGCCCAGCTCCTGGCTCTCGGCGTTCGTCACGATGGCTTCCTCTCCCAGCTTGGGGCCGTTGTCGGTGATGAGGACGGTAGCCGTCCCGCCTTGCAGGGCGCTCACGTCGCCCTGGTAGACCCGGCTGGGCAGCGTCACGCTGACCTGATCCCCCACGTTCAGGTCCTTGGCCGGAACGTCCACCGCCATCTTCCCGTCCAGGGAGAGGGTTAGCAGGGCTCCATGCTCATACATGACGGAGAGGACCGGCTCGCCGTTCTCACAGCAGATGGCCTTCACCCGGCCGTTCACCGTGGACTTGACAAAGGTGTCCACCGACTCCTTGGCCGCCGCGGCGATGTCCTCGTCCAGCTGACTTAGCTGCTCCTGGAGCTCGTTCATGGCGGTCAAAAGGGAGGTGAGGTCCAGATACGCCAGCACGTCCCCTTCCGCCACTGTGCCGCCCTCTTCTACGCACAGGGAGCGCAGAGCGACGCTGCCGGGCACGGACACCTCCGTGGTCTCCTGAGCGGACAGGGTGCCGCTGCCGGTGATGGTGGTGCTGATGCTGCCCACGGTCACCGCAGCCTTCTGGGCCTCATCCTTGCTCTTCTCCCCGTAGGCCTCCGTGACCCGCTCCCTGAGGAGCTTCACGCCCACGGCGGCCCCGGCGATCAATATCGCCAGGACGATGAGCACGGCGGACAGGGTCTTCCTTCTTCTGTTTTTCTTTCTGGAATTGGCCATTGATCCTTACTTCCCATTGTTTTTGCAACAGTTTATCCCGATTACCTTTAAAATAGCTTAAAGAAAGCTGGATGTTGCCGATCCTGCATGGGTACGGGCGAAAGCTATACGCATGAGGCGATGAAACATCATCCCTGCCGGTGTCGCTTGCGGTACTGGGCGGGGGTGAGGCCCTCCAGGGCGCGGAAGGATTGGATGAAGTAGTTGGGGGTGTTGAAGGCCAGGCGCTCAGCGATGTCCCGGACGGAGAGGACCGTGGAGGTGAGGAGGACCTTGGCCCGGGCGATTTTGGCGGCGCGGATGTACTGGGAGACGGACACGCCCGTCTCTTTCTTGAATTTCTCGGTCAGGTAGTATTCCGTGTAGCCCACCAGGGCGGCCAGATCGGCTGTGCGGATGGGCCGATCCAGGCTCATGTCGATGTAGTCGCAGACCTTTTGGACCGTGTGGGAGCAGGTGGGATTGGTGCGGACGTGGTGGACCCGGTAGATGAAATCGTGGTACATGGCGGAGGCCAGGGCGTTGAGCTCCCCGGAGTCCCGGCTGTTTTCGACGGACTGGATGTAGGAGTCCCCCAGGGGGTAGGCCACCTCGGGGCTGAGGCCCCCTTCCATGGCCGCCCGGCAGACCAATGTGGTGAATACGATGATGCTGGTCTTCATCTGCCGGAGGGGGTCCTGGCCCTGGACCGGCACGCCGGGGCTCAGGCGAATGCTGCGCTGGAGCACAGCCTGGTAGTTGATGTTTCCCGTGCGGACCATCTCCAGCATGGCCTGCTCGGCGGCGTAGACCTCCGACCGGTTCCTCTCTCCCACGGGCAGAGCGGTGGAGAGCTCGCTTCGCGGCCGGTCCTCTTCCAGGGCGTCCAGGCCCAGCTGCTGATCCGTCAGGGTGTTGTGGATCATCAGCACGTAGCGGATGAAGATGGCGTAGGTCATGACGGGCAGCCGGGGAGCCATGGCCGTCAGAGCCGCGACCCAATCCGCCCCTTCCCGTCTGTCCACGTAGGGCTGCAAGGCCCGGCGGAGGCGCTCCGGCCGGGGAGTGTCGTAGAACACGGGGCCGATGAGGAAATAGAGGGACCCGTTGCGGTCCGGCTCGTAGCTTAGGGCCCATTGCATACCGATGGGGGAACCCAGGAGCACCGGCCGTTTATCCGCCTGGGCTGCATACTGCGCCAGGCGCTCAAGCCCTTCGAACCGGCGGAAGGCCTCCTCCAGGACGGGGCGGTCCTCCTCCGGGCAGGAGGCGGCGATGAAGTCCCCCTCCGGGCGGCAGCACCATACGTAAATTTTTTCATTTTTCGGGATCAGACTTTGGAGCAGGATCAAATTCCGCTCGGCGCGGGTCATTCCATTTTCCATGGAAAGGGTCCGTCCTTTCGGCGTTTTTCATACTACCCTTCGATCCTATCACGGTTTCCCGGATTTCTCAACAGCTTTCCTGAATTTTTGTAATTTTTTCCGGCATTTTGGCTTTACGTCTCTTGACCTCGGCCCTACAATGGGATCGTAAGGCGGGCGGCAGGTCCAAGCCCGCGAAAAAAGCAAGGAGCAGCACCATGAAAAAGAATCCCCAAGTCCTCGAACCTATCGACGGCGTCCAGTATCGCCGGGCAAAGCTTTGGCAGATCATCCTGTATGCGTGCTCAGCACTGTCTAACATGGCGGTATATATCCTCATCCAGCAGGCGAGCTACGCAGCCAGCATCGGCTTCGGCATCTCCACTGCCATCATTGGCGTCATCATCATGGGCACCCGGATCCTGGATGCTGTGACCGACTCCCTTCTGGCTTTCGTGTACGACAGGGTGAACACCCGCTTCGGCAAGATCCGTATCCTGCTGATCGTAGGCTGGTTGATCCAAAGTTTCGGATTGCTGAGCATGTTCCATCTGTTCTCCAGCAAGGGGCTGGGCGTGGCGACCTTTGCCCTGTCTTATGTGGTTTACATCATCGGGTATACGCTGGTGAACATGACGGGACAGACCATTCCGGCGCTCATGTCGAACGATCCCAAACAGCGGCCGAAGATCGGCGTTTGGTTGACAGCCTTTAATTATGTCGTGCCTATGGCCTTGTCCATCGTGCTGAGCAACGTGATACTGAAAGCCGCCGGCGGCGAATACAACCAGGCGTACCTGTCCATGGCAGTGTTTATGGTCGTTGGATTGTCCGGTCTGGGCGTTCTCCTCACCTGCATCGGCGTTTCCGCCTTTGATAAACCGGAAAACTTCTCGGGCATCGGCAAGCATGAGCACCTGAAGCTCAAGGATATGATTGACGTGCTGTCCCACAACAAGCCTCTGCAGAGCTACATCGCAGCTCAGGCCAGTGATAAAATTGCCCAGCTGGTGGCGGGACAGGCTATCATCACCACGATGCTCTACGGCATCGTGATCGGGAATGTGGGTCTCGGCACCATTCTCTCCGCCATCGGCATGTTCCCCTCCATCATCTTCGCTGTGTTCGGTGCCCGGTATGCCGGCAAGCACGGCAGCAAAAAGGCCATCGTCGATTGGACCTGGGCCTGCATCGGCACCTCCGTGCTCATGATCCTCTTCTTTGTCCTGATCCGCAATAACACTGCGGCCATTGCCGCTATGGGAAGCCTGCCCATGATCGGGTATGTGCTCATCACCTTCCTCTGCCGTGGAACGCAGATGTGCGTCACCACATCCGCCACCTCGTTCATGGCAGATGTGATCGATTATGAGCTCGACCGAAGCGGACGCTATATTCCTGCTGTAGTCAGCGGTACCTACAGCCTTATCGACAAGATCATCTCCTCCTTCGGCGCCGTCCTTGCTACCGGCTGTATAGCTCTGATCGGTTATACCAACACCGTGCCGCAGCCCACCGATCCGCTGACGCCGAGCGTGTTCTGGATGACCCTGGCGCTGATGTATGTTCTGCCGATCATAGGATGGATCATTACGCTCATCGCAATGAAGCCCTGCAAGCTGGACAAGGCCGAGATGGTGGAGGTCCAGAAGCGGATCGCCGAGAAGAAGGCCGAAGCCAAAGCTGAGCTCGCGGCTGAATAAGGAAGACGCACATGCGTAAGAGAGTTACACTGACAAAGGAATGGCGGTTTCTGAAGGCCGCCATTCCTGTAGAGACGGCCATGGCCTACGCCCGGCAAGGGGAAGAGGTGACCCTGCCCCACACCTGGAACGCCCTGGACGGCCAGGACGGGGGCAACGACTACCACCGGGGCAAGTGTTGGTACGTGCGGGAAATGCGGTCCGAGGAGCTGTCCGGGGAAGCTAACTTCCTGGAGATCAACGGGGCCAACCACACGGCTGAGGTCTATCTGGATGGGGAACTGCTGGCCCGTCACGAGGGCGGGTATGCCACCTTCCGGGTGGCGCTCCCTCATCCCGGTATCCTGGCCGTCTCCGTGGACAACGGCGACAGCCACCGGGTCTACCCCCAGAAGGCGGACTTCACCTTTTACGGCGGCCTCTATCGGGACGTGAACATCGTCTCCGTGCCCAAAGAGCACTTCGAGCTGGTCAAGGACGGCACCCCGGGCATCAAGGTCACCCCCGTGGTGGACCTCGATAAGAAGCGGGCCATCGTCACCGTGGAGACCTGGCATAACGCCGAGTCCGTGGCCATCACCGTGAACGGGGAGACCAAGACCGTCCAAAGCAAGGCCGAGTTCGTCATCGACAACCCGCGCCTATGGGACGGGGTAAACGATCCCTATCTCTATACCGCCACAGCCACACTTTCCAGCGGGGACGAGATCAGCGCCCGTTTTGGCTGCCGCATCTTCGATTTCGACCCGCAACAGGGCTTCCTGCTGAACGGCCGCCTTTATCCCCTCCGGGGCGTCAGCCGCCACCAGGACAAGAAGGGCAAGGGCAACGCCCTCTCCTATGAGGATCACGCCGCAGACATGGCCGTGATCCGGGAGATTGGCGCCAACACCGTGCGCCTCGCCCACTATCAGCACGCCCAGGCCTTCTACGACCTGTGCGACGAGAACGGCGTCGTGGTTTGGGCGGAGATCCCCTACATCACCATGCACATGCCCGACGGCCGGGAGAACACCCTCTCCCAGATGCGGGAGCTGATCACCCAGTGCTATAACCACCCTTCCATCGCCGTTTGGGGCCTTTCCAACGAGATCACCGCCGCCAGCGCCGTGAACGAGGACCTGCTGGCGAATCACAGGGCGCTCAACGATCTGTGTCATCGGCTGGACCCCACCCGGAGGACCACCATGGCCGACGTGTTCATGCTGGAAACGGACAGCCCCATCCTGGACATCCCGGACGTGAACAGCTACAACCTGTACTTCGGGTGGTATCTGGGCGACATGGACGAGACGGACCGATTCTTCGACGAGTTCCACGAGAAGTACCCCGAAAAAGTCATGGGCTTCTCCGAATACGGGGCCGACGCCAACCCCGCCTTCCACAGCAGCCGCCCCGAGAAGGGGGACTACACCGAGGAGTATCAGGCTCTCTATCACGAGCACATGCTCCGCATGATCGAGGAAAGGCCCTGGCTATGGGCCACCCACGTATGGAACCTGTTCGACTTCGCCGCCGACGGCCGGGACGAGGGGGGCAAGCACGGGGAGAATCAGAAGGGCCTGGTGACCTTCGATCGGTCCCTCCGCAAGGACGCCTTCTATCTCTACAAGGCCGCCTGGAACAAGACCGAGCCCTTCGTCCACCTCTGCGGCAAGCGGTACGAAAACCGCGCGGAGCATGAGACCGAGATCAAGGTTTATTCCAACCAGCGTGAAGTCCGGCTCTATGTGGACGATACCCCGGTGGGCACCCAAGCCGGGCATACCGTTTTCACCTTCCGGGTGCCCCTGCTGGGCGAACATATGATCCGGGCGGAAGCCCAGGGCTGCAGCGACGCCATGGTGATCCGGTACGTCTTAGAACCGGACGAAAGCTATATCTTCAACAAGGCCGCCGCCAGCGTCACCAACTGGTTCGACGCCGACGAGCCGGACCCCGCCTGCTTCTCCGTCCACGACACCCTGGGCGAGATCCGCCAGCACCCCCAGGCCGGCCCCATCGTGGAAGCCATGATGGCCAAGGGCGCCTCTGAACGGGGCGACGTGGCCGAGGCCGTGAAGGACAACCCGGCGCTGCAGCGGATGATGGGCCGCATGACCATGCTGAGCCTGCTGAAGCAGAGCGGCGCGGACGAGGAGAGCATCCGGCAGCTGAACCGCATCCTGCAGGGGATACGCAAATGAAGACCTACGTACAACAGATCATGCTGGGCACGGTGACGGGCAGCGAGGAAGCCGCCCGCGCCACGCTCCGCCGCGTCAAGGCCGCCGGATACGACGGCCTTGAATTGAATCGGTTCATGACCCGGCCCACCTCCCTGCTGGTCCGGCTGCTGACGAAAGCCGCCGGCATGCCCACGGGCAGGGGCGGAAAGCTGGATTGGCCCAAGCTGATGGGGGAGAGCGGACTCGAGACTGTCAGCTATCATGCGGACCTGGGGAGCCTCGAACGGGAGGCTGCCACTGTCGCTCAGGAGGCGAAAACCATGGGCACGGACAAGGTCATCGTCACCGGCATGTACCGCTTCGACTACGGCAGCGAACAGGCGGTGAAGGACCTGGCCCGGCGGCTCAATGCAGCCGGGACAGCCCTGAAGGAACAGGGCTTGTCCCTTCTATACCACAATCACAACGTGGAATTGCTTTTCGTGCAGCCAAAGGTCCGCTCCTATGATATACTCATAGGCGAAACGGACCCCGCTTTCGTGGACTTCGAGTTTGACAGCTACTGGTTCGCCGACGGCGGCGCGGACCCCAAGGCCTGGATGCGCCGTCTGGGGAGCCGCATGAAGCTCTGGCACGTCACGGACCGGGGCAGCCGCCAAACCGGCCCCGCCATGACCCCCATTGTAAAGTGCGACAGCCTGGAGTTGGGTACAGGGAACATGGACCTGGCGGGCATGCGTGATATCGCTCTTGAAAACGGCGTGGAGGCCGTGATCCTGGAGAGCCACAGGAACTGGATCGACAACGACCCGGTGAAAAGCCTGGAACTGAGCGTCGAATACCTGAAGGGATGGAAATGACCATGGACTTAAGAGACCTGTTCATCACCACCGAGCGCCCCTACAAGGAGGGGACTGTGGAGGTGTTCGCCCAGGCGATCCCCGCCGGGGCAGTGGAAAAGGCCACGCTGACCATCACGGCCCTGGGGGTCTACGAGGCGGAGCTGAACGGACAGAAGGTGGGCGACGCCCTCTTCGCCCCCGGCTACACCTACTATCCCCGGGAGCTGCAGGTCCAGACCTACGACGTGACGGACCTGCTGGGCCGGGAGAACGTGCTCAAGGTGTACCTGGGGCAAGGCTGGTACTGCGGCCGCTTCACCTTCGACAACAAGACGAAGATCTACGGGGACCGGCCCGCCGTGGCCTGGATGCTGACCCTGACCCGGCCCGACGGCAGCGAGCATGTCTGCACCTCCCGGGACCAGGGTGTGGTGTCGCGGCCCAGCCCCTACGCCTACGCCGGTCTCTACGACGGCGAGGTCTATTACGCCGACGGGGCGGACGCTCCCGTGCTCCCCCCGGTGCCCTATACGGGGAAGTTGCCGGAGGTCTTCGACGAGACCATCGTCTCCGTCCGCATCCGGGAGGAGATGCCCGTGAAAGCGGTCATTCCCCGGGGGGACAGGACCATATTGGACTTCGGCCAGAACTTCGCCGGGTTCGTCGTCATCGACCCCACCAAGATGGCGGGGGACGTGCTGACCGTTCGCCATGGGGAGATATTGAACCCGGACGGGAGCCTCTACACCAACAACCTGCGCAAGGCCAAGGCCACCATCGAATACCACAGGGGCCAGGAGACGAAGCTCTATCGCCCCCGGTTCACCTATATGGGCTTCCGATACGTGGAGCTCTCCGGCGTGCCCTACGAGGAAGGCCTCGTCACCGCCTACGCCGTCTACAGCGACATGGTGCGGACCGGGGACTTCTCTTGCGGCCGGGAGGACGTGACGAAGCTCTACCAAAACCAGGTCTGGGGCCAGAAATCCAACTACGTGGAGGTGCCCACGGATTGCCCCCAGCGGGACGAGCGCATGGGCTACACCGGCGACGGCCAGGTCTTCGCTCTCACCGGGGCCTACAACTTCGACACCGAAGCCTTTTGGACCAAGTTCCTCCGGGACATCCGCTATTCCCAGATGGACAACAAGGAGGGGTACGTGGCCCCCACCATCCCGGCCCAGGGCCCCGCGGGCGTGGGGTTCATGAGCATGCTGGGCTGGGGCAACTGCGACCTCATCGTGCCGGAGATGCTCTACTGGCAGTTCGGGAGCGATCGGCATCTGCTTGATCAGTACGACAGCATGAAGGCCTTCGTGGACTGCGAGATCCGGCATATGGGGGGCCTCCTAGGCAGGAAGGACCTGTGGATGGGGCCCAGCCTGGGCGACTGGCTCACCCTGGGCAAGGACGTGAAGTACATGGCCATGCACAATGGCCCCGTGTCCAACGCCTTCCTGGTCAACGACCTGCGCATCATGAGCGAGACTGCCCGGATGCTGGATAAGCCCGAGGACGCCGAGCGATATGCCGCCCAGCTCACCAGATCCCGGGCCGCCTATATCAAGGCTTTTGTCAAGCCCGACGGCACCATGAAGGACGACTACCAGGGGGCCTATGTGCTGGCACTGCGGTACGTGTTGGAGGCGGGGGAGCTGTGGGACAGGGTGTTCCTGAAGCTCCTCGAAAAGCTCCGGGCTGAGGGGATGCAGACGGGCTTCTTCGCCACGGAGCATCTGCTGCCCCTGTTGGCAGACCATGGCCAGGCCGCCTTGGCCTACGATCTGCTCCTCAGCGAGCGCTGCCCCGGCTGGCTCTATCAGGTGCAGCGGGGGGCCACCACCACCTGGGAGCGCTGGGACGCCCTGCGCCCCGACGGAACGGTGAACGAGGACAGGATGTCCTCCGACAACATGGTCTCCTTCAACCACTACGCCTTCGGCAGCGTGGGCGAGTTCTACTACCGCTACATCCTGGGCATCCGGCCCCTTGCACCGGGCTTTTCCAAGGTCCTGGTGGCCCCGGTGCCCGATCCGCGGCTGAAGCACGCCAAGGGCAGCTATACGTCCCGGGCGGGCCTCGTTCGCTCCGCCTGGAAATATCAGAAGGACAGGATCGTCTTCGACGTCGCCGTCCCCGCCCCGGCCGAGATCCGCCTGCCCGACGGCACGGTCCATGCAGTGGAGAAAGGAACCTATCGCTATGAAGTATTACTGTAACCCTCTGAACGTCCCCTACCGGTATCAGTTCAACGCCGATCCCCGCCGGGGCGGCGCGCTGCAGATCTGCCGGGAGGCGGCGGATCCGTCGCTGATTCAGTTTCAGGGAAGATATTATATCTTCGCTTCCATGACGCTGGGCGTTTGGGTCAGCGACGATCTGGTGCATTGGGAAAGCCATCGTCTCCCGGACGAGCTGCCCCTCTACGACTACGCGCCGGACGTGCGGGTGCTGGGGGACTGGGTGTATTTCTGCGCCTCCAACCGGGAGCACCCCTGCGACCGCTGGCGCACGAAGGACATCCTGAACGGGCCCTATGAGCGGATCGAGGGCTCCTTCCCCTTCTGGGACCCCAATCTGTTCCGGGACGACGACGGCCGGGTCTATTTCTACTGGGGCTGCTCCAACCAGACGCCCATCTATGGCGTGGAGCTGGATGCGGAAACTATGCTTCCCAAGGGAGAAAAGGCCGCGCTCATAGAGGGCCGCCCCTTTGCTGTCGGCTTCGAGCGCGTGGGCGAAAACAACAGCACCCTGCCCGCTTCCGACGCGGAGGTAGAGGCAAAATATCAGGCGTTCGTGAAAGCCCAGGGCGTGCCGGAAACCATGATCCCTGCGGACATGAAGCCGCTGATCCGCGGCATGTTCTCCAACCGGCCCTATATCGAGGGGGCCTGGATGGACAAGCATGACGGGAAATACTATCTTCAATACGCCGCGCCCGGCACCCAGTACAACACCTATGCCGACGGAGTGTACGTGAGCAACCATCCGCTGGGGCCCTTCACCCTGGCCGGAAACAATCCCTATTCCTACAAGCCCGGCGGCTTTCTGCCCGGTGCAGGCCACGGCTCCACCATGGCGGACCGGCAGGGGAACCTGTGGCACACGGCCACCATGCGCATCTCCAAGAATCACGATTTTGAGCGCCGGGTGGGCCTCTGGCCCGCAGGCTTCGACGCGGACGGGGAGCTCTTTTGCAACCAGCGCTACGGTGACTGGCCCATGGCGGTCTCCGGGCAGAAGGATGATCCCTGGCGGGACCCCGCCTGGATGCTGCTGAGCGCGGGCAAGGCGGCCTCGGCGTCCTCCTGCACGCCCGGTCACGAACCCGGAGAAGTCACGAAGGAGGACGTGCAGACCTGGTGGCAGGCGGCTTTTGTTGACCGCAGCGAATGGCTGCAGGTGGACCTGGGCAGACCCATGGACGTCCGTGCCGTGCAGGTGAACTTCGCCGACGACAGGATCGACGTTCCCTGTCCCGGCCCCATCCGCCCCGGCTCCCAGGCCCGGTACATCGACGAAGCCGATCGGGTGACCCAATGGAAGCTGGAGGGGAGCCTCGACGGACGGGACTGGTTCGTCGTCGAGGACAAGTCCGCTGCCGCCACGGACCTTTCCCACGACCTCGTCGTTCGGGCGGAAGGCTTCGCCGCCCGGTACCTGCGCCTTTCGGATATGGCCGTGCCCTTCGGACAGCGTCCCTGCGTGTCCGGTCTGCGCGTCTTCGGCCGAAGCGACGGAGAAAAGCCGGCTGCTCCCGCGTTTTCGGCGGCGCGGCAGGGCGATCTGGATATGCTGGTGGATATCGTTCCCCAGCCTGACGCGCTGGGGTACAACATCCTGTTCGGCGCCTCACCGGAAAAGCTGTACCACAGCTGCATGACCTTTGCCCCCGGCAAGATCCGGGTCGGCGCTCTCATCCGGGACCGGGCATACTGGGTGCGGGTGGATGCGTTCAACGAAGCCGGGATTACCCGCGGAACCTGCGTAAAACTGTAAGGAGGAAAGAACATGGCATTCCCTAAGGGATTTTTCATCGGCGCGGCCACCGCCGCCCATCAGGTGGAGGGCAACAACGTCCACAGCGACTACTGGCTCCAGGAGCACATGCCCCACACCAGCTTCACCGAGCCCAGCGGCGACGCCTGCGACCACTACAACCGGTACGCGGAGGATATCGAGCTGCTTTCCAAGGCGGGTCTGAACGCCTATCGCTTCTCCCTGGAGTGGGCCCGGATCGAGCCCGAAGAGGGGCGCTTCGACGAAAGCGAGATCGAGCACTACCGCCGCGTCATCCGCTGCTGCCGGGATCACGGGGTGGAGCCTGTGGTGACGTTGCACCACTTCACCAGCCCCGCCTGGCTCATCCGAAAGGGCGGTTGGGAGGCGGAGAGCACCGTGGAATACTTCTGCCGCTACGCCGCCTATGTGGCGGAGCAGCTGGGCGGCGAGCTCAACTACATCTGCACCATCAACGAGGCCAACATGGGATTGCAGCTGGCCGCCATATCGAAGCGCTATATGCTCATGGCCGAGCAGGCTAAGCAGGCTGCGGCCTCCGGGGCGAAGCAGGCTGAGGGCAAGGTCCAGGTGGGCATGAACTTCGAGAAGATGATGGAAAACATGAAGTTCGCCGCCATGGAGAACGCTCAAGCTTTCGGCATGCCCCAGCCCCAGACCTTCGTCTCTGCCCGGACCCCCGCCGGGGACATCCTGGTCATGCGAGCCCATCAGGCGGCCCGGGAGGCCATCAAGGCCCGCTGCCCCCACATCCGGGTGGGCCTGACCCTGTCCCTCCATGACCTACAGGCCCAGCCCGGGGGCGAAGCCTTCGTCGAGGCCGCCTGGGAGGAGGAGTTCCGGCACTATCTCCCCTATATCGAGGGCGACGACTTCCTGGGCGTCCAGAACTACACCCGCACCGTCTACGGCCCCGCGGGCCAGCTGCCCGCCCCTCAAGGCGCTGAGCTCACTCAAATGGAGTACGAGTTCTATCCCCAGGCCCTGGCCCACGTGCTCCGCCAGGTCCACCGGGACTTCCCCGGGGACCTGATCGTCACGGAGAACGGCATCGCCACCGCTGACGATACCCGCCGTGTGGCCTTCCTCCAGGAAGCCCTCGCCGGCGTTCAGGCCTGCCTCACCGACGGCCTCCCCATCCGGGGCTACTTCCACTGGTCCCTCCTGGACAACTTCGAGTGGCAGAAGGGCTTCTCCATGACCTTCGGCCTCATCGCCGTGGACCGCGCCACCCAAAAGCGCACCCCCAAGCCCAGCCTCACCCTCCTGGGCTCCTTCGCAGGATAAATTCAAGCACCCAAACCAAAAGGCAGCCTCATTCGGGACTGTCTTTCTATGGTTGCAGGGGAAGGACTTGTTCTCGCCTGCGGGCTCGGGCAGGGCATGGCTCTGAGGCTCCACCGGAGCCTCATTCACTTCCATGCCCGGTCCTAACGGACCCGCCTGTGGGCTCGGACAGGGCATGGCTCTGAGGCTTCTCATTCACTCCCATGCCCTTCAAGTCCTTCCTGATCGAGAGATATAAAAACACCCCACCGGGTGGTGGGGTGTTTTTATATGGTTGCGGGGGAGATTTTCATCCGGTACGCCGGCGATAACCTCCCGTTTCTGTTAGGCAGAGAAAGACCGTCGAAGGTTTCGGCGGTCTTTGTGCTATGCATGATCAATGTTTGCTCAATATAACGCAGATGAGTTTCCCCTACACCAAGCGTTTGAAGAATTATCGGCGCTCCGGCAGCAGCTTGGACAGGATCTCCCCGATATCCCCGTCCAGGCAGACGGAGCGATCCTTGAGCACGACGGGGCAGGAGGCCTCGCCATAGTTCAAACAGGCGTAGGTGGCGCTGGGGTTCTGCGCCGTCAGCTGCCAGAAGGGGTATTTGATGATGACGGGGGTGTTGTAGCCCACGCCCAGCTCCAGATACAGGATCCTGCCGCTGTGGGTGCGGAGGAAATCCTCATACCGTTCCGACGCCCGGCACCAGCCCTCGTCCTCCACGAATTTATTATCTGAGCGCAGATTCATGGTCAGGGGCTTGCCGCAGACGGGGCAGGCGGGCAGCAGCTCTGTGGGCACGGTGGTGCTGAGCGTCACGTTTTCAGGCACGGTCAGGCCGTTGTCCGGACCGATCTCCCAGCCCTGGGAGAGGACCATGGCCGCCACGGCATCCTCGTTTTCGTAGGTCTTCCTGTGGCAGGGGACGCTGCATTGGAACAGGCCGTAGTCGCCCTGAGTGTAGAACAGGCGCTGCTTCTCGAAGCCCGCTTTCTGGAAGCAGTGATCCACGTTGGTGGTAAGTACGAAATAGTCCTTTGCCCGGACCAGATCGAGGAGCTGCCTATACACCGGCTTGGGCGGGTCCATATAGCGGTTGACCCAAATATAGCGGCTCCAGTAGGCCCAAAACTCCTCCTTCGCTGTATAGGGGTAGAAACCGCCGGAATACATGTCGGAGAAGCCGTATTTCCGGCTGAAGTCCGAGAAGTACCGTTTGAACCGCTCCCCGCTGTACACGAAACCCGCCGACGTGGACAGACCCGCGCCTGCGCCGATGACCACAGCGTCCGCTTCGGCAAGGGCCTGCTTCAGTTTATCGATGTTGTCCGAGTAAGTCCCGGTATAGTTCGTGATCTCGATTCTGGAAGACATTGAATATCACCTCGATGCTGCTGTGATTGGTTGCTCTGTAGGTCCTGACCGTCTCCACCGCGATCTTTGCGGCCCGATCCTGGGGAAAGCCGAACACGCCCGTGGAAATACAGCAGAACGCGATGCTTATGCATCCGTTTTCCTCCGCCAGCTGAAGGCAGGAACGGTAACAGGATGCCAGCTGTTCCTCGTGCCGCTTGGTCAGCCGTCCCTGGACGATGGGACCTACGGTATGGATCACATAGCGGCTCGGCAGATTGAAGGCAGGCGTGATCTTCGCCCTGCCCGTGGGCTCCTCATATCCCTGCTTCTCCATGATCTCGGCGCAGACGTTCCGAAGCTGCACCCCCGCGTAGGTATGGATGCAGTTGTCGATGCAGTTGTGGCAGGGCTGATAGCAGCCGGTCATGCCCGCGTTGGCGGCGTTGACGATGGCGTCGCAGGCAAGGGTCGTGATGTCCCCCTGCCAGAGATAGATGCCCGGCTCTATGGGGGTCAGCTCTTTGAGCCCGGTGACGCCTTTTTGCCGCGTTACCTCCTGCAGGTATTCGTCCTGTATCCGCAGAAATTCGTCCCCGATCCTGCCGGGCATACGGACGTTGAACAGCCCCCGCAGAAGCTGTCTCTGTTCCGCTTCGTCGGAGGGTATTGTGATTCTCCGATACTGCGGCTGCTCGTCCAGCAACGCACGGATCAAATACTGCCGTCGTTCCGTTTGATTCATGGGATCACCTCCTAAAACAGTTTTTGCTGGGGATCGATCCATGACCGTTGAGGCACATCGTGGATCACGTCGCCGTCCCGGTAGTTCCCGATCAAAAACGGCGATCTCGGGTCATGCAAACGGCTTTGGGTCAGAACCCTGGTGGGTTCTGCGTTGGCGTAACAATATTTGCACAGGTGCTTGCAGGTGTTATATGCGCCGATATCGCAGGCAAGGTAGCAGGCACACCCCGCCCGGGTTCCCTTTCGCTTGGGGACGCTGAGCTTTTTGCCGATGGCCTTCTCGTAGTCGCCAAGGCGCATGCAGCCGCCACAGTCAGCCCCGTAGGGAGCAAGCTCGTCCCCTTCTGCGCATGGCTTCACGATCATGCCGTGAGTGGAAGCAATCTCGATCAGCGCCTTGCCCAGCCGGATCCGCTCCTCCGCCCTGACCTCCCGGGCTTCGGGGAAGTTGCGCCGGACCTTGGGATAGAGGTCGATGAAGCTGATGACCGCCGTTTGGGTGTACCCCTCCAGGGCTGACGCCATGGTCTCAAAGGCCCTGAGATGATATGCCGTCGTATACCGTTCCGATAGGAGGATGGGGTCGTACCGCCAGCCTATGGCGTTCACGCCCACCTGCTCCGACAGACGCTTGAAGTCTTCCAGCAGCCGATGCTTGTCCGGCACGTTGGGCTCCATGTCCCGTCCATAGGGGGTGATGGTCACGAACCAATACTGCCCGTAGTTCTTCAGCAAATCCATATAGGGGAACATGGGGGTCGGGTCCTTCGTGCAGAAGCCGATCACGTCCACCACGGTTGGGTCCAGGCGGTAGCGGCTCACCTGGCTGGGGTTATAGGGGTTGCGGACGCAGACGAAGCCTTCCCGCAGACGATTGGCGAACCACTCGGCGTAGAACGCCGGGATGTCCGTCCGCTGTCCCGTGTTTATGATCATGCTCCCTCACCGCCGTTTCTTGTTGTCTGACCGCCGAATCAATTCCTCTCGGTGTGCCTGCCTTTAGTATATCGGTTCCTGCTCATTGTGCAAGTACGCACTTTTTTGTAACCCTGCGACTTGCAAAAAAACGCCTGCTGTCCTACAATATTGCTATCCAGAAACACGGGAGGTCCCCTATGAAAGCCAAAGATGAACTGCCCGAGTGCCCGGTGGCTACCACCGTCTCTTTAATCGGCAACAAATGGAAGCTGCTGATCCTTCGCAATCTGCAGGTGCGTCCATGGCGGTTCAACGAACTCCACAAGAACCTGGAGGGCATCAGCCAGAAGGTGCTGACCGATTCTCTACGTCAGATGGAAGCGGACGGCATCATCACCCGCACGGTCTATCCAGAGGTCCCGCCCCGGGTGGAATACGCCCTTTCCCCCCTGGGCGAAAGCATGCGCCCCATCCTTATGTCCATGCAATCCTGGGGAGCCGCCTACAAGGCACAGCTTTCAAAAGAATGCTGAAGTTTCCGATAAAAGATGCTCATTGAGTCGCTTCGGAAACGAGGCGGCTCTGTCATATTTTATTATCCGGAAACTGTAACTTCCAAAGAAAAAAGGCATGCTTAGCGCAATCAAAATGCAGCCAAAACCGGATTGTTGCCAAGAACATCCGTTTTGCACATGCCTGAGAAAAGGAAAAAGCCCAAAATTCTGGGCTTTTTTCTATGGTTGCGGGGGAAGGATCCTTATCCTCGATACAGACTTGCCTGCCGATACTGTTCGCATATGAGCAGCATGGCATATAGAAGAGATGAAAAAACAGGAGGCGGTTCAAAGCTTCCTGATTTGTCTTGCTTCGTAGTATTCTACCGTGTGCTGCCGCCCCAGACGGGGGTGGACTTGACGCTGATCCAGCGGCAGGGGTGTTCCGGGTGCCGGATGCGGTCGATGAGCAGCATGGCGGACAGACGGCCGATGTCGGTGCTTGGGATGGTGGCGGTGGTGAGCGTGGGCTCCGCCATGGATGCTTCGGGGGACCCGTCGAAGCCGGTCACCATCACATCCTGGGGGATGCGCATGCCCATCCGCTTCAGGGCAGCCATGATATGGATGGCCAAGTAATCGTTGGCGCAGACGAAGGCGTCTGGAACGGTGGGCATGGCCGTCAGGCGGGAGAGGAGCCAGTCCACATCCCCGTAGTTTTCGCTGTCCTCCTCCAGGATGCAAAGGGACCTGTCCAGCGTCAGCTCCGCATCGGCCAGGGCTGCGGAATAGGCGGTCCAGCGCTCATAAAAGCTGTTGCAGTGTTCCTTATCCCCCACGAAACCGATCCGCTTTGCCCCAGCGGCGATGAGCCGTTCTACCAGGCAGAGGGTGGCGGCGTAGTTTTCCATGGAAATGAAATCACACTCCATCAAGGCCTTGCTGGTCCGGGCATATCCGTCTACAAAGGCGCAGGGGATGCCTAAGGAACAAAGCATTTCCTGATAGGGTTTGCTGAACAGCTCGATGCAAAGAAAGCCGGCCGTTTCTTTTAAAGAGAGATGAGGCGGCAGTTTTTTGTCTTCAATTTCCTGCGGGGAGATCTCAAACATCTTTAGCGTGCAGCCGGCGCGGCAGACCTGATCCGTGAAGCTGGTGATAAAGAACGCGCCGAAGTTATGGCTCAGCAGCTTATGCTGGGTGAGCAGGGCGATGTTCTTGTTCTGGGAGATTTCAGGTGCATACCCGGTCTCCTCGGGCAGTTGGTAATACCCCAGCTCCTGTGCCGTCTGGATGACCGTTTTGCGGGTGGCCTCCGGCACGGCGCCCCGGTTGTTGAAGACCTTGGAGACCGTGTTCCGGCTGAGACCGCAGGCGTCGGCAATGTCCTGAATGGTGACTCGTTTGAGCGCCATGAACGGCTCTCCTTTCTCTGGGCTGTATGCAGTATTTATTATAGCATGCGGGCCATGAAAAAGCAAGATGTGCAAAATGTAAACCGATACGAAACCGGCAGGACGACACATTCTGTCTCATAGCAAAAATGGTTACATAATGTAAAAATAAATTTACATTTTTGTTGACAATATGTAACAGTTTGCGTATAATGCGAAATAGATGGAGTAGGCTCATTTTTACTTCATTCGTATTTTATAAACCACATACAGAAAGGAACCAGAAGGAGGAAACGGTAGGATGTCTGAAGTCGTTTTGAAGGGACTGAAAAAGGTCTACGACAACAAAGTTACTGCAGTACATGATGTGAACCTGGAGATCAAGGACAAGGAATTCATCGTTCTGGTAGGGCCCTCCGGCTGCGGCAAGTCCACCACGCTCAGAATGGTGGCGGGCCTCGAGGAAATCTCTGACGGCGAGCTGTACATCGACGGCAAGCTGGTCAACGACGTCCCCCCCAAAGACAGGGATATCGCCATGGTATTCCAAAACTACGCTCTGTATCCCCACAAGACCGTGTATGACAATCTGGCCTTCGCTCTGAAGCTCCGCAAGGAGCCCAAGGACGTCATCGACAAGAAGGTTCGTGAAGTGGCGGAGATCCTGGACATCACCCAGTACCTCAAGCGCAAGCCCAAGGCTCTGTCCGGCGGCCAGCGTCAGCGTGTGGCCATCGGCCGCGCCATGGTCCGTGACCCCAAGGTGTTCCTTATGGACGAGCCTCTCTCCAACCTGGACGCCAAGCTCCGCAACCAGATGCGCGCTGAGATCATCAAGCTCCGTTCCCGCATCAACACCACCTTCATGTACGTGACCCATGACCAGACCGAGGCCATGACCTTGGGCGATCGCATCGTCATCATGAAGGACGGCTACGTGAACCAGATCGGCACCCCCCAGGAAGTGTTCAACAAGCCCGTGAACCTGTTCGTGGCCGGCTTCATCGGCATGCCCGTCATGAACTTCTTCGATCACTGCCAGGTCCTGCTGGAGAACGGCAAGTACTACGCCCAGATCCGCGGGGTCAAGTTCCTTCTGGATGACTTCCAGCAGAAGGCCCTTGCGCAGAACAACGTCCAGCCCTGCGAGATCGTGGCCGGCATCCGGCCCCAGCACGTGACCGTGGGCGAGGGCGAGCTCACCGCCAAGATCGAGGTCAGCGAGATGATGGGCAGCGAGTACAACATCCATGCCCGCAGCGGCGACGACGAAGTGGTCATGCTGATCCCCACCGTGGACCTCACCGCCGACGTGTCCATGGGCAAGACCATCAACTTCACCACCCGTCCCTCTCTGATCCAGCTCTTCGATCGCGAGAGCGGCAACAACCTCATCTGGTACGACGCCGAGTCCGCCGCCAAGGACGCTCCCGTCTGCAAGCGGTATGATTTCTAAGGAGGCATCCATGGAAACAAAAGCTGCCAAGCCGGCTGCCCCGGCCAAAGTGCGGGCGCCGAAGAAGAGGATGACCAAGGAGAAGCGGATCCGCTACTTCAAGGACAACTCTCCCTATCTGCTCATGATCCTGCCCGCGGTCGTCGTGGTGTTCCTGTTCAACTATCTGCCTATCTACGGCGTCTTGATCGCCTTCCAGGACTTCATAGAACTTCGAGCGGTTCTTCTCCGATCCCCAGTTCTGGCCCCTGATGAAGAACACCTTCCTCATCTGCATCATCGGCTTCGTCATCGGCTTCCCGCTGCCCATCATCGTCTCCCTCATGCTCAACGCCATGAAGGGCCGGAAGACCGCCAAGGTCCTGCAGACCATCTTCAACGGACCCCACTTCATCTCCCTGGTGGTCTTGGTCGGTATGCTGACCCTGTTCTTCGGCCGCTACGGCCTCGTCAACAACATCGCGGCCCACTTCGGCGGAGAGCGGTACTCCTACTTCCTGGAGAGCAGCGCCTTTAGACCCATGTACATCCTGTCCAGCAACTGGCAGGACTTCGGCTGGAGCGCCATCATCTACATCGCGGCCCTCTCCAACGTGGACCCGCAGCAGCATGAGGCGGCCATCCTGGACGGCGCCACCCGGTTCCAGCGGGTCATCCACGTGGATCTGCCCGCCATCATGCCCATGGTCTCCGTCATGCTCATCATGTCCATCGGCGGCCTCATGGGCGTCGGCTACGAGAAGGCCCTGCTGATGCAGACCGACGGCAACCTGGCGGTTTCCGAGCTGATCTCCACCTATGTGTATAAGCGCGGTTTGACCGGCGTGCCGGATCAGGCTTACGCCACGGCCATCGGCCTGTTCAATTCCATCATCAACGTGGTGTTGTTGATCATCGCCAACACGACCAGCAAGAAGTTCTCCGAGAACTCGCTGTGGTAAGGAGGGGAACAAAATGGAAAAGAAACAACAAGTGCAAAAAATGGCCCTGCGGGATACCACGGGCGATAAGATCTTCTATACGATCAACGCTATCTTCCTGGCCATCCTTGCCCTGATCGTGCTCTACCCGCTGTACTTCATCGTCATCGCCGCCATCTCCGATCCGGACGCGGTGCTGGCCGGCGACGTGGTGCTCTACCCGGTGCGCATCACCATGGAGGGCTTCGCCAAGATCATGGAGCGCAAGGACGTGTGGCTGGGCTACCGCAACACCATCTTCTACACGATCCTCACCGTGATCCTGTCCATCATCGTCACCGTGCCCGCCGGCTGGGCCCTGAGCCGCAAGACGCTGCCGGGCCAGAAGGCGTTCATGATCTACTTCATCATCCCCATGTTCTTCGGCGGCGGCCTCATCCCGTTCTATAACGTCATGAGCAGCCTGAAGCTGGTGAACACCATCTGGGCCATCGTGCTGCCTGCGATCCTGTCGGTCTGGAACCTGTTCATGACCAAGACCTTCTTCCAGTCCAGCATCCCGGACACCCTGATCGAGGCGGCCACCATCGACGGCGCGGGCTCCTTCCGCATCTTCGGCGAAGTGGTGCTGCCGCTCTCGAAAGCCATCATCGCGGTCATGGCCCTCTACTATGCGGTGGGTCAGTGGAACAGCTACTTCAACGCCATGATCTTCCTGCAGAACGAGAACCTCTACCCCCTGCAGCTGGTCCTTAAGGAGATCCTCATCGCCTCCGAGAGCACCGTGGGCGGCAGCGGCGAGACCATCCTGCAGCAGTATCGGCTGGCCAACCAGCTCAAGTACGTGTCCGTTATCGTTTCCAGCGTGCCCGTGCTGATGCTGTACCCCTTCGTTCAGAAGTACTTTGCTCAGGGCGTCATGATCGGCTCCCTGAAGGGTTGATAACAATAACAAGCATATCAGGAGGAAAGCAAACATGAAGAAACTGTTGGTTTTGATCCTTGCGGCCCTGATGATCCTCACGGCTGCAGCCTGCGGCGGCGGCGACAAGAAGGCCGCGACCAAGCAGGAGAGCGCCGGCGTGGACAAGCTGGTGGAGGAATACGGCTTCCAGTGGCAGGATACCAAGGCTCCCATCCTCAACGAGAAGGGCGCCAAGGAGCTGTCCTTCAGCATCTACTCTTCCAAGAACGCGTCCGCCCTGGACTACAACGACATGAAGATCATGCAGGACCTGTTTGAGAGCACCAACGTGTTCGTGTCCTGGGAGAACGTGTCCGAGTCCGTGTATTCCCAGCAGAAGAACCTGATCTTCGGTAACGCCGACAATCGGCCCGACGCCATCTACCATGCAGGCATGGGCGCCGGCGAGATCATCAAGTACGCCAAGCGCAAGGTGCTGCTGCCCATCAGCGACTATCTGGAGTACATGCCCAACTTCTCCAAGATCCTGGAGGAGCGCCCCGACATCAAGAACCAGCTCATCAACGTGGAAGACGGCAAGATCTACTCCCTGCCCCGCATTGAGGAGATGGGCCTGCTGCAGAACCCCAACATCCTGTTCCTGAACAAGAACTGGGCCAAGGCCGCCATCGAAGCCGGCGCCGTGACGGGCGTCACCGCGGACGATCTCAAGGACGGTCTGAACCTGAAGGCGGATCAGATGGAGGCTATGCTCCGCTACTTCCGCGACAACGACATGAACGGCAACGGCAAGACTGACGACGAGCGCCCCCTGAGCTTCGTGTACAACAACTGGCAGGGCAATCAGTGCGACCTGTACGGCATGTTCGGCCTCAACGACAACCTGGAGCACCGGGTCATCGTGGACGGCAAGGTCACCTACACCGTGCTAGACGAGCGCTTCAAGGAGGCCACCAACTTCCTGGCGGGCTGGGTCAGCGAGAACCTGATCGACAAGGTATCCTTCGAGCTGTCCCAGGATAACTTCCTGGCCAACGGCAAGGGCCTGGAGACCTACGGCGCCTTCTACTGGTGGGAGAGCGAGACCGTCGTCTCCAATCCCGAGAACTACATCGTCTGCAACCCCATCATCGGGCCTCACGGCGATCAGACCCTGTGCATCTCCAACAACCCTGAGGTAGGCGCGGGCGAAGTCATCATCTTCGCCGACTGCCCCAACGTGGAAGTGCTGCTGGCCTACTTCGATCGGTACTACGATCCCCTCATCTCCGCGCAGATCAACTACGGCCCCATCGGCATCGTCTATGAGGAGCAGCTGGATGAGAAGGGCATGCTGGTGCAAAAGCCCCTGCCCGAAGGCGTCACCTCCGACGAGCTGCGGCTCCAGAACGCCCCGCTGGGCATCATTTACCTGAGCGACTACGCCTGGAACAACGTGGTCAACATGGAGCCCCGCGCCAAGCTCCGTCTGGAGCGGCTCACCGCCCATGCCACCCCCTTCATGCCCGCCAACGTGAAGCCCTGCTATTCCAACCTGCAGTTCACCCTGGACGAGCTGAACACCCTGGCCAACTATGAGACCAACCTGAACGACTACATCCGTACCAACCTGATCAAGTGGCTCATGGGCGGCGGCGTCAGCGATGCCCAGTGGGAGACCTTCCAGAAGGATCTCAACGGCAAGTGCAACATCGCCGGCATCCAGAAGGTCTATCAGGACGCCTATGATCGTTACATCGGCAAATAAAGAATAGAGAGGATATGTTCATGAAGAAAGCGTTTGCAATTCTGCTGTCCCTCCTGATGCTCCTGTCCCTGGCGGCCTGCGGCGGCAAGGACGCGGCGCCCGCGGCTTCCGGCGAGAACCAGAAGCCCTCCATCCAGGGCGTTCAGGACGCGTCTGTGGAAGCGGGTCAGAGCTTTGACGCGCTGGCCGGCGTTACCGCCGCAGACCCCGAGGACGGGGATATCACCGGGATGATCACCGTGGAATCCACTCCCTCCCTGGACTTCAAGGGCGGCAAAGCCACCCCGGAGAACGCCGGTTCCTATGAGCTGGTCTACTCCGTCACCGACAAGGCCGGCGCCACGGCGGAAGCCTATGCCACGCTGACCGTCACCAAGAAGACCGGCGAAGCCACCCTGCTCAAGCAGTTCGACTTCTCCACCGCCGACACCGCCAACGCCCACGGCTGGGAAGCCGTCGTGGACGGCGCTGACGCCGCCGGTGCGCTCAAGGACGGCGCGTTCGTCATCGACATCGTCAACCCCGGCGAGGGCGACGGCGCCATCCGCTTCGTCAAGAACCTGGACGTGAAGGCCGGCGCGGACTACAAGATCAAGATCTGGGCCAAGTCCACCGCCCCCACCTTCGCTCACTTCATCCCCAAAGACGGCTCCACCGAGGAGTGGAAGACCTTCGGCGGCGAGGTGTGGAACTTCCGGCTGGATGAGACCATGAAGTGCGTCGAGTCCAACTTCACCGCCCCCGAGGACGGCGTCGCGGAGCTTCGCCTCCACCTGGGCAAGATCACCCCCAACCCCGACAACGCTGCCGACACCACCCCCGAGAACTTCTCCGTGATCATCGACAAGGTGGAGATCTACGAGAGCGTCGGTGCGGAAGTGCTGGAGCCCCTGTACACCGCCGAGTTCGCGGGCAGCGGCGCTGCTGTCGCGGCCGGTGACGGCGCTGCGGCCAGCGTGGCCTATGAGGACGGCGCAGCCGTGTTCTCCATCGACGCGTACCCCGGCGAGGGCGGCGGCGTCTGGAGCATCCGGGCCGTTCTGGAGCTCCCCGGCATCACCATCGAGCAGGGCGAGAAGTACAACTACAGCTTCACCGTCGTTTCCGAGAACAATCAGGGCGGCGAGGCGCTGGTGGAGAGCGACACTCAGGAATGGGCTGCCCGCGCCAACTTCAACGGCATCGGCCTCGAAGCCGGCCAGGAAGTGACCGTAAACAAGACCTTCACGGCGGAAGCCAACATCAGCGACCCCGTGCTGCGCATGCAGATCGGCAACCCCTCCGAGGACGTGACCGCCAACAAGATCACCGTCAAGAACTTCGTGTTCAACAAGGTGGGCGGCGACAAGGAGACCAAGAAGACCATCGAGGACTTCGCTCCCTTCGGTATGCGCGCTGCGGAGAACGTAGACAAGGAGAAGTATCCCTGGGAGACCTTCAACGGCACCGATGAGGACAACGAGCGCGGCGTGGGCACCATCTGGACCAGCGACGGCAGCCTCTTCTACCGCATCGACGACGGCGGCACCGTGGATTGGCACAACAAGCTGATCTGCCCCATCACCCTGCCCGCCGACAGCTACTTCACCGTGGAGATCAAGGCCAAGGCCGACAAGCCCGTTTCCTGTGGCTTCTTCCTGAATCCTCAGGGCAGCTGGGATCCCCGCGTGTCCGCGAGGGCATGGACTTCACCACCGAGGAGAAGACCTTCACCTTCGAGACCAAGGACATCTTCATCACCGACATGCCCTGTGAGCTTCTGTTCCAGTTCGGTTCCGAAGCCACCGCGGCCCTGAACGGCGTGACCATCGAGTTCACCAGCGTCGCCATCTATCAGATGCCCGTGCTCTGATATACGCAGAACGAAAAGAGGGGGATGAGTAAAATCACCCCCCTCTGCCATACCACCCCTGGGCCATAGTGATAACAGAATAGGAGAACTATCCGATGAACGGAAGATCGATCCAGCGCTTCGCGCGCATCCTCACCTGCTTCGTCCTGGCCGCCGCCTTCATGTTCGCGGTGGCCGCTGCGGGAAACACCTATGCGGCCGGCGCTGTCGTGCTGTCCGAGACGAACGCCAAACTCCAGGAGAACTGTACCGTGGCGTATGACGGGGACAAGGTGACCGTTACCGACACGGACGACAACAACGACGTTTGGAACTCCAAGCTCCTGCTGGACGCCGGCATAGACCTGACGGTCGGCGAACAGTATAAGCTGAGCTTCTCCCTCGCCGGCGAAAACGGTGTGGGCGAGTTCTTCCTCTGCAAGAGCGAGAACATCGACGACCGCTATGACGAGACCTTTGCCTCGGAGGCGGGGAATCGAAGCATCACCTTCACGGCTGAGGGGGCCCAAATCTTCATCGGCATGCAGGTGGGGAATCTGGGCAAGGGACATTCCGTCACCCTCCAGGTACTGGATCTGTGTGAGCTGTCCAAGTCCGACTGCCCCGCGCTGCTGCGGACGGAGAACGGCGATGTGACCGCGGAGAACGGCGTGATCGCCGCCACGGACACCGACGACAACAACGACGTATGGAATTCCAAGCTCCTGTATGACGCCGGGATCGACCTGGAGGTCGGCAAGACCTACCAGCTGAGCTTCAGCCTCGCCGGAGACAACGGCGTGGGCGAATTCTTCGTGTGCAAGTCTCAGAACCTGAACGACCGCTACGATAGCACCTTCACCAACGCCGCGGGCGAAAGGACGGTGACCTTCAAAGCGGAGGGCGAAAAGCTCTATATCGGCATGCAGTTCGGCAATCTGGGCAAGGGCAACGCCGTCATAGCCAAGATCGGCGAAGTGAAGGAGGCAGCTGCGGCCCCGGCGCAACAGGTTCAGGATAACGGCGCAGACGCAGACGATGTCATAGCTGAAAACTGCAGTTTTTCGATCAACGGCAACTCGATCACCGTCACCGATCTGGGAGACGTCAACGATCCTTGGGACTCCAAGTTCCTTTGTGACGCGGGCGTCGAGCTGGAACCCGGCAAGACGTATGAGATCCAGTTTGCGCTGGCCGGAGACAATGGCGTGGGCGAGTTCTTCCTCTGCAAGTCCAGGGATCTGGACGATCGGTATAATGAAACCTTTTTCAGCATGAACGGTGGGAAAACGGTGGTATTCACCGCTACAGGCACGCGGGCCTATATCGGCATGCAGGTGGGGAACCTGGGCAACGGAAACAGCGTGAAGGTTACCGTATCCGAAATCAGGGAGAATACCGAAGCCGTCCAGAAGGAAGCCAAGCTCGTTTTTGCGGAAAACTGTACCTATGAGATCGAGACCAACAACACTCAGACGGTGATCGAGGCAACGGATACCAGCGACAATAACGACGTCTGGAATTCCAAGCTTCTTTACTACCTTGGGGAGATCCTGCAAAAAGGATACTTCTATGTCGCGAACTTCAACTTAGCCGGTGCAAACGGCGTTGGCGAATTCTTCCTCTGCAAGAGCGCAAACCTGGATGATCGCTATAAGGACGCGGTTACCGGTAATGACATATTCGCTAATGAGGCTCATGGATATACCGCAGCATTCCAAGCTGCGGACAGCGACCTGTATGCGGGCATGCAATTCGGCGATATCGGAAAAGGCAACGAAGTCACGGCGATCATCGGCGATATCTTCCGGATCCCCGGCCTGCGGAAGATGCTCGATAAATGCGAGGAGGTCCTCAGCGACGGCGCGATCACGATCACGGACAAAGGCGATAACGATGACCCGTGGAACTCGAGGGCGGTCTATGACACCGGGATCGTTTTGGAAGCCGGAAAGACGTATACAGTGACCGTTACTCTTGACGGTACCAGCGGCGTCGGCGAATTCTTCTTCTTGAAATCCGATGAGATTAACGGCGCTCGTTATGACGAGTCTTGGTTAAACAAAGCCGGCCAGCACACCTTCACCTTTACGGCAGAAGACAATGCCACGCTGTATTTCGGCGTCCAGTGCGGCAACATCGGCACTGGCAACAGCATGACCGTCAGCAATTTCTCTGTGACCCCCGTTGAAGAGGGAGCAAAACGCATGGCGCCTTTGGCTAGCATGGGAGCCAATTTGGACGAAGAAGGTGACCAACTGGACGAGACGGAGACGGAGGTCCTGGACGGGAACGACAAGGCTGAGGATGGAGCCCTGGAAGAGGACGCAGGCGCGGAAGACCTCGGATCCAATGAGGAGCCCGTCGAGGGTTCCGTACAGGGAACGGACGAAGATCTGAACGACAACCAGGACGACGCCGACGAGGACGCGGACGCCGATGAGAACGACGACGCCGATGAGGACGCGGATGCCGATGAGGACGCGGATGCCGACGAGGACGCGGACGCCGACGAGGACGCGGATGCCGACGAGGACGCGGACGCCGACGAGGACGCGGATGCCGACAAGAACGATAACGACGAGGACGCGGATGCCGATAAAAACGACACCGACGAGGACGCGGATGCCAACGACGGCGAAAACGACGACGCCGACGAGGAGAACACGGACGAATAAGCGCGTATGCAGCTACCATAGGGGGGATGGTCTCCATCCTCCCTATACCCCTTAAAAAGGAGGAGACGACATGACCATGAAGAAAGCGATTTCTCTCTTGCTTGCTCTGTGCCTGGCGGCGACGCTGCTTGTCGCCTGCAAGGGCAAGGATGCCGAGGAAGCCCCGGCGAACAACAACGAAAACGTGGCGGCAGACGGGGAGGCTTTCGTGTTCCCGGAAAACGAAACGGATTACGCCGCCCTCAGGACGCCCGGCAGCCAGGAGGCCAAATACACCTATAAAAACTTTTTCCTGCCCGCCCAGGACAACGGGGCCCAGCCCTTCGTGGGGGACACCATGCCCTACTACGAGGACGGCACCTACTACATCTACTATTTGAAGGAGGGCGGCGACTCCTACAACCATTCCATCTATCTGGCCACCACCAAGGATTTCGTCACCTACACCGAGAAGGATGACGTGGTCCTGGAGGCCTCCCGCAGCGGCGGCCAGGACGGCTGGATAGGCACCGGCTCTGTGGTGAAGGTGAAGGACGTTTATTACTTCTTCTACACCGGCCACGCCTTCTCCGACAGCTACGAGTTCAAGGAGAAGATCCTGGTGGCCAAGAGCACCGACCTCACTTCCTTCGAGAAGGTGACCGATTGGGAGCTGATCCCGCCCACCGAGCTGGGGCCGCCGCTCAGGCCAACAAGGCCCGGATCATCAAGTTCACCCTGTCCGGGGATCTGAAGACCGTCACCTACGACGGCATCATCTTCACCGATCCCACCGGTTCCTTCTGGAACCTGGAATGCTCCGACACCTTCAAGATCGGCGACAAATACTACTTGACCTATTCCGGCCAGGATGATACCCTTTGGTATGCTGTGTCCGACGCTCCCTACGGCCCCTACGGGGAGGCGGTGCGCCTGGACGCCAAGCTGTTTTACGCCGCCAAGCACGTGGACAACGGCGCCGACACCTACATGGTGGGCTGGGCCCGCAGATCCGAGTCCGTGTCCTCCACCCAGGACGTGACCGGCTGGGCGGGCAACCTGGCGGTCCAGAAGCTGATCCAGAATCCGGACGGCTCTTTGGCCCTGGCTCCGGTGGATGCGGTCAAGGCCCAGTTCACCGCCCGCCGCCAGCTCCTGGTGGACGGCATGACGGCGGAAGTGGCCGCCGGCTCCGCCTACGGCTATACCGACCTGTGCACGGCCTATGAGAGCTTCATGCTCACCGGCAAGATCCGCTTCGAGAAGACCGGCACCTTCGGCTTTGCCTTCGATTACAACGGCCGTGCCGACAAGTATAAGTTCATCACCTTCGATCCCAAGGCGGGGACCATCTCCCTTCAGTTCAACGAAGGCTCCACCCCCATCACCGAGACGGCGGTGCAGCTGGAGGCGGGGAAGGACTATGCCTTCACTTACATCCAGGAGGGTTCTGTAGGCGTTCTGTACCTGGACGGCCTGGCTGCCCTGACGGTCCGGCTGTACGGCGTTTCCGGCCGGCCGGTGCGTCTGTTCGCGGAGAACAACACCGCTGCCGTTTCGGACCTGAGACAGTATACCCGATAAAGGAAAGGAGCGTCCGCCGTGCGGCGACTGCTGGACATCAACAACCCCATCATGCGCTTTCTCACAGCCGCTTTCGACATCTTGGCCCTGAGCGTGCTTTGGACGGCGTTTTCCCTGCCCGTCGTGACCATGGGGGCGGCTTCCGCCGCCCTCTACAGCGCCGTCTATCATCATGTGCGCCGAGGCGAGGACTACCTCTTCCACAGCTTCTGGACGGCGTTCAAAGAGAATCTGAAGCGGTCTACCCTGGCTTGGCTGGCGGCCTTGGGCATCCTCGTCTTCCTGGGCGGCGACGCGCTGCTGCTCAGGAGCCTGATCCTACGGGGATATCCCTTCGGCTGGTTCTACGGCGTCACGCTGGCTCTGCTGGTCCTGGCGCTGACGTGGACGGTGTATCTCGCCGCCTACGCCGCCCGGTTCAACGGAACGGTGAAGGAGGTCCTTCGCTTCAGCTTCATGCTGCTGCGGGCCCATCCCGTGAAGATGCTCTGCGTATTGGCACTGGTGGTGGGCGGCATAGCCCTGGCGCTGACCCTGCCTGCGATGGTGGCGTTTATTCCCGGCACGGTGTACTGGGCAGCCACGTTCCCCATAGAATGGACATTTCTCAAGCATATGCGCCCCGAGGATAAGGCGCGCACCGAAAAGGAGATAGCTGAATGAACCAAAAGTTGCTGTTTGCAAGAGCCTATGAACTGGAAGCTGCCAAGCGTATCTCAGAGGACGCCCGTCCCTGTTTTCACCTGACACCCTATACGGGCTGGATGAACGATCCCAATGGATTCTCCTACTATAAGGGGGAGTATCATTTGTTCTACCAATACAATCCTTATGATACCGTTTGGGATACGATGCACTGGGGTCACGCCGTCAGCTCAGATCTTCTCCGCTGGCGATATTTGCCCACCGCCCTGGCCCCCAACGAATGGTACGACAGCGACGGCTGCTGGTCCGGCAGCGCTGTTGAGATGCCTGACGGGCAGCAGTTGCTGATGTATACCGGCATCCGCCGGGAGGGCGGCGAGACGAGGGAGAACCTCCAGGTCCAATGCCTGGCTCTTGGAAACGGGGTGGAGTATAAGAAATATGAGCAAAACCCCGTGCTTACCGCCGCAGACCTTCCTGAGGGCATGAGCCGGTACGACTTCAGGGATCCCAGCATCTGGCAGGAGCCGGACGGCACGTATCGGGTTGTTATCGGTACCTGCGACAGCGAACGACACGGGAACCTGTTGCTGTATTCCAGTGAAGACGGGTTTCATTGGAAGTATGAGAGCATCCTGGCAAAGAATGACGGGAGCCTCGGCCTCATGTGGGAGTGCCCGGGAAGGCCGTGCTGCTCGTCAGCCCTCAGGACATGCTGCCCCAGGACTTCGAGTATCACAACGGAAACGGCACCGTGGCCTTCATCGGTCATCTGGACGAGACGGGGAAGACGTTCGTGCCTGAGAAGGACCATGCGATAGATTACGGCATCGACTTTTATGCCCCTACCACGATCCTGGCTCCGGACGGACGGCGCATCATGATCGGTTGGATGCAGAACTGGGACGCCTGCCAGAACGCAGGGCGGAAGGACCTGTGCTGGTACGGTCAGATGAGTCTTCCCAGAGAGATCACCATCGAAAACGGTCGATTGTACCAGCGCCCCATTCGGGAGTTGGAAGATCACCGCAGCAACCGTATAGCCTATGAAAACGTCCTCGTGGAGGGCGAGCGGCGGCTGGACGGCGTCGAGGGCAGAATGGTGGATATGGAGATCACCATCCGGCCCGTTAAGAACGCGCCTATTTATCATAAGTTCGAGATACGATTCATGGAGAACGAGCAATTCTTCACAAAGCTCAGCTATCGGTCCCGTGAATCCGTGCTGCGAATCGACCGGAAGTTTTCCGGCTCTCGCCGGGCGTACATCCATCAGCGCCGCTGCCAGGTGCCGGACCGCAACGGGGAGCTGAAGCTGCGGATGATCCTGGATCGGTTCAGTATGGAAGCTTTCCTCAACGACGGAGAGCAGACCGTGACGGCCACGATCCTCACGGATCTCTCCGCCAGCGGCATTTCCTTCTATGCAGACGGTCAGGTGGAGATGGACATCGTTAAGTACGATCTGTTTCAGGGAGGTGCCGAATGAAAACGTATGATGTTGTGGCTTTGGGGGAACTGTTGATCGACTTTACGGAAAGCGGCTTGAGCCCCCAGGGGAACCCCCTGCTGGAGGTGAACCCCGGCGGCGCCCCCTGCAACGTGCTCTCCATGCTCCAGAACCTGGGACATAGGACCGCCTTCCTGGGCAAGGTGGGGCAGGATACCTTTGGGGACCTGCTGGCCGACGCCATCTCGGCCTGCGGCATCGAGACCCGGGGCCTGCTGCGGGACGGGGACGTGCACACCACGCTGGCCTTCGTCCACACCCATCCGGACGGCGATCGGTCCTTCAGCTTCTACCGCAAGCCCGGCGCGGACGTGCGCCTGACGGCGGAGGAGCTGGACGAAGGGCTGCTCACGGGCTGCCGCATCTTCCATTTCGGCACCCTGTCCCTGACGGACGAACCCTGCCGCACGGCCACCCAAATCGCCGTGGACACCGCCCGCAAGGCCGGCGCCATACTGTCCTTCGATCCCAACCTGCGGGAGCCCCTGTGGTCCGATCTGGCTGAGGCGAAGCGGCAGATCGAATGGGGCTTGGCCCGATGCGACATCCTGAAGATCTCGGACAACGAGGTGCTGTTCGTGACCGGCGAGACCGACTTTGAAAAGGGCGCGGCCATACTCCTTGACCGGTTCCCCAACATCCGCCTGCTGAACATCACCGCCGGCCCCGACGGCAGCCATTGCTTCTTCGGCGGCCGCCACGTCTTCGTCCCGGGCTTCAAAGTCCGCACCATCGAGACCACCGGCGCGGGGGATACCTTCTGCGCCTGCGTGCTCCACGACGTGCTTCAAAACGGCCTGGAAAACCGTACGGATGACAGCCTGGCGGCCATGCTGCGCTTCGCCAACGCCGCCGCGGCCATCGTCACCACCCGCAAGGGCGCCCTGCGCTCCATGCCCTCTAAACAAGATATTCAAACTCTTTTTTCATGACGGTCCCTCCTGGCAACGCCCCGCTGCACATCCTGTAGCGGGGCGTTGCCATCTATAGTATACTGGAACAGGATTTGATAGCAAACAACTTCATCTCGTTCAGACCGAAAAACAATTTATCTATTTTTGTATCAAGTTGGGTGAAGATGAAGAAATCACAAAGCAGCTTGAGGACAAGGGATTTGATGCTTCGTTTGTAGGACGGAACAAACAGTACGAAATACGATTTGACAGTTATTCAAAATATGAAAAGCATCAAGAGTTCATTCGTTCGTTGGTACAGATGGCAAAAGACCAGAAGATAGTGGATTGATTGCAAACACAAATACTTTTTGATATAGTTTTTTATGGCGCATCGGGTAACCGGTGCGTTGTTTCTTGTATAGAATAAGATATGCGAGAAATTGCTTTGTGCGAAAAACGGGAAGCAAAACGTATTGAAAAGTGTGTTTATGAGAACATATTTTCCATTGAAACGTGTGAAGATCGGTTTTTCTCTTGAATTATAGTGCCCCTGCCGGCATGCATATTCATCTGAAAAGCGGAATGGCGGTTCGATCATGCCCAAAGCCGTGATTTCAAAGTGTCGTAATTTTGTCGTCAAACCACGAAAATGGCCGTTTTTCACACAGGACAGAAAAGGAAAAAGCCCCAGAATTGGGGCTTTTTTAGTGGTTGCGGGGGAGATTTTCGTCCGTTACACAGAAGAGCACTTCCCGCTTCTCTTAGGAAGGGAAGTGCGATTGTTTCTGTGATAATACTGGAGAGCATGATTGTCGATTGCTATTCTTTGCTGTGGAGGTTTTGATATTCGCCGGGAGTAAGACCGGTCTCACGCTTGAAAACGGTTTGAAAGTATGCTTGACTGGAAAAAGCGAGCGTTGCGGCGATCTCACCGTATGACATGTCGGAATATCGCAGAAGACGCTTGGCGTCGCGGATTTTGGTTTCGATAATGTGTTCGTTGACGGTCTTGCCGGTTTCTGCTTTGAACCGGCGAGTAAGTGCAGATCGGCTCATGCCGACGTGATGTGCTACATCATCAATGCCTACGGATTCATGCGCATGATCGGCGATAAACTGTACGGCGGAAAAAACCTCGCGAGAGAGGTTTTCCGGCAGCTTCGCCTGCCGCACTAGTTCGGTAAAGTCCATCACCATATTGAACTGCTGCAAATATACGCTTTCAACCGAACTGCATTGTTCGACTTCCTGCGTATAGAGGTCGATCAGACGATAGGCGTCCTCTACATCCATACCGCCGCCGATGCCCGCCACCTTTCCCACAAGGGCCGAAAGTCCGATCACCATATTTTTCGCTTGACGCAGGGGATCGGCAGCCAGCGTTCCGATATGGAAATCCATGCTCTGCGCAGTTTTCTCCAGGAAGATGCGTAGCTTTTCCACCTCGCCGTCGCGGATATAACTCAGCATCAGATTTTCAAACTGATAGGTTCCATGGTAGGTACCGATTTCCTTTGCTTCCGAGGAGCTTTTTGCGTGGCTCTGCGCGATTTTCTGCTTTGCCTTTGCGCCGCGTTTTTCGTAACTTTTGATCAAGTCTTCCATTTTTGCAACTCCTATCCAAATTTATAATATAATACCCGATATTAAAATACAATGCAAGAAAAATACTGTAAAATGAGTTCATGAAGAATAGGAGGCACAGTATGGCAAAGGAGATCGGATTGCTCGGCAAAGGACTGTTTGAAAAGCCCTTTATGGATACGCGTATTAAGACGAGGGCAGTTTCCAAAAAGGAAAAGATATTCGGGCATCTTTTGGGGCCGCTCGGCTTGATTTTTGTCGTTAATACAATCGCGGCGTTGGTGGAAAAGTTTTTTACCCAACAGACCGGTGCGATGTACGGCACGCAGAATGTAGAAATGATCCGCGTGATGGGCGGAAAGTACGAAGTCGTGATGACCGTCGCAAAAATTCTCGCTATGCTCTTCGGGTTGCTGAACGGCTGGCTGGTGCAGCATACGAAATCGCGGCAGGGACGCATGCGCCCCTGGCATCTGATTTTCGGATTCATTTCGATTATTATCGGCTGCACGATTTTTCTGTTTCCCGGTACGACGCTCGGCGAAAGCTATTGGTATTATTTCTTCTTTCTGCTGATTTCCTATCATACGGTCGGTTCCACATTCTTCTACCTGTTTAGGGATAATATATGCTCTTTGACGACACGCGATCCGGGAGAAAAGACGCAGGTACAATTCTTTCGCAAGCTGACATGGACGCTGATCTCCGGCATCATCATCGGTATGCTGATCAACATGGTCGCGCTTCCGATATGGCTTGAAAAGGACATCAACGGCTATCCGATCCTGATGATCTCTCTGTCCATAGTTGCGATTCCGCTGCTGCTGCTCGAATACTTTTACACCCGCGAGCGCATCACCGAGGACATCGAAACTGAATTCGGCGTCGATAACGAAAACAACATCCCGCTGAAGGCGCAGTTGAAAGCGCTGTTCACGAACAAATATTGGGTCATTCTTACGGTAATCGCAACCGTCAGCGGGATTGTGGATAATTTCAAGGGCGGCAACGTGCAGTATTTCTATATTAAGTTTTTACTGGACGGAGCCAACAAACCGATGATGTATACGATTTATCAGATCGCCACCGGCTTCCCGCTTGGCATCGGCGCGTTCCTCATCTATCCGCTGGCCAAGAAGGTGGGCATCAAAAATCTGACGGTGGCCGGATATGCGCTGGTGCTGATCGGCAGCGTCCTTGGATGGATCTTCCCCGATCAGCTGATCCCGGCCGTCGTCGGCGGCGTGCTGCGCAACCTGGGCTGGCTCCCGAACGCCTACATTTTCGCCACGCTCATGTGCTTTGCCTTCGACAGCGTGGAGTATAAGTCCGGCTTCCGCCTGGAGGGCCTGTTGGGCGTGGCGATCGTGGTTGCCGTCCAGTGGCTGATCTACGCGCCCTTTGCCGGCGGCTTCGAATCCACGATCCTGAAGATGGGATTCGTGGACGTGGAGGGCGTCGTGCCGTCTCAGGAAGTGGTGCGGTTCATGACGCTGGCGTTCTATCTCTTCGACATCATCCTTGCGGCGACAGTGGTCATTCTGCTGCCCTTCGTGGACGTGGAAAAGAAGCTGCCGGAGATCAACGCGGAGCTCCTGCGGCGCAAAAAAGAAGCGGTGCTGGCCAAGGGTGAGGAGTGGATCGAACCCGATGAGTTGGAGCGTTTGGAAAAAGAAAAGCTTGAAAAGGAGCATGAGGAAAACCGGATCGCGGATCTGAAGGAACGGTGTGCAAAGCGGGGCCTCGATTTTGAGAGCGAGAACAGGAAGCATCTCGAAGCGGAAGCCGAAAAGCGGCGCAGGGCCGAGGAGAAAGCGGCGAAGAAGGCCGCGCGGAAGGCAAAATGATCCTGGATTTCAACGACAACTGGACCTTCCGGCGGGAAGGGGAGCAAAAAGCGGTCCCCATCAGGCTGCCGCACGACGCGATGCTGATAGAACCCAGGCGGCCCGACGCCCGCGGCGGGACGAACAACGGCTATTTCCCCGGCGGCGTGTACGTCTATGAGAAGCGGTTTGACCTGGATGCGGCGGACGTGGGGAAATCCTTCGTGCTGCACTTCGAGGGCGTGTATCGGGACTGTACCGTTTCGGTGAACGGAAGTGCCGTTTGCCGTCATCGCTACGGGTTCACCGCGTTCGATGCGGACAGTTCGGATTTCGTACAGGCAGGGGAGAACACGGTCACGGTGCGCGTGGATAATTCCCTGCAGCCCAACTGCCGTTGGTACACCGGCAGCGGCATCTATCGCCCGGTGACGCTGCTGATTCGGGACAGAGACTATATCAAAAAGCTGCACATTCGCACCGTTTCCATTGATCCCGCCGTGATTGCGGTCGATACTGATGCGGAGATGGTTGAGATTTATGACGGCGAAACGCTTGTCGTATCGGGCAAGCCGGGTGAATTGACCGTTCCAAACGCGAAGCTCTGGAGCGCCGAAACGCCGCACTTGTATACCTGCGCGGCAAAGACCGCCACGGATGAGCACCGTATGCGCTTCGGCATTCGGGAACTGAAATGGAACGCGAAAAACGGTCTTGTCGTGAACGGCGAGACGGTAAAGCTGCGCGGCGGCTGCATCCACCACGATCACGGCGTGTTGGGCGCGTGCGAATATCGGGAGAGCGAGCTTCGCCGCATCCGCATCCTGAAAGAAAACGGCTTCAACGCCATCCGTGTTTCTCATAATCCCGCGTCGCAAATCCTGCTGGACGCCTGCGACGAGTTGGGTATGTATGTGATCGACGAAGCGTTCGACGGCTGGTACACGCCGAAAACCTACCACGACTATGCGCGTTGGTTCCGTTCGGATTGGCAGAACGACTTGCAATCTATGGTGGAATCGGCGTACAATCATCCGTGTGTGATTCTGTATTCCGTCGGTAACGAAGTTACGGAAACCGCCGAACAAGAAGGAACCGAGCTTTGCGGTCGGATGCGCGATTATGTGCATTCGTTGGACAATACCCGTCCGGTGACAGCGGGCATTAATGTGCTGCTGGACGTTTATGCAAGCCGGGGAATCGGTATCTATAAAGACAAGGGCGAATATAAGCCCGAACCGCTTCCGGAAAACGGGAGTTTTCGGGAGAAGCGCACAGGCTCCGCGTTCTTCAATTACTGGACAGAAAAGCTTGGCGGGTTGATGTTCTTTATGAGCAAGGGCAGGACAGCGGAAACCGTCGTTCGCGAAATCGCACCGATGCTCGATGTTGTCGGTCTGAATTACGCTTCCTCACGTTACGATATTGACACACACAAATATCCGGATCGCCTGATGCTCGGCACGGAAACCATGAGCGGCGATCTGCCTTATAATTGGGCACGTGTACAGAAATACCCTCAGCTCGTCGGCGATTTCGTTTGGGCTGCATGGGATTATCTCGGCGAGACCTGCATGGGTTGGTATTATCCGTCCTATCCTGGACTGCCGTTGCTTTCGGGGCAGGGCATGATTGACATAACCGGGCTCCCGCTTGCACAAATGGCATTTATGCAGATTGTTTGGGGATTTCGCAAAACGCCGTATATCGGCGTTCGTCCGCTCAATCACGCGAAGGAAACGCCTGTCACGGGCGCATGGCAATTTACCAACGCTTTGGACAGTTGGACTTGGCATGGCTTTGAGGGTACAAAGGCAACGGTCGAGGTGTACGCAAATGCCACTGAAGTGCGGTTGACGCTGAACGGTAAAGAGATCGGGATAAAACCGATCAAAGCATACAAAGCGATCTTTCATACAAAGTACGCGCCAGGAACGCTTCGTGCGGAGGCGTTGGACGAGCAAGGCACAGTTCTTTCAGTAAGCGAGCTGAAAACAGGTGGCACGGAAACGATTCTTTCGGTCAAGCCGGAAAAGATGCTCGTCCGGCCCGGCGAGGTGTTCTATGTGCCGATCGAGTTCACCGATCAAAACGGCGTGCTGAAGCCGTATATCGAGCAGCGCGCAGAGATTGCGGCGGATAACGCAGAGCTTTTGGGCTTCGGCAGCGCGCTGACGAAAACAGATGAGGTGTTCGACATGCCCAACCATAATACCTATCGAGGACGTGCGCTTGCCGTGTTCCGTGCAAACAAGGAAGGCACCATCACAATCAAAGCAGACAGTAAGGGCTATCCTTCGGCAACAGCGACAGTGGAGGTACAGGCATGAAACGCTTTCAGTTTTTCGGGGCGATGTCGCCAGAGGAATCCCAACGGGAAAAAGAGCATCGCGCTTTGGCAAGGAGAGCGGCGGCAGCGGGCATCGTTCTTTTGAAAAACGATGGCGTTCTGCCGATACAGCCCGGCAAGATCGCGCTGTATGGGCCCGGCAGCCGCATGACGGTCAAGGGCGGAGCGGGCAGCGGCGATGTGCACGAGCGTTACAGTGTATCCATTGAACAGGGGCTTCAAAACGCAGGATTCACGTTCCCGAATACGCTTTGGATGGATCGCTTTGAAGCAAAGTACAAGGCAGACGTCGCAGAATGGAAAGCAGGCGTAGAGGAAAGTATCCGCGGCTATGGCCCGATCCGCACCATGCAGATGTTTATCAAGATCGGCGAACAGCCCATGCCGTATCCGACTTGTGCGCCGATCCAAGGCGACGAGCTGACCGATGAAACCGATACCGCGATCTATGTACTATCCAGGCAGGCGGGTGAAGGATATGATCGCCGCGTGGAAAAAGGCGATTATCTATTCTCCGATGTGGAAAAGGAGAGTTTGAAAAAGCTTTCTGCCCATTATAAAAAGCTGATTCTGGTACTGAACTGCGGCAGCGTAATCGACCTGTCGATCCTGGATGAGACGCGGATCGACGCCGTGCTGTTCTATGGTCAGGCGGGAACCGAGGGAGGAAACGCACTTGCCGATATCTTGACCGGAAAAGACTGTCCCTCCGGACGATTGACCGATACTTGGGCGGTACGGTATGAGGATTATCCTGCGGCGGACACATTCGGACATCGCAACGGCAATCTGGAAAACGAGGAATACCGCGAGGGCATCTATGTCGGCTATCGTTGGTTTGAGAAAAACGGCATCCGTCCGCGGTATCCGTTCGGGTATGGTCTGAGTTATACGACCTTTTCAAAGAAGGTAAGCGATGTATCGGATCGCGCCGCCGTTGTGACCGTACAGAATACCGGCAATATGGCAGGGCAGGAAACGGTGCTGCTGTTTGTGCAAAAGCCCGACGGAAAGATTGACCACGAAAAGCGATGCCTTGTTGCATTTGCGAAAACCGGAAATCTTGCGCCCGGCGAAAACGAAACAATAACCGTTTCGTTCGATTTGGAACAGATTGCAATCTTCGATGAAGAAAAACACGCCTTTCTTTTGGAAGCGGGATCGTATATACTGTATTTAGAAAATGAGCCATGCCGCAATTTCTCTCTGTCGGAAGAAAGAGTTTATCCGATTACGCGCGTGAAGCAGGAAGAAATGCACGGCGGGCATGTAAGCAAGCTCCTTGCTTCCCTGACTGATCGAGAAAAGTGTTTGCTGGTCACCGGTGGCGGCTATCCTTTGCGGGCGTACAATCAGGTCATGGGCGCGGCGGGGCGCACTTGCACATCGCTGCTCAAAAAAGGCGTTCCGAATATTGTCCTGTCCGACGGCCCCGCTGGGTTAAATGTAGTTCCGAAAGTGGCGATCCAAAAGAGCGGTCTACCTGGTTATCCGGATGGGCTTCCGGAGGATTGGCGTTGGGGTTGGCTGAAGAACACCGAGGGCTTTCTGAAGCGGTTTATGGGAAAAGGAACTCCCGTTTATCGCTACATGACCGCATGGCCCAGCGAAACGGTGCTGGCACAGAGCTTCGATACAGAACTCATGGAAGAAGTGGGCAGGTCAGTCGGGCGCGAAATGAAAGAGATCGGCGTTTCGGTGTGGCTTGCACCGGGGCTGAACATTCATCGGAATCCGCTTTGCGGGCGCAACTTTGAGTATTATTCCGAAGACCCGATCGTTTCCGGAAAGATGGCGGCCGCCGTCACCCGCGGTGTTCAGTCCATGGGCGGCGTCGGCGTCAGCATCAAGCACTTCTGCTGCAACAATCAAGAAGACAACCGGATGCGTGTCTCGGCAAACGTCTCCGAACGGGCTTTGAGAGAAATCTATCTGCGCGGTTTCGAAATCGCGATTAAGGAAGACAAGCCGTGGACGGTTATGTCCTCCTACAATCGCGTCAACGGAAAGTATGTCTGCAACACAGAAGAACTCTTGACCAACGTACTGCGGGACGAATGGAACTTTAAGGGACTTGTCATGAGCGACTGGAATGCAACCGATCAATGCTCGTATGCGGAAGCAATCCATGCGGGCAACGATCTGATCATGCCCGGCACAAAGGAAGTTGCAAAAACGCTGTACAAAGACTTGAAAGCGGGAAAGCTCGACCGCGCTGCGCTGAACCGTTCTGCCGTGCGGGTACTTGAGATGATTTTTGCAAGCGAGACCTGCAAGGACTTTCAGTAAGAGAGGAAACGAATGAGCATTAACATCAACCGAAACGCGCAAACAACGCCAACCGATTTTTCGTGGCAGGAGGGTATGGGCAACTGCCATGCCTATTTGCTGCATCGAACGGATGTTCTGGAACACATCAAGCTCGTGCATGATGAATTGGGGATCAAACGTATCCGCTGTCACGGTGTGTTGGACGACGATATGCTGACTTATCAGCGGATGAGTGATTGCAAAATGTTCAAGAGCGTACCCGGCAATCAAAAGATCGAGGAGATCAACTTCCGGCAAGTCGGGCACATCTATGATAATCTGCTTTCCGTCGGTGTGCGCCCGTTCGTGGAACTGTCGTTTATGCCGTCCGCGCTCGCAAGCGGCAAAAAGCTCGGTCTTCGCTACGCGCCGAACATCACCATGCCAAAGTCGCTTTCCGCATGGTCGGACTATATCAAACGCTTCGTCCGTTTTTTGATCGACCGCTACGGAAAAGAAGAAGTGGAGCAGTGGTATTTCGAGGTCTGGAACGAGCCGGATCTCGGATGCTTCTTTGCCGGAAAGCAAAAGGACTATTTTCAACTGTATGAAGCCACCGCAAGGGCGGTCAAGGAGGTCGATCCGTTGATCCGCGTGGGCGGTCCGTCCACCAGCGCGTGCAAGTGGCTGCCGGAGTTTCTGACCTATTGCGAGCAGAACAGTGTTCCCTGCGACTTTGTTTCCACACACCATTATCCAGGCGACGCATTCGGCAATATCATCAATTTCAATAACATCAAGCATATGTTCTCTGCGTCGCAGCGGGCAGTGAAAGAGCATCGGAAACTGTCCGAAACGATGACAGATATGTTCTTTCTGCCACAGGACGCGAAGCGTTGGGACAAAGGCGCGCTTGCTAAAATGGATCGGGAAGCCAAAGCAAAGGTCGGTTCGCGTCCGCTTCTGATCACCGAATGGAACTCTATGGCGGTGTTCGGTTCGCCGGTGCATGACGAGAAGTATTCCGCGGCGTTTGCAGTTAAATCTTGTCTCGACCTTGACAATACGCTTGCCGCCTATATGTTCTGGTGCTGCTCCGATCTCTTTGAGGAACAGTTCATGCTGCCGCGTCCGTTTGTAGGTTCCTTCGGCGTCGTCAGCAACGACGGCATCCCCAAGCCAAACTTTTGGGGCTTCAAGCTGCTGTCCCTGCTATACCCGAACCGGCTGGCCCTGCCAAAATCGGGTGAAGTCGATTGCGGCGCTTTCACGGACGGGAAAAACGTTCAGATTCTTCTGACGCCGCAGAGCGGAGATTATTTTGAAAACAAGCGACATGAAGTAGAACTGTCCCTTGATTTTGCCGCATCGGATGTGACCGTACAGCGAATTGACGACGACCATTGCAACCCCAAGCGTCTTTGGAAAGAGATGGGATCGCCGGACAATCTGACCCGCGCCGAAGTCGTTTCGATCAAGGAACGGTCAAAGCTCACGGAAGAACCGCTGCCGTTTGCAGTCGAAAACGGAAAAACCGTCGTCCGCCTGTCTCTTTCAACCAACGATGTTGCGCTGATTACGGCGCACGCGTAAGGAGCGACTATGCCGAATCCGTTTCTGCCCTTAACCGAATACATTCCCGATGGCGAACCCCATGTGTTCGGTGATCGGGTGTACCTGTACGGCAGCCACGACGCCGCAAACAGCACCCGCTTCTGCACCGAAGATTATGCGGTTTGGTCGGCGCCGGTGAACGATCTTTCCGACTGGACTTGTCACGGCGTTTCTTTCCGCAAGGAACAGGACCCGCGAAGCCGGGACGGGAAACTCGTCGATTTTTATGCGCCCGACTGCGTGCAGGGCAATGACGGACGATATTATCTGTATTACTTTGCAGCAGGTCCCAATACTGCACCGTTCGGCCCGATGAGCGTTGCGGTGTCCGATTGCCCCGAAGGGCCGTTTTCGTATCTCGGCGATATCCGCTATGCGGACGGAACGCCGGTGCTCAAATATCTGACCAACGACCCCGCCATACTGAACGACAATGGGCGCATATGGCTTTATTACGGCTGGGGACTCGGTCGGGATTTTCGGAATCGCACTTTGCAGCCGCTGTATCGGTTCGTGCTGTCCAAGCTCTGCAATCGTTCAGTGAAAGAGATCAAAGCGACAAAACCCAGCGTTCTCTCCTGCGCCGTCGTAGAGTTGGAGGACGATATGCTGACAGTCAAGGGCGAGCCGAAAGCGATCTTAGACAGCAAGACCACCGCGCCGAAAGGGAGCGATCTGTACCGCCATCCGTTTTACGAGGCGGCGTCGATCCGTAAATTCGGCAATTTCTATTATCTGGTCTATTCCTCCGGAGCAAACAACGAGCTGGCGTATGCCACTTCCCCATATCCGGATCATGGTTTCGTCTATCGCGGCGTAATCGTTTCCAACAGCGACTTGGACTATCGCGGGAACACGCAGCCGAAGAACAACGCGGGAACGATCCACGGCGGCATCGAATGCATCAACGGTCAATATTACATCTTCTATCACCGCTGCACCAACAATACGGATTTTTCCCGTCAGGCATGCGCCGAACCCATCGAAATTGAGCCGGACGGCACGATCCGTCAGGTTGAGATCACCACGCAGGGCATGGACGGCAAACCTCTGCCCGGCGTCGGAACCTATCCCGCCGCGCTTTGCTGCAACCTGATCACTCGAAAGCACATTCGCCTCGGCATCGGAAAACAGCAAACGCTGCCGCGCATTACGGAACTCAAGGGCGAAACAATCCTAAAGGACTTGACGGTGGGAACGACAGTCGTGTATAAATACTTTGATCTTCGCAATACAAAGCGGATCATCGTGGAATATTGCGGAAACGCAGCGCTGTCGGTCAACGGCATCCGGCTCGACGATCACGGGACTGCGCCAATCGAGGGCGGTAAACGCGAAACGCTTTGTATCGAGATTCTTTCCGGAAAGGCAGATATTTTGTCCTTCACATTGGAGGAATAAAAGATGGGTTGGATCATTGCAGCGGGGGTATTGATGGCAGCGGCAGCGGGACTTTGGATCACCATGCAGCACGGCTGTCTGCCGTTCGTTCGGCTCAACCGAAAGCCGCGCGAAGGGCAGATTCGCGTTGCGTGTGTCGGCGACAGCATCACCTATGGATATGGGATCAGAAACTGGTCATGCAACAACTATCCGGCGCAGCTTGGACACTGGTTGGGCGACGGATATTGCGTCCAAAACTTCGGCGTCTGCGGCGCAACGGCGTCGCTGCAGGGCGATCTGCCGTATGAAAAGGAGGCCGCCTATCGGGAGAGCTTGGCGTTTCGACCGGAGATCGTCCTCCTGATGCTCGGCACCAACGACAGCAAGCCCAATAACTACAGAGGACAGGAAGCGTATGCGGAAGATATGAAACGGATCCTTGCGGCATACCGCGCGTTGCCGAGCCGCCCGCGAGTATATCTTTTGACGCCCCCGCCTGCGTTTTCCGTCAACGGCAATCCGGTGGCATTCGACATCCGAGCGGATGTGATCGAAAACGAATTACGTCCCGCGGTCAAAGCACTTGCGAATACAGAAGAGGTTCCCTGCATCGACCTCTATGCGGCTTGTGAAAACCGTTCAGAATGGTTTTGGGACGGCGTACATCCGAATGCGGACGGGGCGAAAGGAATTACAGAAACCATAACAGCGTATTTGAAACAGGAGCAACAAGCATGAGCAGCACATCATTTCCGAACGGGTTTTTATGGGGCGCTGCGTCCGCGTCGGCGCAAATCGAAGGCGCATGGAACGAGGACGGCAGGACGCCGTCTATCTGGGATGTCGCCACGAAAAAACAGGTCAGGCACGGCGAGACCTGTCATACTGCCTGCGATCATTATCATCGCTTCCGCGAGGATGTAGCGTTGCTGAAAGAGATAGGGCTAAAATCCTACCGTTTCTCGGTCAGTTGGTCGCGCGTGATGCCGGAAGAAGGCAAGGTCAACGAAAAAGGATTGCTGTTTTATTCCGATCTGGTGGACGAGCTTTTGGGAAACGGCATGGAGCCCATGGTAACGGTGTTCCATTGGGATATGCCGATGTGGGTTTATAAAAAGGGCGGTTGGCTTTCTGAAAGGATCGTACCGCTGTTTCGGGACTACACCAAAGTCCTGGTAGACACTCTTTCTGATCGCGTAAAGTGGTGGATGACGGTCAATGAGCCGGGCTGCTTTATCATGAACGGCTATCTGCAGGGCGTACACGCGCCGTTTAAGCGCAATTATCTTGCTCTTTCCAAACTTACCCGCAACTGTATGCTGGCTCATGCCGAAGCGGTCAAGACCATCCGGCAGTATGCAAAGAAGAAGCCGATGGTCGGCGCGGCTTTTTCGACCGGCGCGTATGTGCCGAAGACAGAATCGGTCGAAGATATAGAAGCGGCGCGGAAAAAGAGCGTGGAAATCGGCAACGGGCTGATGGCGAACCGCTGGTGGATGGATCCCATGATCCTCGGGAAACCGGTCAGGGCATACGGTATTTTTTCAAGCAAGGAAAAGGATATGGCAGAGATCTGTCAGCCGCTCGACTTCATGGGGCTCAACATCTATTCCTCTATGAACTACGGCGACTGGGGCGATGTGGAGCAAGCCCCGGCCGGCATTCCCCGCAATTCGCTCGGCTGGGTGATCGACGAACGGGTGATGTATTGGAATGTGCGCTTCATCTACGAGCGTTACGGTCTCCCTATCATGATTACGGAAAACGGTCTTGCAACGCATGACACCATCAGCATCGACGGAAAGGTGCATGATCCCAAACGCACGGACTTTCTCTATCGCTACCTCAAAGAGCTCAAGCGCGCGATCGACGAAGGCATCCCCGTACTCGGTTATCAGCATTGGTCGGTCATGGACAATTTCGAGTGGGCGGAGGGCTATGATCCGCGTTTCGGACTCATTTACGTGGATTACGCCACACAGAAGCGAATCGTCAAGGACTCCGCATGGGAATACAAAAAGATCATCGAAACGAACGGAGCTTGCTTATGAATCGGAGCGCTTTTATCGGGATCGACCTGGGCACCAGTGCGGTCAAGCTTCTGTTGGTGGACCAGCAGGGGACGGTTTTGAACACGGTGAGCCGGGAGTACCCCCTGTACTTCCCGGAGCCCGGCTGGTCCGAACAGGACCCGGCGGACTGGTGGACGGCGGTACGGGCGGGCGTCAGGGAACTAACGGCCGGCTTTGACGCTTCGAAGGTCGCGGGCATCGGCTGCGGCGGACAGATGCATGGTCTTGTGGCTCTGGATGGGAACGACAACGTGATCCGCCCTGCGATCCTTTGGAACGACGGACGTACGGCGGAGGAAACTGTGTGGCTCAACACCGCCGTGGGCAAGAGGAAGCTCAGCGACCTCACCGCCAACATCGCTTTCGCGGGTTTCACAGCGCCCAAGCTCCTCTGGATGCAGAAGCACGAACCGGACAAGTTCGCCCGCATTGCAAAGATCATGCTGCCCAAGGACTATATCAACTACATGCTTACGGGCGTCCACGCCTGCGATTTCTCCGATGCAAGCGGCATGCTGCTGCTGGACGTCAAACATCGGTGCTGGTCGAAGGAGATGCTGGATATCTGCGGCGTGAAGGAAGCTCAGATGCCGAAGCTCTTTGAAAGTTATGAAGTAATCGGCACGGTGCTTCCGGAAATCGCCGCAGAACTTGGTCTGCCAATGACCGTCAAGGTCGTCGCCGGAGCCGGTGACAACGCCGCCGCGGCCGTGGGTACCGGCGTGGTGGGGGAGGGCGGCTGCAATATCTCCCTGGGCACAAGCGGTACCCTGTTCATTTCCTCCCGATCCTTCGGCGCAGACCCCCACAACGCCCTCCACGCCTTCTGTCATGCGGACGGCGGCTGGCACCTCATGGGCTGTATGCTTTCTGCGGCAAGCTGCAACAAGTGGTTCTGCGAGGACATCTTGGGCACTTCGGACTACGCCGCCGAGCAGGTCGACGTTTCGGACGACAGGCTGGGCCGTAACCGCGTCTTTTTCCTGCCCTATCTCATGGGCGAGCGGAGCCCCATCAACGACACGGACGCCCGTGGTACCTTCGTAGGTCTTTCTTTGGACACCGGCCGGACAGACATGGTCCAGGCTGTGTTGGAAGGCGTGGCCTTTGCCCTCAGGGACAGCTTCGAGGTGGCCAGATCCATCGGCCTTTCCATCGACCGCAGCTTTCTCTGCGGCGGCGGGGCGAAATCTCCCCTGTGGCGGAAGATCCTGGCCAATGTCCTGAACATTTCTCTGGACATCCCCCAGACCGAGGAGGGCCCGGGCTACGGCGGGGCCATGCTGGCCATGGTGGGCACGGGGACATTCGCGAGCGTTCAGACCTGTGCCGACGCCCTCTGCCATGTGCGGGAGACGGTATCGCCCGATCCTGAAATCGCCGCCCGGTACGAAGCCCAATACAGGAAGTTCCAGAAGATCTATCCTACCATGAAGGACTTATTTCAAGAGATCAAATAAAGGAGATTTACCATGAAAGAGATTTTTGAGAACATCCCGGTCATCCCCTACGAGGGGCCTCAGAGTAAGAACCCCCTGGCCTTCAAGTTCTACGACGCGGACCGTATCGTCCTGGGCAAGCCCATGAAGGAGCACCTGCCCTTCGCCATGGCCTGGTGGCACAACCTGTGCGCCGGCGGTACGGACATGTTCGGCCGGGACACGGCGGACAAGTCCTTCGGGGCGGAGAAGGGCACCATGGCCCACGCCAAGGCCAAGGTGGACGCGGGCTTCGAGTTCATGAAGAAGCTGGGCGTCAAGTATTTCTGCTTCCATGATGTGGATCTCGTTCCCGAGGCGGACGACATCAAGGAGACCAACCGGCGCCTGGACGAGATCAGCGACTACATCCTGGAGAAGATGCAGGGCACCGACATCAAGTGTCTGTGGGGCACGGCGAACATGTTCAGTAATCCGCGCTATATGAACGGCGCGGGCAGCACGAACAGCGCCGACGTTTTCTGCTTTGCTGCGGCGCAGGTCAAGAAGGCGCTGGATATCACCGTAAAGCTGGGCGGACGCGGCTATGTTTTCTGGGGAGGCCGCGAGGGTTATGAGACGCTTCTCAATACGGACGTAAAGTTCGAGCAGGAAAACATTGCAAAGCTTATGCACCTGGCTGTGGATTACGGCAGGAGCATCGGCTTTACGGGCGATTTCTACATCGAGCCCAAGCCGAAGGAGCCCATGAAGCATCAGTACGATTTCGACGCGGCTACGGCCATCGGGTTCCTTAGGCAGTACGGCCTCGACAAGGATTTCAAGATGAACATCGAGGCGAACCACGCGACCTTGGCCGGCCACACCTTCCAGCACGATCTTCGCATCTCTGCAATCAACGGCATGCTCGGTTCCATCGACGCAAATCAGGGCGATCTGCTTTTGGGCTGGGACACCGACGAATTCCCGTTCAACGTCTATGAAGCGACCATGTGCATGTATGAGGTGCTGAAGGCGGGAGGATTGACCGGCGGCTTCAATTTCGACGCCAAAGCGCGCCGTCCCTCCTATACCGTGGAGGATATGTTCCACGCATATATCCTCGGCATGGACACCTTTGCGCTCGGTCTTCTGAAGGCCGCCGCACTGATCGAGGACGGACGCGTCGATCAGTTCGTCGCCGACCGCTACGCCTCCTACCGCACCGGCATCGGTGCGAAGATCCGCTCCGGCGAAACGACGCTATCCGAACTGGCGGAGTATGCCGTAGCTCTCGGCGCGCCGGCGCTTCCCGGCAGCGGCAGACAGGAATATCTCGAAAGCGTTGTCAATCAGATCCTGTTCAGCTGATTACAGCGTTTTTTACAGGATGAATGATACGATCAATGGTGAAGCTGCTTTGCCGGAAAGAATGCTTTCATATGCAAATCCAATCCTTTGTTGCAGGGCTGAAACTGTTGATTACACAGAGACGACATTTGAAAGGGATAGAACCGCAAAAACGCCGATAATATGGGAAGTTTTATAAAAACAAGATCCGCATAAAAGCGGATCTTGTTTATTTGGTTGCGGGGGAAGGACTTGAACCTACGACCTCCGGGTTATGAGGGAATAAAAACCAAGTGGCAGAAAACGCCGGGGCTTCTGAAAAATGCCTATTTTGCTACGTTTTTTGGCATTTTCCTTGGTTCAACGTGTCCAACAAATTCATCGTTTACCCCATCGTAATCAAAATAATGGGGTAAAAATGGGGTAGTAGTTACGTTAGAATTTCGCACTTCTCCATGATGTCGCGGCTGCAGTTTTCGAACCTGACAGGCATATAAAAACGCACCCGCGGAAAAAAGGGAGAAACCGATGGGTGCGTTTTATGGGATGCGAGAGGCGCTCGCGTGGAGAGGTCAGGCGGTTAGGAAGCGGATGCACACGGGGGTGGGGAACGGCGTCACCGTCTGAAGGGTCAGCGCGCCGCTTTCGCCGATGGAGAACAGGGCGATGGTGTCGCTCTCCTGGTTGCCCACCAGCAGGAATCGGCCGGAGGGATCGATGGCGAAGTTGCGAGGCGTTTTGCCCTGGCAAGGGGTCCAGAATAGGGACTGCAGGCGGCCGTCAGGCAGGATCCGGAAACAGCAGAGGCTGTCATGGCCTCGATTCGCCGCGTACAGATATTTTCCGTTTGGTGTGATGTGCAGATCGGAGCAAATGTTTGCGGACTTGTCCGCGCCCTCCGGCAGGGTTTCCGCGATGTCCAGCAGCGTCATGACGCCCTTCTCGCAGGCGAAGCAGGACACCTGGCTGCTGATCTCATGGATGAGATAGAAGAAACGGCTATCCCGGCTGAACACGCCGCTGCGGGGGCCGCTGCCCGGGGGAACGGAGAAGTCAAATTCCGGGGCCGGGGAAACGGTGCTGCCCTCATACCGATAGGCCTTGACGGTATCGATGCCCAGATCGGGTACAAACATCAGCCGCTCTTTCGGCCAGAAGACGGTGGCATGGGCATGGGGGCCCTTCTGGCGGACGGGGTGGACGCTGGAACCGTGGTGGGCGAACACCTGCTTATCCAGGATATTCCCCTGGCTGTCCAGCGGGAATATGGTCACCGACCCGTTGGCAAAGTTGGCCACCGATATGAATTGGCCGTTGGGCGCCAGGGCCACATGGCAGGGGTCGGTGCCGCCGGTTCCCATGTCCCTCTCCGCAGAGAGAATAAAGTTTTCGTAGGAAAGCTGGGTGAGACCGCCCCCGAAGGCGCCCTTATACTCCTTCATCTCGTTGACGGCGTAGATCTTCTTCCGATCCTCGTCCAGGCACAAGAAGGAGGGGTTGCGGCAGTCGATCAGATCCAGCACCTCGATGCCCGTCTTCTTCAAAACGCAGCGATAGATGCCCTTGCCCTTGCCGCAAAACACCTGGCCGGTGCCGAAGAGGATGGGCTCCGTATAGGTGCCCACAAAGAAATTGTGTTCCATGCCCTTCCCCTTATTGGTTCAGCTTGTTGAGAACCTTACAGGCCTCGATGATGAAAGCGTCCCGCTTTGCCATGGCCGCCTCGATGCTCCGCTCGTTCCAATCATAGAATCCCTTCCCGGTCTTCGCGCCCAAATCGCCGCGATCGACCATGTCATGGATGAAGGGATTTGCCTGCTTGTCCGCGCAGATGCTGGGCAGAACCGTCTCCTGCACGGACATGCCTAGATCCGTCCCGATGGCGTCCAGGTGCATCAACGGCCCCCACACGGGGAAGCGCATGGCCATGCCGGCGGCAATGGCCGTGTCCACGTCCTCTGCGCTGGCCAGGCCGCTGGCTACGATGTCGATAGCCTCCCGAATGATGGCCTGGAAAACCCGGTTGGCCAGCTGCCCAGGCAGATCCCGGCGCACCAGGACAGGGGATTTCTTCCACCGGCGAAGCTCGTCCCGCACCTGAACGGCCACCGCCTCATCCGTCTTATCCCCCATGACTACCTCCACCAGGGGCACCAGATGAGCTGGCAGCCAGAAGTGGGTGGTGACGGTACGCTCCGGATGGCAGGTGCACAGGGCGCTGATATCCGTGATGCGAAGGCCGCTGGTGTTGGAACAGACGGGCACCTCCGGGGGCAGCCACTGATCCAACTGCTGGAACAGAGCCTGCTTGGCCGACAGCTTTTCCACGATGGCTTCGATGACCATGCAGGCTTCGGCCACCGCCTTTTCGGTGTCCACACTGGTGGAAAGGTTCGCCGCGGCGGCTTCCGCCTCAGCCGGGGTGGCTAAATCATTCTCCTGACGGAGCTGGATGCACGCTTTCGCTTTTTCAAGGCCCCGAGCAACGGCGGTTTCCGAAACATCCACCAGGGTGACTTTATTCCCGGCCAGGGCAGCCATGGCGGCGATGCCACTGCCCATCATGCCCGCGCCGACGACCACAACTCGATCTCTTGCCATGTTCGAATGCTCCTTTTGTATAGATTGTGCAGGTCAGGGATGGATGACGACCTTGATGGAGCCATCCTTCTTATGTTCAAACACATCCACCGCCTTGGCGTACTCCTCTAGGGGGAAGGTGTGGGTGACCAACTTTTCGCCCTGAATGGCCCCGGTGGAGAAGAAGCAAAGAGCCTTTTCAGACACGTTGGGATTGGCCTTGGCGCCCACGATGCGGATCTCGTTGAAGTTGATGATGTTCATGGGAAGGGGAACGTCGCTCTGCTTATAGGTGGCGATGATGGCCACGGCACCCGTCTTGCGGACCATGCGGCACGCTTTTTCCGGGGAATCCGGCGCGCCGGAGCACTCCATGACCTCGTCGGCGCCAACGCCGCCGGTCAGCTCCAGTACCCGAGCCACCGGATCCTCCTTCTCAAAATCGATGCAGACGTCGGCCCCCAGCTCCCGGGCCTTCTCCAGCTTGGCGCCACGACCGATGACGATCACCCGGCCGGATCCCATGGCCTTGCACTCCATCATGGCGCACAGGCCGATGGGCCCGGGGCCGATGACCACGGAGGTGCCGCCCGGGGTCACCCCCGCCAGCTCCACGCCGTGAAGGGCCACGCCCGCGCAATCGCACATGGAAGCCACATCGTAGCTCACGTTATCCGGGATACGGTGCAGCGCGCCCACCTTGTACACGTTGTATTCGGCATTGGCGCCCTGCCAGTAAAAGCCATAGTGCCGATGTCCCATGTCCGGTCCGCCGTCGTGACCGTCCTTGCCGTAGTTGAGGCAAACGGTGTAGTGGCCCCGCTTGCAGTTATCACACTTGCCGCAGCCGCAATGGGCCTCGCCGGCCACCCGGTCGCCCACCTGGAATTCGGTAACGCCCGGACCCAGGGCCACCACCTGCCCGGCCCATTCGTGGCCCATGATGAAGGGGAAATAAGGGGGCCAGTTGGCAAAGCGATAGCCGCCGTGGATCATCTTGGGATCGGAGCCACAGATGGCGACGGATTTGATGCGGCAAAGGACCTCGCCCGGCCCGGGCTGGGGCACGGGGACCTCGATCATTTCCAAATGATCATAAGCCATCAGGGCCATCGCTTTCATTTTCTTCGGTATTTCAATCATGTTCGATCCTTTCTGCTCTTTGCTTAGCACAATTCATACGCACTTTACGACTTGCCATAGTAGGCATCGGTCAAGAGAACGACTCTTCCTTTGGCTTCCCCTTCACGCATCATCCTGAAACCCTCATTGATGGAAGTCAAAGGAAGCGTCTTGTATACATAGGGGATCAATTTGCGCTGTTCTGCCATTTTGATTACCGCAAGAAGATCAGTTTTACAGCTTGCCCTCATTCCAATGATCTCTTTTTCAAATTTCATGATCTCTTGGTATTCGGCTGTGAAATCAAAATCATTGTACCCGGAAATTATAACTTTTCCTCCGGGACGAACCAGCTTCAACGCATCGTTTACGGAACTATGGATTCCAATATTGTCGATCACGACATCGCACATTTTCCCATTGGTGAGATTAACAATCTCCTGATGAAGATCATGGGTTTTTGTGTTAATTCCTTCATCCGCTCCCAACTCCAAAGAAATATCGATCTTATCTTGGCGACGGCTAGTCACATATACGATCGCGCCGAGGTTTTTAGCAATTTGAATGGCATTCATCCCAAGTCCGCCCGTCCCAAGGATCAAAACGCAGTCTCCTTCCTTGACTTGGCCACGATTTTTTAATGCATTATACATGCATGCGCAGGCATCGGGGAAACCTGTAACCTGCTCAAATGGGATCCAGTCTGGAACGACAACAGCATTGTTCGCGGGAATCACACAGTACTCCTGATGGGAACCATCGCGCTCAAACCCGATTCGAACCAGTTTTTCGCAAAGGTTTGTCCGCCCAGCACGACAGAAACGGCATGTGCCGCACACGATATCGATCGCAGCACAAATGTGGTCTCCAACTTTGACATTTGTTACGCCGTCACCAACTTTGTCTACAATTCCCGCCATTTCATGACCGGGGGTGTAGGGTACCTTAACCGTACCGATCTTGCCATCCTGAATATGCAGATCTGAGACGCAAAGCCCACTTGCCATCACCTTCACGAGGACTTCGCCTGCTTTTGGTTGAGGGATGGGGCGGTCAACGAACTCAATATCGTGATTGAACTCACGCAAAACAGCTGCCTTCATAGCAATCGCCTCTTACGCTTGGTCAAACGCGTTGGTGCCGTCATGCTGCTTCTTTTCGATTTCGTCGCCAAGCTCTTTGTCGCCCAGCTCTTTGACCGAATACCCGGCATCCTTCAGAGAGGGCTTGGTGTACAGGAACAGTATCCTCAACGGTTCATCAAAGGGATTGTAAAGATAGTGTTCCGCGCCTCTGGGAACGAAAATCACATCCCCGGGCAGATAGATACAATCAACGTCTTCGCATCCGCCGACGCCGCGACCGCTGAGAACATACATGATTTCTTCGCAGTCGGTGTGACGATGCTTTCCGTGCATGGCCTTTTTCGGAGCAAATTCGCTGAATCCGAACGAAATGTCATTTGCGCCAACGGTGTCCCTGTCGACGGCAATCAATCTGGTTGTGTCCAGCAGTCCCGGAATGGGATAGCTCACGCCGTCCTTCTCGAAGGTTCTGACATAGATCGTTTTATCACGATTGGCGATCAGTTCGGCTTCCTGCTCAGGGGAAATATTATATTTGTTTTCCATAATTTATGCCTGCTTTCTTCTCATCATGTCCATAATAACGGCAACAATCAACAGACACCCCTTAAAGAACGTCTGCCAATAGGAGGGAACGCTCAACAACGCCATACCATTGTTCAAAATGCCGATAATTACCACGCCGAGTAACGTTCTCCACACCGAGCCTTCACCGCCGCCTGCGCTGTTTCCGCCCAGATAAACGGTGGTGATAACATCCAGGTTGTAGCCATCGCCTGCGGAAGGCATGGCCGTGGAAGTAAGGCCAGTCATGACGAGGCCCGCAATGGCGGACAAAACGCCGGTAATCAGGTAGACCTTAAACAGTACTTTCTGCGTGTTGATACCGGCCAAGCGGCTGGCGGTGGGGTTGCCGCCCACTGCGTAGATCTGCCGGCCAAAGACCGTCTTCTTGCTGATCCACCAGAAGGCGACGAAAAGAGCCAGCATCAGCAAACCGGGGAAGGGAATAATGCCGGCGATTTTGCCGGTGCCCATATAGGAAATGACCTTATCCGAAACATAGATTGCCTGGCCATTGGTAAGGATGAAAGCCAAACCTTTGAAGATGTTCAGTGTGCCCAAGGTGGCGATGAAGGGGACGACCTTGAACTTGGTAATGATGATTCCGTTCAGGGAACCGACGATAACACCGATGAGCAATGTGGCAGGAATCGCAACATACCAGGCCATGTGGTATTTCATAACGATGATAGCTGACACGCATCCTGTCATCGCAATAATGGATCCAACGGAAAGGTCGATGCCGCGGGTGATCATGATAAGGGTCATGCCTGTGGCGATGATGCCCACCACTGACACCGACGTCAAAATGTTCATGAAATTCTTGATGTTCAAGAAATAGGGTGACGCAAGGGAGAAGCCGATGCAGAGGATAATCGTAAACAAGATCAACGAATAATCCAGCAGCCTTTTTTTCAGCATGCTCGCTCGGTTCTTCTGTCCAATTGATAGCTGTTCCATTAGTTTATTCCTCCTTACCCTGCTGTTCGGACTGGATACCTAACGCGCCTCTCATCAGATTTTCCTGCGTAATTTGTCCGCCCTTCAGGACGGAAACAATTTTACCTTCGTGCATGACATAAACCGTATCGGCAATGCTAAGGACTTCTGGAATTTCCAACGAAACTGTCAGAATGGCGCAACCGCTCTCACTGAGGGATTCCATTGTTTTATAAATCTCCGCACGGGCACCAACATCAACGCCACGGGTCGGCATGTTCAGCAAAAGCACCTTGGCATCGTTTGCCAACCAACGACAGAACATGCCTTTTTGCTGGTTTCCACCGCTCAACGAACCGATCTGCTGGTCGATGCTCTTGCACCGAATCCGCAGCTGATCGAAGAAGTGCTTAGCTGTGGAACTGGCAGCGGAATAGTCAATGATACCGAGTTTGTTGGAAAGAAGGCTGTCATAAGCTGTCAGGCAAATATTCTCCTGGACAGACTGCAACGGAATGAGGCCTTCGTTCTTGCGGTCATCGGACACGTACCCGATTCCGTTCTTACACGCATCTTTGATGTTTTTTATATGGACTTCCTTGCCGTTGATAAAGATCTTTCCGGAAGAGATGGGAATGTCTCCGAACAGACCCTTCATAAATTCGGTTTGTCCAGCCCCGACCAAGCCAAAGATGACCACAAACTCGTTTTTGTGAACAGTAAGGCTAAGGTCGCTGCATGTATCTTCGATACAAATATTCTCGACCCGGAAAAGCTCCTCTCCCTGTTCAAGGCGGGTTCTGGAAAAGATTGCCTTCTGGTCATCGTTGACCATCATCTTTACGAGCATATCATCGGTAACGTCTTCGATGTTGAAGGTCCCAATCGTTTTGCCGTTTCGCATGATCGTTACGCAATCCACCAGGCGGTACAACTCGGCAAAACGATGGGTAATATAGATAATGGCAACACCATGTGCTTTCAGATTACGAATGACATCAAAGAGGGCGTCGGTTTCCTGATCATTTAAGGCGGCCGTAGGTTCATCCATAATGAGAACCTTTGGGTTAACCGACAGCGCTTTTGCGATTTCTACCATCTGTTGTTGGGCAATTGACAGATTGCCAGTCTTCTGCGTGACCGAAAACGAAACACCCAGTTTATTCAACAGTCTTTCCGCTTCGGCCTCCATTTTTTTCCAGTCGATCCCATATTTGGATTTCATGGCATAGTTTCCCAGGAAAATGTTTTCTGCCACGCTCAATGCCGGGGCCATGTTTATTTCCTGGTGGATAACACGAATACCACTATCAAGGGCATCCTTTGGGGAAGCAAAAAGCATTTCCTTTCCATCTAAGAAGATCTCGCCGCTATCCTTGGTATAGACACCGGATATTATTTTGATGATGGTGGATTTTCCAGCGCCGTTTTCCCCAACGAGGGCATGTATCGTTCCTGCTTCAACTTGAAGAGATGCTTGATCAAGGACTTTAGCTTGACCGAAGGTTTTCGTTATATTTCTTGCTTCAAGAATATACGGCATATGGCATCCTTTCTGGTAGTAATAACAAAAGGGGCGATAGGCGAAGCGCCTATCGCCCCAATGCCAGTGAGTTGATCGCTTCGATTACGCGGCGGGGTAGTAGTAAGTCATGTTGTCCTTAGTGATGATATCCAAGGGAGGCATGGTCTCCATGGGGGGCTTCTCCTCGCCATTGAGATCCTTGATGACGATGGGCAGAAGATCCCATCCAAAGCGCTCAGAGAACTGAGCAACCGTGCCGATCAGGGGGCTGTCGTCCTTTTTGAGCTCCTCAAAAGCAACGGGGTTTGCACCGAAGGAGGTGATGATGACATCGTCCTGGCGACCGGCTGCCTGCACCGCGGCAAGCATGCCCATGGTATTCTGGTCAATGTGGCACCACATCATGATCTTACCGGTGGGGTGAGCGGTGAGGAAGTCCGCGGTGGCCTGACGAGTGGTTTCGGGATTGGATTCAGTCTCGATCTCGAAGATCTCAACATCAGGAATGGCCTTCTTGACGGCATCCTCGCAGCTGGTTGCACGAAGAAGGAAGGTGCCGCCGGCTTTCCACTGATTGGCGATCAGCAGGATGGGCTTCTCATCGGGCCACTTTTCCTTGGCCTTGGCAGCAAGCAAATCACCGCAGATAGAGCCGGCACGCTCGTTATCCACGTGGTACTCGGGGTCAACACCCTTGCGGGCGGCATTTTGAATGGAGATGTAGGGGATGCCGGCCTTCTCCAGCTTTTCGGCGCAGGCGGCATTGATGGCTTCATCGTTGTTGAAGTTCAGGTAATAGTCACACTCCATCTGAATGGCAGTGTCGGCGTTGGTCATGGCCTTGTTGGGGTCGGTGTCATTATCGAAGACGACGCACTCAATGCCATAGTATTTGCAAGCATCAAGAATGGAATCACGAACGATGATGGCAATGGAGTTTTGATCCGACCAGTTTGCATAGCCGATCTTGTACTTGCGAGCCGCATACACTTGATCGTTCAGTTCAATGATGTTGGGATAGGCGATCGTCACATCGGTGTGCTCGATCTTCGTGCTTTCAGCAGGTGCGGGAGCATCCTTAGCTTCAGTGTTGGACTGAGGCTGGCTGGGCTGAGGCTGGGCAGCAGGCTGCGAGGAGCAGGCTGCAAGGAACATACTGACAATCATGATGAGGGACAAGATAACAGCAAGTTTTTTCTTCATTCGATTTTCCTCCCAGTTTTTCTCGTTTCGCCGGATTGTTCTACACGTTGGAGAGAAACATATGCCGGAGGGACGAAGTTGTCCTTGCGTCTCCGGAAACATGTAGAACATCTTGCGCATTAATAATAATATCAGTCTCCCCAAAATGTCAATAATTAATTTGTTTTTTTGTGAAAAAAACTATTTTGCTTGTTCTACAAATTAAAACATTCGCGGTTGTAGAACAAGTTCGGTCATTATTGGGTAGTATCTATTCAGAGAAAATGCCTTTCGAAAACTCGAAAGGCATCAAACCACCTTATTCGTTTTTTTGTGTGTTTTGAACCATCACTTCCAGATTGGAATCTGGCACTTCGTTATGCTGTAAAGCTTTATAGCGCATATAATCCTTCACTCGTTCGATCAGATACTCCATGTGCCTGTCCATCATATAAGCAGCCTCTTCTTGTTTCCTCTGCTTGATGCAACGAAAAATCATATAATGATAATAGCTGGAATCCGTCACATCAGATGTATAGGTAAGGAAATCCGCCATTGTTGTCGTGATTACCCAGCCGATGATTTCCAACGTCTGCTCCAGCAACGCGTTTTTGGACGCTTTAGCTATATGCTTGTGAAATTCGGTCGTTGCCTGAGCGAATTCATGATTATTGACCTCTGTTCCGTTTATATCCTTAAAATACGATTCCAACGCGGCGATATCTTCATCCGTAGCGTTGATAGCAGCCAAGCGCGCGGCGGATACCTCTATCCCGCGCCGGTACATCATCAGCCCCATAAGGTCTTTTGACTCGATTAATATCGAGGGAATAAACTCATGAAGATATGCTGATTCACCGATGGTTCTGAAAAAGGATCCTTCACCACGCCTAGTTTCAACTACGCCCAAAGCATTAAGCCGGGTTAAGGCTGTACGCACCGTGTTTCTGCTTGCACTGTACTGCTCGCTCAGTTCATTTTCTGAAGGCAGTCGCTCTCCTGGTTTATACTCGCCGTGAAGCATTCGGCTGATCAAGTTATCAACGATTTGATCGGCTATCGTTTTTTTGCTTCCCATCAAAGCAACCTCCTTCTTCCAGCAAATCAATATGCTTACATGATAGCCGTTATTTCCCATTCGTTCAAGAGAAAGATTTTTCTTGTTTCTTTTTTCTTTGGTCCTGTGTTAATTGCTTCAGCCGTTCTTTGTTCTTTATACTGTGTAGATTTCCAATGTGACCTCGATATCAGCGTGCCCCAGGAATTCCTGCGCCGACTTCATGTCCACGCCTGTATCAACAAGCAGTGTAGCGTTTTATTTCTTTGATTACCTGCTTGCTGGTCATCTAATGCTTCTGTGAGATAAGAAGCTGGTTTCCTGCAATGCATCACGGAACAATTTTCGATTTCTCACTAAAACCACGGTAATCATAATAGCTCAAGGGCGATTCATACTGATTCGACGCTATCTGTGTGTTGTGTTGTTTAAGCATTTTTGTTTTTCCTTTCTGTAAAAAATGAAGTGTTGCAGCGGCGAGCTGTATTCTGTTCCCGTGCCGCTGCAGAACGGGCACTGTTTCGGTTATCGTTCCATCCCATAGGAACGGGACTTCTTGCGCTGTTGCTCCTTCACCGGATGCTTGAGGTCGTGCTCAGCCTGCAATTCGGTCTTCAGCAAACCAAGTAGCCGGGGCGCATCTTTCTGAATGCGGCGCAGGCGCTTGACCCGCTGCCGGAGTGGTGTAATCTGGGCGGTGATCGCCGCCCTCTCCTTTTTGTTTTCGGCAAGTATTTGAGGATCGGTCTCGTGACGGATCTGATTCCGTACCTTGCCCCGCTGATCAGTGAGGGATTTGATCTGCGCCTCCGTCTGCTCTATGTCCCGATCCATATCGGGGATGGTGCGCAAGCCGTTCTCCTTCAGGAACTGCCGATCGTCACAGAGCCGAACATATTGTTTCAGTTCGTGTCTAAGATCGGCGGTGAGGATCACCTCGCTGGCATAGTGGCTGGCCAACTCCACCAGGGCGATCAGGATGGCGAAGACCGCATCCACCAGCAGCACCGTCGCATCCCGGGTATGGTTCGCCTCGTAGATCAGATGCTCCAGCAGCTGCTCCGTGGGGGATTGATCCTGTTTCGACGGCTGCGAAAGCTCCCGGAGGTACTCGGACTGGGGCAGTCGGGCGACGCGCGTTTTCTCGAACTCTGTGACCACGCGCAGGAGCACGCCCTTGGTGCTGACATGCGGTTTCTGATAGCGGAAGCGGAAGTCCGGATCGGCAGCGTTCTGATCCAGCCGTTCATAGATCATTTCGTCCGGGGACCCCAGCCTGTCGAGGCGAACCGCCCGCTGCCAGCCGTCTGCCTTCACGGACATGCGAACCGGGTCGATGGTATAACCCTTGGCCAATAGCTGATCAACGAACTGCTCCCAATTGGAAGCGTACTTCAGGCAGTATTCCATATCCGCCTTCAACTGTTCCCGGTGGGTCGATTTGCCGCTCCGCTCATACCAGTAGGCGCCCCTGCTTTGCTCCCGGTTGAACGGGGTGTTCTCAAGGACGGACAAACCGTGCTCCCTGCAGATAGCGTCCGAGATCTCCCGCAGATCATGGTGCTGCTCTATGCTGTTTCTGAACTTCTTCCCGTCCCGGAAGGATACGGCGTTGACCACAAAGTGGTTGTGCAGATTATCCGTATTCAGATGAGTGGTGACCAGAACCTGGTAGCCATCGCCCCACATTCTCCGGGCCGTCTCGATTCCTATCTCGTGTGCCTGCTCCGGGGTCAGCTCCCCTGTCTTGAAGGATTGGAACCCATGGTAGGCGGTCACCTTGCCCCGCTCGCCGAACTTCCGCTTCACAAACCGCATCTCGGCGTAGGCGTTCACAGCGGAACAATTCACGCCGGAAACATACTTTCGCTCATCGGTTTTATCGTCCCGCTCCACATACCGGAGGGCGTCGTATAGATCATCGTCCAGATACTTCCAATCCACGGTCTTATCCGGGTTATCGGCATAGTCCAGCACCTTCTTGAGATTGCCCCGAACGGGCCAGAATCCCGTGGTCGCCATTTACCCAACTCCCTCCATCAGAATCTTGTTCATCTCCCGGAGCACGGCCAGGGCCGCCCCATTCACTTCCTTAGAAAACGGCTGTCGGGACAACCGATCCAGCCGTTCACAACAAATAAAGAAAGCGTCGGGCAGCACCGCTTTCGGCGCGGATCCCAACGCTTTCTGTCGCAGATATTCGCTCTGGCTCAGGCCCCTCCTTTTCGCAGCGCGGGCGATCTGCTCCTTCTCCTTTTGTGTCACGCGAAACGCGAGACGGGTCTCTTTGGTCTTGGTTTGAACCACTCCTTTCATTTCTCCTGCTTGTCACAGGAGTTTTTCATGTTTTTCTTGATTCTTTTTCGGGTTCTGCATATAATAGGAGTAGGAAATCCCTACTTTCCAACTTTGATCGGAGGTGAACATATATGGCAGAAGCGATTTTTGTAAACGATGCAAGGGTCATGTCCAAGGGGCAGGTGACGATTCCGAAGAACGTGCGCGCCGCCCTCGGTGTGGAAACAGGTGATCGAGTGACCTTTATTGTGGATGGCGCCAGCGTGCGGGTGGTCAATTCTGCGGTGTACGCCATGCTCCGCTTCCAGGAGCAGATGAAGGGTCAGGGGAAGCAGGTCGGCATGCTGACGGAAGAGGATGTGGCCGAATGGATCACCCAATCGCGCCGTGAGGAAAACGAAGAATGAAGGTCATGATCGACACCAACGTCATCATCTCCGCGGCGTTGTTCCCCAACGGGCGGGCGGCGGAGGCCTTTTTCAAAGCCATGATGCCTCCGTATGAGCCCATCGTCTGCGATTACATCGTGGATGAGCTGCACCGGAAGTTCCGGGAGAAGTTTCCGGATAGGCTGACGGAACTGGAAGCGTTTTTGTTTCAGGCGCTGTCCTTTGTTGAGGTCGTCCAAACGCCGGAGACCGCTGTTGAGACGGAGAGCAAGGTACGCGATCCCAAGGATCGCCCCATTCTTCGGGCGGCGCTGGACGCCCACGTGGATCTATTCCTGACGGGCGACAAGGACTTTCTGGAGTCCTCGATCACTGATCCTCGGATCATCAGCGTCGCAGAATTTCTGGAACGGTAACCACATCACTTTACGCAGGGGTTTTAGGGGGCGGGAGGCCACCTAAGGGGAAAGCCGCAGGGCACTGCCTTGCGGCTTTTCAGACAGTTGCGGCACACAAATGTCCTGCTTGCTATTCTCTGCGACAGAAAAAAGACCCTGCGACAACGGGACGCATGAGCCCCTCAGTTCGTATACTCGCACACAGCAGAAACCGATCAATTTCAACACACCTCCTTTCTTGAAATAATAAAAGAGACCCACCATCGGCAGATCTCTGTCCCGCTCTAATTAGTGGGCGCAGTATTCATTAATTGATTATTATTTCCACAAGGGAAGTGATTCAAGTCAAGCAGATACTGTTGCCCACAATGGGGGATACTATTACAATAGGGTGTCTTCATACCGACGAGGTACGTTGTCTTGATAAATGCACTCATTGGGTGTATTCTATGTACTGTGAGGTAATGACTATGACCATACGAGAAATGAGAAAGAGTTTAGGGGATACGCAGAGCGAATTCGCCCTGCGATATAACATTCCGTTTCGTACGATTCAGAACTGGGAAGCCGGTGTTCGTGTTCCACCGGAGTATATGGTCAACCTGTTGGAAGAGAGAGTGAAGACAGATCTCGCCAACCGCAAGACGGCAAGCTTGCCCGTCTACGATCCACAAAAGACAGACTTGCCGAAAAGAAGCGAATATATCGGCTCCCTCGCCTGGCTGCGAGCTGTGCGCGATCAGATCCGGGAACCCTTCGTGTTTGCCTTGGACGAGGCGCTCATGTGTCAGGGGAACTTCGGCGGACGGAGCGACGAATTCGTTATTTGGGTATACGGCGACGATGTCCTTTCCCGGTATAACGGCGTAGCTGTGCTCGGCAATAAGATCAACCCGGTTAGCATGCAGGAAAAGAACGGCCTGCGGTATACCGACTTCAATCGAACATTGGCTGACGCGCTTGCCAATGAGTCAATTTTAGATATGCAGGGCATTACGGAGGCGTTGAGTCGCTACTATTATTCCAACGGCAACAGCTTTCAGGGAATCTCTCCGGTCCCGGAATATCAGGACGCCTTTGAGAAGCTTGCCGCTGACGCAGTGGACTACTATAATAGTTAGCATAACTCCTGTGCCGCTGGCACAAAGGTTTACTATTTGTACAAATCGGAAACAAAAAACACAGTAAACATGAAGACTTTCAACCTTTGGCCCAGTGGGCCAGAAGTTCGGTCTTTGTACAAATCGGTGACAAAAAACGCAGTAAATATCGGGTTTTTTAACTTGTGCCCCACTTGGGCACAAGTTCCATCGTCGGTACAATATGTGCCCGGTGGGCGCACTTTTATTACTTCAGGCCCGATGGCCCGAAGTTCAATGGGGGTGGAGTCACTTTTGCCCCGATTGAAAAAAATCTCGTATTGGAAATTGTGGCCCAGTGGGCCCGAATATGGACCCGGTCAAATTAACTTCGCGCAAAGTAAAGCAATCTACGGAAATGGGGCTCCATTGGGGCCCCATTTTTCATATCTCCGTTACTTGCACCAGCTCGGCGATCGCGTTGTAGATACAGTAGCGCGTCACGCCGAAGCGCTCTTTCGTAAGTAGGCCGAAGTTATCGAAAAACGATTTCTGGTACTTGTGGGTGAAGTTCGTGTTGCCGAAGAACGCTTCAAAGTTCGTGCTGGGGAAGGGCGCCCACTGGGAGTCCTCGAACTTGTTGATCTTGTAGTAGGCGATGAGCTCTATCGCTTCCTGCAGCGGCATCTTCTCCGGGAGAAGCGTCCGCAGATATTTAGCGCCATCGTCGGAGACTTCCGCGGTATAGGAACGCAATGGGCCGAGCTCCAGCGCGTTGGCAAGCACATCGTCAAAGAGCAGCAACCAATCGCTTTTTGTGCTTTCCGCAAACAGCGGGATCTGGAATTGAATCACCTTCTTCCGCCACATGGGTTCAAAGGTCGAGGCGAGCTTCTCCGTGTTCCTTTGAACCGACTTTGTCACTGATCCGGGCGAGGAAGCAACGAACGCGATCACATTCCGCACATGCCGCACAAGCCATCCGTTCCCCTGCTCATCCACCAGTTGGGGGAATTCTTCATGCAGCTCCGGGAAACAGGTGTCGAACTGCCAGGCCTCTTTCTTTTCGGCAGGTATGCTACACCAGGCACACAGCGCGCGCCGCGCGTGTTCAATGTCGGGCGCATCGTGTTCGTACATATACCCCCTGGCTACCACCGTCAGCACCCGGGCAAAGCCCTTCCCGTGGAGCAGCATGGGAAGAGAGATTCGGTTCAAAAACCCGGTATCCTTCTTGTTCGCCGTCTCATATGCAGGGAATCGCGTATAGCATTGAAACTCTCTTCTTTCGTCGATCATAGCTCCGTTTTCTCCACCGCGTTGTCGTACACTTCCAAATCCAGCACGTCCAGCGCGAAGGATCGCTTCCCCAGTGCGATCGCGCATTGGAGTTCAAGATCCCTGTCGTGGATCCGTTCCCGGAGCAATCTGCGGCAGCGATGCCTAAGCTCCGCTTTATAATTTGATCGATACAGAAGCTCGTCTCCCTCCAGCATCGCGCGCAGATCCTCACCGTCATCCTCCCGCCGCAGGCGTCCGCGCCCGTCGCCCCGCTTGCGATAGAAATCATCGTAATCGCAGACGATGTCTCCCAGTATCCGGTATCCGCCGCAGCGGAAGTCCGTCAGGATCGGAACCACAACGACAAACGGCAGCCGCTTGAATAGCTCGTATATCATGATCTCCCGTTGGTAGCGATCATGGATGAGGTGCCACGCCTGCTCCCGCAGGGCCACGCGGGCGTTGCGGAACTCCTCCGCAGGGCACTCCGTGAAGGCAGCGTACAGCGATTCCACGGAAACGTCCGTCTGAGCACGGGAAAAGAGGATCCGATCCACGTCCTTTTTCCGGGTCATGTAGTTTAGGTTCAACCGCTCCGTACGGATGCGCCGCAGGGCGGTCTCGTAATCCGCAATGAGATCGCCCATGGTCTCCAAAGCGTCCTTTGGCAGCCGTTCCTTCCATGCGGGATCGGAAGCGAACGCGAACAGCTCCCCATCCGCCGCGGGGGTCGCCTTGATCTTCGGCGTGTTCTTCTTCAACTGTTCGGCCAGGTACGGCAGCCGTTCCACGTTGGACGTGACAGCCTCCCAGTAGATTCTCTTGTAGTAGCCGCTCAGCCGCCGTCCCTTCTTCCGCTTGCCTCGTTTTCCCTCGATCAGGTCCTTGTAGTCCAGGAAGGTGCTGCGCGGAACGGTTTCGTCCTTCAGATATGGAGAGATGTCCGGGCGCACCCCGTTTTTCGCCGCGTCGATCTCCAAGCCCGTCAGGATCGCCAACAGCTCCGTATCCTCCCTATATCGCTTGCGCTCCGCTTCGGGAAGGGATTCGTCATACGCGATTACCGCACGGTTAAAGGCGGCGTTGCAAATCTGGCCCACACGGGTCGCAAAGGTATCCCGCACCGTTTCAAAGCGCGCCAACCAATCATTGGCGTCCGATTCCTTCGCAGTCACGGAGGGGATCTTCAACAGCGGGAGATTGCGCTGGTAGTCGGACAGGATGGGATCCTCTTCTGCATAATTCCGTAACACACACTCATTTAGCAGCGGATCGGCGATCACCTTGACGACATCGCCGTCGTAGTCCGCGCCGCCCAATCGTTCCGGGACCAGGGTGCGGGCGTCCACCATGACCACATGCGTCAGGTGGGACATATACTTTTGCCGCAGGCTGCCTTCTGAGGACAGCAGATTGACGATCGCTTCCTCGTTGCGGGCGATGTGGGGATTCCGCAACAGGATGACCTGATCCGTATACGGAAAGGAGATCCCCGGTGCATATACGGTGGATCTGTACAAACATTCTTTCAATAGCTTTTTAGCCGCCATCTTACAGGAGGGGCAGTTTTGCAACGTCAGCGCGACCAGCCGATACAGAAACCGCATCAGGTCTCCTGAAAGATACCGATTCTCGCCCAGCACAAGCATGTGCCCCTTGGCCAGCTCCCTGGCCACGCTTTCCGCCCGGCTTTTCAGCTCCTCCGTGTATACGGGCTCATGGATGAACAGAGGATTTTTCTGCAGGAGCTTGGCCAGCCGCATTTCTCTATTGTTTGAATTTTCGTCCGCTGCGTCTGCAGCAGCCGTGAAATACTCCACCCGGGATCGGGGGTCGGCGATAAGCCGGTAATACTCCGATTCGCTCTCCTTGGTCAGCCAGTGCCGCCCGTCCTCCGCAGGATCATGATCCCAGCCCTCCGGCAGATCATGGGGGCGGAACTCGTCCGAGGTCATGGAGATCGTGGCCAGGAACTGGTAGTTCATATCCACATACGGTCGCTGTACGGTAGGATTGACCTGAGAGATATACAGGGCGTGCCCGTACCGCTCGCACCGGTCGAGATACTCCTCCCAGCTCAGTCCGCTTTCCGTCATCCAGCCGAAGGCCTTGAACATGCTCTTGGTCAGAATCAGATCCACATCGTCCGGATCATGCCGATTCCCCCAGGCATCCACGATATAGGGCATCTCCAACTCCCGGAAGAGCTCATGGAAATCTACGGCATGGACCATGCCCTTGATATACGGCATTCGGATCTGGAAGGACGAATGGACGGCCCTGCCACAATACAGATAGTCGATTTCCGCCGCAAGCTCCCTGCTGATCAGCCCCTCCCCGTCGAACTCCTTGACGGTCAGCTCGTCGGTCATCTCCACCCGCCGATATTGCCTTGTCGCCCCTTCGCCACCTACGTCCTCCACCGTGATCATGGGTACGTTCCGCAATCTGGTTTCAAAATCATCCACCACGATCACATGCCTCGGATCGAAGCAGGGGCCGTACCGAAACCCGTCCGTGAACATGAGCCCGTTGTAAGCATACACCTTGCTCAACACGCATCGGTCAAAGCGCATGCCCAGGGTGATCCGCTCCTTCAATTCCTCATATACATATTCGGATACGAACGAGAGCCGCGAACCGCGGCTCATGCTGGCCGAGCGTTCAAAGGCATAGAATCGGCAAGAATACTCCGGGAAGTCCAGGGTGATCCCTTCGGGCCGGAACATGGATTCCGCCCGCTGCTGCATCTCCTTCGCCCTGCCCACCGGGGCACGGTCGAAGATGCCGGAGAAGTCCACATACACGATATGCTTCTCCACGCTTCGGATCCAGCTGATCCTTTCCTGCATCTCGGGTTGTTCCAGAATCTGCTCGATCTGATCGAACATGGCGCATTGGGGCTGTTCGGTCTTGCGAATGCCCTCGTTATGCTGCGCCTTCTCAAAGCTGAAATAGATGCTGTACCGCCCGTCCGGTTGCTGTTTCGCGTTTGCCAACAGCGCCTGGGCGGATACCTGCCATATGTCATATGTCTTTAGGTTCATATCCTGCTCCTCACGGAAACAGTATACCATATTTCGAAGCCTCCTGGGTGAATTATTTGTAAATGAATACTGCGCCCACTTTTTTCAATACGAGGAAAGGAGGTTAACACGACACAGGAAAGAGGCGGCCCCGCGGGATTCAAAAAATCATCTTAGGAGGATACTTAATGACCAAAACCACCAACATCGGCGATCTGCCGATCACCCTCTCTGTAGAGGACGTTGCCTCCTACCTGGGGATCTCCCGGGTAGGAGCCTATAACCTTTGCCACGCGAAGGGCTTCCCCGCCATGCGGATCGGGAAGCGTATCCTGATCCCCCGGGAACGCTTCTTGGAGTGGCTCGACAAGAAACAGCAGGAGGCGATCGTATGAAGAATACTGACAACCTCTACCAGGGACCCATCCAGTCCCTTGCTGTGGAAACGCTCCGCCCGTTCAAGGATCACCCGTTTCGACTGTACCCAGACGAGAAAATGAACGAGCTGGCGCAGAGCATCCGTGAAAACGGCGTCATCACCCCGATCCTGGTTCGCCCTCTACCTTCCGGCGGATATGAGATCGTCTCCGGCCATAACCGGGTCGAGGCTTGCAAGCGGGCAGGCCTTTCTGCCATCCCGGCCATCGTGCGGGAGATGGACGACGACACCGCCACTCTGCTCATGGTGGACGCCAATCAGCAGCGGGAGAGCATCATGCCCAGCGAGAAAGCCTTTGCCTATAAGATGCGGCTGGATGCCATGAAGCGGCAGGGAAAGCGGCCGGTCGAGACCTGTACCCAACCTGGGTACAAGTCGGGCGAGAAGTCCGCCGACCGCCTGGCCAGGGAAGTAGGTGAAAGCCGGAACCAGATCCAACGCTACATTCGCCTGACCTTCCTGATCCCAGAGCTTAGGGACCTGGTTGACAGCGGGAAGCTTGCCTTGAACCCCGCCGTTGAGCTCTCCTATCTTCCGACCGTGGAGCAGACCCACGTGCTCACCGCCATGGAGTCCGAGCAATGCGCGCCAACGCTTGCTCAGGCCCAGGCCATGCGCCAGTCCCTTTCCGATGGAACGTTCACCTGTGACACGCCCCTTGAGATTTTAGTTAAGGGAACCGGAAAACGCAAGGAAGTGTTGACCCTGCCCATGGATCGCTTCGCCGCTTTCTTTCCCCCGGACAGCACGCCCCGGCAGATACAGGAGGAGCTGTTCCGGATCCTGACGGAGTACCGGCGCAAGCAGGAGAAGCGCCGAACCAGGGAGCAGGAACGATGACCCCGGACGCGAATGCTGTACAGGATGATCTCATCTGCATCTACTTCACGGATGAACCCCTTGTGGATGCCGTGATCACCCGGGAGGAGCTGCGTGCTGCCTTAGAACGGCAGCACGCGGTGACTTCCTTGCAAATCGATGACGATTGTACTATTCGTTAAATTGATCCAGATTGGAAAGGAGAGAAGCACAATGGAACTGACAAAGGACAATTTGAAAGAATGGATGGCTGCAAGGTTAAAAGAACAAAACCGAAACGAAACCAAGCCCCAGGGAAAATCCATGCTTTCCTTGATGACCCGACAGCTGGGCGGCGACGCCGTCGCCCGGAGCATGGCACGGGAGATTCTGAACGAATCTCCTTGGGAGGTGGAAGATAGTGGCAAATAAGGCGAAGAAGTCTCGGCGGGCAGACGGGCTCTATAAGAAAAGCATCGTCATTGGCCGGGACGAGAAAGGAAACCCGACACGAAAGTATTTTTACGGCAAGACCATCCGGGAAGTGGATGAGAAGATGGCCGAGTACAAGCTGAACATGAGCCGGGGCACGTTATCCGCTATGGAGAATGTGACGTTCCACGAGACCGCGGAACTATGGCTGAACAACTATAAATCCACACTGAGCGAAAAAATGCAGGCACGGTATTCCGGCATTATTTCAAAACACCTTGCCCCGCTTTCAACCATGTGGGTAAAGGACCTCAAGCCCTTTCATCTGCAAGGTATCCTGAACCAGATGGCCACAAAGGGCTATGCGCGGAAAACGATCGTGACGGTGAAGCAGACGGCGGCAAAGATACTGGCGACCGCCGTATTGAACGACATTCTGTATCGGAACGTTTTTGAAGCGGTGGAGATCCCTAAGGCTTCGACGACGGAGCGCCTTCCGATCACCGAGGAACAGAAGAAGCTTATAGTATCAACGTGGGCAGGGCACAGGATGGGCCTTCCGGCTCTGTTGATGCTGTATTGCGGGCTACGACGGGGCGAAGTCCTGGCGCTGACCTGGAACGATATCGACCTGGAAAAGAAGCTCGTCTCCGTCACGAAGGCAGTGGTGTACACCGTCAACGAAGCAGAACTGAAGGAGCCGAAATCAAAAGCCGGACGGCGGATCGTGCCGATCCCGGATGCGATCATTCCCGCGCTTCACGCTTCCAGGGAGAACCGATCTTTTCTGGTATGCCCCTCCGCCGAGGGAGAAGCCATGTCAGCCCAGTCCTATAAGCGGGCCTGGGAAAGCTATATGCACTATCTGAACATCCAGGCCGGGGGCCGGGACGCCAGCCGCAGCCGTCCGAAGCTCGTTTGCATGGAACCGTTCACCGCCCACCAGCTGCGCCATACCTACGCGACCATGCTCTACGATGCGGGGGTAGATGTGCTGACGGCGCAAAAGCTCCTGGGGCACGCCGACCTTCAGGTGACCATGAAGGTGTACACGCACCTTTCTGAGGAACGGAGGCAAAAGTCCATCGATGCATTGAACGCGCACATCAACGCGGAACAGCCGCTGATCCAGGTCGTTTCCTGATTCCTATCATTCTACATGGGGTAGTAACCACGATTCTAAATTATTTGGATGACAAGCGAACAGGCGCCCGGGATTCGTTCCCGGGCGCCTGCCGTTCAGGAGGGGTATATTTTCTTTCCCGTAGCTTAAGGGAAAGAGAGTTGGTCGCGGTTCAAGGGGCCGAGCGTCACTTCTGCTGCGCGCGAATCTGGGCCAGCTCTTCCCGCATCTCAGTAACCTGCTGCTTCTTCAAGGGATACATGACCAGCAGGACGATGCCGATGGCGCCGAAGATCAACATGGGCCAGATGTAGAGGTTTGTGACCATGTTTTTGATCGCGGGGGTAACATGGGTATAGTCGATGTAGTTCACAGCCGCCAGACCGAAGCCGATCAACAAGGTGGCAATGGAGCCGCTGAGCTTCTTTAACAGAGTGACGCAGCTGTTCACAAAGCCGGCCTGGGTCTGCCCGAAGCGGAGCTCCGTATAGTCGGTGATGTCCATGATGAAGGCGATGACGCTGATGTTGGCGATGGTGTTGCCGAAGGTGCCCACAATGATGAGGGCCAGCAGGATGATGAGATAGGTGCTGGAGAAGGCGTAGGTTTCCGAAAGGAGCGCTCCCTTCAGGAACAGGATGCCCAGAGGCTGAATCATGTAGATGATGAAGCCGGTCATGGCCAGCTTGACCTTGTCAAAGCGGCGCAGCAGACGGGGCATGAAGGGCACGACGATCAGGCTGAACACCAGGGTGATGATGCCGCCCAGGGAGATGGGGGTGGTGGAACCGAACACGATGCGCAGGAAGTAGATGTTGATGGTCTGAACAACGCTCATCATCAGATACAGGGCCCCATAGATGCCGGCGCAGAGCAGCAGGGGCTTGTTCTTGAACACGATCCTGCCCTGGGTCTTCCAGCTGAACTTGACCTTCTGGGCATTTACGTTCGGCTGATCGCGGCGGCGGACCAGATAGCTGCAGGCGATGCCGCCCAGGATGGTGAGGGCGCCCACGACCAGGGCCATGCGGGACCAGCCGGCCTCCTCCGTGGCGGCGCTGTGGACCACGGGCATGACGATGATGGAAACCAGAATGCCGGCAACGGAGCCGAACAGCTGACGGAAGACCAGCAGCCGGTTTCTGTCGTTGGGAATCGTGGTCATGGTGGTGTTCAAGGCCTGCCAGGGCACGGTGAACATGGTCTGGGTCCAGCACAGGATGAGCAGGATGACGAAGAAATAAACCACGGAAGCGGTGCCGGACATGCCCGGAGCCTTGAAGGCCAGGAAGGTGGCCAGGGCCAGCAGGATGCTGCCGAAGAACATCCAGGGACGGTAGCGCCCCATTTTGCTGTTGGTCCGATCCGCCAGCATGGCCACGATGGCGTCATTGATGGCGTCCCAGATGACCATGATCGTCATGATGGTACCTGCAATGGCCGCATTGATGCGCGCAATATCGGTCATGAAGGCCAGCAGATAGCCATTCCGATACTGCAGGCTCAGATTGGCCGGGAACGCGCCCAATCCGTAGCCAAAGGCTTCGCTAATTCGTAGCTTTTGTGACTTGTCCTGATTCTCCATCTTGATTGCCTCCTTCTTTTTTTAATCCTTGTTTTAGATGGATCTATCTTCGTATGCGTCCGGCCTCACTCGGCCATGATGCGGATCGCCTTGGGGGTCACACCCGCGGGAATGGGGCAGCGATAGGTTTCGCCGCCCAGCCTCTCCTGCCACTCCTTCTTCGCTTCCTCCAGGATGGCTGGGTTATTCAAAATATCCATAGCGGTGCCGGCCATGATCCGGGCGGCGTAGAGCATGCCCTCGTGGGCCAGCTCCGATTTCCCCTGGGCCACCTGCTGCCAACTGTGATTCGGTGTGCCCGCGGCGTAGCAGGTGATATTGCTCTGGACGGTGGGGCATACCCAGCTCACGTCGCCCACGTCCGTAGAACCCGGCGCCACAAAGGTGTCCCGTTCCTGATAGATGTTGACCGTATTGACGGAAGTCCCGGCAGGTCTCAGGTTTTTCGCCTGGGGATAAGCGCTTCCCTTGCAGGTTGCGGAAACGGCCTTGGCGTATTCCTCCCAGGCTGGCTGGATCTGGGGGAAAGGCATGGCCTTCATGTTCTCATTCATGCACCGGCTCAGCGTGAGATTCGGCACGAGATTGGAACAGGCTTTGGAAGAGATGGGCGGCAGCAGCTCCGTGCCCGTCATCAGAGCGGCGCCCTTGGCGATGTCGTTGACCCGCTCGTAGAGGGCTTGGACGTCGGTGATCTTAGGGCCGCGGATCAGATACAGCACCTCCGCTTCCGGCTGTACCACGCCGGGGGAGATGCCGCCCGCGTTGGTGATGGCGTAATGGATCCGGGCCTCGGGGATCATGTGCTCCCGAAGATACTGGACGCCCGTGTTCATGAGCTCCAAGGCGTCCAGGGCGCTCCGGCCCAGATGGGGCGCGGCGGCGGCATGGGCCGCTCTGCCGTGAAAATGATACGCCACCTGATAGTTCGCAAGCGTGGTATAGGTAGCCACAACATTCATGTCCAAGGGGTGCCAGGTGATGGCACAGTCCAACCCGTCGAAGACCCCTTCCCGAGCCATGAAGGCCTTTCCGGAGCCCCCTTCCTCCCCGGGGCAGCCGAAGTAGATGACCGTGCCCGGACGCTTCGCCTCCTCCAGATACTCCTTGACGGACACGGCCGCCGCCAGGGCGCCTACTCCCAGCAGGTTATGCCCGCAGCCATGGCCGTTGCCCCCGGCTTTCAAAGGTTCCTGATGGGCCACGCCCGGCACCTGGCTCAGGCCGGACAGGGCGTCGAACTCGCCCAAAAAGCCGATCACGGGGCTGCCCGCGCCCCAGGTGCCGGAGAAGGCCGTGGGGATGCCGGCGATGCCCCGCTCCACCGTGAAGCCGTTTTCCTCCAGGGCCACGCAAAGGGCCTCGGCGGATTTCGTTTCCTGAAAAGCCGTTTCGGGATTGTCCCAGATATAATCACTTATGGATGTGAAGTACCGTTTCTGTTCGGCGGGAAGTTCGTTTACGATGCTCATATTTCTCTTTCCTTTCCGCAAAATGTGGGATTTGACTAGTCCCCCTGCCTATAGTATACTGAAGATGATATATAAAATGGGGCATGGGAAAACGCAGATAGGGGTCTCTCAATTTATTTATAGCGGAGGGCATGAAAAATGACGTTTCAGCAGATAGATTACCTGATCGCCGTGGCGGAGGCCGGTTCCATCTCCGCCGCCGCCAAGAAGCTGTTTCTGACCCAGTCGGACATCAGCACCGTCATCAAGAAGATCGAGCAGGAATTCAACATCATGATCTTCGCCAGGACCCCCACGGGCGTGGTTCTGACGGAGGATGGACGGGAGTTTATAAAATATGCTCGCCAGATACGGGGAAGCTATGGAAAGATGTCTCAGATCGGTCGGCAATCCCATCTGCAGTTCGCCGTGGTAAGCACCGGCCTGACCTGCTTCAACAACGCCTTCTATCAGCTCTGTTCCCTGTATACAGATTATCCCGAATACTCCTTCGATTACCTGTTCCAGTCTGTGGACAGATGCCTGCAGATGGTCCAAAGCCGTCAGGTGCAGGTAATGGCGGTTTCCGAACTTCCCTCCGCCAGAGCCAGGCGGGCCGGCCAGATACAAAAGTCGGGCATGGAGTCGGAGTATCTGGGCAGCCTCACCGTCAACATCTGCTGCCGCCGGTCGCACCCTCTTTTGCAGGGGCTGCCGGAGGGCGCGCCCTTTCCCTTCGGTGGGCTGGCGGACTACCCCCTGGTGGATTATCCCGTTACGTCCCTGCGGGAATTGACGGCGGATAAGAGCCGAAAGGTTTTGCCCTTCGTGCCCAAGCGAACGATCCGCGTCATGGACGTGAGCCATAAGGATCGGATTCTAAGCTGCACCGATGCGTATATGATCGGAGCGGCCCGCCCCCGAAAAACATTGGAAAAGAAAGGACTATACACCTATCCCATACCCGATTGCTGGATGGATCTGAATGTGTACTATTATAAGGATTCTCCGGAATGGTTTCTGATCGACAGGTATGTCCAACTGGTGAAGGAGGAACTGGCCCGGGAGATGTCTGCCGACGATCTCGTCCAGCGGTAGGATCGGACATGCTGGAAACAGGACAAAAAAGGGGCTCGCGGAATGCTACGACCACATAAGGCAAGATTCTAAAAACAGCTAGTGTGGTATAGCAAAGGCAATATTACGCTGAGAGAAGCATATCGTATTGATATGCTTCTCTTTTTTCATACTATCCTGTTTCGATTTTTATGAGGTAAAAATGGGGTAGTAGCTCTATTTTTGCACTGATTTTCATGTTGCGAGATGATTATGAGCATGAAAAAAGCCCCAGATTTGGGGCTTTTTTATGGTTGCGGGGGAAGGACTTGAACCTACGACCTCCGGGTTATGAGCCCGACGAGCTACCGACTGCTCTACCCCGCGACGAATAGCTTCCCTGAGGAAGTATAAGGGAGTATATCAGCAAAGCGCGGGTTTGTCAAGAGGCGAAACGGGGGAAAATGGGGCGGATCCCGAGGGCGGCCGCCGCGGCTTGAAAAAGAGCGCCAGGCGCGGTATACTGCTGGAAAGAGGAAGGGGGTGGAGCCATGGAGTTTGGCATGCCGACGCTGATCGAGAATAGGACGCTGGAGGACAACGTGGCCATGTGCGCCGGGCTGGGCCTGAGCTTCGTGGAGCTCAACATGAACTTCCCGGAGTATCAGGTGGCGCGGCTGGAGCAGACGGACGAGCTGCTGCGGCTGGGAGAGCAGGCGGGCGTCTATTTCACCATCCACCTGGACGAAAATCTGAACGTGGCGGACTTCAATCCCCTGGTGGTGGAGGCGTATCGTGAGACCGTGCGCCGGACCGTGGCGGTGGCCAAGGCGCTGCTGCCCCTTAGGGACCGGTTTGGGAACAGCGCCCAGCCCCTGACGCTGAATATGCACATGCACCACGGCATCCACATCACCCTGCCGGATCGGAAGGTGCAGATGTACGACCGGGATTTCGACGCCTATATGGCGTCCTTCGCCGCCTTCCGGTCCCTGTGCGAGGCATGGATCGGGGACAGCCCCCTGCGCATCGTCATCGAGAACACGGACGGCTTCCGCGCCTACGAGCGGCGGGCCATCGAATACCTGCTCCAAAGCCCCGTCTTCGGCCTGACCTGGGACATCGGCCACTCCAAGGCCACCGGGGAGCGGGACGTGCCCTTCCTTCTTGCCCATGAAGATAGGCTGCTCCACTTCCACATCCACGACGCTACCGAGACCCCGCCCCGGAACCATCTCGCTTTGGGCGACGGCGACATCGACCTCCCAGCCCGCCTTGCCCTGGCCCGCCGCTTAGGCGTCCGCTGCGTTTTGGAGACCAAGACTGTGGAGGCCCTGAAGCGGTCCGTGGGGTGGCTGGAGACCAATGATTTCATTAAACAGGAGGTATGACCATGGACAAGATGAGCATGGAGGAGCTGGGCTATTTCCTCTATATGGAGGAGATGGAGCGTCGGCAACAGGAAGAGGAGCAGGCGGCCAAGGACGGCGAGGAAGGCGACGGGGAGGACGAATGACGCAGGGCGGCAGGGACATGGCAGAGGAAAGCTTGGAGAGGTCAAGCAAAAAGCTGGAGAAGATGGGGGCGTTTTTCGACGCCCGCCTGCAGGGGTACGAGGATCACCAGCTGACGAGCATCGCGGCGGCACGGGAGTTCTATCCCTTTACGGTAAGCTGCCTGCCCCAGACGGCCGGTGCGAGGATTTTGGACTTAGGATGCGGCACGGGGCTGGAGCTGGGGTATTATTTTAAGACCGTCCCCACGGCGAAGGTCACCGGCATCGACCTGGCGCCGGGGATGCTGGACGAGCTGCGCCGCAAGTTCCCCGACAAGGCGTTGACCCTGGCGCAGGGCTCCTATTTCGACGTCCCGTTGGGCGAAGGCGCCTTCGACGCCGCTGTGTCCGTGGAATCGCTGCATCATTTCACAATGGAGGAGAAGGTCCCCCTATACGAAAAAGTCCGCCAGGCCCTGAAGCCGGGCGGCTGCTTTATCCTGACGGATTATTTTGCCGCGTCCGATGAGGAGGAGCGGTTCCGGCGCGCGGAGTATCTTCGCCTTAAGCAGGAGCAGGGCATCCGGGACGAGGGGCTGTATCACTACGACACGCCCCTGACCGTCCAACATGAAACGGAGGCCTTGCTGTCCGCCGGCTTTTCCTCCGTCCAAATCCTGAACAGCTGGGGCCCCACCCATACGCTGAAAGCCCAGAGATAAGCGCCGGACCTCAGCTTGTCAAAACACATTTTGGCAAGCTGACCAGGCGGCCAAGATAGCGCGTCAGAAGCCGTGTTCTTCGACCCGAAGCTGTAGTAACCTACCGCGAGAGGTCGAAAACACGGCTAATTTGCGGCAATCGGATAAAGGAAATGGCGGTACGCCATTTCTACCTGCCAGTAAAAAACGATATCATTTTTGCGGCAAATAGTCTGGCGCCTGTATCGGCCGCCTGCGATTGTGAATGGTTTGTGTATTCCTGCGAGCGTCGGTTGACTTTCGACACAAAGCATAATAAAGTGGTATCAGGAGGATAGCTCATGAATGTGTTGTTCTTTCTGAAGCCGAAGCAGGAGGTGTGCGTGCTGCACAAGAACTATACCCTTCGGCAGGGCATAGAGAAGCTGCGGCAGTACGGCTTTGCGGCGGTCCCCGTCATCGACGACGAGGGCCAGTATTGCGGCACCGTCACCGAGGGCGACCTCCTTCGGCAGGTGCTCCAGCATGAGAACAAGGCGGAGTGGGAGCAGATACCCCTCCGGGAGGCCATCCGGACGGACGTGAAGAAGCCCGTGAACGTGATGGCGGACATGGACGAACTGCTGTCCGTGGCCGTGACGCAGAACTTCGTGCCGGTGGTGGACGATCGGGGCATGTTCATCGGCATCGTCACCCGGCAGGACATCTTGCGGTACTTCGCCCGGGAGTACAAGGCCCTGGAACAGCAGAAGGCGGAGGGCTGAGCATGGCCATCGAGGGCGTGGAACAGCCCGAAATACTGGAGATCAACGAGACTTTGCGGCTGCGCCGGTACGATGGGGCAGCCGATTTTGCGTTCGCATGGTATCAGGATGCTGAGCTGGTCTACCTGGTGGACGGGGTGAAGAAGCCCTACGATCGGGAGACGCTGTACAACATGTACAATTACCTGGACCAGCACGGGGAGCTCTATTTCATCGAAGCCAGGGCGGGGGAGGGCTTCGCGCCCATCGGGGACGTGGCCTTCTCTCCAACGGACCTGCCCATCGTCATCGGCGTGCCGGAATACCGGGGCCGGGGCGTGGGGCGGCAGGTGATATTGGCCCTCATGGACCGGGGGCGGCAGCTGGGCTTTCCCGCCCTGGGCGTGCGGGAGATTTACGATTTCAACACCGCCTCCATCCGCTGCTTTACTTCCTGCGGGTTCGCGCCTGTGGCGCGGACGGACAAGGGCTGGCGGTACGAGGCAAAGCTGTAAACGGGGGAAAAGGATATGGCATGGGTGTTCATGGACCTGGAGATGAAGCCGGTGGACAAGCAGTTCCGCCACCAGTGGGACCTGTGTCGGCAGGAGGTCATCGAGTTCGGGGCCGTGAAGCTGGGGGAGGACCTTCGCGAGGTCGACAGCTTCCGGGTCCTGGTGAAGCCCGCCTATGGGGAGATACCGCCCCGGTACGCCAGGCTCACCGGCATCACCAACGACATGGTGGCGGACGCGGCGGGGTTTGAGACGGTATTAAAGGACTTCGCCGCCTGGTGCGAGGACGCGGAGACGGTCTACGCCTGGAGCGGCAGCGACCTCGACCAGCTACGGGGCGAGGTGAGGATGAAGGAGCTAAGCTTCCCCCTGGACCGGCTGGCGGACAAGTGGGCCGACTTCCAAAAGATCTTCACCCGGGCCGTGGGCCTGAAGCGGGAGCTTTCCCTGGAGCAGGCGGTGAACATCGCCGACATCAGCTTCGAAGGCCACCAGCACGACGCCCTGTGGGACGCCCGGAACACCGCCGAGCTCTACCGCATCTACAAGGACGAAGCCCGCTTTCAAGCCGTCATCGGTCCCCTGCGGGAGGCGGTGAACCCCAAGAAGCAGACTTCCTTCACCCTGGCGGACGCCCTGGGCGACGCCCTCAAGGGGCTGGACCTGCCGGAAGAATGAAGCGCGTGATCCACATCTTCGGGGCCTCGGGCTCCGGCACCAGCACCCTGGGGCGGGCCGTGGCGGACAGGGCCGGCTTCCGGTTCCTGGACACCGACGACTACTACTGGCTGCCCGCGGAGCCTATGTACACTCTGAAGCGGCCCATACCGGAGCGGCTGGCCCTGATGGAACGGGATTTGGACGAGGCGGAGGACGCGGTCCTCTCCGGCTCCCTGGTGGGCTGGGGCGACCCGCTGATCCCCCCGGTTCACCCTGGCGGTGCGGCTCGATACGCCCACGCCCGTGCGCATGGAGCGCTTGCGGCAGCGGGAGTACGCCCGGTACGGCGCGCGCTTCCTGCACGGCGGGGACATGTACGAGCAGAGCCAGGCGTTCCTCGATTGGGCCGCCCGCTACGACGACGGCGTCCCGCCCCTGCGGAGCCGGGCTCTCCACGACCTGTGGCAGCGGCAGCTTCCCTGTCCGCTGCTCACCCTGGACGGCACCCGGCCGGTGGAGGAGCTGGCGGCGGCGGTCATGGAAAAGCTGTAAACGACAAGAAAAAAAGCGGCTTCCCGCCGCTTTTTGCTTTACTCGATGTTTTTCAATCCCTCAAACAGCTCGTCAAAGGATTTCTTTCGGCTGCATCGCCCGAAGGACAATTCCCTGTTCTCGCCAAATTCCAGCAGAAAGCACTTGGTCAGCTCCTCCACCGTCTGTTCCAGGGTCGTGAAGAACTGCTGATAGGCGAAATCGCTGGCTGCGGAGCCCTCCTCGAAGCAGCTCGTGATCAGGGATTCGGTCACCTGATCCAGCGGGTACATCTTAAGATGCATCAGCTCGTGGACGATGACCTCCTCCAGGTTCTCCTGCTTTGGATCCACGGCGTTCAGCAGCAGGATCGCCTTTCTGTCGTCGCAGTCGATCTTGAAATCCCCGGTCTTTTGCCACGCCGGGTCCTCCACGAATTCCAGCTTCACATCCCAGGCAGGGGTGATCCGCAGTTTGCGGACGTACTTTTCAAACAGGGCGTTGGCAGCGACTCTATCCATCGTCATTCTCCTTTGGGTGCGGAAAGATCGGTCTCTCGCTTCTCCTTCTCCGCTTCCCTTTGGGCGAGGTCGTTGGTGTCGATGGCGCCCCGGAAGACCACGAAGGTGTCGAAGAGATACTCGGTGACGAAGTTGATCACCATGTTGAGGAAGGTCACCAGGTATTCGTTCCAGCCCACGGTGTCCGTGAGATACTTCTCGAGCAGGGTGGAGAGGGGCGTGAACACGGCGTAGTAGGCCGCCACCTTCAGCATGGCCACGGGCACGTTGTTGGCGGCCCGGAAGGTGAAGCGCCGATTCAGGGTGAAGTTCCAGATGACGGAGAGGACCAGGGCGATGAGGTAGGACACCCAGTAGGGCAGGTGAAGGAGCTCGTTGAGCAGGGTGAAGCTGAGGATCTGGATGGCCCCCGCCGAGATGGAGAACAGCAAAAACTTCAGGGAACGGATCAGTTCCTTCCTTTTCTCGCTTTGCATGGCATGTGCCTCCTATGCGCGTTCAGGGCAAGGGCTCCTCGGGCGCGCCCGTTTCGGGGGCGTAGATCCGCAGGGCCTGCCGGTGGTTCTGGATGTGGACCAGGGTAGCTCCCTTCTGATACTCCCCGTCCAGCGTCCAGTCGAAGGGGTTCTCCGCCTCGATGGTGATCTCGCTGGCGTGGAAGAAGGTGATCTGCTGGGAGATGAAGTCCCCGGAGAGGACGGAGTAGACCGTGTCGGAAAGCTCCGGCAGGGTGGTCAAATTCTCGATGAGCACCACCTCGAACTTCCCGTCGTCGGTGACCACGGTCCCCTCGGGCAGGCTCACCACCCCGGACACGGAGGTGTTGTTGGTGATGGCCCCGAAGATATAGTCCCCCTCGTAGGTCTGGCCGTTGGCGGTGACCTTCAGATGCTCCGCCTTGATCCGGGGGAGCTCCCGCATCACGTCCAGGAAGTAGGCCGGCCGGCCCAGGGCGTTCTTCAGATCCTGGCTCGTGACGTAGGAGGTGGCGATGAAGGCGCCGAAGGCGGCCACGTAGATGAAAAGCCGGTCGTTGAAGGTGCCGCAGTCCACCGCTTTCACCCGGCCTGTCACCGCGTCGTGGGCGGCGGCCACCAGATCGGAGGACAAGCCGTGAAGGGAGCCGAAGTCGTTGGAGGACCCGGCGGGGACGTAGCCGATGGGCATGTCCTTCCCGCACTGCTTGATGCCGGAGACCACCTGGGCGAAGGTCCCGTCGCCGCCCAGGCATACCACCCGGTCGTAGTCGGCGCCGCAGAGGGCGGCGTAACGCTCCGCGTCGTCGGGGCTTTGGGTCAGGTAGGTGGTCACCAGATACCCGGCCTCCATGAACTGCTGGATCATCTCCGGGAAGTAGCGCTTGTAGACCTTGCGCCCGGCCACCGGATTCACGATGAACAGCAGCTTTTTGCTGTTTTTATCCAGGAAAACTTTCTTCTTCATGTCACATGACTCCCGCGATTCTCAAACAAAGATAGGCCAAAGGGATGGAAAACACCATGCTGTCGAACTTGTCCATGATCCCGCCGTGGGGCCCCAGGAGGCTCGAAAAATCCTTGACGCCCACAGCCCGCTTGACGAGAGACGCCGCCAGGTCCCCGATTTGCCCCCAGCTGGACGAGACGAGACAGATCAGCATCCAGGCCCAGGGGGACAGGGGACAGCCGCCCCGGAACAGGGCCCAGCACAAAAGCCCCGTGGGCAAGGCCGCCACAGCGCCGGCCAGGCATCCCTCCCAGGTCTTGTGGGGGCTCACCGGGGTGGACAGGCGATGCTTTCCCCACTGTTTCCCCACGATCAGGGCCGCCGAGTCGCAGATCCAGGCGGTGAGCTGCCCCACGGCGAAGGGCCAGAGCCAGCGCTCCAGCTGGCTCAAATAGAGCAGCAGCCCGAACAGGCTCCCCGGGTACACCAGCACCGTCAGCGCCCGAAGGGCTTCCTGCCCGTGCCCCTCCCGGTAGGCGAGGGCGCCCAGGGCCAGGACAAGCTGGGCGGCGGCGAAGAAGGCCACGGCGTACCAGAACGGCTTCCCATGGAAGAAGCTCAACACCCCGCAGGCCAGCACGAAGAGGAGGGGGAGGGCCCCGTAGGTCCAAGGCCCCTTCTTCGACAGGATGGCCCTGGTCTCCCCGGTGGCGGCGAGGCCGCAGAGGAGCAGGAAAAGGAGCCGGGGCACGGGCCCCCACAGGCAGCACAGCAGCGTCAGCGCCACCATGCCGATGGCGATGGGTACCCGACGTTTCACCATGACCGCTTCGCCTCTTTTCCTTCCGAAGATATGCACAGCCCCAGGGCCGCCGCCGGCACGCTCTCCACCACCTGATCCGCTGCCGCCAGGGCGGCGGGGGAGGCATCCCGGGGGACGATGAACCGGCCCGCATAGGGCCGCAGGGACAGGTCGTTGTCATCGTTGCCGAAGGCCGCGACGGCCTCTTTGGGCACGTTCAGCTGCTGGGCCAAAAACTGAAGGGCACTGCCCTTGCTGACGCCCCGGACGGTGATCTCCGTCATCCGGTTGGAGCCCGAGACGGTGAACCGACCGTCGGCTTCCGCCTGGGCTCGAAATGTGCGTTCCTCTTCCGCACGGGCGGGGATACAGATCACCTTCTCCGCCCCGGCGTCGGGACGCGCCAGGTAGTCGCCCCAGCCCTCCACGGTCTTCGTGTCGCTGAGCCAGTCGGTCTTGGGCCGCTGCAAAGGCGCCTGCCGAGACAGGAAGGTGGTGCTGCCGATGTTCACGGAATACCGGCAGCCGAATCGGTCCCCCAGGTCCATCAACGCTTTCAGCTCCGCCCCGGACAGGGTCCTTTCCTGCAGGGGCGACCCGCCGGCAGGGGCCACCAGGGCCCCGTTGGAGCAGATGAGGTAGTCCACCAGCCGGGGACTTTTCAGCCGCGGGGGCACGGTGCCCCGGTGTCGACCCGTGGCGATGACCACCCGGACGCCGCTTTTCTTCAATGCCCGCAGCATCCGAACGGCTTCCCCGGTCAAGGCTCCATGCTGAAGGAGCGTCCCGTCCAGGTCGAACACGGCTATCTGTATGCCCGTCACGCGGCCTGCTCCTTCCCGCCGCTCTGGACTTGATAAAGTAGTTGGCGTAGAGGGCCAGCGTGACCAGCATCACGATGGCGCACAGGATCAGCATGCCGTTGATCCAGCTCTCCGGTATCTTGGGGAAGGCGAACATGACCATGAGGCAGGTGGTGGTGATGACGGTGCAGGCCTTGCCGTACCACCGGGCGCTGAAGGCCTGGCCGGTCTGCTTCATGGAGCGGGCGCCGATGAACGCCTGGGTCAGCTCCTTCACGGCCATGAGCCCGAACAGCAGGAACAGCTGGGGGTGGTTCCGGGCCACGCAGATGGCGGCGGCCCCCTGGGTCAGCTTGTCGGCCAGGGGGTCCAGCATCTTCCCCAGGTCCGTCACCATGTCGAACCGGCGGGCGATCTGCCCGTCCAGGATGTCGGAGGCGGCGGAGACGCCGAACACGATGAGGGCGGCCAGGGTCCGGCCCTTCCAGTAGAGGGCCACCAGCAGGGGAATGAGCAGCAGCCGAAACAGGCTGATGAGGTTGGGGATGCTCCAGATCTGACTGCGATCTTTCACGGGAACAGAGAACTCCTTGCTTCTTCTATACTTATCCTGTAGTATACACGCAACCCGGGGGAAAAGCAAACCGCCGGGGCGTTTTTTCGCGCTGAAAAAGTAAAAAAACGGAAAACACAGCCCCACGCCGCAGGAGCGTGGGGCCGTCCATGTTGAAATCAGGTCAGATGCTTTCCGGCACCTTGGCCCACACCTGGTCCTTGAGCTCCTGGATGAGGGCCAGGATCCGGGCGGGGGCGTCGGCAAGGGCCACGTCCTCCTTCACGCTCTTATCCCGGGTGGCCAGCTCAACGACCCCGCGGCCCAACGTCTTGGGGCTGACGATGATGCGCACCGGGCAGCCGAACAGGTCCGCGTCGGAGAACATGAACCCAGCGGATACGGCCCGATCGTCCAGCAGCACCTCGGCCCCGGCTCGGGTGAGTTCGTCGTAGAGCTTGGAAGCCTCCGCCTTCACCTCGGCGTTGTCGGCCCTCAGGGCGCAGATCTCCACCTCCCAGGGGGCGATGGTGATGGGCCAGATGGGGCCGTACTGGTCGTGCTTCTCCTCGCAGACGGAGGCCATGAGCCGGCCCACGCCGATGCCGTAGCAGCCCATGATGGGGTTGACCCGGTTGCCGTTCTCGTCGTCATAGGTCATGCCCATGGCTTCGGTGTACCGGCGGCCCAGCTGGAAGATGTTGCCCACCTCGATGCCCCGGCGGATCTGGATGCTGTGCTTGTGGCAGCTGGGGCACTCGCCGCCCCCCTGGGCCTTGCCCAGATCCACGTACACGGTGCCCGCGGGCAGGTCCCGGGCGGGGGTAAAGCCCGTCAGGTGGTAGGCCTCCTTGTTGGCGCCGCAAATGAGGTTGGTGGCGCCCACCAATGACCTGTCGAAGAGGATAGTGGCCTTGGCGGAGAGCTCCACCGGCCCGATGTTCCCGGCGCACAGGTTGGCGTTCTCGATATCCACGGCGGGGTGGACGGCCGCCTTCAGGTAGTTGGTCAGCTTAGTCTCGTTCACCTCGATGTCGCCCCGGGTGAAGATGAGCACGAAGCTGTCGTCCTCGTTGCGCTGGTAGACCACGGCCTTGCAGGATTTCTCGGGCTTGCTGCCCAAAAGGAGGCATACGTCCTCGATGGTCTTCGCTTCCCCGGTATAGACCGTCTCCAGGGGTTTTAGCACGGCGTCCGCCTCGTTGTGGACGATGCACTCCGCCGCCTCCATGTTGGCCCGGTAGCCGCACTCGGGGCAGATGACCAGGGTGTCCTCGCCGATGTCGGTGAGGAGCATGAACTCATGGCTCACCTTGCCGCCCATCATGCCGGAGTCGGACTTGACGGCAATGACCTCGGGGATGCCCGCCCGGGCGTAGATGCGCTCGTAGGCCCGGTAGCACCGGTCGTAGTACCGCTCCAGGTCCGCCTGGGAGGTGTGGAAGGAGTAGGCGTCCTTCATGGTGAACTCCCGGACGCGGATGAGGCCGCCCCGGGCCCGGGGCTCGTCCCGGAACTTGGTCTGGATCTGGTAGATCATGAAGGGATACTTCTGGTAGGTGCCCGCGATGTTGTTGGCCATGTGGACGGCGGCCTCCTCGTGGGTCATGCCAAGGCACATGTCCGCCCCGGACCGATCCTTGAAGCGGAGCATCTCGCTGCCGATGCTGTCCCAACGGCCGGAGGACTGCCAGAGGCTGGCGGGCATGGTCACGGGGAAGAGGACCTCCTGCCCGTCGATCCGGTCCATCTCCTCCCGTAGGATCCTCTCGATCTTGCGCTGGATGCGCGTAGCGGGGGGCAGCAGGGAATAGATGCCGTTGCCCACCTGTTTCATATATCCGCCCCGGGTCATGAGGTTCTGGCTCTCGATGTCCGCGACCCGGTCCTTATACCGTTCGCCCAAAAGCTGGCTGACTTTCATGGTGTGATTCTCCTGTTACATTTTTACGTATCGTTTATTATATCATACAATTTCAGGATTTCCAGAGCTTTTTGTGTACATATCCAAAAAGATACGCTATAATGGGGCCATGTGGAAGAAACGATTCATGCTGACCACCATATCGGTCCTGCTGTTGGCGGGCTGCCGGAGCGCCTCCGCCCCGGCCGAAGCCGCGCCGTCCCCAACGGACGCCTCGGCGCCCGCCCTGACCGCCGCCCCGGCGAAAGCCCAGGAGGCGGTGATCGCCGCGCCGAAAGCCCAGGCCACCGTGACGCCCGCCCCCACCCCGGAGCCCACGGCCACGCCCACGCCCGTGCCCACGGCTACGCCGGTGCCTACGGCCACCCCGGACCCCTACGAGGGTCAGAAGCGGGTGAACCACAAGAAGGACGACCGATTCTTCTACGTGACCTTGACCGACGAGCTGAAGGCACGGATCACGGGCATGAGTTACCCGGCCGAGGGGGAGCCCTGCCGGGTGAGCTACGACGACCTTCGCTACGTGCGGATCCTCTACGTCGATTTCGACGGCGCTGAGCAGGAGGGAGAGCTGATGGTCCATCGGAAGGTGGCGGGGGACGTGATCGACATCTTCTATAAGCTCTATGTGAAGAAATATCCCCTGGCCTCCGTGAAGCTGGTGGACGATTTCGGCCAGCCCGGAGACGACGGCAACTCCATGCGAGCCAACAACACCTCCGCCTTCTGCTATCGGCAGGTGACCGGGGCCAACCATCTGTCCTGGCACAGCTTCGGCGCGGCCATCGACATCAACCCCCTCCAGAACCCCTACATGAACAAGGGCCGGGTGTCTCCGGAGGAGGCGCGGGAGTATCTCGATCGGAAGGACAAGCGGCCCCATATGATCGACCACAGCGACTATTGCTACAAGGTCTTCATCGCCCACGGCTGGAAGTGGGGCGGCGACTGGAACGGGGACAAGGATTATCAGCACTTCTATAAGGAACTGAGCGGAGTGAAGCGATGAACAGCGAGCGACAGCAGGCGGCCATCCGCTTCCTGGAGCGGGACTATATATGGCACGTGGACATGCTGGAGGCCCTTCGGCGGGGCCGGGGCCAGGTGGTCTACTTCGAGGGGAGCACGGTGCTCGTCCGGCGCAGCGAGATACCGGATTTCTATCTGTTGACCGCGGACAGCCCCGAGGCCGGGCTGGCTGCCTTCGCGGGGCGGCCCGATCCCCGCTGCGTGGTGGCCCGGGGACCGGGGGTCCCCGAGATGCTGAGGGCGCGGTTCGGCCTGCAGCTCAGCGACTATTGCTGCAACGTGGCGTATTTGAAGGGAGAGAAGCTGGCCTGGGACTGCCCCGGCCTCATCATCCGGCCCTTCCGGGTGGAGGAGCTGCCGGAGTTCCTGGCCCATTACGACATTGAGGACGAATCCGAGGCCCGGGAGCACATCGAGAAGGGGGAGCTGTTCGCCGCGGAATATGAGGGGAAGCTGGCGGGGTTCATGGGCCTCCACGCCGACGGGTCCATGGGCCTGCTGGAGGTGTTCCCGGAGTACCGAAAGCTGGGCATCGGCCGGGCCATTGAGAAATTCTTTATCAATTTCTGCCTGGATCGGGGCTGGACCCCCTACGGCCAGGTGTTCTGCGACAACGAGAAGTCCTTCTCCCTCCAGGCCAACCTGGGCATGACCGTGGACCGCACCAAGCGGCTTTGCTGGTGTATGGGGTAAGGTGTTTATTGAAAGCCTGATCCTTTTTCTTGTAAGAAAAAGGACCAAAAAGAACTTAAAGAAGGAGTGTAGCTTTAGGGAGAAAAGCTATACTCCTTCTTGCATTTCTCTTTTTCCGCCGCTTTTTCTCTTTAGCCTAAAGAGAAAAAGCGGCAAAAGAAAAAACCAAAACCGTCTACTGACAGAACGCCCGATAGATGGCCCGGACGGCGGTTTCGAAGTCCCGCTGGTCCACGCCCACGATCAGGTTCATCTCCTTGGGGCTCTGGTCGATGATCCGGGAGCTGATCCCCGCCTCCGACAGGGCGGTGAAGAGTCGGGCGGCCACGCCGGCGGTGCGGGCCATGCCTCGGCCCACGGTGGCGATGAGGGCGATGGAGCTGGCGATTTCCACGGTGTCCGGCTTCAGCTCCGTCCGGATCTCGTGGTACAGGATGTCCATCTTCCCTTTGATGTCCGCGTCGTTCAGAATGACGGTCAGGTTGTCGATGCCGCAGGGCATGCTTTCGAAGCTGATGTTGTGGCGGTCCAAAATCTTCAGGAGCCCGTAGCCGAAGCCCACCTGCCGGTGCAGGTTCTCCTTGGTCAGGGTGATCATGGTGAACCCTTTGCGCCCGGAGATGCCCGCCACCAGGCCGTGGCGGTGCTCCTTCATGAGGGTGCCTTCGTTCACGATCCAGGTGCCGCCGGCCTCGGGCCGGTTGGTGTTCCGCACCCGGATGGGGATGCGGGCCTCCCGCACGGGGAAGATGCTGTCCTCGTGGAGCACCGAAGCCCCCATGTAGCTCAGCTCCCGCAGCTCCTCATAGGACACGGCGTGCATGACCCTCGCCTCCGGCACGATCCGGGGGTCGGCCATCATGAACCCGTCCACGTCGGTCCAGTTCTCGTATTCCGTGGCATGGACCACCCGGGCGACGATAGCGCCCGTGATGTCGGACCCGCCCCGGGAGAAGGTCCGGACGGACCCGTCCGGCATGGTGCCGTAAAAGCCCGGAATCACGGCCATGGGCATATCCTGCAGGAAGGCGCTGCGGCGCTCGGTGGCCCCCATGTCCAGGGACCCATCCGGCTCAAAGCAGATGAGCTCAGCCGCGTCCACCATGGGCACGCCCAGGTAGGCGGCCATGAGCCTGGCGCAGAGGTATTCGCCCCGGCTGGCCACGAAGTCCCGGCTAGCCGTGCCGCTTCTCAAGGCGGCTTCGATTTGACCCAAAGCTTGCTCCATATGGGCTTGCTCCAGGCCCAGGTCCCGTTCGATGGACAGATACCGATCCCGGATCAGGGCGAAGGGGGCGGAGAAGTCCTCCCGCCGGCCGGCCAGGGCGGCGCACCGGTAGAGCAGGTCCGTGATCTTGTCGTCTCCCGAAAAGCGCTTGCCCGGCGCGCTGACCACGATGAACCGGCGCGTTGGATCGGCGCGGACGATGGCGGCCACCTTTTGGAACTGACCGGCGTCGCTCAGGGACGAGCCGCCGAATTTTGCGGTCTTGACCATGGATACAAGGACCTCCTTTCCCCCATAATGTATATATTATAGCGACTCGATGCCGCTTGCGCAAGTTTTTCCCCTTCATCCGTGAAAAAAGTTGCAGCGGGCCTGTTCCCAATCCCGCCGATCCATGATATACTTACCTCCATGGAACGCAACGAAACCAACGATATACAGCTGCTTTCCCCCGAGGACAGCGAAGGCGCACCGGCGGACGTGCCCTCCTTCGAGGAGGAATTCAGCGGCCGCCGCGGGGGGCCGGATCTTCGGCTGCCTTTGGGGCTGCTGATCACATTCCTGCTCATGGGCGGCGTGGGTTTGCTGCTCTGGCAGTATCTCAGGGCGGGGGCCTCCGGCGGCACGTTGATCATCAACGAGATCTGCACCGCCAACCACGAGTCCCTGGTATCCGAGACCCTGGACACGCCCGATTGGGTGGAGCTCTACAACGGCTCCAGCCGGGACCTGAACCTGAAGGACTACGGCCTCACCGACAACCCCAAGCAGAGCTACAAGTACAGGCTCCCCGACGTGACGCTGGCGGCGGGGGAGTATCTGCTGGTCTATTTCACCGGTGGCAGCGAGGCGGCGGACGCCGACCCCCTCTGCACCGGCTTCGGCCTCAGCCGCTACGGGGAATCGTTGCTGCTGGTGGACGCCAACTACAACCTTTTGGACAGCGTGGAGGTCCCCGCCCTGGAGCCGGACGTGTCCTACGCCCGGGCGGCCGACGGCAGCTGGGGCTACGCCGTGCGCCCCACGCCGGGGGAAGCCAACGGGGAGGACATCATACCCGCATGGAACTGAACGCTCAGCAGCGCATGAGCCGGGCCCTCCGCTACCCGGTGGAGGACCCCCGGCAGATACCGGCCCTGAACCTGGCCTACGTGGGGGATACGGTCTACGACCTCTACGTCCGGGCCTATCTCATCCATACCCACCCTGAAACGGTCCACAACCTCCATCTCCTGTCGGCCAGGATGGTCTGCGCCCAGGGGCAGGCTCGGGCTTTCTTTGCCCTGGAGCCCCTGCTCACGGAGGAGGAACTGGCCATCTACCGCCGGGGCCGGAACGCCCACAGCGGCACCGTGCCTAAGAACGCCAACGTGATGGATTACCGGGTGGCCACGGGCCTGGAGACCCTGCTGGGGCATCTGTGGGTCCTGGGCCGGGAGGAACGGGTGGACGAGCTCATGGCGGTGGCCGTGCAAGTCAACGAAGAAGCAGGAAAGGAAGAGTGAACATGGCATTCAGAAAGAGCGCAGACGAGGGCGGCCGGGGCCGCCAGAGATATGGCGGCGACCGCCGGGAGGGCTTCGACCGCGATCAGGGGAACGGCTTACGCGCCTCGCGGCCGGAGAAGGGCGGCAAGCCCTACGCCTACGGGAACGACAAGCCCCGCCGGGAGAAGGCCGGCAAGCTCATGACCCCCGCCTCCGTGCAGCTGGAGGAGAAGGAGCCGGACGAGCTGCCCTTTTTGATCTTCGGCCGCAACGCGGTGAAGGAGGCGGTGAAGGCGGGCCGCAGCATCGACAAAGTTTTGGTCCAGACCGAGCCCGACGGGTCATTGCGGGAGATCGTGGCCTTCGCTAAGGACGCCCGGATCATCGTTCACGAGGTGAACCGCAAGAAGCTGGACGAGGTGTGCCTGCCCTTCGGCCACGGCGGCAAGACCGCCAACCATCAGGGGATCGTGGCCTACACCGCGGGCGTGGAATACTGCGAGATCAGCGACATCCTGGCCCTGGCCGCTGAGAAGGGGGAGAAGCCCTTCGTGGTGGTGCTGGACGGGGTGGAGGACCCCCACAACCTGGGCTCCATCATCCGCAGCGCCGACTGCGCCGGGGCTCACGGGGTCATCTTGGGCAAGCACAGGAGCGCGCCCGTCACCGCCGCCGCCGTCAAATCCAGCGCCGGGGCCAGCGAACACATGCTGATCGCCCGGGTGGTGAACATCTCCGCCGCCCTGGAGGAGCTGAAAGCCGCCGGGCTCTGGATCGCCGGGGCCGACATGGCGGGGGAGAGCATGTACAAGCAGGACATGACCGGCGCCTTCGCCCTGGTCATCGGAAACGAGGGCGAGGGCCTTTCCCGGCTGGTGAAGGAGCGGTGCGACTATCTGGTTTCCATCCCCATGCAGGGGCACGTGGACTCCCTGAACGCAGGGGTGGCCGCGGGCATCCTGCTGTTCGAGAAGCGGCGGCAAGAGCAGGTCAAGGCGTGATATGGAAACGAAACGCAGAAGCGACGAGGATTTGCTTTCTCTCCTCCGGCAGGGGGACGAGGAGGCGGAGTGGGAGCTGTACGACCGGTACAAGCCCCTGGTCCGGGCCCGGGCCCGCACCTTCTTTCTGGTGGGCGCGGACAACGAGGACCTGGTCCAGGAGGGGATGCTGGGGCTCTACAAGGCCGTATGCGAGTACGACGGCGCCAAGAACGCCGCCTTCCGCAGCTTTGCGGAGCTGTGCATCACCCGCCAGATTTTGACCGCTATCAAGGGCGCCACCCGCAAGAAGCACCAGCCGCTCAACACCTACGTGTCGCTGAACCAGCCGGTCTACGAGCCCGGGTCCACGGATCGGACGCTGATGGACGTGCTCTCGGGCATGGGCGTCAGCGACCCGGAGGAGATGCTCATCGGCCAGGAGAACATGGAGGCCATGGCCCGGGATATTGAGGAGAAGCTGTCGCCCCTGGAGAAGCAGGTGCTGGGGCTGTATCTGAAGGGCCTCTCCTACCAGCAGATCGGGCAGCTGCTCCAAAAGCCCCCAAAATCCATCGACAACGCCATCCAGCGGGTGAAGAAGAAGCTGGAGGAGCACGTGAGAACGGCATAAAAAGACGGGCGACCGTCTTTTTTTATGCAACCATTTGCCCCTCTGCGACGTCTTATAGATAAGGAGGGGATGCTATGGAAGCAGGGACCGTGGATATTTGGATCGATCACAGGAACAAGCTGATCTCCTGCGTCAAGCTGGCGACGGGGATACTGTATCGCTTCGTCTCCCTGGAAGCGCTCTACGCCTACTGCCAGCCGCTGCTGGAGGACCGGTACCGGATGCAGTGACGGGGTTGCCAAGGGACCCTTTCTTCGGTATAATGGGGCAGATCGCGGGAAGGGGGAGGCTATGACGGACCGTCGCAAGCTTTGGCTGCGCCTGGCGCTTTGGGCGCTGGTGATCGCCTGGATGGCGGTCATCTTCCATTTCTCCGCCCAGGCGGCCGACGATTCCGATCGGACCTCCGGCCGGGTGGTCGCATGGCTGATCGACCACTTCGACAGGAGCTTTTCGAGCCTGTCCCCGGAGGCGCAGCTGCAACGGATGGAGGCCTGGTCCTTCGCGGTGCGCAAGCTCGCCCACTTCGTCGTCTTCGCCGTGCTGGGGCTGCTCACCTTCGCCGCCTTCTCGATGGACCTGCCGCCTCGGCGGGCGTTCCCGGCGGCCCTTATCTTGGGCGGGGTCCGGGCGGTGCTGGACGAGGTCCAGCAAGCTTTCGTCCCCGGCCGTTCCTGCGAGCTGCGGGACATGGGCATCGACTTCGCCGGGGTGTTCCTGGGCGCCGCGTTCCTGCTCTTGATACTGTATTGGATACAACGAAAAAAGCTTAAGAAGTAATCTCCCATTATCTTCTTAAGCTTCTCTTTTTCGGTTACTTTTTCTCTTCACCAAAGAGAAAAAGGAACTTTATTTCCTCTCGTTCACGTACCGGCATGCGGCCAAAGCGGCCACGGCGCCGTCGGCGCAGGCGGTGGTGAGCTGGCGGATGGCTTTACTGCGGCAGTCCCCGGCCACGTACACGCCGGGGGTCCGGGTGAGGCAGTCCTCGCCGGAGGCGAAGTAGCCGTAGCCGTTCAGCTCCGCCAGGTCCGCGAAGGGCCCGTTCTCGGGGATGAGGCCGATGGCGATGAACAGCCCCTCACAGGGGATGGTCCGCTCCGCGCCGGTGATCCGGTCCGCCACGGTGACGCCGGTGAGCCCGTCGCCGTTCGCCTGGACGCCCACGATCTTCCGGTTGGTCTCGATCGTCACGTTGCTGCGGCTTCGGAGGATCTTCTGCAGGGTCTCCTCGCCCGTGAGCTCGGGCAGGTCCTGGAGGATGATGACTTCCCGGCACTTCTCCGCCAGCAGGATCGCCTCCTGGAGGGCGGAGTTGCCGCCGCCCGCCACGCAGACGGTTTCATTGGAGAAGAAGTCGCCGTCGCACACGGCGCAGAAGGAGATGCCGTTGCCCACCAGCTCGTTCTCCCCGGGCAGGCCCAGCATCCTATGCTTCACGCCCGTGGCGATGACCACGGCCATGGCTTCGAAGGCGTTCCCCTCCTCGGTCCGCACCAGCTTGTGGCCGTCCGCTTCTTCCACGGCCACGGCCTTCTCCAGCTCCACCTCGGCGCCCAGGGCCAGTATCTGCTCCAGGAGCTTGTCGGCGAACTCGTTGCCGCTCATTTGGATGGTGCCCGGGTAGTTCTCCACCTTGGGGGAGTAGGTGATCTGGCCGCCGAAGCCGTGCTTTTCCAGCACCAGTACGGATTTGCCGTTCCGCAGGGCGTACAGCGCCGCGGTCATGCCCGCCGGGCCCCCGCCGATGACGATGATGTCATACATGATGAATACCTCAAGTTTTGTTGTGTTCCTTTTTTCTCTTCGGTGAAGAGAAAAAAGGAACCGAAAAAAGAGAAGCTTAAGAAGGGATCAAAGGCTTCGCTGAAGCGATCTTTCCCTTCTTAAAGTTCTTTTGTTCAACTTTTCTTTCAAGAAAAGTTGAATGGCTTTCAATAGATTTCTCTATTACTTTTTCCCCATGAGCCAGCCCTTGATATCGCTGACGCCGCGGAAGGATTCAAAGCCGTCCTCGCCGATGAGCACCAGGGTGGGGGCCTGCTTCACGCCGTACTGGTTTACAAGCTCCTTGTTCTCGTTGGCGTTCAGCGGCGTGTAGGCGACGCCCGCCTTATCGAGGAGCGCCATGGCCAGCTTGCAGTTGGGGCAGGTGGGCGTCTTGAACAGCAGGATGCTGGCGCTGCCCGCCTTCATCTCTTCCTTGACCTCCGCCACGGGCTCGGCCTTGACTTCTTCGACTGGCGCGGTGAACACGGGCTTCTCCGCGGCTGCGCCCTCGGGCTTGGGGCCCACATGGGTCAGCACGGACCGGCCGATGTTGTAGACCTTCCGATCCTTGAACTCCTGGGCCTTGCCGTCGTTCCAGTTCTGCACGGGCCGGTAGTAGCCGGTGATGCGGCTGTAGACCTCGGTCTTCTGTCCGCAGATGGGGCAGGTGAAGTGCTCGCCCGTGATGTAGCCGTGGTCCTTGCAGACCGAGTAGGTGGGGGATATGGTGTAGTAGGGGAGCTTATAGTTCTCGGCGATCTTCCGGACCAGGTTGGCCGCCGCCTTCCAGTCGGGGAGCTTCTCGCCCAGGAACGCGTGGAACACGGTGCCGGAGGTGTACAGGGTCTGCAGGTCGTCCTGGATGTCCAGGGCGGAGAACACGTCCTCCGTGTACCCCACGGGCAGGTGGGAGGAGTTGGTGTAGTAGGGCGTGCCGTTCTCGTTGGCGGTGATGATGTCGGGGAACTCCTCCTTGTCGTGCTTGGCGAAGCGATAGGTGGTGGATTCCGCCGGGGTGGCCTCCAGGTTGTAGAGGTCGCCGTACTTCTCCTGGTAGTCGGAGAGCCGCTCCCGCATGTGGTTCAGCACGTCCTTGGCGAACTGCTGGGTCTCGGGATGGGTCAGGTCCTTCCTAAGCCACTTGGCGTTGAGGCCCACCTCGTTCATGCCGATGAGGCCGATGGTGGAGAAGTGGTTGTTGAAGGTGCCGAGATACCGCTTGGTGTAGGGGTACAGGCCTGCGTCCAGGAGCTTGGTGATGACGGTCCGCTTGGTCTTGAGGCTTCGGGCGGCGATGTCCATCATCTTGTCGAGGCGCGCGTAGAAGTCCTTCTCGTCGGAAGCGAGGTACGCAAGCCGGGGCAGGTTGATGGTCACCACGCCCACGGAGCCGGTGCTTTCGCCGGAGCCAAAGAACCCGCCGGACTTCTTCCTGAGCTCACGCAAATCGAGGCGCAGCCGGCAGCACATGGACCTGACGTCGCTGGGCTCCATGTCGGAGTTGATGTAGTTGGAGAAGTAGGGCGTGCCGTATTTTGCGGTCATCTCGAAGAGGAGCTTGTTGTTCTCGGTCTCGCTCCAGTCGAAGTCCCGGGTGATGGAGTAGGTGGGGATGGGGTACTGGAAGCCACGGCCGTTGGCGTCGCCCTCGATCATGACCTCGATGAACGCCTTGTTCACCATGTCCATTTCCTTCTTGCAGTCGCCGTAGGTGAAGTCCATCTCCTTGCCGCCCACGATGGCGGGCAGGTTTTCGAGATCCTTGGGCACGGTCCAGTCCAACGTGATGTTGGAGAAGGGCGCCTGGGTGCCCCAGCGGCTGGGCGTGTTCACGCCATAGATAAAGCTCTGGACGCACTGCTTCACTTCCTTCTGGGAGAGGTTGTCCACCTTCACGAAGGGAGCGAGGTAGGTGTCGAAGCTGGAGAAAGCCTGGGCGCCGGCCCACTCGTTCTGCATGATGCCCAGGAAGTTGACCATCTGGTTGCAGAGGGTGGAGAGGTGGCTGGCCGGGGAGGAGGTGATCTTGCCGGGCACGCCGCCGAGCCCCTCCTGGATGAGCTGCTTCAAACTCCAGCCCGCGCAGTAGCCGGTGAGCATGGAAAGGTCGTGGAGGTGGATGGCTGCGCTCCGATGAGCCTCGGCCACCTCGGGATCGTAGATCTCGGTGAGCCAGTAGTTGGCGGTGATGGCGCCGGAGTTGGAGAGGATCAGGCCGCCCACGGAGTAGGTGACGGTGGAGTTCTCCTTAACCCGCCAGTCGGCGATCTTCAGATAGTTGTCCACCAGGTCCTTGTAGTTGAGGAGGGCGGAGTTCACGTTCCGGACCTTCTCCCGCTGTTTGCGGTACAGGATGTAGGCCTTGGCCACGTCCGCATAGCCGCTTTCAGACAGCACCTTTTCCACGCTGTCCTGGATGTCCTCCACGGCGATGCAGCCGTCCTGGATCTTGTTCTCGAAGTCCGCCGTCACATGGAGGGCCAACAGGTCGATCACGCTGGGATGATAGGCCTTGTTCAGTGCCACGAACGCCTTGGTGATGGCGCCGGTGATCTTGCTGATGTTGAATTCGGTGATCTGTCCGTCACGCTTTTTGACTTGGTACATAGGTGTTTCTCCTGAAGCGAAATATTTTAAATCTTGTGAGGCGCGGCCCGATACAGCCGCAGCACCCGAGCATGGCTACTCTACCATATCTTGTGGTGCTGTGTCAATATCTTGTGTTGTTTGTTAACAAATCACACAATATCTTGTATTTATACGGCGCAGTATACAGAGGTGATCTGCAAAAAAGCCTGATTATAGGCCGCGAATGGATGTATACGGTACGTATACCCTTGCAATAGATGCGTATTTTTCCAAATTTTCTCTTGTGGGGGCGTGGAGGCCGGCGAAGGGAACGGAATCCCGGTCGGTGAAGGGCTGCAAAAAATAGGCCTTCGTCCCGGCGATCCATTGGCCCATGGCCTCGAAATCCGCCGCCTTGTGGAGCTCGTCCACCACCGTGGTGCGGAACTCGTAGGGGATGGAGCTATCCATGAGGAGCTTCACGCTCCGGCGGATGGGGGCAAGGTCCAGACTGTCGAAGCCCACGGTCAGGGCGTACTTCTCGGGGCTGTTCTTCAGGTCCATGGCCACATAGTCCACCAGCCCCTCCTGAAGGAGCGCCGCCAGGGCGTCGGGATGGTTGCCGTTGGTGTCCACCTTCACCCCGAAGCCCAGCTCACGGATGGCGCGGAGGAGCTCCGGCAGATCCTTTCGAAGCAGGGGCTCGCCGCCGGTGATGGCCACCCCGTCCAGCAGCCCTTGGCGGCCCTTCAAAAACCGAAGGAGCTCCTGATCGTCCATGACCGCCGGGGCGGAGCCGTCCAGCAGCTCCCCGTTGTGGCAGAAGGGGCAGCGAAAGTCGCAGCCGCCCAAAAACACCGTGCAGGCCACCCGCCCGGGGAAGTCCAGCAGCGTCATCTTCTGTAAGCCCTGTATCTTCATGGTCGCTCTCCTTTAGATCGTGTATAGAATGTTCAGGTTTCGCACGTCCCCGTCCTCGATACCGTCGTTGACGGAGTAGGCGTGCTTTTCGAGGTCGCCGCAGATGGCCTTGGTGAGACCCTGGTTTTGGAGCTCGTCGATGACGTCCGCCGCGGTGCTCTCGATCATGTCGTACTTCGATTCCGCCAGCTCTGGGTCGTTCCCCGTGGTCAAAAGATACTCCAGCGTCTCCGCCGTCAACGACAGCTTGTCAAGCCGCCGCAGGGCGCGGAAGCTCCATTTATAGTAGGGGGCGTAGGCCCGGTTCAGCAGGAACACCACCTCGATGCAGCTCTTCACGAACTCGTTGACGGCCAGCTGCGCCGCCGCGGGCTCCCCGTGCTTCAGGCACCGAAGGTAGTTATATTGCCCCGCCTGGGCCATGAGGAGCAGGTGCCCCGCTAGGCGCTTTTTGCGCACGTCCTCCGGCATACGGGAGAGGGCCGCCCGGATGGCCGTGACCTCCCCGAGGTCGTCACGGAAGAGCTGGCCGCCCGTTGCTTCCAGCAGCGCCTGTTGGGGGATCTTCAGCCACTGGTCCAGGGTGAGCACGCCGTCGGGGGCGCCCACCTTCTCAGTGAAGAAGTCCGCCGTCCGCAGGACCCCGTGCCGGGCGCCGCCCACGGGGGCGATGGCGCTGCGCTGCAGGCCCATGAACGCCTTGGGGAGCTTCGCATAGGCTCGCTCCAACAAAAAGGCGGTCCGCCGGTCCACCACGCCTTCGTCCGGCAGCAGCAGGCAGAACCCGGGCTCGAAGTCGTGGTCCCGGCTCACCTCGTCGTCGAAGCCCAAGGTCTCGGACCCGCTGCCGATCAGCCCCACGGCGATGAGCCCCGCCTGCGCGGGGAACTGCTCCTGGAGCATGGGCGCGCCGTACTCTTCGTAGAACGCCCGGGAAAGTTCAAGCCCGTTCATAGATCGTTTTGGCCCTTTCTTTAAGATCGTCGGCCATGAGGAACCAGCCGTAGTAGTCGAAGGTGGGGGCGCACTTCTCGCACACGAAGGCGTAGTACCCGTCCCGGGGCAGGGTCCCGTCGTCCAGCAGGGCGGCGGCCTTCTCCAAATACTGCTCGATCTTCTTCTCGCCCTTCTCGAGGCCGTGCTCCAGCTCCACCGCGTTGGCGAGATTCAGGTACGTGATGGCCTGCTCGAGAGCCCCGTGCTCCACCTTGCCCATAATTTCCAGGGCCTTCAGGAAGGCTTCGTAGGCCTCCCCGAAGCGTTTGAGGGCCATGTAGGCCAGGCCCATGTTGTTGTAGAGGCCCCCCAGCCGCCCGTCGGTCTCGGGGAGGTTCCCCTCGTAGACGGCTTTGGCCCTGTCGAACAGCTCGATGGAGCGCTCGGGCATGCCGAAGGCGTCGTAGACCGTGGCGGCGTTCACGTAGGCGGTGCCGGCGGACAGGGTGCCCTCGAAGCCCAGCCGGTCGATCAGGTTCAAACTCTCGTTGGCGTTCAAAATAGCCTGGTCCTTGTCGCCCACCTTCCGGTAGTGGCCCATCATCTCGTTTCGGACGAAGAACTCGCCCCTCAGGTCCCCGTTCTGTTGGGCCTCCGCCAGCCAGTAGTTCAGATGTCGCTCCGCCCCGGCGTAGTCCCGGCGGCTCATGTACTCGTCCAGCTTCTCCCGGACCCGCCGCTGGGGGATGGGCGCGGGCCGGTCCTTATCCATGCACAGGACGCAGTTGGGCTCCTGATAGTCCTCCGGGCCGATGGGGCCGTGATGCTCCTTCATAGGCGCCTCCTCTTCATTCGTTCTTCAGCAGCAGCCCGCCCAGCAGGATGATCTGCTCCGGCAGGCGTTGGCCCGCGGACCACTGCAGGGTTTCTCCAAAATATTTCTCCAGGGCCCCGCCGCAGTCGCCGCCCAGGGCTTCGATGGAGTACCGCATCCTGTCCGGCATCCGGCAGGGCTTCCCCTCCACCCGGGCGCAGACGGGGCACAGGTCGCACTTTCCCGCGAACAGGGCCAGGCTCCCGGGGGCCTCGGCCTCCATGGCAAGCAGTTCCCGGGCCAAGCCCGCCTTGACCTTCGGCAGCTCCGTGGCCTCGAAGGCCCGCCGCTCCCCGGGAAACAGCCGGTCCTTGGTGAAGACCAGCTTTCGGGCGTAGAGGCGGAGGGCGTCGTACCGTTGCCACAGGGTCATGGGATCGAACCCAAAGGGCGGGCAGGACCAAAACCGACCGTAGTGGGGGCAGTCCTGGCAGTATCCCGAAAACCGGGGCACGTCCACCAGGTCCCGCCGGAATTCGTCCAGGGGGACCGTCCGATCCAATGTGGTGCAGGTGTACAGGGTTTCGTCTTCCATAGGTCTATGCTACCATGGTCCGGTCGCTTTGACAAGCGCCATTCTTCACGCACTGTTTGCATTTGCGGCCTTGCGCCGGGGGTGGGGCGGTGCGATAATATATTTATCCTATGGAGGGAGATACGGCCATGAAGGAATGGAACGTGGGCGTCCTGGGCGCCACCGGCGCGGTGGGCCAGGAGATGCTGAAGATATTGGCGGAGCGGGATTTCCCCGTGGGAAGCGTCCGGCCCCTGGCCAGCGCCCGTAGCGCGGGCAAGACCATCCTGTTCAAGGCGGAGCAGGTGCCCATCGTGGAGGCGAAGGAAGACGCCTTTCGGGGCCTCGACCTCGTTTTGGGCGCGGCGGAGAACGATATCGCCCAGCGGTTCGCGCCCCATATCCTGGACGCGGGGGCCGTGTTCGTGGACAATTCCAGCGCCTTCCGGCTCCGGGAGGACGTGCCGCTGATCATCCCGGAGATCAACCCGGAGGACGCCAAGTGGCATAAAGGTATCATCGCCAACCCCAACTGCACCACCATCGTGGCCCTCATGGCCGTGGCGCCCCTGGCCAGGGTGAGCCCCATCGAGACCATGATCGCCTCCTCCTACCAGGCCGTCAGCGGCGCCGGCGTGGCGGGCATGCGGGAGCTGACGGAGGAGATCGAGGCGGGCTTGAAGGGCGAGCCCTACGCGCCCAAGGCCTTCGCCCACCAGATCGCCTACAACGTGATCCCCCAGATCGGGTCCGAGCAGTACCTCGGCTACACCAGCGAGGAGATGAAGATGCAGAACGAGGGCCGGAAGATCCTGCATCTGCCGGACATGAAGGTGAGCTGCACCTGCGTGCGGGTGCCGGTGCTCCGCAGCCACAGCGTGTCCGTGGTGCTGCGGACCCGTGAAAAGATCACCGTAGACCGGGCCCGCGACCTCGTCGCCGCCGCTCCGGGCTGCAGGCTGGTGGACGACCTGCCCAACCACGTGTACCCCATGCCTCTCGATACCTCGGACCAGGACCTGATCTTCGTGGGCCGGATCCGGGAGGACCTGACCTCCGACAACGGCCTCAACCTCTGGTGCTGCGGCGACCAGATCCGCAAGGGCGCCGCGACGAACGCGGTGCAGATAGCGGAGCTGCTGCTGTAAGCTTTCTCTGTGCCGCTTCTCTTTGCGGCGGGAAGGGCGTGCCAAACAAACGTAAGAGAGTATGGCTATGGAAAAAGCCATACTCTTTTTTGCTTATATTTTCGGATGCTGAGCTTTGACCTGACTTGCCACGAAGTCGGCGAACTGGCTGGCGGCAGGACTTTGCCGGCCCGCGTCGGTGACGGCCAGGGCGATGGTCCGGGTGGCCTGGGGGCTCAGCTCCAGGGCCGCGATGTTGTCCCTTCGCCCCTGCAGCAGCAGCTCCGGCATGATGGCGATGCCCAGCCCCTGCTCCACCATGGCGATGATGGCGTAGTCGTCCTTGGTGACGAAGCGCACGTTGGGACGGATATCCTCCGCATCCAGGGCGCGGCGCAGGTCCTGGTCGGAGCTTTCCAGCAGGGAGATGAAGGACTCCTGCTTGGCGAAGCTGATGGGGAAGCAGGGGAGATTGGCCAGAGGGTGATCCTTGGGCAGGATCACCAGCAGCCGATCCTTCATGAGGGGGATCACCTTTCCCGGCGCGCGGGTGGGCAGGGACACGAACCCCAGATCCACGGCCCCCTCCTCCAGCCACTGTTCCACGTCGTGGTAATCCCCGTTGAGCAGTTTGAAGCGGATGTGGGGATGCGCCGCCTGGAACTCTTTTAAGATGGAGGGGAGCCAGTGGACCGCCACAGAGGTGAACGTGCCGATGCGGATGGTGCCGGTGGACAGGCCGTGGATGGAGGACACGGTCTCCTGCAGCTGCATCTCGGCGGAGAGGATGGCCCGCACCGAGGGCAGGACCTTCTTTCCTTCCTCGGTCAGACGGACTCCCGACCGGCTCCGTTTGAGCACAGGGAAGCCGAACTGCTCCTCCAGCGAGGTGAGGGCGTGACTCACGGCGGACTGGGTCAGGCCCAGATCCTCGGCAGCCCGGCTGACGCTCCCCGTTTCCAGGGTGCGAAGGAAGATCTCATATTTTTGAAGACTCATCTTTACCTCACATGAAGAAAATTCATATATATTTCATCGGGGGTGACCTTTTGTACAGTATACACAAAAAAGCCAAGAAAATCAATCAATAATATGGAAATCAGCGCTTGATTCCAATGATGATATATAATATACTGCAAGCAATTTAAACGATGCATGAACAGAACTCATGCAAAAGGGAGGCCGAAATGGAACATATCGAATGGATCATGCTGGGGACCATACTGGTCTATATGGCCCTGATCGTGGGGGTGGGGATCCTGTTCAGCCGCCGGGCGGGACGGGGCGCTGACGCCTTCTTCTTGGGAGGCCGATCCCTGGGCCCCTTCGTCACGGCCATGTCCGCGGAGGCCAGCGACATGTCGGGCTGGCTCCTCATGGGTATGCCGGGCCTGGCCCTTCTCTGCGGCACGGCGGAAGCGTTCTGGACGGCCCTCGGACTGGCCATCGGCACCTATTTCAACTGGCTTATCGTTGCCAGGCGTCTCAGGCGGTACACCGTGCTCACAGGCTCCATCACCGTTCCCGGTTTCTTCTCCCGCCGGTTCCGTGACGAGAAGCACATCCTGTCCACGTTGGCGGCGGCGATCATCATCGTCTTTTTTGTGCCCTACACGGCCTCCGGCTTCGTAACCTGCGGCAAGCTCTTTTCCACCCTCTTCGGCATGGAATACCGCCGGGCCATGCTCATCTCCGCAGCCATCATCGTGGCGTATACGGCCCTCGGAGGCTTCCTGGCGGCCAGCGTCACGGACTATCTGCAGTCCATCATCATGACCTTCGCGCTGCTGGCTGTCATCGGTTTCGGGCTCTCCTATGCGGGCGGCCGTGACGCGGTCGTGACCAACGCCCGGACCATCCCCCAGTATCTCTCCCTGACCGCCGCGGCGGAGCAGGGGAAGGGAAGCTTCGGGTTTTTGCCCATTCTTTCCACCATGGCCTGGGGCCTGGGCTATTTCGGCGTGCCCCATGTGCTGCTTAGATTCATGGCCATCCGCAGGGAGGGGGAGCTGACCCTGGCCCGGCGCATCGGGTCCGTGTGGGTGGTGATCTCCATGGCCGCCGCCATATGTATCGGCGTCGTCGGCCGGGCGCTGATGGATCAGGGCGTCGTAGGCCCCTACGCCAGCACCTCCGAGAGCGAGACGATCATCGTGGCTGTGGCCAACATCATCAGCGGCAATGGGACCTTGCTGGCAGTCCTGGCCGGGCTCATTTTGGCGGGCATTCTGGCGGCCACCATGTCCACCGCCGATTCCCAGCTGCTGGCGGCGGCCTCGGCGGTGTCGGAGGACCTGTTCAAGGGGGTCTTCCGCTGGCGCATCGGGGAGAAGCAGAGCCTGTGGATCGCCCGCGGCACGGTGGTGGCCGTCTCGATCCTGGCGGCGATCCTGGCCTACGATCCCGGCAGCTCCGTGTTTCGGATTGTGTCCTTTGCCTGGGCTGGCTTCGGCGCAGCCTTCGGGCCGCTGATGCTCTTCAGCCTGTTCTGGAAGCGGACCACCCTCCAGGGCGCCGTGGCTGGCATGGTCACCGGCGGAGCCATGATCTTCCTGTGGAAGTTTCTCATCCGGCCCAACGTGGCGTTCCTGGATTTCTACGAGCTTCTGCCCGCCTTTATCTTTTCGGCGGTGGTCATCTATGGGGTGTCTCGCCTGACCCCCGCCCCCAATAGGGAGGTGCAGGCAGAATTCGAGCAGGTGGACGCCATGTGACGCGCAGCAAAGCAGGATAATGAAAAAGGAGCCGTTTTTCGGCTCCTTTTCCCATGCCTTGCTTTATACGCCGGCTATATCCCGGATGACTTCCCCCGCCAATATCAGCCCCGCCACAGCCGGCACGAAGGCCACGCTGCCGGGGGTGGCCCGGCGGTGGGTCTCCTCGTCCGCAGGGGCGGGGGAGAGGGCCGGCTCGGTGGAGTAGACCACCTTCACGCGGTCGATGCCCCGCTTCTTCAGCTCCCGGCGCATGACCCGGGCCAGGGGGCACACGGAGGTCTCTGCGATGTCCGCCACCCGGAAGGCCGTGGGGTCCAGCTTGTTCCCGGCGCCCATGGAGGAGATCACGGGGACCCCCGCCGCCTTGGCCGCTTCGATGAGCTGGAGCTTTCCGGCCACGGTGTCGATGGCGTCCACCACGTAATCGTACCCACGAAAATCAAATCGATCCGCCGTCTCCGGCAGGTAGAAGATGGGCCAGGTCCTGACCTCACAATCGGGGTTGATGGACAGCACCCGGGCCTTGGCCGCCTCCACCTTCAGCATCCCCAGGGTGTCCCGGGTAGCCACGATCTGCCGGTTCAGGTTGGAGAGGACCACCCTATCGCTGTCGATCAAATCCAACGCCCCCACGCCGCTGCGGGCCAGGGCCTCCACCACGTGGCCGCCCACGCCGCCGATGCCGAACACTGCCACCCGGGCCTTCCCCAGTCGGTCCAGGGCTTCGTCCCCCAGCAGCATCCGGGTCCTCGAAAACATATCCTCCATAGCTTACGCTCCTTTGACAGGCAGGTCTTCGATGAGCACGTCCATGGTGCCGCCGCAGACCATGCCCTCCATGGCCGCCACCTCGCCGGTCATGTCCACGGTGACAACCTGGCTTTTGCCCGTGCCGATCAGCCGCCGGGCCGCCAGAATGGCCTGGTTCTCCCCGCAGCCGCCGCCGATGGTGCCGGCGGAGTTCCCCAGCTTGTCCGCGCCCATGAGGGCCCCGCCCTTCACCGGCGTGGAGCCCTTGGTGGCGAGGACCAGCAGCAGGGCGGCGGGCCGGGTGTCGTCCGCCAGGAACCGCAGGGCGTCCAAATCCGTGTTCTGTTGGGGCAGCAGGCCCGCTTCCGCGGGCAGGGCGTGCCGGGCGGCGATCAATTCCGCGCAGATGGACACGGCGATCTCCGCCGGGGTCACCGCCCCGATGGCCAGGCCGATGGGCGCGTGGACCCGGCCGATGCGCTCCTTGTCGAACCCTTCCTCGGCCAAAAGTTCGAACAGCCCCTTCACCCGCCGGTGGGACCCGATCATGCCCAGGTACCGGGGCTCGTTCCCCCGGAGCAGGTATTTCATGCAGACGGTGTCGTCCTTGTGGCCCCGGGTCAGCACGCACACGAAGTCCCCCGCGCCGATATTCAGCCGGGGCAGGGCGTTTTCGAAGCTGTCGCAGATGACCTCCTTCGCCTCCGGGAACCGGGTGTAGCTGGCGAAGGCGGGCCGATCGTCCGCCACCGTGACGGCGAACCCCACCTTCAGCGCCGCTTCGTAGAGGGCCAGCGACACGTGGCCACCCCCCAGCAGCACCAGCCGTTCCGGGGGCAGAAACCGGCGGACCACCCGCCGCCCGTCCACCTGACGGACCAGGTCCGCCTCCCGGCCCGCGGTGACCGCGTCCCAAATATCCTGGAATTCCTTACGCATGCTGCGCCTCATAGGCCTTCATGGCGTCCAGGGTGTCAGACAAAAGCTGCTCCAAGGGCCAGCCCAGCATGTCCGCCCCCTTCTCGATCACGTCCCGGGAGCACCCGGCGGCGAAGTTCAACGTCTTATACTTCTTCTTCAGGGACTTGAGGCTCACTTCGCCCACCTGCTTGTTGGGGTGGATCAGGGCCACGGCCCCGATGAGACCCGTAAGCTCGTCCGTGGCGTAGAGCACCTTCTCCATCTCGTGCTCCGGCTTCACGTCGTTCCTGTGGCCGTAGCCGTGGCTCACGATGGCCCGGATGAGGCGGGGATCGAGATCCAGCCCCTCCATGATCTCCCTGGTCTTCTCGCAGTGCTGCTCCGGCCACTTCTCGTAATCCAGGTCATGGAGAAGCCCCACCAGTTGCCAGAATTCCTTTTCAGCCCCGTAACCCAGTTTGTCCGCGTACCAGCCCATGACCGCCGACACGGTCTCGGCGTGCTGCAGATGGAAGGGCTCCTGGTTGTATTCGGTGAGCAGGTCCCAGGCCTCTGCTCGGGTGATCTCTCTTGCCATGTTTCGTCCGCACCTTTCCATAGGTTTCTTGCCTATTATAGGAAGAAAACGGGGCGGCTGTCAATTCCCCCGATACGGAGAAATACGCTCCGTATCGGAGCAAGACAAAGACAAAGAAAAAGAAAAGGATAAAGATAATGAGAAGGACAAAGAGTGTGTGTATCTAAGGGCCCCTGCCCCATGACACACACAAGACGCTCACATATATAATAATCCCCTCCGGGCTTTTTCGGAGGGGGTGGACGAGATCGTCAAGCCGTCATGCCGTGGCAGGCCATATAGTCGTAGAGCATCTGCCCGTGCTCCTGTTCCTCCTTCTGGATGTGGTTCAGGACCTGCCGGGCATTAGCGTCGGTGAACTCGAAGATGCAGGTGTCGTACACGCTGGACACGTGCTTCTCCGTGTCCAGGGCGTCCTTCAAAAGATACTCGTCGGTCTTGCTGTGGGACTTTTGAGCGGCCTTCCCGTCCCCGGGCTGGCTCTGGCCGCCCTGCTGGCTCTGCTGGCCGCCGGACATCATGGGCACCGTGCCGCCCATCAGGCTGTTGATGGTGTTCAGGTGCTCCTCCTCCTTGGCGCGGATGGTCAAAAACAGGTCCGCCAGGGCCTGGTCCTCCGCCTTCTGGGCGTACTGGCCGTACTTCTCGATGCAGATCTCCTCCGAAGTCTTGAGGTCCTGCAGCAGCATG
>CADACQ010000002.1 GCA_902786465.1 uncultured Eubacteriales bacterium | reverse complement strand
GGCCTCAACCGTATCCGTGAGGAGGATCCCACCATCACCATCGAGAAGAACATCGAGACCGGTGACGTGCTCCTCTGCGGCCTGGGCGAGAAGCATATCGACGTGGTGTGCAGCAAGCTGAAGAACAAGTTCAACGTGGAAGCCACCTTGAACGAGCAGCGCATCCCCTATCGGGAGACCATCCGCTCCACCGCGGAGGCCGAAGGTAAGCATAAGAAGCAGACCGGCGGCAGCGGCCAGTTCGGCGTGGTCAACATCAAGTTCGAGCCCGCCGACGAGGGCGTGGACTACGAGTTCGTGGATGCCATCGTGGGCGGCGTGGTCCCCCGCGAGTTCATCCCCGCGGTCGATAAGGGCCTCCGCGAGGCCATGAAGCACGGCGTCCTGGCCGGCTATCCCATGATCGGCGTCAAGGCCACCCTGTTCTTCGGCAAGTACCATCCCGTGGACTCCAAGGAAGTCGCCTTCAAGTCCGCCGCCCGCCTCGCTTACAAGGCGGCCTGCGTCCAGGCGTCTCCCGCTCTCATCGAGCCCATCTACCGGTACGACATCCTGGTGCCCAACGACAACGTGGGCGACATCATCGGCGATCTCAACCGTCGCCGGGGCCGGATGCTGGGCATGAACCCCGTGGACGGCGGCCTCACCGAGGTGGTAGCCGAAGCGCCTCTCGCTGAAATGACCAAGTACGCCACCGACCTGCTGGCCATGACCCAGGCCCGCGGTTCCTTCAAGAGCGAGTTCGTTCGCTACGAGGACGTGCCGGGCGACAAGGCCAAGAAGATCATCGAGGCGGCCAAGATCGAAGAGGAAGAGGACGAATAATCATTGGACCTGTCAGGAGGGAGATCAAGCTCCCTCCTGTTTTTTTCATTTTAGTATGAGCTATACGAAAGACAAGACGGCAGGCATGATCCTGCAAGGCAATATCATCTCCCACGGGCTGTTCATATTGGTGACCGCTTTCCTTTTCGCCAAGGTGCTTCGGGAGACGCCGCCTCGGTACCTGGTGGCCGCGGTGCTGGGCGTCTGTACGGTCTACATGATCTTGCGCACGCTGCGCTTTATCCATCTCTATCGGCTGTGGAAGGGCGCACGGTTCGAGTTGGAGAACGGCAGAGCCAAGGGCTATGCCGCGGATGAAAAGCTCCGCAGGGGCAGGGATTTTGACATCCCGGCAGACAGCATCGAGAAAGCGGAGATGATCCACGTGCCCATGACCCAAAAGACACCGCTGACGGCGCTGAAGCTCACCACGGATTCGGAGACGCTCGTCCTCTTGGGCTTCGTTTCCGACGAACCCTCCGAAAAGTGGGACTGACAGTCAAATCCCATCCCGACTCGTTGCCCGGCAAGCAGGACAGGGCAGGTTCCTTTTCTTTTTCCAAGAGCAGATCGTCCAAGCCGCCTTCAGTACTATCTCTTATGCCAGATACTCTACCAAGGAGGGATGCCCCATGAACAAGATGCAATGGAAGCTGGAGTTCTATGATCGGTTCTGCCGCCACGAGGCGGAGCTCACACAGCTTTATCGAGAGCTGTACCACAACGACATGGCCGCCTTCGACCGGTTCACGGACATGCTCTACCACGCCTACACGGCCCGCCCCGAAGGTCTGAAGCTCATGGACCGGGCCCGGGAAGCCCATTCCGACTGGTACAAGGGCCACGATCTCGTGGGCATGCTCATGTACGTGAACGCATTCGCCGGGACGCTGCATGGGGTCCGGGAGAAGCTCGGCTACATCGAGGACTGCGGCGTCAACTACCTGCATCTCATGCCCCTGCTGGAGAGCCCCAAGGGCCGCAGCGACGGGGGGTACGCCGTCAGCGATTTTCGGAAGGTCCAGCCTGAGCTGGGCACCATGGAGGATCTATACGCCCTCGCTATGGACTGTCACGAGCGGGGCATCAACCTGTGCCTCGATTTCGTTATGAACCACACCAGTGAAGACCACGAATGGGCCAAACGAGCCAGGGCGGGGGAGAGGGACTATCAGGATCGGTACTTCTTCTACGAAGGCTGGGATATCCCCAACGCCTACGAGCAGACCGTGCCCCAGGTGTTCCCCACCACGGCCCCCGGCAACTTCACCTGGTGCGAGGAGGCCCGCAAGGTAGTCATGACCACTTTCTATCCCTATCAGTGGGATCTCAACTATGCTAACCCCGCCGTGTTCCAGGACATGACGGACAACATGCTGAACCTGTGCAATCACGGCGTGGACGTGGTCCGGCTGGACGCGGTGCCCTACATCTGGAAGGCGCTTGGGACCAACTGCCGAAACCTGCCCCAGGTCCATACCCTGGTGCGGATGATGCGGATGGTGTGTGAGATCGTCTGCCCGGGCACGCTCCTTCTCGGTGAAGTGGTCATGGAGCCCAGCAAGGTGGTGCCTTACTTCGGCACCGTGGATCGGCCCGAGTGCCACATGCTTTACAACGTGACCACCATGGCCACCCTCTGGCATACCGTGGCCACCGGCGACGTGCGGCTCCTTCGGCATCAGATGGGCCAGGTCTTCGCCCTGCCCAAGGAGTATACCTTCCTCAACTACCTCCGATGCCACGACGACATCGGCTGGGGGCTGGACTACGCTTTTCTCCGCCAGTTCGGCTCTCACGGGCTATTTCCCCGGCAGTACGGCCCGGGGCGAGCTCTACAACGACGATCCCCGGCTCATGGACGCCCGGCTCTGCGGCACCACCGCCAGCCTTTGCGGCATCGAGGCGGCCCGCCAGCGGGAGGACGACGCTGCCCTCGAAAAGGCGGTGCGCCTCGACGAGATGCTCCATGCTTTCATGTTCACCCTGAGCGGCGTGCCCGTCCTCTACAGCGGCGACGAGGTGGGTCGGGAGAACGACTACAGCTATCATCGGGACCCCTTCAAGCGGGAGGACAGCAGGTATCTCCATCGGGGCGACATGGACTGGACCCTGGCGGATCAGCGCAAGGACGAGACCACCGTAGCGGGTCGGCTCTTCACCGCCCTGCAGCGGATGGAGGGGCTGCGGGCCCAGCATCCTGTTTTCGACGACGAGGCGGACACCTGGCTCCTGGACACGGGTAACGACGCCGTCTTGGGCATCGGACGGTATTACCGTGGTCAGAAACTCCTGGCTGTATTCAATTTTTCCCGACAAAAGCAGACAGCCTGGCTCAAGGAGACCGAGGCATATGTGGATCTTATGACAGGCGAACCTCGGGACGCCGGGGCTGTACTCTTAAAACCGGGTGACTTCGTCTGGCTGATGCACGAGTACAAATAGGTATGGATAAACGCAAGTTGTTCTTTTGGGAACTGCCCACGGCGCCCTGGCTTGTTGGTTCGTCAGCACGCTTTGAGCTGTTCTTCCGCCCAAGCGGTATACCGGGTTTTTCCGCTGTGTTCTTTCAGCAGCTCCAAATGCTTTTTCGCCTCCGCTTTGTCGCCGACCGCCAAGGCTCGAAGCGTCAACAGCCGGTCTATCTCGAATCGACGCAGATGAAAGGCGCAGCGACCATACAGCTCTTCTAACGCCTTTTTGTCAGGGAGCTGGCCCTCCTGCAGCGCAATATCCGCGTCCAGCAGCACTAAACTGTCCTGCAGATTGCGGGCCAGGGCGTTTTTGCTGCGCCAGCAGCCGTCGATGAGCTGACGCAGAGAGGCGGCCGATTCCTTGGCCTGGACAAGATCGCCCAAAGCGCTCTGATACGTACCCTTGTTGGACAAATACAGGCCCCGGAGGGCAGCGTCACTGAGATCGGCTTTGTCAAAGCCCTTCTCCAACAGGGAGAGGGCCTCGGTAAAATCCCCCTTCGCTCCATAGCCGTCGGCCAGATAGGCGTGGGCCACGGCGCGATCCCGGCTGCCTTCGGTCAGGCGGCCGGGCACAGAGCCATAGGCGGCGATGAATTTGTCCGGATCCAGCTCCATGTGCAGATATCCCAGATACTGGGTGGTGAGGGAGTTGGCTATCAGATTACGGACGACGCAGGCGGCGAAATAGCCGATCAGCAACGACAACGTGGAGGCGATGATGGGAATATAGACGGGATAGTTCCTGTCGCGAATCCACAGCAGCACACTGAGCAGCACACCCAGACACATGATGCCCCAAAAGGCAAGCTTGCTTTTACGAAATCCTTTAGCCATACATGTACCTCCTGTCAGTCAAATCTATTGTATACCTGTTGGGCGACAGTGTATAGCACAGCGTGTCATAAAACAAAGCAATTTGTCCGTTTAACAAAAAACAACGCAAAAAAACGGATCATATTTGTTCGAAAAAACAAAGAAAAGTGATTTCTTTTCAAACAAAGATGGAGTATACTACCAATATAGAAAGCATCGGACGCAAGGAGCATCCCGGAAAGGAAGGGCCCAGGCATGATACGCATCACGGCGCTGATGGACAATAACCCGTCGGAACACAAAGCGCTCGTCGCAGAGCACGGGCTGTCGTTCTTGGTGGAGAGCTCCGCCTTCAGGATGCTGTTCGATTGCGGTTCCGGCGCTCATCCCTGGGCAAACGCCCATCGGCTGGGGCTGGATGTGCGGCACGTGGATGCAGTGGCATTGAGCCACAGCCATTATGATCACGCCGCGGGGTACAGGGATTTGATCGAGGGCGGCTGCGCCTGCAAAACCCTGTACACAGGCCCTCACTTTTTCGAACCGAAATTTGCCTTCAACGGGGTCCGGTGGACCGATCTTTCCGCTGGCTTTACCCCTGCTTTTCTACAGGAAAACGATATATGTCATACTGTGGTCGATGGATGCAAGGAGATCTTCCCCCATACGTATCTGGTGGGTGACTTCCCTCGGATCCATCCCATGGAGACCATCCCGCGCCGCTTTGTGCGGCAGACGGCGGACGGTTTCGTCGCTGACGATTTTTCCGATGAGATCTGCCTGACGCTGGATGTGAAGGACAAGCTGTACGTGCTGTGCGGCTGTTCCCATCCCGGCATCCTGAACATGATCTCTCGCGTCCACGCGCTCTTCCGCAAGCCGGTGGCGGCCGTATACGGCGGCACCCATCTCATGGAAGCGGACGATGCGCGGATACTGGCCACCATTCAGGAGCTTTGCGCGGACGGCCTCGAAACGTTGGGCCTGAGCCACTGTTCCGGCGAACGGACAGACCAGCTGCTGAAGGGAACGGAGGGCGCCCGAGGCTGTCATTTGGGGGCCGGAGACTGCGTTTTCATCGAGGAATAGGAGACTGGGATGCTTCTGGAGGATATGGCCAACGAGATCGTGTCCTTCACCTCCGAGCTGGTGGGGGGACGGACCATCAACGTGATGAACACGGATGGGATCATCGTCGCGTCCACGGAAAAGCATCGCATCGGCTCCTTTCACCAGGGAGCGCTGGAAGCCGTTCGGACAGGGAGGCCTGTTGCGATCCGGGCGGATCAGCTGGCCCAGTATCCCGGCGCCAAGCAGGGATACAATATGCCCCTTCGGGTGAACGGGGCAGTGATCGGTGTGGTGGGCATCTTCGGCGATCCGCCGGAGGTAGAGAACCTGGCCAAGCTGGTGGAAGCCTATGTGACCAAAAGCTATCAGCTGGAGGCCATGATGATCCCCCGTCTGGCGGAGGGAGAGATGCGCAGTCGATTGCTCCATGATCTGCTGATCGGAGACGAGCGATCATTGAGCCATGCCCAGGTGCTGCTGGAATCCCTCCGACTGGAACTACAGCCGCCCTTTGGCGTTGGGCTGTTTTCCGCGGCGGAGGGGGCTGAGTCCCCGGATTTCCCGGAAAAGGCCATGCGCCTGCTCCAGGACCGGGGCTGTCTCTCAGACGATCACGGCGTAGTCGGTATGGAGCGAGAAAAGGTGGTCCTGATCGAAAGCATGGATGTCCTGCGGGAGCTGGGCCGACAGGCGGAGCAAAGCGGCGGACAGCTGCGCTTTTCTTTGGGCAGAGGCTGTGAAAACATCGGTGAGCTGCGGCGCTCCTACGAGGAGGCGATGGCTTTGGAGCTCGTCTCCCTCAAGGCTTTCAGCACCATGGAAGACACAGAGGATCGATGCGCCTGTCAGCTCTATCGGGCGGCGGCGGAGAGCGTCTTCCTCGACAGCCTGGAAGCGAGGCTGTACGAGACCTTTCGGGCCGACGAGGTGCGATCGCTGCTCCAGACTGTGCAGACGTACTACGCCTGCGGACGCAGCGCCAGCCGGGCGGCGGAACAGTTGTTCCTGCACAAGAACACCCTGCAGTATCGCGTGAAGCGGGTGCTCAAATGTCTGGGGCTGCTGGAGTGTGGGGAGTTCCAACAGGAATACGTCATGCGCCTGCTGTTCATCCACGGTAAACGGAAGCAAGGTCTTCAGACCTTGAAATAAAAAGGAGGGTAATAAACCTATGCAAACATTCCTGCTCTTTGCTTTGATCATTGCATCGGTGGTGTTGATGGTCATCGCGATCTCCAAGCTCAAGATGCACCCCTTCATCGTCATGACGTTGATCGCTCTGCTGGTGGGCCTTATCTGGGGCTTCCTGTACCCCGATTCCGGCCTCACGCCGGCCAAGGTGGTCGATACCGTCAAGAGCGGTTTCGGCAGCATCATGACCAGCATCGGTATCGTGATCCTTTGCGGCACGATCATCGGTACGATTCTTGAGAAGACCGGCGCCGCGCTGACCATGGCCAACTCCATTTTGAAGCTGGTCGGCAAGAAGAACAGCGTGGTCGCCATGGGCGCCATGGGCTATGTGACCGGTATCCCCGTGTTCTGCGATTCCGGCTTCGTGGTCCTTTCTCCCATCAGCCGCGCTCTGGCGCAGCAGTCCAACACCTCCCTCGCGGTGATGGCCACGGCCCTTTCCGGCGGTCTGTACGCCACCCACTGCCTGGTGCCCCCGACCCCCGGCCCCATCGCCATGGCTGGCACCCTGGAAGCTGATCTGGGTCTCACCATCCTGGTAGGTCTGCTCATCTCCATCCCCGCCACTTTTGTGGCCATCCTCTACGCCAAGAAGGTATCTTCCAAGATCAACATCCCGGCCAACTCCGAGTACACTCTGGAAGAGCTGAAAGAGAAGTACGGCAAGCTCCCCGGCTCGTTCCACAGCTTCTCTCCCATCCTGCTCCCCATCGTGCTGATCGCTCTGTCCTCTGTGGCGTCCTTCCCCACCAAGCCCTTCGGCGAAGGCTTCTTTGCCACCCTCATCAACTTCATTGGTAATCCTGTGGTAGCTTTGCTGCTGGGCGTGTTCCTGGCCATGACGCTGATCCCCGCTTCCGAGAAGAAGAACACTCTCAAGTGGGTCACCCAGGGCGTCACCGATTCCGCTGCCATTCTGGCTATCACCGGTGCCGGCGGCTCCTTCGGCGCCATCCTCAAGCTCCTGCCTATCGCTGACTCCGTGGGCGGTCTCGTTTCCTCCGGCCTGGGCGTGCTCATCCCCTTCATCATCGCCATGATCCTGAAGCTGGCCATGGGCGCTTCCACCGTTGCCATGATCACCACTGCCAGCATGATGGCGCCCCTCATGGAGAGCATGGGCTACACTTCTCCGCTGGCCAGAGTCCTGGTCGTGTTGGCCATCGGCGCCGGCTCCATGGTCGCCTCCCACGCCAACGACTCCTACTTCTGGGTGGTGTCCCAGTTCTCCGACATGAAGACCGAGGAAGCGTACCGCTGCCAGACCGGCATGACCGCCGTCATGGGCATCACGGTCATCATCGTCCTCTTCGTGATCTCCCTGTTCATCTAACCAAATTGGACCTGCGGGCTGCGCTCCTATGGGGCGCAGCCCCTCTTGCGTGAGGAGGTAAACCATGAATCAGCAACTGCGTTCCCATGCCGACCTGATCGTGAAGGAAGCCATCGCCGCCGTTCAGCCGGACGCCGCCGTCCAGCGGGCTCTGAAGCAGATGACCTTCCCCGGCCGGGTGCTGCTGGTGGCGGCGGGCAAGGCTGCCTGGCAGATGGCCAAGGCCGCGTCCGACGTGATGGGCAGCCGCATCGAGAAGGGCGTGGTAGTGACCAAGTACGGCCACGTCATGGGCCCCATCGCCAACTTCGACTGCTTTGAGGCGGGCCACCCCGTCCCCGACGAGAACTCCTTCAAGGGCACCCAGGCCGCGCTGGATCTGGTCAGCGACCTCAGCGAAAAGGACACGGTGCTCTTCCTCCTGTCCGGCGGCGGCAGCGCCCTGTTCGAGAAGCCCCTGGTGGAACCGGCTGAATTGCAGGATATTACGGGTCAGCTTTTGGCCTGTGGAGCGGACATCACCGAGATCAACACCATCCGCAAGCGCCTCTCCCAGGTGAAGGGCGGCCGGTTCGCCCAGCTGTGCTGGCCGGCCCGGGTGGAGGCCGTGATCCTGTCCGATATCCTGGGCGACCCCCTGGATATGATCGCCTCCGGCCCCGCCTGTCCCGACTCCTCCACGGCGGAGGACGCCCAGCGGATCGCCAAGAAGTACGATCTGAAGATGAGCGACGCCGCCAGGAACCTGCTCAGCGTAGAGACCCCCAAGTCCCTGACCAACGTGCGCTCCCAGATCAACGGCAGCGTTCGGGAGCTGTGCGCCGCGGCGGCCAAGACCTGTGAAGACCTGGGCTATACGCCCATCCTGCTGACGGATCAGCTCTGCTGCCAGGCCCGGGAGGCGGGCAGCTTCATGGCGTCCATCCTGAAGACCCATCGGGACGACGGCCTGTCCCTGGCCTTCATCGCCGGCGGCGAGACCGTGGTGAAGCTCATCGGCAAGGGCCTGGGCGGCCGGAACCAGGAGCTGGCCCTCTCCGCGGGGGCTGGCATCGCGGGCATGCCCGGCGCGGCGGTCTTCTCCGTGGGCAGCGACGGCACCGACGGTCCCACGGACGCGGCGGGCGGCTACTGCGACGGCGACACCTGCGCAGAGCTCCTCACCCAGGGCGTGGTCATCGACGACGTGCTGCAGAACAACGACGCCTACCATGCCCTCCAGAAGGTGGGCGGTCTCATCATGACCGGCCCCACCGGAACCAACGTCAACGACGTGGCTGTGGCCCTGCTGCGGCGGTAAAGCTATTCCTGCGCATACAAAGAAGGCAGCGGATCTCCGCTGCCTTTTCTCTATGTTTAATCGCTTGTTTACAGCTTCGCCGCTTTGAGCTGCTTGGTCCATTCCTTCACGATGCGGCGGTCGGCAAAGTAGTCGATACGCATGGCCTTCTCGACTCGGGCCAGGGTGGCATTGGTAACCGCCTGAGCCTTAGCGGTGCCCGCCTGCAGGATATCGTATACGGTATCGAGATCGGCTTCCCACTTGGCTCGCTCCGCCCGGATGGGGGATAGGGTTTCCTCCAAGACCTGGATCAGGAACTTTTTGCAGGTTCCGTCGCCTAGGCCGCCCCGCTGGTAGTGTTCCTTCATCTCCTCCAGATTGGCGTACTGAGGCAGGAACTCCCTAAAGTGATCGTCCGTGGAGAATGCGTCCAGATACGTGAACACCACGTTCCCCTCGATGTGGCCCGGATCCTCGATCCGAAGGTGCTGGGGATCTGTGAACATCTTTCCGTTTACCTGCTTCTTCACGGTCTTGCTGTCGTCGGAAAGATAGATACAGTTGCCCAGGGACTTGCTCATTTTGGCCTTGCCGTCCACGCCGGGGAGTCGGCGCTGGGTCTCGTTCTCGGGGATCATAGCCCGGGGCATGACCAGCGTTTCTCCATAGGTTCGGTTGAACTTCTCCACGATCTCCCTTGTCTGCTCGATCATGGGCAGCTGATCCTCGCCCACGGGCACCACCGTGGCGTCGAAGGCGGTGATGTCCGCCGCCTGGGACACGGGGTAGCAGAAGAATCCGGCGGGAAGCCCTTCATCGGCAAAGCCCCGCATCTGCATCTCCGCCTTCACGGTGGGGTTCCGGGAGAGCCGGGCGGTGGTGACCAGATTCATATAGTAGAAGGTCAGCGCGTGGAGAGCCGGCAGATGGGACTGGATGCAGATGGTGCACTTCTCCGGGTCCAGGCCTGAGGAGAGGTAGTCCAGCGCCACATTGACGATGTTCTCCCGGATCTTGTCGGGATTGTCTGCATTGTCCGTCAGAGCCTGATCGTCGGCGATGAGGATATTGATGGCGTCGAACTGGCCGGAGTTCTGCAGCTCCACCCGCCGCTTGAGGGAGCCCACGTAGTGACCGAGATGCAGCCGCCCCGTGGGCCGGTCGCCGGTGAGGATGATCCGTTTCTGTTCCTTGTTTTCCATGGTTTACCCTTCCTTTTTCGTTTCAGTCTCGTGTATATCGTTTGCCGGGTGGAAGAAGCGGTACACCGCTTCCGCCGCCGGTCGGCTCATGCCCTTGACCTTGGTCAATTCTTCTATCGTCGCCCCCGCGATGGCGTCCCGGGTGATGAAGGCGTCGAACAGGGCGCGCTTGCGGGTGTCGCCGATACCCTCGATGCCGTCCAGCACCGAAAGGAGCGCGTTGCGCTGGTGGAGCGAACGGTGGTAGGAGATGGCGAATCGGTGCGCCTCATCCCGGATCCGCTGCAGCAGGTGCAGCACGGGGCTGCTCCTCGGCAGCACGATGGGCTCGTCGCTGTCCGGCGTGTAGATCAGCTCCTGGCTTTCCGCCAGGGCGATCACGTTCAGGTAGGGGAGCCCCGCCTCGTTCAGCACCTTCTCCGCCACGGCAAGCTGGGTCTTGCCGCCGTCGATGATGATGAGGTCCGGCCAGGGTGGGCCCTTCTTGAACCGCCGGGTCAGCACCTCCTCCATGGCGACAAGATCGTCGCCCCCCGCTTCGGCCCGGATGCGGAAGCGCCGATAGGCGTCCTTGTCCGGCTTCCCGTCGGTGAACACCACCATGGAGGACACGGTGTCCGTGCCCATGATGTGGGAGTTGTCGAAGCACTCCATGCGGCTGGGGAATTCGTCGAGGCCCAGGAGCCCCGCAAGCTGCACCGCGGCCCCTTCGTCCCGATCCCAGGCTTTCTCCCGCAAGGCCTTCTCCTTCTCCAAGAGCTCCCGGCCGTTCTTTTCGGCCAGCTCCGTGAGCTTCTTTTTATCGCCCCGCTGGGGCACGGCCAGCTTTACCTTTCGCCCCGCTCGGGTAGATAGCATTTCCCCGATGGCGTCAGCGTTGGGCACGGGGCAGGAGAGCAGCACCTCCTTGGGGGGCAGGATCCCGTCCCGATCGTAGAACTGGGTGAGGAAGGCGGAGAGGATGTCCGCCGGGTCGTCCTCGCTGACGGCGGTCAGGGAGAAGTGCTCCGTCCCCACGATCTTCCCTTGTCGCAGGAACAGGGCGAACACCATGGCCTGATCCTCCAGCTTCGCCGGGGCGAACACGTCCGCCTCGGTCTCCTTGGGGAAGATGGCCACCTGCTTCTCGTTCAGCCCCTCGATGGACCGGATCTGGTCCCGGAGCCGGGCGGCCCGCTCAAACTCCAGGTTCTCGGCCGCTTCCGCCATCTGGCCTTTCAGCTCCGATAGCACCTTCTCCGTGCGTCCCTCCAAAAAGGCGACGACCTCCTTCACATACCCGTGATAGGTCTCCCGGCTCACCTGGCCGGAGCAGGGGGCGCAGCACTTGCCGATGTGGTACATGAGGCAGGGGCGCTCCCGGCGGGCGATGGCCCGGGCCATGTCCTTGCGGCAGGGGCGGATGGGAAAGTGGGCCCGGATGATGGCCACCTGCTCCCGCAGGACGATGGCCGAGAGATAGGGCCCGAGATAGGTGGCCCCGTCCTGGCGTATGCGGCGCACCACCTCCACCCGGGGGAAGTCCTGCTTGAGGTCGATCCGCACGTAGGGGAAGTGCTTGTCGTCCTTCAAGAGGATGTTATACTTGGGCATGAACTCCTTGATGAGGTTGCTCTCCAGGGAGAGGGCCTCCATCTCGTTGGTCACGCCGATGGTCTCGAAGTCCGCGATATGGCTGACCATGGCCCGGACCTTGGGCGTATGGTCCTTGCCTGCCTGGAAGTACTGGCTGACCCGGTTCTTCAGGCTCACGGCCTTGCCCACGTAGATCACCGTCCCCGTATCGTCCAGCATCTTGTAGACGCCGGGGGTGTCAGGCAGGAGCTTTAGTTTGTCGGCGATGACCTGGTTCATAGGACCCGGTGCCGCTGATCGATCACATGGGCGTCCAGCAGCATCTCGTAGAGGGTGGGGGCGGGCATGCCGATGATATTGAAATAGTTCCCCTCCAGATGGTCTACGAACAGGCTGGCCGGTCCCTGGACCCCGTAGGAGCCCGCCTTGTCCAAGGGGTCCCCGGTGCCCACGTACCAGTCGATCTCCTCGTCGCTCATGGGCCGGAAGGTCACGTCCGTCCGGGCGGAGCGGATGTCCTCATGGCCCGGGGTCAGCACGCAGATGCCGGTGTACACGATATGGCTCCTGCCCTGCAAGAGGTGCAGATACTCCTTGGCCCGCTCCGGCGTGTGGGGCTTGCCCAGCACCCGGCCGTCCAGATCCACCACCGTGTCCGCGCCGATGACGCAGTCCTCCGGATGGAGGGCGAACACCGCCCGGGCCTTCTGCTCCGCAAGGGCCTTCACCAGCTCCTCCGGCGTGGCGCCCACCGGCGGGACCTCTTCCACATGGCTTTCGATCACCTCAAAGGGGATCTCCATGAGCTGCAATATCTCCCGTCGCCGGGGGGATTGGGAGGCGAGGATGATCTTCATAGGGCCTCCATAAGCAAGGCCACGGGGCAGTGGTCGCTGCCGTATACGTCGCTAAGAATGAGGCTGTCGGTGACCTTTTCCATGAGCCGTTCGCTGACCAGGAAGTAGTCGATGCGCCAGCCCGCGTTGTTCTCCCGGGCGTGGAAACGATAGCTCCACCAGGAATACCTGTCCCGGGCATCGGGGTACAGGCGACGGAAGGTGTCGACGAAGCCGTTGTTGAGGAGCACGGTCATCTTGGCTCGCTCCTCGTCGGTGAACCCGGCGTTCATCCGGTTGGTCTTGGGGTTCTTGATGTCGATCTCCTCATGGGCCACGTTCAGATCACCGCAGACGATCACGGGCTTCTTCTCGTCCAGCCCCTTGAGATACGCCAAAAAGGCATCCTCCCAGGTCATGCGGTAGCCGAGGCGCCGGAGCCCGTCCTGGGAGTTGGGCGTGTACACGGTCACGAAGTAAAACCCAGGGTATTCCAGGGTGATCACCCGACCCTCGTGGTCGTGCTCCTCGATGCCCATGCCGAAGGTCACCGCGAGGGGCGGCTCCTTCACGAAGACGGCGGTGCCGGAATAGCCCTTCTTCTCCGCGCTGTTGAACCACATCGAATAGCCGGGCAGGTCGAAAGTAACCTGCTCGGGCTGCATCTTGGTCTCCTGCAGGGCCAGGATGTCCGGCTGTTCCGCCTGGACGAACTCCAAAAACCCCTTGCCGAGGCAGGCCCTGAGGCCGTTTACGTTCCATGAGATCAGTTTCATGGGTCCATTATACCATCTGCCCCCTTGGTTGACAAGAATGGACAAAAGCAATAAGATACAAAAAACGGAGGGAGCTATGGAGGAAAAGCTGTTGGCGGCGCTGCGGGCTCGGGCCTATCGGGGCGCATGCCGCATAGAGGATAGAAAGGCTTTGGCCGCGGAGCTGGGCATCAGCGTGGGGAAGCTGGCCGCGCTGCTGTACGCACTGAACGGAGAGGGTCGGATCTTGCAGGATCATGATATTATCCTGCTGCTGTCCGAATGAATGCCTGCAATCTCTTGAAATTTCTGTGACGATGTGCTAAAATACTTTATCTTATGTATCGTGGAGGTTCATGGGGATGAGCATCACGCAAAAAGAACGCAAGTTTTCTTCGGCTACGGGTCTGTGCGATATCGTCTATCGGCAGTGGATCCCCGAAGAGATCCGTGGCGCGGTGGTGCTGGTCCACGGCATGTCGGAGCATATCGCCCGGTATGACATCTTCGCCAAGTTCCTGGCGGAGAACGGCTTCCTGGTATCGGGCATGGACCTGCCCTCCCACGGCAAGAGCTGGAAGGAGGGCATGCCTCGCGGCTTCTTCGGCACCGAGGATGGCTGGGGCAAGATCCTGCTGGACATCCGTGCCCTCTGCGCCATCGTGCGTCGGGAGAATCCCCAGGTGTCCGTCACCCTGTTCGGACACTCCATGGGCTCGCTCCTCTCCGCCGACTATGTTTCTCGCTACACCAACGATTTCGACGCCGTAGTGCTCTGCGGCACCTCCGGCCCCAATCCGGCGGCCGTAGTGGGAAAATTCCTGGCCAATCGGGAGATCAAGGCCGGGCGAGGCATGGAACCCAGCCCCAAGCTGGACAAGCTCTGCTTCGGCAGCTTTGCCAAGCGGGTACCCCACGCCAAGAGCAGCTTTGACTGGCTGAATCGGGACGAGGAAGGCGTCAAGCTGTATATTGAGGATTCCCTGTGCGGATTTCCCTTTACACCCTATGGATATTTGGATTTGATGACCGGCATCGGTCATATAGCCAGTTCCAAATGGGCTGCCAAGGTGCCCAACATGCCGATCCTGCTCATCTCCGGTGATAAGGACCCGGTGGGCGGCATGGGCAAGGGCGTGAAGAAGGTGAACAAGTACCTGGTCAACACCGGGCACACTCACATGACCTTCAAGCTCTATCCCGGCGCTCGCCATGAGATCCTCAACGGCATCTGCCGGAACGAGGTCTACGGGGACGTGCTTCTGTTCCTGGAGGCTGTGGCAGCGGGAGGCGAACGGCAATGAGCGTCCTGGTTTTTTCAGACGCCCAGACAGCGGCCGCTGCAGCGGCCACGCTCCTGGCCGGACAGCTGATCGAAAAGCCGTCCCTGGTGCTGGGCGTGGACAGCGCGCCGGCGCTGGCCTCGGCCTTCCATTCCCTCAGCGCCATGACGGCCAACGGGCTCTTGAGTTGGGGCAAGGCCACCGTCTTCCAGCTTTCCGAGCGGGTCCGGGAGGAGGGCAAGGGATCTTTGCGCGCCTATATGGACGAAACCCTGTTCGGAGAGCTCTCTCTGGCACCCGGACAGGTGCTGGCTCCGGACGACGCTTCCGACAACTGGGCGGACAGCTGTCACGGTTTCGAGGACGCCATCCTGCAGGCGGGCGGCATGGACGTGGTGCTGATGACGGTGGGGCCGGACGGGTCCTTGCTGTTCAACGCGCCGGAGGGGGAAATCGCGCCCACCACCCATGTGGAGCTGTATCAGGGGGATAAGATCGTAACGGCGGGGCTCTGCACGCTCATGTCCGCCAAGAAGCTCATCGTGCTCATGACCGGCCAGGAGATGGCCGAAACGGCACGGAGCGTCATCAAGGGGGGGGGGCGGTGAATTCCAACCTGCCCGCCAGTATGCTGCAATTGCATGCGGCTGCCACCTTCCTTTTGGACGAGGAAGCCGCATCTTTATTGGGATAAAACTTTCAGGAGGTTACTATGTCCGGACATTCCAAATGGGCAAACATCAAGAACAAGAAGGAAAAGACCGACGCCGCCCGCGGCAAGATTTTTACCAAGATCGGTCGTGAGATCGTCATCGCCGTCAAGGAAGGCGGCGGCCCCGATCCCGCCAACAACAGCAAGCTGCGCGACGTGATCGCCAAGGCCAAGGCGGCCAATATGCCCAACGACAACATCAACCGTTCCATCAAGAAGGCGGCCGGTGAGGCGGGCTCCGTCAACTACGAGGAGATCACCTACGAGGGCTACGGTCCTGGCAACCTGGCCGTATATGTGGAGATCGTCACCGATAACCGGAACCGCATCGCAGCGGAGATGCGTCACATCTTCTCCAAGGCCGGCGGCAACCTGGGCGCCACCGGTTCCGTGGCCTGGATGTTCGACAAGAAGGGCCAGATCATCATTGAGCGCACCGCCCTCATGGACGAGGACGAGGTCATGATGGAAGCCCTGGACGCCGGTGCCGAGGATTTCGTGCCGCAGGACGACGTCTTCGAGGTCTACACCGCGCCCTCCGATTTCTCGGTGGTCCGGGAGGCCCTAGAGGGGAAGGGCTATACCTTCCTGAAGGCGGAGGTGGTCATGATCCCCCAGAACACCGTGGACATCAACGATCCCGAGACGGTGGAGAAGGTGTACCGGTTCCTGGACAATCTGGAGGACAACGACGACGTGCAGGAGGTCTACCACAACGGCAACCTGCCCGACGAAGAGGAGTAAGCAGGCATAACCGGTCATCCGGCATGCGTAAGCTCACAGTATAGGGAATAAGGAAAGGAGACGCAGCATGACGATTGAGGTCAAAAACGAATACGGCAGGATCTCCGTACAGGAGGACCTGGTCTCCGTGGTGGCTGGCTATGCCGCTGTGGAAAATTATGGGATCGTCGGCATGTGCTCGAAGCGCACAGGCGATACGCTGGCGGAGCTGCTGGGCAGGGACAGCCTGAAGAAGGGGATCAAGGTGACCACCGTGGGTGATAATCTGGTGGACATCGATCTGTATGTCATCCTGCAGTACGGCGTTTCTCTGCCCGCCGTTGCTTCCAACTGCAAGAGCAACGTGAAGTATCGGGTGGAGGAAGTCACCGGCGTCAACGTGAACAGCGTGAACATTCATGTAGAAGGGATCCGCGTGGTTTAAGCAGCGCGGGAGGATACGAACTTGATTACTGATAGAATAGACGGCGCCCTGCTCAGGGATATGTTCCTGGCCGGCGCGGCGCTGCTTGAGAAGAACCGGGCTTTGGTGGACTCGTTGAACGTGTTCCCCGTTCCCGACGGGGACACGGGCACCAACATGTCCATGACCATGCAGGGGGCCGTCAAGGACCTCCGAAACCTGCCCGAGACGGCCACCGTAGAAGAGGTCATGGCCAAGGTCTCCTCCGGCGCCCTCAGGAGCGCTCGAGGCAACTCCGGCGTCATCCTCTCCCAGCTGTTCAGAGGCTTCTATAAGGCCGCCAAGGGCCACGAGGAGCTGGACGGCATCAGCTTTGCCGCCGCCATGGCGGAGGGCACCAAGGCAGCCTACAAGGCCGTCATGAAGCCCAAGGAGGGGACCATCCTCACCGTGTCCCGCATGATCTCCGACGAGGTCCAGAAGGCGGTGGAGGAGGATGCTCAGCTGGGCTGCGAAGCGCTGATGATCACCTGCATCCAAAAGGGTGAGGAAGCCCTTCGGCTGACGCCCGATCTGCTGCCCGTGCTCAAGGAGGCGGGGGTGGTGGACTCCGGCGGCAAGGGCCTGCTGTTCATCTACCATGGCTTCCTTATGGCCATGAACGGGGAGATGGATATCGAGGAGCTGCCCGCGGAGGAGAAGCCCGCGGAGAAGGAGACCTCCGAAGCGGCCAACTTCGCTGAGTTCAGCGCGGAGGACATCCAGTTCGGCTATTGCACCGAGTTTTTCATCGTCCATCTCTACGAGGGTTTCGAGGAAAAGGATCTGGACCAGTTCCGCAAGCATCTGGAGCGGGTGGGCGATTCCGTGGTATGCGCCTGCGACAACGATACGGTGAAGATCCACGTCCATTCCAACTGCCCCGGCAAGGTGCTGCAGATGGCTATGCGCTACGGCGAGCTGGACCGCATCAAGATCGAGAACATGCGGGAGCAGAACCGGCAGCTGGCCGCCCAGCGCAAGCGGAACGAGAAGGAGTTTGCTCTCATCTCCGTCAGCTCCGGCGCGGGGGTGGACGAGGTGTTCAAGGCTCTGTCCACGGACCATATCATCTCCGGTGGACAAACCATGAATCCCAGCATCGACAGCATCGTGAACGCGGTCCATCAGGTGAACGCCAGGAACGTGTTCATCCTGCCCAACAACAGCAACATCATCCTGGCGGCCACCCAGGCTTCGGCCCTCTGCAGCTGTCGCGTGGTGGTGCTGCCCACCAAGACCATCCCCCAGGGCATTGCCGCTGCCATGGCCTTCAATCCGGACGAGTCCTTGGAGACCAACGTGAGCAACATGACCGAGGCCTTCCAGGAGGTAATCTCCGGCTCCGTGACCTTCGCGGTCCGGGAGACCCAGCTCAATGGCAAGGTCATCCACCAGGGGGACTTCATCGGTATGCTGGACGGGGATTTGAACACGGTGAGCCCCGATGCGGACGAAGCCGCCTTCGAGCTGGTGGAGCACATGATCGAGAAGCTGGGGGACGAGGAATGCTCCGTCACCGTGTATTACGGCGCGGACGTGGACGAGGAGCGGGCCGACGCCCTCATCGCCCGGTTGGAGGAGAAGTACCCCGAGTCCGAGTTCATGAGCCGCAACGGGGGACAGCCCCTCTACAGCTACTATTTCTCGGTGATCTAAGAAAAGACTTTCCAAGCCGCCCATCGGCGGCTTTTTTCAAACCATGGAGCTTGCGGACATCAAGGGCATCGGACCAAAGCGCATAGAGCTGCTGCGTCAGCTGGGGATCGAAAGTCTCAGCGATTTATTGGCGTACTATCCCAGCAGCTACCTGGACTTCTCCACCTGCACCCCGGTGGAGGAGCTGGAGGACGGGATGATGGCTTCCGTGCGCGTCACGCTGACCTCCGGCCCCTCCTGGTATTCCCGCAAGGGGCTGACCACCGTCACCGTCTATGGCCGGGATCCGGCGGGGAAGCGCCTGGCCCTTCGCTATTTCAACCAGCCCTATCGCGGCAAGGGCCTGGAACCGGGTCAGACTTACATCGCATCGGGCCGGGTCCATATGGGGGAGAAGGGCGCGCCGGCTTTGCTGAACCCGCTGCTGGCCAGGGAGCTTCGGGGCATCGTGCCCGTGTACGACACCCTCAAGGGCCTGACCCAGACCAACCTTCGTGACGGCATCCGGGCTGCCCTGGAAGGCGCCGTCATTGAGGAGACCCTGCCGCCGGCCCTGCGGGAGAAGCGGGACCTGCCTGGCCGGCAGGAAGCCCTGTGGGCCCTGCATTTTCCCACAGATCGGCAGAAGCTGGACGCCGCCCGCTGCCGCCGGGCCTACGAGGACGCTCTCTACTATTTCCTGGCCTCTCAGGAGCTGAAGGCAGAGCGAAAGCGCCGGAACGGCATAGCTTTCTCCGCCCAGGAGGCGCTGCCGGAATACTTGAAGACTCTGCCCTTCGAACCCACCCACGCCCAGCAACGGGTGCTGTTCGAGGTAGCTCGGGACATGTCCCTGCCCGTGCCTATGAACCGGATGATCGAGGGCGACGTAGGCTCCGGCAAGACCAGCATCGCCCTGTTCGCCCTGTACGCCGCCGCCCGAGACGGCCGTCAGGGAGCGCTGCTGGCCCCGACGGAGATATTGGCTCGTCAACACTACGAGGCGCTGAAGAGCCTTTTTGGGGACCGATGCGGGCTCCTGCTGGGCAGCGAAACCGCCAAAGAGAGGCGGGAGACCCTGCAAAAGCTGGAAAGCGGAGCATGGCAGGCCGTCACCGGCACCCATGCCTTGTTCTCCGAGAACGTCCGCTTCCATAGCCTGGGGGTGGTAATCTGCGACGAGCAGCACCGCTTCGGCGTCGCCCAGCGCTCCGCCATGGAGCAGAAGGGCGTCCGGCCCGACGTGCTGGTCATGAGCGCCACGCCCATCCCCCGGACCCTGGCGCTGATTCTGTACGGGGACCTGGATCTGTCCGTCATCGATGAGCTGCCCGCCGGCAGAAAGCCCATCAAGACCCATCTGGTGGGCCCGGCCAAGCGCAAGGACATGTATCGGTACCTGGCCGCCCGGGCCAGGGAAGGGGAGCAGAGCTACGTGGTCTGTCCCCTCATCGAAAAAACCGAGGGTCTGGAAGGCCTGTCCGTGGACGAGGTTTACGACGAGGTGAAGGAACTGGTGGGGGACGTGCCCCTGGCTAAGCTCCACGGCCGCATGTCCGAGGCGGAGAAGCAGGCCGTCATGGCCAGGTTCCACGCCGGCGAAGTCCCCATCCTCGTCTCCACTACGGTCATAGAGGTGGGGGTCCACGTGCCCCAGGCCGCCCATATGGTCATCGAGGGGGCGGAGCGCTTCGGCCTGTCCGCCATGCACCAGCTCCGGGGCCGAGTGGGCCGAGGGACGCAGCAGGCCCACTGCTATCTGGTGGTTTACGAGCAGAAGAAGACCGCCATGGAACGGCTCCAGGCCATGCTGGACACCAACGACGGGTTTAGGATCGCCGAGCGAGACCTGGAGCTTCGGGGCGCCGGGGACCTGATGGGCATCCGCCAGGCGGGGGAGGAACGGGAGGACGGCTTCCTGAAGGACTGTCCCGTGTCCCTTTTGGAGGCGGCGTCGGTGGACGCGGCGGAAGTCTACAGCCTGCCCACCTACGAGAACGATCAGCTCATCGAAGCGGCCCGGCATCGCTACCGGCACATGGAAAACATCACCATGAATTGAAAAAAGCCCTTCCTTGACGGGAGGGCTTTTCTCTTGCCTGTATCCTTATCATAGCGCCGGTCGAGCAGCCATGTTGTTGCTTGCGTATGCTTCCATACGCGGGTCGAATCCGTTTCGTTAGTGCATGTTCTTCTCAGCGTACTCGATCATGCGCTTCACCATCTCGCCGCCGATGCTGCCCGCCTCACGGGAGGTCAGATCGCCGTTGTACCCCTGCTTCAGATTGATGTTCAGGGAAGAAGCCACCTCGGACTTGAAGTTGCCGAGCTTATCCTGGTTTTCAGGAACCATAGAGCTGTTGCGTGCCATTTACGTTTCACCTCCTTTGCTTTGCTTTTCGCGATTACTTTTCCCTGGCTGCGCAGATTTATTACAGGAAAAAACTGCAATCGCCCGGCGAAGGAGCACGAAATGTAATATTTCAAAGCAAGCTGTTCACATACTGGACAAATATCGGTTTATGTGATACAATGCAATGACTATAAATAGGTGGTAGTATGCCATGATGATCGTCAGTGCCTGTCTGGCCGGCTTTCCCTGTCGATACGACGGGAAATCCAGGCCCTGCGCTGAGGTGGTTGAGCTGGTCAAGGCGGGGAAAGCCATCCCCGTCTGCCCCGAGCAGTTGGGCGGTTTGCTCACGCCCCGGCCGCCCTGCGAGATCCTTTCGGGGCAGGTCGTCGACCGAAACGGGACGGACCGAACGGAATGCTTTCAAAAAGGCGCACAGGCGGTCCTGGCCCTGGCACAGACCTACGGAGCGACGCAAGCACTGCTCCAAAACAGAAGCCCATCCTGCGGAACGGGGTGGATATATGACGGCACGTTCTCCAAAACGCTGATCGCGGGAGACGGGATCACAGCCCGGCTGCTGCAGGAGAACGGTATACAGGTGATCGGCATAGAGTAACAGGAGGTCCTATGGATAACAACACCATTCTCGTGATCGATGATGACCGGAACATCCTTTCCATCATTGAGCTATATTTGAAGAAGGCCGGGTTCAACGTGGCGACCTGTGCCACCGGCTATGACGCCCTGGCCACTTTCCGCAGCGTGAAGCCCACGCTGGTGGTGCTGGACGTGATGCTGCCCGGTCGGGACGGGTGGTCCATTCTCAACGATATCCGTCAGGAATCCCCCACGCCGGTCATCATGCTGACGGCCAAGGGCGATACGGGCGAACGGGTCCGGGGCCTGGAGCTTGGCGCGGACGACTATATCGCCAAACCATTCGACAGCAACGAGCTCATCGCCCGGATCAAGGCGGTTCTCCGCCGCAGCGCCCCTGCCGCTGATCAGGAGAAGGCCATCGTGCTGCCGGATCTGTCCATCTCCCTGGAAAATTATTCCGTGATCCTGGACGGCATCCAGCTGGAGATGCCCCCCAAGGAGATCGAGCTTTTGTACTTCCTGGCCTCCCACGCGGGGAAGGTCTTCACCCGGGAGCAGCTGCTGGAGCAGGTCTGGGGCTTCGATTTCTTCGGCGATTCCCGCACGGTGGATGTGCATGTGAAGCGTATTCGTGAAAAGCTGGGCGAGCGTCAGAGCTGGCAGCTGAAGACCGTTTGGGGCGTGGGATATAAGTTCGAGATTCACGCCTGACGTTTTTTCCCCTTCATGGCGAAGATCCGTTTCAAATCTATATTCGACCGCATGCTGTTTCTGCAATGTGTGACGGTCCTTTCTCTGTTGCTTATTTTGGGGCTGGGGATAGGATATGTTTCCCGCATGCAGAGCCTTGGCATGGAGAAGGATATCCTGGTCGAAAAGGGTCAGCAGGCGGCGCGCCTGCTGGAAACCAGCGGTTCTTCCCTGGAACTGAAACCGCTCACCGAGGAGCGCAAACTCCTTATCCAGGTGATCTATCCGCAGGAGACCGTATCCGCGTACACCGACGAAAAGTGGGCGTCCCTGGTGGACCTGCCTACAGAAAAGACCCGGGCGGCGGACGTGCTGCGCCGCAGCAGCAACCTTCCCGAAGCCATGGAGCGATACTTCTCCGGCGCAAAATTCCCCGTATACACCGTCTACGTTCGCGTAGGCGAGGGGAGCCGGGAGGGCGTGCTGCTGGTCCACAGCGATATCACCCGTTGGAACACAGCCTTTCGTCAGGTGGCGCTGTGGACGCTGGCCATCTGTGTGGTGGCAGCTTTCGTGGTGTTGTTCTCCTCGTACTATACTGCCAAGCGGATCATCAACCCCTTCGTGGACATGAACCATATCGTCCAGTGCTACTCCAAGGGCGATTTCTCCCAACGCATCCCCGTTCAGGGCAGGGACGAGGCCTCCCAGCTGGGCAAGAGTTTCAACGAGATGGCGGACCAGCTGAAGAACCTGGAGGTCACCCGTCAAAGCTTCGTGGCCAACGTGTCCCACGAGCTAAGGTCCCCCCTGACCAGCATGAAGGGCTTCCTGGAAGCCATGATGGACGGGACCATACCGCCTGAGGAGCATGAGAACTACATCGGCATCGTGCTGTCCGAGACCCGGCGCATGACGGCCATGGTCAACGACCTTCTGGACCTCGCTCGGATCGAAAGCGGGATCATCACCGTCAACTACGAGGTGTTCGATATCAACGAGCTCATCCGCCGCACCCTCATCACCTTCGAAGCCCGGATCTCCGAAAAGCGGATGGAGCTGGACGTGCGTTTCTCCACGGAGCAGGCCTACGTCTACGCCGACAGCAATCAGATCTCCCAGGTCCTTCGGAACCTGATCGACAACGCCATCAAGTATTCCCCTGAGGGCCGGACGCTGGGGGTATCCACCTACGCTCTGCGCAAGGAGGTCTACGTCACCATCCGTGACACGGGCGTGGGTATCCCGGCGGAGGACGTGCCCCACATCTTCGACCGGTTCTACAAGGTGGAGAAGGCTCACACGCCCTCTCCGCAGGTGGGCTCCGGGCTGGGCCTGGCCATCGTGAAGAAGATCATCGAGGCCCATGGCCAGTCCATCACGGTGAAGAGCGCCCGGGGCAAAGGGACCCAGTTCACCTTTACATTGGAAAAAGCCAACACGCTCAAGCGTGTGACAGACGGAGGCAGGAAAAATGGAACCTGAACAATTTCGTACCAAACAGGATAAGGGCGTATCTGCGCTGATCTGGTGTTTGTCCATCCTTTTATGTGTCACGTTCATCGCGTGCATGGTGGTAGGCGCGGGCTTTTTCCGCATTCGGCGGGCACAGTCGGCCCTTGCCCAGCCAAGCGAGACGATGCAGTCTCAACGGAACGCCAGCGCTGCTCCCGCTACGCCGGCCCCGCCCACGCCGGGGATCGATCCCGTACCATCTGAGAGGATCGACATGACGCCCATGCCGACCATGGACCCCAGCACCTTGGAAAACCTGCCCAAGATGGAGCTGAACGTGCAGGAACCCAGCGAGATGCAGGTGTTCGCCTCCATTCCCGATGTGGTGGAAGCGGCCTCCGATTCCGTGGTAGGCATCATCCACTATCAGCCCAATCTGCGCACTGGAAAGCTGGAGGAGTACGCCAGCGGCTCCGGGTTCATCGTTTCGGAAAACGGGTATGTGCTGACTAACGCCCATGTGGTCAGCGGCGCGGCGGCGGTGGACGTGCTTTTCAGCGATGGGGAGAAAAAGCCTGCTTTGGTGGTGGGCGCGGACGTGACCACCGATATCGCCGTGCTGAAGGTGGAGGGAGAGGGATACCTCGCCCTGCCCATCGGCGATTCCAACGCCCTCCGGGTAGGCGAATACGTGATCGCCATTGGCAACCCTCTCAGCGCCTATGAGCTCTACGGCACGGTCACCTTCGGCATCATCAGCGCCACGGCCCGGGAGATCAATATCGACGGCTTCGTCAACACGTATCTCCAGACAGACGCCGCCATCAACTTTGGCAACAGCGGCGGCCCTCTCATCAACATGGCCGGTCAGGTCATCGGCATGAACAGCGCCAAGTCCGTCACCGCGGGATACGACTCTCGGGGCAACGCCATTTCCGCGGAGGGCATCGGCTTTGCCTTGCCCATCCAGAACGTGATCGAGATCGCCAACGTGATCCTGCAGGAGGGCGGCATGGTCCGACCCGGGATCGGCGTCCAGATCCGTGCGGTGGATCAGGAGACAGCGGCAGAGAACGGCGTGCCTGTGGGCTGCCGCATCGAGGAGCTCACCGAGGGCGCTCCGGCGGACCAGGCCGGGCTGAAGGTGGGCGACATCATCACCAAGGTCGACGACGTGATCGTGACCGTCAACGACGACGTGGTGGGGTACGTGCGCTCCCTGAAGGTGGGCGACACGATCGACTTCACCGTGTATCGGGACGGGGAATACCTGACGATCACGGTGATCGTGGGCGACATGAACAAATTCAGCGATTGACGATGATCTCGGAAAGAACCATACACACTCTTGAACTCAATAAGATCCAGGCCATGCTGCGGGGGTACGCCGTTTCCGACTTAGGGAAGGCTGCGGTGGACGCTCTGTCTCCGGCCGCGTCCCTGCCTGAAGCGGAGCGGCTCCTGCAGGAGACCATGGAGGCGGAATCTGTGTTCTGGCGGCTGGGTCACACGCCCATCGACGTGTTCCCCGACATCCGCCCCTCCCTTCGCCGCATGAGTGCAGTGCTGGCCCTGTCCATGGGGGAGCTGCTGGGGGCGGAACGGTGCCTAAAGGTGTCCCGCCGGGCCAGGGAAGCGATCCTGGGCGGCAAGGAACAGGGAGGCGACGGGCTGCTGTGCCTGATGGCCAACCGGCTCACGGCTCAGCCTTCCATCGAGAACGAGATCGCCCGCTGCATCCTCTCCGAGGAGGAGATGGCGGACAGCGCCTCCCCGGAGCTGGCCCGCATCCGGCGGCAGATGAAGATCACCACGGAGAAGGTGCGGGACAAGCTCAACAGCATCATCCGCAGCGCCGGGGATCAGAAGTATCTGCAGGATTCCATCATCACCATGCGCAACGGCCGCTACACCATCCCGGTGAAGGCGGAGCATCGGCGGCAGATCCCGGGCCTCATCCATGACCAGAGCGGCACGGGCCAGACCCTGTTCATCGAGCCGGCGGCGGTGGTGGAGCTGGGGAACGAGTATAAGAAGCTTTTGCTGGACGAGCAGAAGGAGATCGAGCGCATTTTGGCGGGGTTGACCGCCCTGCTGCAGCCCTATGCGGACGAGCTGTACGACAGCCTCCTGCTGCTGGGGCGTCTCGACTGCATCTTCGCCAAGGCCGTCCTGGCTCGAGAGCAGGGCGGCGTCCGGCCCAAGCTCAACGAGGAGGGCCGTCTGAAACTGGTGAACGCCCGTCATCCCCTGATCGACAGGGAGAAGGTGGTGCCCGTCACCTTGTGGCTCGGGGAGGACTTCGACACCCTCATCATCACCGGCCCCAATACCGGCGGCAAGACGGTGACACTGAAGACCGTGGGTCTCTTTACCCTCATGGCCATGTGCGGCCTGTTCCTGCCGGCGGAGGAAGGGAGCGAGGTATCCATCTTCGATCAGGTCTTTGCGGACATCGGTGACGAGCAGTCCATCGAGCAGAGCCTGTCCACCTTCAGCGCCCATATGACCAACCTGGTGTCCATCATCGAGCAGGCGGACGAGCACACGCTGGTCCTTCTTGACGAGCTGGGCGCGGGCACGGACCCCCTGGAGGGCGCGGCTCTCGCCCAGGCCATCCTGGAGCGGCTCCAGGCCCAGGGCTGCCGGACCATGGCCACCACCCACTACAGCGAGATCAAGGCCTTCGCCCTGTCCAGGGATAGGATGCAGAACGCCTCCATGGAATTCGATGTGGATCGGCTCTGTCCCACCTACCGGCTCTATATCGGCATCCCCGGCAAGTCCAACGCCTTCGAGATCAGCCGCCGTCTGGGCCTCTCCGCGGAGGTCATCGATAGGGCACGGCAGTTCTTGAAGAAGGAGGACGTAGCTTTCGAGGACGTGCTGAGCGGCGCGGAGGAGCAGCGGCGCATCGCTGAAAAGGCCCGCCACGACGCGCAGCTCGCCTTGTGGGAGGCGGAGAAGCTTCGGAACGACTACGAGAAGGAGAAGCGCAAGCTGGACGAGGAACGAACCACCCTGCGCAATCGAGCTCGGGAGGACGCCCGGGACATCGTGCGCCAGACCCGGCGGGAGATGGAACGGATCATCACGGAGCTGAGGAACGTCAAGAATATCGACTACAAGGCTCTTGAGCGGGCCATCCAGCAGGCCAGGGACGGCATGCGCGCCTCGGAGAACGATCTCGTGGACACGGCCCTGCCGGAGGAGGATATGGGCGAAGCGCCCAAGACGGTGAAGGCGGGGGAGAGCTACCATGTGATCAGCATCCACAACACCGCCACCGTGCTCAAGGCGCCCGATGCCCGGGGCATGGTCCAGATCCAGGCCGGGGTCATCAAGATGAACGTGCCCCTTTCGGACCTGAGGCCCCTGCCCAAGGCTCAGAAGAAGCGGGCCCCTGTGGCGGGGAAACCCATCCTGCAGGACATCCAGGAGGTCAAGATGGACCTGGACTTGCGGGGCATGACCGTGGACGACGGCATGCTGGAGGTGGACCGGTATATCGACCTGTGCGCCCGGAACGGCCGAAAGGAGTTCAACATCATCCACGGCAAGGGCACCGGCGCCCTGCGGGCAGGCATCCAGGCGTACCTGAAGACCCATCCCCGGGTCAAATCCTATCGGATCGGGGCCTACGGGGAGGGAGACGCCGGGGTCACGGTGGTCACGTTGAAATAAAGAGGAGATCTGTTCAGGAAGCTGTCGCCAAGCGCGCGGCTTCCTTTTTGCTGCGCTGGCGAGCGCAGAGGCCGGCGCCCACGAGCACGATGTATTGGCAGTAGAAGAGCCACAGCATGGTGAGGGCCATGGTCGCCATGCCCCCGTACAGGGTCAGGTCGAAGAATCGGCCGGCGTACAGGGAAAACATACCCGAGAAGGCGATCCAGGCCACGGTGGACAGGGCAGCCCCGGTCCGGACCTCTCGGAAGGAGAAGCGCTGGCCGGGAATGGATCGATAGAGAAAGACGAACAAAAGCCACAGCAGCACCCCCATGAACAGGTGTCTGAGGCGAAGAAACAGCGCCAGCAAGCCGTTGGCCCGGGGAAACAGGTACCCGATAAACAGGGCGAGTCTGGCGCCGAAGATCAGCACCGACAGGGACAGCAGCAGCGTCGTCAGCAGCGCCATGGTGAGGAGGATGGCCCGGAGCCGCCGCTTGAGGAAGCCGGCCTGTCGGGCAGGGTCGGTCATGGCCGCCATCCCCTTCAACAGCTCCGAAAAGGCTTGTGCGGCGGACCAAAGGAGGGCCAGAAGGGAGAGGGGCAGGGCGGGGAAGACGTTCTCATAGACGTTGGACAGGATCGCCTGCAGCAGGGCGGCCACACCCATCGGGGCCACGGAGCCCAAAAAGCGCAGCAAAGCCGCCTCTGAGACGCCGATGCAGGGCACCAGGGAGGCGGCTAACGCGGCCATGGGAAACAGGGACAGGAAGGAATAGAAGGCGCAGGAGGCGGCATAGGTCACCAGCCCTCGGTCGTTCAGCTCGCGGGCGAACCCCCTGGCTCGATTGAACAGGGAACGAAGCTCAGCCACGCAGCCGCCGGATCATATCCTTGGGGTCTTCAGCGGTGAACACAGCGCTGCCCGCCACCAGCACGGTGGCCCCGGCCTGTCGGCAGAGAGGCGCCGTTTTGTCGTTGACGCCACCGTCCACCTCGATCTCGAAGGACAGGCCTCGCGCCGCCTTGAGGGCGCTCAAGGCTTCGATCTTGCGCAGGACCTGGGGGATGAACTTCTGCCCGCCGAATCCGGGGTTCACGCTCATGAGCAGGACCATGTTGCAGTCTTCCAACACCTCCTCGCAGAGGGCAAGGGGCGTCGCAGGGTTCAGCACCACGCCCGCCTGCATGCCCGCGCCGTGGATGGCCTGCAGCGTCCGGTGGATGTGCCGCTCCGCCTCCACGTGGAAGGTCAGGATGTTTGCCCCCGCGTCCCGGAAGGGCGCGACCCACTCGCTGGGCCGGTCCACCATGAGATGTACGTCCAGGGGGAGCTTCGTATGGGGCCGCACGGCCTTGCACATGGCGGGGCCGAAGGTGATGTTGGGCACGAAGTGACCGTCCATCACGTCGAAGTGGATCCAATCCGCGCCGTTTGCTTCCAGCATCCGAACGTCCTCGCCCATGCGGGCGAAGTCAGCGGACAGAATGGAGGGGGCGATCTTAATCATATTGGTGTTTCCTCCTGAAAGTAAAATCTTTGGCGATCTGGACATATCGCTCATAGCGGGCGGGGGACAGCTGGCCGGTGGACAGCAGGGCCTTCACGCCGCAGCCCGGCTCGCTGATGTGCATGCATCCCGGGAACCGGCAGGGCTCGGCCTCCCTGAACTCCGGGTAGCAGCCCTGCAGCAGCAGCTCGTCGAAGCTCTCCGGCTCGTAGAGGGAGAAGCCGGGGGTGTCCAGCAGAGCGCCGCCGAAGCAGGGCCACAGCTGGGCATGCCGGGTGGTGTGCTTGCCCCGATCCGTCTTGCGGGTCAGCTCCCCCACGGGCAGGTCAAGCTCGGGGAGCAGGGCGTTCATCAGGGAGGATTTCCCTACAGCGGACTGCCCCGCGAAGCAGCATACCTTCCCCGCGATGGCGTCCTTCAACCCTTGCAGCCCTTCTCCCGACAGGGCGGAGACCACCACTCGGGGGAAGAGGCGATAGTCCTCTTCGAACGCTTTTAAAATGCCGTCCTCTGCTTCGTCCGCCTTGTTGAGGACCATCACGGGCTCGATCCGGTTCAGCGTGGCCTGGACGATCAGCTTGTCGGCTAAAAGCCAATCGGGTTCGGGCAGATGCCCGGACAGGACGATGAGGAGCCGGTCGATGTTCGCCACAGCCGGGCGGATCAGCAGGTTCCGGCGGGGCAGGATCTCTTCGATCTGAGCATACCCGGAAGCATGGAGGGTGATGCGCACCCGATCCCCCACCACCGGGGTGATACCCTCTCGGCGGAAGGAGCCCTTGGCCTTGCAGGTGATCACGCCATGAGCGGTAGAAACGTAGTAGAACCCGCCCACACCCTTAATGATAGACCCTTCCATCGCCTTTTACTCCGAAAACTTCACGTCCTGGGTCCTGACTTCCTCTCCGTTCACCAGCAGATACAAAGTCCGGGTGGCCGGGTCGTTGCTGTAGACCGTGGCGCTGATGGATACCATGGTCTCCTTGGTGCGCACTGTGTCGTACAGGATGACGGAGTAATCGATGTTGTCCGTGTTGCTGGTCCGATACACCATCTGGACCCGGGAATCGTTCTCGGGGATATCCAGCATAAAGGCCACGTCCGCCTTATATTTGCCGCGCTTTTCCAACAGGAGCGTGATATAGACGGGTTCCGACCTGTTGGGGACGGTGTTTCCAGGCTGGCTCTGCTGGACGATGGTGCCGATCCGTGGATCGTCGGTGGCGTATTCTGTGGATACGAAGATATCTGTAAAACCTGAATCGTGGAGCGCCTTGAGGGCGTCGTCCAGCCGCAGCCCCGTCACCAGCGGCATGGACTGATCCGCAGGCGTATGCACCGGCTGTGTAGCCACGGTGACGCTGGCCACGTTGGTGCTGGAGGAGGCCGCAGGCAGGACGGCTTCGCTCTCTGTGGCTTCCTTGCCGGCACACCAGTGGTTCGCATAGCCAAGATACGCCAGGAAGATCACCAGGATGGGCGTGAACACGGAGATGGATATCCAGGCGTATACCGACAGGGACATGCGCCGTCCCGGCAGCTTCGACTCCTTGGATTCCCTGTCCCGGGCAAAGGTGCCGTTGGGATGGGACAGGGATCGAATGAGATCGGAGCGCATGAGCTTGGCGCTGGAATAGCGCATCTTCGGGTCCTTTTCGATGGCCCGAAGCACGATATCGTTGAGAGCCGGGGGAACGGCGGGGTTCAGATCCTGAGGCGGCGTAGGCGTCTCGGAAAGGTGCATCAGCGCCGTAGCCACCGTGGTGTCGCCGATGAAGGGCACGGTGCCGGTGAGCATCTCGTAGAGGGAGATGCCGGTGGAGTAAATATCGCTTTCCTCCGTCACGGGCAGGCCCTTGGCCTGTTCGGGGGATATATAGTGTACGGAGGCGGTGACCTCCCGGGCGATGCCGAAGTCGGCCAGCTTGGCCTTGCCCCGGTTGGTGACGATCACGTTCTGGGGCTTCACGTCCCGGTGGATGATCCCATGGGCGTGGGCGTAGGAAAGGGCGTCCAGGATCTGGCTGCAGATACCGATGGCCTGCTGCACAGACAGATGGCCCCCGGGGCTCTCCTGGATCAGCTCCTTCAGGGTCTTGCCCTCCACGTACTCCAAGACGATGTAGGGCACACCGTTGTCATCCCCCACGCCGAAGGCGCGGACGATGTTCTCATGGGACAGGGCCAGGCTCGCTTTGGCTTCCCGCTCGAAGCGGCGCAGGAACTCCCGATCGTTCAGGTATTCCTCCTTCAGCATCTTCACGGCTACGACCTTGCGAGAGGACATGTTGATGGCGCGATAGACATGGGCCATACCGCCGCTGCCTACCTCGCGGATGACGCGATACTTGCCGTCGATGATATCCGGCGTCACAGCTCCACACCCCCTTCGTTACGGACCAGTACCAGGGAGATGTTGTCGGTGCTGCCCTTATCGTAGGCGGCTTTTACCAGCGCCTTGCAGAGGGCGTCGAGATCGTTTTTCTGCTGTACGAGGGCGAGCATGTCTTCCTCTCGCAGCACGTCGCAGAGGCCGTCAGAACACAGGATCACCAGGTCCTTGGGGTTCCAGCGAGTATAGAACACGTCCGGCTCGAAGGAGGCTTCGGAACCGATACAGCGGGTGATCACGTTCTTGCGGGGATGGTTCCGGGCTTCCTCCGCCGTAAGGAAGCCGCGGCGCACCAGCTCCTGCACGTAGGAATGATCAAAGGTGACCTGGCGGATCTCGCCGGAGGACACCAGATACAGCCGGGAATCCCCGATATTGGCAGTGATGAAATGATCGTGATAAAAGATAGCCGCTACCAGGGTAGCGCCCATGCCCCGGAGCTTTCGATCCTCCTCGGCAGCGGAGATCACCTGGGCGTTGGCATTGAAAAAGGCGTCCACCAACACGTTCTGGGGCGCGTCGACCAGCTCCCTGGTCCACATGTCCAGGGCTTCTATGGAGATGCGGCTGGCCACCTCGCCTGCAGCGTGACCACCCATGCCGTCGGAAACGGCGGCGATCAGAGGATAGCGGGGATCGAAGCGGGTGAACACCACGTCCTCGTTGTTGGGGCGGCGGCCCTTCTCGGAAAGGCTACTGTATCTCATGGATCACCCTCCTTCTCAGCTGTCCGCAGGCGCCGTCGATGTCAGCGCCCATCTCTCGCCGCACCGTGGCGGAGATATGTTCCTTCTCCAGCCACCCGGCAAACTCCTCCGCGTGGGCTCGGGTAACGCCCATCAAGGAACGCTCCTTCACGCTGTTCAGAGGGATCAGATTCACGTGGCAGAGCATGCCCCGCAGGAGCTTCGCTAGGGCTGTTGCATCCTGCCTCGAATCGTTGACGCCCTCCACCAGGGCGTATTCGAACACCACCCGGCGGCCCGTCTTCTCCGCGTAGGCCCTGGCCGCCTCGATGAGGTCCGCGATGGGGTACACGTTGGCGATGGGCATCATGGTCTTCCTGACCTCGTCGGAATGGGCGTGGAGGGAGATGGATAAGGTCACGTGGGGCGCGTCCTCCATGAACCGGTAGATCTTGGGCACCAACCCGCAGGTGGACAGAGAGATGTTCCGGGGGCTGATGTTCAGCTCCTCCGGGCTGGTCACCCGCTTGAGGAAGGTCACCACGTTGTCGTAGTTGTCCAGGGGCTCGCCGCTGCCCATGAGCACGATGTTGGTCACGGACCGGCTCCAGCCCTCCCGGGGCGGCTCGTCCTGCTCCATGAGCTTGAGAAAGCTCAGCATCTCGCCGGGGCGCAGGTCCCGCACGCAGCCCTCCAACGTGGAGGCGCAGAACTTGCAGCCCATGCGGCAGCCCACCTGGGTGGAGATGCAGGCGGTGTTCCCATAGGAGTAGTGCATCAGCACCCCCTCCACCAGGTTCCCGTCCTCCAGCAAAAACAGGTATTTGATCGTGCCGTCCTTGGGGGAGACCAGCTTCCGCTCGATGACGCTGCCGCCGTAGGGCAGGGCGGCCAGCTTTTCCCGCAGGGCTTTGGGCAGGTTGGTCATCTCCTCCGGCCGGGCACGATGCCGGTTTTGCTGAGGTCCGTCAAATACATTTCTTCATCCTTGCCATATAGAATCCGCCGGTCCCGTCCCGCTGGGGCAGGAGCTGGCGTTGTTCCTCCAAAGCATACTCCCCGTGAGCCTTCAAAAAGGCTTCCACCTGCTGCTCGTTCTCCCGCAGGGATATGGTGCAGGTGCTGTAGCACAGGGTCCCGCCGGGGCGCACCAGCCGAGCGCAGCTTTCAAGCAGCGCTGCCTGGGTCCGGCACAGCTCGTCAAGGTCCTTTTCCTGCCGGTGCAAGGCTACGTCCGGCTTTTCCCGGAGCAGTCCTAAACCGGAACAGGGCACGTCCAGAAGCACCGCGTCGAAGCAGGGAGCCCCGTCCTGGGGAGCTTGGGAAGCGTCCTTTGCTTCACACTTTGCCTGCACGTGGAGCCGGGCGAAGGTCCGTTCCATGAGCTCCACCCGATGGGGATGAAGCTCCCAGCAGGTGAGGTCGATGTGGCCCTCCGTCAAGGACCAAAGGTAGGCGGACTTGCCGCCGGGGGCGGCGCAGGCGTCCAACACCTTCTTGCCCCGCATGTCGCCCAGGAACCGGCAGATGGCCATGGCCCCCTCGCTCTGGATGGCGATCTTCCCCTCCCGGAACAGGGACAGGGAGGAGACGGGGATGCTCTCGCTCAGCTTAAAGCAGTTCTCGTCCACCTGGCCCCGGGCATAGGGCACCTTCAGTTCAGCCGCCAGCGATTCGCCGGTGAAGGGCCACTGGGCCCGTATTTCCATGGCGGGCGGCTCGAAGGACAGGAGTTTTTCTGTCTCCGCTTCCCCGAACCGGTCCAGCCATTGCTTCACGACCCACTCCGGGCACCCGAACTGGATGGACAGCCGGGCGACCGGCTCCGCTGGCAGGGGCGGGAGGCTGTCCCTTTCCCGCAGCATCCGCCGCAGGACCCCGTTTACCAGTCCGGACAGGGTGCCTTTGCCGCATTCTCGCGTCAGCTCCACGGCACCGTTCACGGCGGCGTGGTCCGGCGTGTCCATAAAGAACAGCTCCGCAACGGCCAGGCGCAGGATGTTGCGGACCACCTTCTTCTGGGGCTTCACGTAGAAGGACAGCATGTAGTCCGCCCACTTCACGTGCTCTAAAGCGGTGTACACCAGGGAGCTCACGTAAGCCTGCTCCGAAGGCGTCCGCCGGACCTCCTTCAGCCGAAGGTTGGCATAGGCGCCGTCCTCCACCACGTCCATGAAGACCTGCAGGGCGTCTCGGCGGGGGCTGTTCATGCAAGCACGCTCCCCACGATGTTCCGGCCCCGCAAAAAGGCTTTCCCGTCCAGCTTCTTGCCGCCGGGGGCCTGGAGCTCCGTGATCTCAAGAGCACCGTCCAGACAGCGCAGGAACAGACCCCGCTTCTGATCTCCGAACAGGCCGCCCACGGGCAGCCCTTCCGGCGCTTCCGCGTCTGAGAGCAGGGTGCGCCATAGCTTCAGCTTCTCGTCCCCCAGCAGGGCGTAGGCCCCGGGCCAGGGGTTGGTGCCCCGGATCAGATCGTGGATGACCTTGCGGGGGGCGGCCAGGTCGATCCTGCCGCTGTCCCGGGTGAGCATCTTGCAATAGGTGGCCTTATCCTCCTCCTGAGGTTCGGGCTTCAGTTCGCCGCGCTCCAGAGCGTCCAGGGTCTGCATGAACAGCTCCGCGCCCAGCACCGCCAGACGTTCTGCTAGCTCCCCATAGGTCTCGTTCTCCCCCAAGGGCGTTTCGGCCCGCATCAGCACGTCCCCCGCGTCCATGCGCTTCACCAGCATCATGGTGGATACACCCGCCACGGCCTGCCCGTCGATGACGGTCTGCTGCATGGGGGAGGCGCCCCGATAGAGGGGCAGGAGGGAGCCGTGGACGTTGATGGCGCCCAGGGGCGGGATGGACAGGTTCTCCTCGCTGAACAGCTGCCCGAAGGCCACCACGGCGTACAGGTCCGGCCCGAAGGCGCGGATGGCGTCGCAGCCCTCCCGGCTGCGGATCTTTTCGAATTGATAGACCGGCAGCCCCAGCTCCAAAGCTGCAGCCTTTACGGGCGGCGGGGTCAGGATGGCCTTGCGCCCCACGGGTCGATCCGGCTGGGTGAACACCGCCAGGGTGTGGTCGGTGGCGGCCAGGGCCCGCAGGGTGGGGACGGCGAATTCCGGCGTGCCGAAAAAAGCGATGCGCATGATCTACTCCTCTGCTTTGAAGTCGGCGGGCGGCTCCTTTACAAGGGGCAGATACACCTTCCCGTCCAGATGGTCGCACTCATGGAAGACCGCCCGGGCGAAGAGCCCCTCGCCTTCGTATTCGTACAGGTCCCCGTGCCGGTCGTAGGCCTCCACTTTCACGTAGTTGGGGCGCTCCACATAGCCGCTTTGACCGGGGAAGGAGAGGCAGCCCTCCATGCCGCCCTGAAGCCCGGAGGACTCCAGGATCTTGGGGTTCACCAGCTCCAAGGGAGCGTTCTCGCCCTCGGGACCGCCTACGTCGATGACCACCACCCGGCGCAACACCCCTACCTGGGGGCCGGCCAGGCCCACGCCGTCCGCATCGTACATGGTGTCGAACATATCGTCGATGAGCTGGGAGAGCCGTTCGTCGAAAACGGTGACCTCCCGGCACTTCTTATACAGACACGGGTCCTTCTCTTTGCGGATCGTTCGGATGGCCATTGCATATTCCTCCTTTTTATATCATGTTATTATACCCTGCTCCAGGGCGTTTGTAAAGAAATCCTGCTATTTTTACACGGTTGAGCGGCACTCAACCGTCGGTTGATACACTTTTTTGGAAAATCTCTCTCCGGATGATACCGCAACTGCAGGATCTGTGGTATGATGTGCCCAACAAAAAACAACAGGAGGTCGCTATGGAATACAAGGAGACCATGGGCAAGCGGATCAGCGATCTGCGCAAGAGAAAGGGCATGACCCAGGAGCAGCTGGCACAGCAGGTGGGCGTCACAGCCCAGGCGGTAAGCAAGTGGGAGAACGATCTCTCCTGCCCCGACATCTCCATCCTGGCCCAGTTGGCGGAAGCCCTGGGCGTCACCACGGACGAGCTGCTGGGCAAGGTGCAGCTGCGGTCTCTGGCTGTAGAAGACACGGAAAAACAGGAGAAACGGAAACACACCGTCAACGTCAGGCTGAATATGAATACATGGGAAAAGGTGATCTTCTCCCTGTTGGTGATGGGGTTAGGCATCGTGTTTCTGTTGAATGCCCTGCGCGTGATCCAGCTGGGCTCGGGCATCACCTTCTGGAGCGTTCTCTGGCCCTTCTGCCTTATCTTCATGGGCGTAATGCTCTGCAAGTCCGATCTAAGCCCAGTGAGCCTTGGCATCGCACTGTTCGGCCTCTATATGCTTCTCTATAATGTAGGCATCATTCCAGCGCAGTATAAGTTGACCTGGTCCATGATCTGGCCGGCAGCGCTTATCCTTATCGGTCTTACTGTGCTCTTAGGCTACCTGTTCCCAAAGCGGAAGGAGAACGGCGAAGGCTTCTTCCACGTGGAAAAGGGTGACCCGGTGTTCGAGTGCGAGGAGGAAGGCGGTTTCGTCAGCGTAGAAGCGGCTTTTTCCAACCAAACCAAGAAGGTTATCGGCGATGAACCTTTCAAGGGGGCCAACATCGACATGTCCTTCGGGAGCCTTACCTTCGATCTGACGGAAGCCAATATCGAGAACGGGGCCACCATCGACGCCGACGTGAGCTTCGGCTCCCTCGTCCTGCGGCTGCCCGCCTTCGTAGGAGTGAAGTCGGAGAGCTCTGCGGCTTTCGGCGGCGTCAACTGCCCCGCAGGGGACCCCAATGCAGCCATCCGTATCAATCTGAAGGGCGACGTGTCCTTCGGCAAGATCGAAGTGGAATACGTCTGACGCCTAAAATAGCAAAAGGAGCGAGTTTTCCTCGCTCCTTTTTGTGTACTTTCGTTACTCCATCCCCGCGTCCTTCATGGCGCTGTGGAGCCGTTCCTCCCTGAACTGGTGCTCGTATAGGTCGTGGTAGTAGCCGCCCAGGGCCAGGAGCTCCTCGTGGGTGCCGCTCTCCTGGATCTTGCCGCCGCGGATGACCAGGATCCGGTCCGCGTTGCGGATGGTGGAGAGCCGGTGGGCCACCACCAGGCTGGTGCGCCCCTGGAGGACCGTGGTGATGGCCTCCTGGATGAGCTGCTCCGTCTCCGCGTCGATGGAGCTGGTGGCCTCGTCCAGCACGAAGATGCGGGGGTCGGCCAGGATGACCCGGGCGAAGCAGATGAGCTGCTTCTGACCCGTGGACAGGCGGATGCCGCCTTCGCCCACCTCCGTGTCGTAGCCCTTGGCCTGCTCCAGGATGAAGGGCTCCGCGTGGACCAGCTGGGCCGCGTGCCGCACCTCCTCCATGGTGGCGTCGGGGCGGCCGTAGCGGATGTTGTCGGCGATAGTGCCGGAGAACAGGTGGGGGGACTGAAGCACGTACCCGAGGCTGCTTTGGAGCCACAGCTGGGACCGGGTCCGATAGTCCTTCCCGTCGATGTAGATGGTGCCCGCCGTGGGCTCGTAGAACCGGCAGACCAGGTTGACGATGGTGCTCTTGCCCGCACCGGTCTCGCCCACCAGGGCGATGGTCTGGCCTGCCTCAATGTCCAGATTGAAGTCCGTCAACACGGGCTCCTCCGGGTTATAGGCGAAGTTCACATGCTCGAAGCGGATGTTTCCTGTGATGGGCTCCCAGTTCTCCCGCTTGGGATGGATCACGTCGCCGTATTTCTCCACCACTTCCGGCTTGTCCTGGACCTCGATGGGGGCATCGATGAGGCCGATGACCCGTTCCGCCGAGGCCTGGGCGCTCTGGAAGTCTGCGAAGATGGAGGCGATCTGCTGGATGGGGTCGAAGAGGCTGGCCGCGTAGGTGACGAAGGCCACCAGGGTGCCCGCGGATATCTCGCCGATGAAGGCGTGGGCCGGGTCGAGGACGCCCTTGCCTCCCAGGAACAGGGCCAGGCTGGTGCCGACGGCGCCCAGGGAGATGACCAGGGGGAAGAAGATGGCGTTGATCAGGGCCGCCTTGATGGAGGCCTTGCGCATGCTCTGGGTGATCTCCCTAAACTCCCGGGCGTTCTCCTCCTCGTAAACCAGGGTCTTGGTGGTCATGGCGCCCATGATGCCCTCGTTGAAAGCGCCGGTGATGCGGCTGTTGTGCTTGCGGGCCTCCCGCTGATACTTGAGGATCGCCCGTTCCAGGAACAGGGCCGCTACGGCTAGGGGCGGCACCACCAACAGCACCAGCAGCGCCAGCTTCCAGTTCTTCACCAGCATGATGATAAGGCAGATCACGGCGTAGCAAGAGGACCACAAGAGGTCCACCATGCTCCAGGCCACCATCTCGGAGAGACGGCTCACGTCGCTGATCATCCGGGCCATGAGATACCCCACGGCCGTCTTGTCATAGAAGGCGAAGGACTGGTTTTGCAGCTTCAAAAATCCGTCCTGCCGGATGTCGTAGGAGATGGTCATCTCCATCTTGCCGCAGCGGGTGATAAACCCAAGGGTGCCGAAGCCCTGGCTGAACGCCAGCACGATATACACCAGCAGGAACAGCCACACACCCTTGCTCTTGCCGGGGACGATGAACTGGTCCACGGCGTAGTTGGTAAGCAGGGGATAGAGGGAGTCCGCCAGCGCCACGAACAGCAGGCAGGCGATGGTCGTGATAAATATTCTTTTATTCCGCCAGGCGTAGCTGTACAGCCGCTTCCACAGCTTCGGGTCCACCTTTTCGTTGGTATAATCCTGTTCGTTCTGATAACTCACGCCGCGTCACCTCCTTTCGGCAGGGCGTCCTGTATCTCGGCGATGCGCCGGTACAGGCCGGGCTTTTGGATAAGCTCCTGATGGGTGCCCATCTCCACCAGTTTGCCGCCCTCCAGCACCAGGATCTTGTCCGCCTCGCAGAGGGTGGTGATCCGGTGAGAGATGATGAACAGGATGCCGTCCCGCTTCATGCCGTAGAGGGCGTCTCGTATCTTTGCGTCGGTCTCCGTATCTACGGCGCTCATGGAGTCGTCGAAGATCAGGATGGGCGCCTTCTGCATCAGGGTCCGGGCGATGGCCACCCGCTGGAGCTGGCCGCCGGACAATGTCACGCCCCGCTCGCCCACCAGGGTGTCGTACCCCTTTTCAAAGCCCATGATCACGTCGTGGACGGCAGCCAGCTTGGCTGCGTCCTCCACTTCCTTGTCGGAGGCGGTGGGGTTCACGATGCGGATATTCTCCTTGATGGTCCGGGAGTACAGGAAGGGCTCCTGCAGCACGATGCCGATGTTCCGCCGCAAGCAGGCGTGGTCGATGTCGTTGATGTCCACGCCGCCGATGGTGATCCTGCCCCGGGTGCAGGTGTAGAGCCGCTGCAGCATCTGCACCAAGCTGCTCTTGCCGGAGCCGGTGGAGCCCAAAATAGCCACGGTCTCGCCGGGGTGCACCGTGAAGGAGATGTCCTTCAGCACGTCGTCCGGGGCGTTGTAGCCGAAGCACACGTGATCGAAGCAGATATCCCCGGTCATGTCCACGGTCAGCGCCTTGCCCGGCTCCTTCTCCGGCTCCGCGTCCATGATCTCTGTTAGACGCTGCAGGGAGATGGAGGCCTTGCCCATGTCAGCGAGGATCCGGCCCAGCTGCCGCACGGGCCAGGTGAGCATAGCGGTGTAGGTGGAGAACAGGGTGACCAGGCCCAGCGTCATGGTGCCCTTGGCGCAGAAGTAGATGCCCGCGGCCAGAGAGATGCCGATCTGGGAGAAGCCCACCGCGTCGGACAGGCCCCAGTAGTAGCCAAGGAGCTTGTTCAGCCGGATATTGGTATCCCGGGTCTTGGCGTTCAGCCGGGTCAACTTCTCGTACTCCGCCCGCTCCTGTCCGAAGGCCCGGACGATGCGCACGCCCGTCATGTTCTCCTGCAGGGCGGCGGAGAGCTGGCCCTCCGCCTCGTCCGCGTCTTTGAAGTACCGCTGCACGTAGCGGAAGTAGACGAAGGAGGACACGGCCAGCAGCGGCAGCGTCACCATGGAGATGAGGGCCATGGGCACATGGATCCGCAGCAGGATCACCAACGCCGTGAAGAACATGACCGCGGTCCGCAGGATGTCCATCATCTGCACGCTCAAGAACCGCCGGACGGTCTCCACGTCCGAGGTGCACCGCTGGACCAGATCGCCGGTGGACACGTGCTTGTGGTAGTCGTAAGGCACGGCGTTGATATGGGCGTAGAGCGCATCCCGCAGGTCCTTGGCCATGCCCTCGGAGGCGTAGGCTGTGGATCGGCGCCGAAGATAGGTAAAGAGACCGTTCAGCACCGTGAACAGCAGGTAGGCCGCGCCACAGAGGATCAGATGCTCGGCGAAGAACTCCCGTCCGCCCAGCCCCTTCACCAGGTCGAAGATGGGCTCCGGGATATGGGGATCCACGCCCCGGATCACGTAGTCCAGGGTGAAGCTGGTCACGAAGGGGGCCAGGTATACACAGATGGCCGCCAGCAGCACGAACAGGGCAGCCAGGATCAGATGTCCCCAGTAGGGCTTCATCACCTGAAAGAACAGCCGCCATGGGGATCGTTTTCGTTTACTATTCGTCATACAGACACCTCAAAACATGTCCTGTGGGTTGATCTCGATTTTCAAAAATCCATCCTCCCGATGGGAGGTCTCAAAGTCGTACACGGCGTGGAGCGCCTGGGGGAGCCGCTTGGTCCGAAGGAGCTTCACCAGGATCTGGTACCGGCTCAATCCGGCGATCCGGACGATGGGGGCCGGGGCCGCCAGCAAAAGCAGCAGATCGCTTTGCCCCTCCGCGCCCAGGGCCTGCCGCAGGTCCGTTTCCAGGGCCCTGGCGTATTCCTTCCCCCGCTCGATCAGCGATTCCTCGTTTTCGCCGGAGAGCAGCAGCCGGATGAACAGGGAGAAGGGAGGGTAGAGGCACTTCTTCCGCTGGGCGATCTCGTATTGGTAGAAGCCCGGGTAGTCCTGGACCCTGGCGAACCTGAGCACCGGATGGTCGGGGACGTAGGTCTGCATGACCACCTCCCCAGGGTCCTTGTCCCGTCCCGCCCGGCCAGATACCTGGGTCAGCAGCTGGAAGGTCCGCTCGCCGCTCCTATAGTCGGGGAAGTTCAGCGTGGTATCCGCGGCGATGACCCCCACCAGCGTCACGTTGGGGAAGTCGTGGCCCTTGGCGATCATCTGGGTACCGATGAGGATCTGGGCTTCGCCCCGTCCGAAGGCGGAGAGGATCTGCTCGTAGGCATCCCGATGAGCAACCGTGTCTGCGTCCATGCGCACCGTCGTCGTGCCGGGGAAGCACTTCTGTATCTGCTCCTCCACCTGTTCTGTGCCTACGCCGAAGTACTTGATGAAGGGCTTGCCGCAGTTGGGGCAGACCGCCGGCAGGGGCTTTCGCGCCCCGCAGTAGTGGCAGCGGACCGCGTTCTGGGCCTTGTGGTAGGTCATGGCGATATCGCAGTTGTCGCAGGTCAGCACATACCCGCAGCCCCGGCAGGAGACGAAGGTGGAGTACCCCCGCCGGTTCAAAAACAGCATGGCCTGGTGCCCCTGCTTCAAACAATCCCCCAGCTTCGAAAGCAGCAGGGAGGAGAAGATGCCGTTGTTGCCGCTTAAAAACTCGGCCCGCATGTCCGCCACGGACACCGTGGGCAGGGGCCGTCCCCCCACCCGGTGCCGAAGCTCGATGAGCCGATAGCTGCCGCTCAAGGCCCGATAGTAGCTCAACAGCGACGGCGTGGCGCTGCCCAGCAGCAGCTTTCCGCCGCTCGCCTTCACCCGGCGGCGGGCGATGTCCAGGGCGTGATACCGGGGCGTGATCTCGCTTTGGTAGCTGGATTCGTGCTCCTCGTCGATGATGACGAGCCCCAAATCCTCCACCGGCGCGAACACCGCGCTGCGGGCGCCGATGACGATGGGCGCCTTGCCCAGGCGGATGCGCCGCCACTCGTCGAACCGTTCCCCGGCGGAGAGGCGGCTGTGGAGCACCGCGATCCTGTCCCCGAAGCGGGCGGCGAACCGACCCACGGTCTGGGGCGTCAGGGCGATCTCCGGCACCAGCACGATGGCGCCCTTCCCCTGTTGGAGGCAGGCTTCGATGCACCTGAGGTACACCTCCGTCTTGCCGCTGCCCGTGACTCCGTACAACAAGGCCGTTTGGCCGGGGGAGAGGGTCTCTACCTCTTGCAGGGCGGCCGCCTGTTCCTCTGTAAGCTCCGGTACGTTTTCCACTCGAGAGCCGTACTCCGGTCGGCGGAACACCGTGAAGCTGCTCTCCGACAGCACCCGCTTCTTCAGCAGGGCGGCAATGGCCGGGACGGCCCCAGGCAAAAAGGCTTTGATGTCCGTGACGGCCATGGGCTGACCGGTCTGCTTCAGCAGCGTCACCACTTCCGTCTGGATGTGGGATTTCGAAACGAAGTCTGCTGCGGGGTCCGCAAGATACACGATCCTTTCCCGCTTCTCGTGGATGCGGCTGCCCCTGAGCTGGGCGGGGATCATGAGCCGGAGGGCGTCCACCAGCAAACAGTGATACGCCTCCTGCATCCATTCCGCCAGAGCGATCTGATCGGGAAGGAGCACCGTGTAGGGCTCCACGCAGGACAGGATGTCCTTGACCGTCACCCCGTCCAGAAGATCGCTTTCCTCCGACACGGACAGGACGAAGCCCTCCTTCACGTGATCCCCCTGCCCGAAGGGCAGCAGCACGTGCTGGCCGGGGCGAACGTCCAGCCCCTCGGGTATGCGGTAGGTAAAGGCCCTGTCCACCGCCGCATGGGCGATATCCACGATCACCTTGGCAAACACATTCGTCCCCTCCTTTCCTGTCTGATTCGTTTCGCTTAGTGTAAAGAATGCCCGCTTCGTAGCCGAGTGCGAAGCGGGCCGTGTCAACGGGTCTGTTCCTTATGCCTCCTTGGAGGGAATGACGATGAGCTTGTCCTCATACATCTCTTCCACAGCCATGGACAGGGGCTTGTTGTTCCCCAGGGCATCGGGATCATCCTGCAGCTGACGGGCCCGATTGGCGACCGCAGTCACCAACAGATAACGGGAACCGGCTTTCTGAGCGAGTTCGTTGACCGGTGGACGATTCATCATAGTGGTTTACCTCCCTGTATCCTCGATAGATTCCGATAAATAGTTGCTGCGGCTGGTACGGCACCGCTCCGCTTCCAAAATGGCTTCCATGTGGTGCACGGCCACGTCCACCACGTCGTTGATGATCACGTAATCGTACTGCGGGATCATCTTGATCTCCTCGAAGGCAGTGGCAAAGCGCTTCTCCACCTGTTCCATGGTCTCCGTGCCCCGGCCGATGAGGCGGGATTTGATTTCGCTCATGCTGGGGGCGGTGATGAACATCAGCACCGCGTCCGGGAAGGCTTGCTTCACCTTCATGGCGCCCTGCACGTCGATCTCCAGGATCACGTCGTAGCCGTCGTAGTATTTGCTGCCGAACACGTGGATGTATTCCAGGAACTCGCCCCGGTCCACCATGGCCTTGAACTCCTCCTCCGTCTTGAAGAAGTAGTGGACCCCTTCGATCTCCCCGGGACGGGGGGCGCGGGTGGTGGCGGACACGGACATCTTGATCCTTTGGTTGCGCTCCATCAGGGCTTTAACCAGCGTTCCTTTGCCCACGCCGGAGGGCCCGGAGATCACCAAAAGCAGCCCGTTTCTTTGTTCTTTCATGAGATATCCCTCTTTTATTCGATATTTTGTATCTGCTCCCGCAGCTTTTCGATCTCTGCCTTGGAGAGCAGAACGATGCTGGTCAGGGCAGCGTCGTTGGCTTTAGAACCGATGGTGTTGCACTCCCGGTTCATCTCCTGGACCAGGAAATCCATCTTTCGCCCCACCGGCTCCTCCGCTTCCAGGAGCTCCCGAAAGTGGACGAGGTGGGTGTTGAGCCGCACGATCTCCTCGTCGATGGCGGCCCGATCCGCGAAGATGGCCACCTCCGTGGCGAGCCGCGCCCGGTCCACCTCGGTCTCGCCCAACAGCTCCTCGATCCGAGCGGTGAGCTTCGTCCGATACTCCTCCGCCACGGCGGGCGCCCGCTCCTCGATAGCATCAGCGTAGCCGGTCATGGTATCCATGCGGGCGGCCAGATCCAGCTTCAGCCGTTCGCCCTCCTTGTGCCGCATGGCCTTGAGCCCCTCGATGGCCATGGTCATGGCCGCTTCACCGAGCTTGGCAAGGGCCTCCTGGTCCTCGTCGGCGGGCAGGATGGTGGTCACGTCGGGCAGGGCCAGGGCGCGGGACAGGGTGAGATCGTCCACCAGGTCCAGCTCCTTGGCGCTTTCCCGGGCGGAAGCGAGGTAGGCTTTCAGCAGGGCTTCGTCCACCCGGACGGTTTTGGCGTCGCTCCTGAGGTTCCGGTAGTTGACGAACACGTCCACGTGGCCCCGGCTCAGGGCGTCGTTGAGGAGCTTGCGCAGACTGTCCTCCAAAAAGGACAGCTGGCGGGGCAGCTTCATGCCGATGTCCAAAAACCGGTTGTTGACGCTCTTGAGCTCGATGGTGAGCTCACGGCCGTCCAAAGACGCCGTGCCCCGTCCGTATCCGGTCATGCTGTACATAGGCTACCTCCCAAAACTATTACATTATAGCACAGCATATCCGCTGTGTGCAAGTCCCGATTTACCGGGCGAAGGCGTCGTACAGGGCGTCCTCCCGGGGCGGGTCGATGGCGGTCCCGTCGCTGAAACGGAATCCCGTCTCCGCCACGCGGCCGATCACGGCGGCGGGGATGCTCTCCTGTCGAAGGGCCTCCACCATGGCCTCCCCCTGGGCGCAGCCTATGAGCAGGCTCCCGCTGCCCAGCAGCCGCAGGGGGTCGATCCCGGCGGCCTCGGCGATCCGGCTGGTGGCCTCCGTCACCGGCACGGCGTCCCGATCCAGCACCAGCCCCAATCCGGCGGCGTAGCAGATCTCCCAGGCGGCCCCCAAAACGCCGCCCTCCGTCACGTCGTGCATGGCGTGAACGCCTTGGGCGAGGGCCACCCTGCCTTCGGGGACCACGGACAGGAGGGAGAAGTACCCGGCCGCTTCCTGCAGCAGGGCGGGGGAGAGATGGATCAGTCGATGGGCCTGCTCCGTGGCCAGGATGGCCGTGCCCTCCAAAGCGGCGGATTTGGTCATGACAAGATCGTCGCCCGCCCGAAGCCCGGGGAGCTTCCTATCCTTAGGCATCCGGGCCACCACGCTGGTGCAGGTGACGGGCCGGGTCACGGCGTCGGTATACTCCGTATGCCCGCCCAGGATGTCCACGTGGGCCACCTGGGCCGCGGCGGCCAGATCGTCGGCGATTTGGCCGATACCTTCCGTGGGATAGTCGGGGGGCAGCAGCAGCGTCACCAGCAGGCCCACGGGCTCTGCGCCCATGCAGATGGCGTCGTTGCAGTTCACGTGGACGCTCAAGAGCCCCAGGCTCTTGTCGCCGGCGGAGGTGATGGGGTCCATGCTCATGACGATCAAATCCCCCTGAAAGTCCAGGGCGGCGCAATCCTCACCCACCCGGGGCACGGTCAGCGACTCCGGGCGGATGCGTTTGAACTTATTCAAGATCAGCGATTCCAGCTCGCTGTTTTCCAGTTTTCCGATCCTCATTTGAGCCAATCTAATAGCGTCTGTTCGTCGATCACGGGGATGCCCAGCTGCTGGGCCTTGGTGAGCTTGCTGCCCGCCGCCTCCCCGGCCAGCACGTAGTCGGTCTTCTTGCTGACGCTGCCCGCCGCCTTGCCGCCGTGGTCCAATATCAGGTCCTCCGCTTCCTTCCGGCTCAGGGTGGGCAATGTCCCGGTGACCACGATGGTCTTGCCGCTAATGGGGGAAGCCGTGGCCGCTCGATCCGCCACGGGGGAGACCCCGTAGGCGATGAGATCGTCGATCTGCCGGCTGATCCGGGGGTCGTGGAAGAAGGACAGCACGCTCTCGGCCACGATCTCGCCCACGTCCTCGATGGCGACGAGCTCCTCGAAGGTGGCGTTCCGCAGCTTCTCCAGGGAACCGAAGGTCAGCGACAGGTCCCTGGCCGTCTTCACGCCCACGTTGGGGATGCCCAGGGCGTTCAAAAAGGCGCTGAGGGGCCGGTGCTTGCTGTTCTCCAGGGCGGTGAGCAGGTTCTGGGCCTTCTTCTCCCCGAACCCCTCGAGATCCAGCAGCCGTTCCCGCCGCAGGGTGTACAGCTCGGGGATAGTGGCCACGTTCAGCTCATTGAACAGCTGCTCCGCGGTCTTGTCTGCAAAAGTGTCGATGTCCATGGCGTCCCGGCTGGCGAAGTGAGCGAGCCGCGAGATAATCTGGGGGCGGCAGGAGAGGGGGTTGGTGCAGTAGAGATGGACGCCCCGATGCTCCACGTGGGCCCCGCAGAAGGGGCAGACCTCCGGCTTCTCCACGGGAGAGCTGGGGGTATCCCCGGGCACCGCGCCTAAAATCTCCGGGATCACGTCGTTGCTCCGCCGGATGAACACTCGGGAGCCGATGCCCACCCGCTTGCGGCAGATATCGTCCCAGTTGTTCAGGGTGGCGTTGCTGACGGTCACCCCGCACAGGTCCACCGGCTCCACGTGGGCCACCGGCGTCAGCTTCCCGGTGCGGCCCACCTCCCAGGTGACGCTTTCGATGGTGGTGGTGGCTTCCTCCGCGGCGAACTTGTAGGCCATGGCCCAGCGGGGGAACTTTTCCGTGTACCCCAGCTGTTCCCGCTGAGCAAAGTCGCAGACCTTGATGACCATGCCGTCGATGAGGAAGTCCAGTCCATCCCGCTCCTCGGCCACCTTGTCGATGATCTCGATGAACTCGTCCGCCCCATGGCCGTAGTGGATGAAGGGGGAGACGGGGAATCCGTTCTCCCGTAAAAAGGTGATCATCTCCCGATGGTCGTGGAGCTCCCTGCCCTCGATATACCCCACGTTGTAGCAGAAGCAGCTCAAATTCCTGTCCGCCGTCACCTGGGGGTCCAGGTTCCGAAGGGCTCCGGCCGCCGCGTTCCGGGCGTTCTTCAAAGGCTCCTTAGCGGTCTTGTTATATTTTTCCAGCACGGACAGGAGCATGATACACTCGCCCTGGACCTCCATGCGGCCCGTGAAGGGGATGGAGAGGGGGAGGGAGCGGATGGTCTTGAGCTGGGGCAGGATGGCCTCGCCCGTGACGCCGTTGCCCCGGGTGGCTCCCTGGACCAGGAGGCCGTTCTCGTAGGTCAGGTTGATGGTCAGCCCGTCAAACTTGTATTCGAGGGCGTAGAGCGGGTCCTCACTGAGGTCCAGCAGCTTTTTGACCCGGTCCATCCATTCCCGGATGCCATCCAGCGTCCGCACCTTGTCGAGACTCCACAGCCTTCCCAGGTGCCGGTGCTCCTCGAACTTAGAGAGGGGCTCGCCGCCCACCCGGTGGGTGGGACTGTCCGGCAGCACCGTGCCCGTCTCCTTTTCGAGGGCGATGAGCTGCGCCTCCAGGGCGTCGTATTCCCCGTCGGAGATGAGGGGCGCGTCCTCCACGTAGTAGGCGCGGGCATATGCGTTGAGCCGATCCACCAGCTCCTGCATCCGTTGCAAACGATCGTTTTCCATAGTCTCCTATTATTCCATCCTGGTGAGAGGCGCATACAGGGCGGTGAGCCGTTTTTCCATACCGTTTTTGAAGCGGACCCGCACGATCTGGGACGGGCCCTTGCCCTCCACGCCTTCCACGGTGCCTTCGCCGAAGATGGCGTGCCGGACCCGGTCCCCGTCCTGCCAGGTGAGCACCTTGTCAGCGGCTTTGGGCGCCATGGGCTTGGTACCCGTGAAGACCTGGGGCGGCGTATGGGTCTGGGCGGGCTGGGCATGGAAGCTTTCCACAGGGGCCGCCTTGGCAACCGCCTGCTCTCGCCGGTTGTGATTCAGATTCTCGCCGGGCAATCGGATGGCGTCGCCCATCTCCCGCAGGAAGGTGGAGGGCTGGGAGGCGGTGAACTGCCCGTACAGGATACGGCTTTCGGCGTAGGTCAGATACAGCTTTTCCCGGGCGCGGGTCACGCCCACATAGCAAAGCCGCCGTTCCTCCTCCATCTTCTCCGGGTCGGTCCTGGATTGAGAGGAGGGAAAGAGCCCGTCCTCCATGCCGCAGAGGAACACCGTGTCGAATTCCAGGCCTTTGGCGGAATGGAGGGTCATGAGGTTCACGCAGCCGTTCTGCTCGTCCATGTTGTCCGTGGTCGTGAACAGGGCCACGGTGCTGAGGAAGGATTGGAGCATGTCCCCGTCGGGATCGTCGAAGGACGCTTCAAATTCGCTCATATAGCCCAAAAGCTCCTTCACGTTCTCCGACCGGACCTCGTAGTTCTCCTTTTTGTCCTCCTTCAGGTAGGCGTCGTAGCCGATGCGCTTCAATAAGTCCGCCGCGAAGACGGAGAAGGTCTTCTTGCCGTAGTCCTCATACGCGGCCTCCATGACCTCGGCGAAGGGCGCGAACTTGGCCCGGGTCCGAAGGGACAGGCCCTGGGGGTCCAGCACAACCGCGAACAATGAAAGGTCTCGTTGCTGGGCTTCCGCTCTGAGCTCGTCCATGGCCACCGCGCCGATGCCCCGCCGGGGCACGTTGATGATCCGGGTGAAGGCCACGTCGTCGTTGGGGTTGCTGATCAGCCGAAGATAGGACAGCACGTCCTTCACCTCGGCCCGATCGAAGAAGGATACGCCGCCGTACACCTTGTAGGGGATGCTGTAGCTTTGGAGGATCATCTCGAGGATGCGGCTCTGTGCGTGGGTCCGGTAGAGGATGGCGAAGCTGTCGTACCGGCTGCCCATGCGGCGGCCGTTCAGGATGCGGTCGCAGATATACACCGCTTCCTCCCGTTCCGTCCGGCCCTCATAGACCGTGATGGGGAAGCCGTCCGTCTTCTCCGTCCACAGCCGCTTGCTCTTGCGGCCGCGATTGTTCTCGATGACCCGGTTGGCCGCCTCCAAAATTTTGTCCGTGGAGCGATAGTTTTGCTCCAGCCGCACCACGTGGGCCCCGGGGAAGTCCTTCTCGAATTCCAGGATATTGCGGATGTCCGCGCCGCGCCAGCCGTAGATGCTCTGGTCGTCGTCGCCCACCACGCACAGGTTCCGATGCTCTCGGGCCAGCAGGCTCACGATATGGTACTGGGCCATATTGGTGTCCTGGTACTCGTCCACCAGGATATAGCGGAACCGGTCCCGATACTTCTGCAGGATGTCCGGCCGCTTTTCGAACAACTCGATGGTCTTCAGGAGCAGATCGTCGAAATCGAGGGCGTTGGCCTCCTTGAGCCGCTTCTGATAGAGGGCGAAGGCCTCCGTCACCTGCCGGGGCTGGTAGCTTTGGACCAGGTACTCCTGGGGCCGCAGGGAGTGGTTCTTGGCGTCGGAAAAGATGCCCGCCAGCATGCGCTTGGAGAACACCTTGTCGTTCAGGTTCAAATCCTTGATGATGTGGCCGATGAGGGATTGCTGATCGTCCTCGTCATAGATGCTGAAGCGCCTGTCGTAGCCGAGGGCTTCGATCTCCATGGACAAAAGCCGCGCGCAGAAGCCGTGGAAGGTGAACAGCCACACGCCGCTTTCTCCGCCGGTCAGCTTCTCCACCCGCTCCTTCATCTCCTTGGCGGCCTTGTTGGTGAAGGTCAGTGCCAGGATATGGTAGGGAGCCACGCCCTTCTGGGCGATGAGATAGGCGATACGCGTGGTCAGCACCCGGGTCTTGCCGCTGCCGGCGCCAGCCAGCACCAGCAGGGGCCCTTCCGTACAGGTGACCGCTTCCCGCTGGGGCGGATTCAGTTTCGTCAAATCTATTTCCATATTGCTCCCTATTCTTCTTCCGTCAGCGTGTCGTATATGATGTCGAACAGCCGCGCGCTGCGCTGCTGCCAGTGCTTGCGAAGGGCCAGGGATTCCTCTAAGGAGGCTACCGTAAGGTCGATCTCCAGGAGCGTACGCTCCCCCTCCAAGGCTTTGAGCCGCACCAACATGCCGCCGCCGGGCAAGGGCTCCTCGGAGGAGACCAGCTCCCGTTCCTGCCGGAACTGGGGCGCGTAGCGCTTGAGATACTCGTCGATGCTGGTCCGGAGGGAGTAGGTGAGGCCTTTTTCGAACATGCCGAGGGTCATCCTGCCCTGGTCCGTCAAGGAGAAGCAGGCACCGAAGGGGCGGCGCGCGGAGACGATGTCCCCGTTTTCCTCCAGGTCGCCCACCACGTCGTGGAAGGAGAACCAGTTCATGCCCGTGGATTCATAGGCGCACTGATAGAACTGCTGCTCCGTCAGCTCCGCTTTGGCGGCGCCCAGGATGTACAGCAGCTGTACCTTTTCCTTGGGAAGTCCCTCCAGAAAATTCGGCATACTCGTCATTACCCCCTATTCTTTAATACTATATCAAAAAAGAGAAGGCTTGACAATAGAGTCAAAGGATGAAATGTTGAAAAAATAACGAAATACCGAGCGATTCTCAAATGCATTTGTGATTCTGTATTGATGGCTGGTGGAGCATAGGGGATTCGAATTCGCGCCTGCGGGCTTGGTCGGGGTGCGGCTCTGAAGCCCCACTGGGGCTTCATTCACTACCGCACCCGTTCGAATCCCCCTTATTTCATTTAATCAAAAAGGACACCCAACAGGGTGTCCTTTTTGATTGGTGGAGCATAGGGGATTCGAACCCCTGACCTCAACATTGCGAACGTTGCGCGCTACCAACTGTGCTAATGCCCCTCGAATGAACGCATAAAGTATTATACACATCCGAGAGAAAAAAGCAAGAACTTTTTCAGAGAAAAAACAGGTGCTTAGTTCGCGAAGTACCGGCTGTCCTTCTGGAGCACGTCGTGGGCGCCGCCTTCCACCATGGAGGCGGGGGAGACCAGCGTCAGGCGAGCCTTTTCGCGAAGCTCGGCGATGGTGGTGGCGCCGCAGTTGCACATGGTGGACCGGACCTTGTGGAGGGTAGTCTCCACGTTGTTGTGGAGGGGACCGGCGTAGGGCACGTAGGAGTCTACGCCCTCTTCGAAGGTCAGCTTCTTGTCGCCGCCGTTGTCGTACCGCTGCCAGTTCCGGGCCCGGGCGCTGCCCTCGCCCCAGTATTCCTTCATGTAGCTGCCGTTGATGAGCACCTTGTTGGTGGGGCTCTCGTCGAACCGGGCGAAGTACCGGCCCAGCATGCAGAAGTCCGCGCCCATGGCGAGAGCCAGCGTCACGTGATAATCCTGGACGATGCCGCCGTCGGCGCACACGGGCACGTAGATGCCGGTCTTTTTCAGATACTCGTCCCGGGCGGCCGCCACGTCCTGCACGGCGGTGGCCTGGCCCCGGCCGATGCCCTTGGTCTCTCTGGTGATGCAGATGCTGCCGCCGCCGATGCCCACCTTCACGAAATCGGCGCCCGCCTCGGCCAGGAAGCGGAACCCGTCCCCGTCCACCACGTTGCCCGCGCCGATCTTCACGGAGTCGCCGTAGTTCCGGCGGACGAAGTCGATGGTCCGCTGCTGCCACTCGGTGAAGCCTTCGGAGGAGTCGATGCAGAGCACGTCCGCCCCGGCTTCAATGAGGGCGGGGATCCGCTGCTCGTAGTCCCGGGTGTTGACGCCCGCGCCTACCACGTACCGCTTATGGTCGTCCAGCAGCTCCAGGGGGTTGTCCTTGTGGGCGTCGTAGTCCTTGCGGAACACGAAGGCGGACATGTTGCCGTCCTTGGTAATGATGGGGAGGGTGTTGAGCTTGTGCTCCCAGATGATGTCGTTGGCCTCCTTCAGGCTCACGCCCTCGTAGGCGTAGACCAGGGAGGAGAAGGGGGTCATGAACTCCCTGACGGGGGTGTCGAGGCCCATGCGGCTCACCCGGTAATCCCGGCTGGTGACCATGCCTACCAGCTTCCCGTCGGGGCTGCCGTCGTCGGTGACGGCAATGGTGGAGTGGCCCGTGCGCTCCTTCAGGGCGATCACGTCCCCAAGGGTGGAATCGGGGGTCACATTGGAATCGCTGCGGACGAAGCCGGACTTGCACTTCTTCACCGCCCGGACCATGGCCGCCTGGCTCTCGATAGGCTGGGACACGAAGATGAAGGACACGCCGCCTTCCCGGGCCAGGGCCGCCGCCAGCTTCTCACCGGACACGGACTGCATCACGGCGGACACCAGGGGGATGTTCATGGACAGGGCAGGGGTCTCGCCCACCCGGAACTTGCAGATCGGGGTCACCAGGGACACGTTCTGCGGGGTGCAGGCGGAGGAAGAATAGCCGGGAACGAGAAGATACTCGGAGAAGGTGTGGGACGGTTCGCTGAAATAGTATGCCATGATGCCCTCCTCAAAATGATTTGACTAAGTATACCCAAAATACACGAAAAAGGCAACCGTCATTTGCAAGATTATTTCAGGTGATTTGTGTTTCGCGGGCCGATCATGAGGGAGAGGACCCCTATGAACGCTGCGGAGAGGGCGGAGGAGAGGATGAGGGCGCTGAGGGACAGGCCCCGCTGCAGCACATCCTGACGGCTGGCGAAGGCGGCGGCCACTCCGGGGAACAGGGGGAAGAGCGCATAGCAGACTAGGCCCACCAGCGCCCCGTAGAGCAGCTTTTTGAGCAGGTATGGGATCAGCTTCAAACCAGGAAAACAACACAGGGTCTGGAGCCCCAGGGACAGGCCCCCGAAGGCCGCGGCCCCGATCAACAGGCTGGCCTTCACACGCAGGGGCAGGGACAGGGCTGCCATGGCCGACGCGCCGGCGCTGATCTCCATGGCCCCAGCTGCAGCGGCGGAGGCTGCCGCGCTGGTCAAAAAAGGCCGCATCACGGACAGCAGGGTGCAGGCGAACAGGATGCAGCCGCCGATGCGCAGCATGTCCAGCATGCTCTCCTCGATGGCGGTTGCGAGGGCGTCCGCGAAGGGCATGGACGGCACCCTGTCGCGGACACGATCCGATCTATTCCGCCGCAGAAAAAAGGGGAAAGACAGGAGCATGGCGCACCCGTAGAAGGCGGCGGCCATAGGCAGGAACAGGGCCTTGTTTTTCAGCAGTTCCGATGCTATGATGGAGAGCAGAAACACCGGGCCCACGCCGTTGACGACGGGCAGGAGCCTGGCCCCGTCCCGGGAAGAAAGGCTGCCGTCCTCCACGAGAGCATGGAGGAGATTAGCCCCGTTGGGCGCGCCGGACAGGAGGGAAAAGCCTATGACGGCGGCCAGCTGGCCCCTTGGGTGGCGGCCACAAAGCCGAAGCAGCCCCAGCTTCTGGGCCAGCTTCAGACAGATGAAGCTGGGCAACAGGGAAGGGAACACGCTGCCCCACCACAGGGAAAGGCCCTGCTTGGCTCCGGCTAAAGCGGCCGCGGGCGAGAGCAGCAGCGCAAGCAGCAGCAGGATGGGCGCGATGGGCAGCAGGTGGTTCATGGTTCACTGTATGGACGAAGGAGCGTAAGGATTCATGATAAACGGAAAGAAAGTGGGCCTCTGCCTGGGGTCCGGCGGGGCCAGGGGCCTCGCTCACGTGGGGGTGCTGCAGGTGCTGGAGGAGAACGGCATCGTGCCCGACGTCATATCCGGCTGCAGCGCCGGGGCCATCTTCGGCGCCATCTACGCCGCCGGGACCAACCTGTACCTGCTGGAAAAGTATCTGGGCACGGTGGACGCCAAGACCATCATCGACTTGGGCATCCCCATCCAGGGCGGCTTTTTGAGCGGCGACAAGATCGAGGAGGTGGTCATGACCCTGACCCACGATCTGTCCTTCGGGGAGACCCGGATACCCTTCCTCTGCATCGCCACCGATCTCGTTTCCGGGGAGATGAAGGTGTTCGAGGAGGGCAAGCTCCATAAGGCCGTCCGGGCCAGCATGGCGGTGCCGGGCGTGTTCACCCCGGCCCTGATCGACGGCCACTACTATGTGGACGGGGGCGTCATCGAGGAGCTGCCCGTGGACGTGCTGCGGGCGCAGGGCGTGGACGTGGTCATCACCTCCGATTTAGGCATCAAGCGGAACTTCTTCGATCCCGAGCACCCCTCGCCGGTGGATATCCTGCGCCGGTCCACGGACATCATGCAGGCCAGGCTCACTCGCCAGCAGGTGGACAAGGGGGACGTGGTCATCCGCCCCGACGCTTCCTTCATGGGCCTCTTGAAGATAAATGGTTACGAGGAGAGCGTTTCGGCCGGTCGGCAGAAGACCCTGGAGGCTTTGCCCCGGATCCGGGAGCTGCTGGGCCTGGACATGCCCGAGTTGATACAACAAGAAGGCCTCCCCGCGGGAGGCCAGGAATTGGCTTGATTTCATTACACGAGTATGGCCGCTTCGCTGTCCCGGTGGAGCGGCTTTCTTAGTGCATAGGAGAGGATGTCCGTGCTGAGGGCATCCACCTTGAGGGATTCCCGAGCCACGTCCGTGCACTTGCTGATGTCGGCGTTGCGCATGATGAGGGGCGTCTTGCTGATGGTGGCGATGGCGGAGAGGAGGGACCGGGCGTCACGCCTGAGGCCCAGAACCCGGAAGTATAGGTTGGCATCGTCGCTGGACATATCTTCCACCAGCTCTTCGCTCACATCCAGCAGGGCGCTCATGCCGATGCGCTTGACCCGGGCCATGGTGTACCGCTTGGTCTTCACCGCCTCGAAGAAGCTCTCCGCGTCCACGGCGGTGCGGGCCGCCTTCAGCAGGTTCTGTTCGAACCCCTCCCGCACGTCGGGGAGCCGCTGCACGTCCTCTGGCCCCATGAGCCGGAACTTGTAGAGCATCATGTCCCCCACGTCGTTGACGGTCAGGGGGAACTGGGGATCGAACTGCATGGCCCCGGACACGAACAGAGGCATGGTGGACAGCACCTGGGTGTTGCCCTCCCGGATGGCAGCGCGGATGGCGGTGGCGGAGGAGTATTCGCCCGTGAGATAGTCGTCGTTGTACCCGCCGCCGATGCGCTCAATGGGCACCGGGCAGATCTCCGGGGCGTACTTATGGATGGACCGAAGATACTCCATGGCCAGGATATTGTTGGGCTTCACCAGCTCTGAGAGAAGCTCCGGATCGGCGCCCATGTCCTGCAGGGCTTCGTACCGGGCCCGGGGGAAGCTTTCGCCCATCTTCAGATGGTATTGGAGATAGGATTTGAATTCGGGCGGCTCCTCGGCAAGATAATCCGCCAGCTGGCTGAGCTTGGCGATATCCCCCTGCTCCGCCCCGAAGGCCAGGTCCGTCACCAGGCCCATGGCGTGCAGCAGCCGCACGCCGCCCTCGGCGAACCGCTCCGCCGAAGCGTTGGCGAACACGGTGGGGAGCTCGATCACCAGATCCGCCCCGGCCTCCAGCGCCCACTGGGCCCGGGTGAACTTGTCCGTGCAGGCGGGTTCGCCCCGCTGGACGAAGTTGCCCGACATAATGACGATGCAATAGGAAGCGCCAGTCTTCCGCTTCGCCTGTTCGAGATGGTAGATGTGCCCGTTGTGCAGGGGGTTGTATTCCGCGATAACGCCTACGACACGCATGGTATATACGCTCCTTTGCCGCCAAAAGAAATATGCGGTGAAATTTTCTGAAATAAGTATACCATTATTCTTTCGTTTGTGGTAGAATCGAATAGAAATTTATTTTGGAGGGTTAAAACGACATGTCATCATTGATCGAAGGCATCAAAGCCAAAGCCAAAGCCAACAAGCAGCACATCCTTCTCCCCGAGGGAGAGGAGGAGCGCACCGTCCAGGCCGCCGCCATCATCAAGGAGCAGGGCCTTGCTGATGTCACTCTGTTTGGCAAGCCCGAAAAGATCGCCGCCATCGCCGCCCAGTACAACGCGGATATCGCCGGCATCGACATCATCGATCCTGAGAACCATGAGCTCTATCCCGCCTACGTGGAGAAGTTCTACGAGATGCGCAAGCTGAAGGGCGTGACCCCCGAGAAGGCCGCCGTCACCATGAAGGACCCCCTGTTCTTCGCCGCCATGATGGTGAAGGACAAGAAGGCCGACGGCTTCGTTTCCGGCGCCATCAACACCACCGGCAACACCCTCCGTCCGGGCCTCCAGATCGTGAAGATGCGCCCCGGCATCAAGACCATCTCCAGCTTCTTCATCATGCAGGTGAAGGACAAGTCCTACGGGGAGGACGGCACCATTCTCTTCGGCGACTGCGCCATCAATATCAACCCCGACGCCGATCAGCTGGCCGAGATCGCCCTCTGCACTGCGGAGAACGCCAAGGTCCTGCTGGACTTCAAGGAGCCCCGCGTGGCCATGCTGAGCTTTTCCACCAAGGGCTCCGCCAAGCACGAGAACGTGGACAAGGTAGCCGCCGCCACCGCCAAGGTGAAGGAACTCAATCCCGATCTCATGGTGGACGGCGAGATGCAGGCCGACGCCGCCCTGGTTTCCAAGGTGGGCAACCTCAAGTGCCCCGGCAGCCCCGTGGCCGGCAAGGCGAACATCCTGATCTTCCCCGATCTGCAGTCCGGCAACATCGGCTACAAGCTGGTCCAGCGGCTGGGCGGCGCGGAGGCCATCGGCCCCGTCAGCCAGGGCTTCGCCGCCCCCATCAACGACCTGAGCCGCGGCTGCTCCATCGAGGACATCGTGTCCCTGGTGGCCATCACCGCCGTCCAGGCTCAGTTATCAACGCCGGCAGCTCCTCCCTCAAGTATCAGCTCATCGACATCGACACCGAGACCGTCATCGCCAAGGGCCTTTGCGAGCGCATCGGCATCGACGGCAGCATGCTCACCTACAAGCCCTCCAACGGCGACAAAGTGGAGATCCAGAAGGACATGCCCAACCACGAAGTGGCCATCAAGATGGTGCTGGAAATCCTGACCGACGCCAAGGTGGGCGTCATCAAGGATATGTCCGAGATCGCCGCGGTGGGCCACCGTATGGTCCATGGCGGAGAGAAGTTCTCCGGTTCCGTCATCATCAACGACGACGTCATTGAGGCCATGAAGGAGTGCATCCCCCTGGGGCCCCTGCACAATCCCGCCAACCTGATGGGCATCGCCGGTTGCCAGGCTGCCCTGCCCGACACCCCCATGGTGGGCGTGTTCGACACCGCCTGGGGCCAGGGCATGGAGCCCTCCCACTTCATGTACGCCCTGCCCTACGAGCTCTATAAGCAGTACGGCGTCCGCCGCTACGGCTTCCACGGCACCTCCCACAAGTACGTGACGGGCCGCGCTCTGAAGCTCCTGGGCAACCCCAACGCCAAGGTCATCACCTGCCATCTGGGCAACGGTTCCTCCATCTCTTGCTCCGTGGCTGGCAAATGCGTGGACACCTCCATGGGCCTCACGCCCCTGGAAGGCCTGCCCATGGGCACCCGCTGCGGCAGCATCGATCCGGCCATCCTGCCCTATCTTATGAAGCGGATGAACATCACCGCCGCCGAGATGGACAACATCATGAACAAGAAGAGCGGCATGCTGGGCATTTCCGGCGTGTCCTCCGACTTCCGTGATCTGGGCGCCGCCGCGGCGGAAGGCAACGAGCGGGCGCAGCTGGCCCTCGATATGTTCGTGTACGCCGTGAAGAAGTACATCGGCGCCTATGCCGCCGCCATGGGCGGAGTGGACGCCATCGTGTTCACCGCCGGCGTGGGCGAGAACGACAAGGGCGTCCGCGAGAAGGTCCTCAGCAACATGGAGTTCCTGGGCGTCATCCCCGACGTGGAGTACAACCGGAACGGTCCTCGTGGCGAGGAGATCTGCATCAGCAAGCCTGAGAGCAAGGTCAAGGTCTTCGTCATCCCCACGGACGAAGAGATGGCTATCGCCCGGGACACCGCCGAGCTGGCCTGCTAAAGAACGGTCTATCTTTGAGGGCTTCTTCCTCTTGCGGAAGAAGCCCTTTTCCAGTAGAATAAGCCCATGGAGTTCATTTGCAGCGATCCAACCCTATACGATCCCCAGCTGGTGGAGGGGCTGTCCGGGCGCTTCGGCTTGTCGCCCGTGGCCGTCCGCGCCCTGCTGCGCCGGGGGATGGATACACCGGAGCGGATCGACGCCTTTCTGCACCCGGAGCGGCAGCCTCTGCCCGACTGGCGAGAGATGCGGGGAATGGCCGAGGCTGCGGCGTGTATTCGGCAGGCGATCCGGGACGGTAAGCGCATCTGCGTCTACGGCGACTACGACGCCGACGGGGTCAGCGCCTCCGCCATCCTGTACCGGTGTCTGAAAAAGCTGGGGGCGGACGTGAGCTGCTACATCCCCTCCCGGCATACGGAGGGCTACGGCCTAAACGAGACCGCCATCCGGCAGCTGGCCCAGGCGGGGACGGACATGCTGATCACCGTGGACAACGGCATCTCCGCCATCCGGGAGACGGCTCTCGCCCGTTCGCTGGGCATGACCGTGGTGGTGACGGACCACCATCGCAGCGGCGACGACCTGCCCGCAGCAGACGCCCTGGTGTCCGTGTCTGAGGGAGATTTTAGGGACCGGGTGGGCGACCTGTGCGGGGCGGGGGTGGCCTGGCTCCTGGCCTGCGCATTAGAGGACAGCGGGGGAGAGGCGTATTTACCCTTCGTGGCCGTAGCTACGGTGGCGGACGTGGTGTCGCTCATGGGCTGCAACCGGGTCTTGGTGACCCGAGGTCTGCCTCTCGTCCGAGATCAGGTGGGCCTTTCCGCCCTACTGGAGGCGGCAGCAGCAGGGGACGGCCCTGTGACGGAAAACACGTTGAGCTTTCTGATCGCGCCTCGGCTCAATGCGGCGGGCCGCATGGGGAAAGCCGATACGGCGTTCCAGCTGCTGGTGGAAGATGATCCGGACCGGGCTTCGGTCTTGGCTTTGGAACTGAACGAGAACAATCAAGCCCGGCGGAACGAGGAGCAGCGCATCCTGACGGAATGCCTCGCTATGGAGCCGGAGGGCGGCCGGGACAGCTTTCTCCTGATTTCAGGGAAGGGCTGGAACGTAGGCGTCATTGGCATCGTGGCGGCGCGTCTTACGGAGATGTACTATAAGCCGGTGATCCTGCTCACCGAGGTGGAGCCGGGGGTGCTCACCGGCTCGGCTCGGAGCATCCCGGAGATCGATTTGTTCGTTCTCCTCTTTGAAGCCAGGGACCACTTTATTCGGTTCGGCGGCCACGCCGGGGCGGCGGGTCTGACCCTGCGGGAGCAGGAGGTGGAGCAGGTCCGGGCCCTGCTGCAGGAAGCCTATGGGCATCAGCGGCCGGAGGGACCGCCCCAGAAGAGTCTTCGGTTCGAAGAAGCGCTGTCGCTGGAAGATTGCACCGTGGCGCTGTGGGAGGAGCTCAAGGCTTTCGCCCCCTTCGGCCAGGGCAACCCGGAGCCTCAGTTCTTGACGCAGGGGGACCTGACCGGCGTCTGTTACCTGGGGCAGGGGAAGAAGCATGTGGCCGGCTACCTGAGCGATGGGGACGCTCGGCTGCGGTTGGTTGGCTTTTCCCAGGGAGGAGACTATGATCGCTGGCTCCATGCGGAACGGGCGGAGACCGTCTGCACCCTGCAGAAGAACACGTTCCGCGGCCGATCGACCTGCGAGCTGATTTGTTTGGGCCTTTCTCCGCGGAAAAGCTTGCAATCGTGCCAGGAATATACTATAATTGAAACTGCTTTTTTGCGGGCGGTGAAGGAGGCGGACGGGCAAGCACTGGGACGCTGTGCTCAGAAGCTCATTCGGTTCTTCCCCTTCCGCTTGCCGGAGGAAGCGCTACGCCCTCTGTACGTGACGCTGGTCCAATACGCCCGGGACGGCCGGCTGCCCGAGCGGGACGATGAACGGGCCGCTGCCCTCATCTTCAAGGAGCTGGGCTTCTTCGAGCCGGTAACGGGCCTTGAGCCTGTTTCCAAGGTCAAGCGGCGCAGCTGCATGGAAAGCAAGTTATTTATGGCGCTGTCCACGAGATAGCGGCTGTTAAGGAGGATACATATGGAACTCAAGGACTATGTACGGTCGATCCCCGATTTCCCCAAGAAGGGCATCCTTTTCCGCGACATCACGCCCCTGCTGGGCAACAAGGACGCCTTTCAGGAGATGGTGAACCGGATGGCGGATTTCCTGCGGGACAAGAACATCGATCTTATCATCGCGCCGGAAGCCCGCGGATTCATCTTCAGCGCCTCTGTGGCCTATGCCTTGAACGTGGGCATGGTGCTGGCCCGCAAGCCGGGCAAGCTCCCCTACACTACCGTCAGCTATCAGTACGGCCTTGAGTACGGGACGGACGAGCTCCATATGCATATCGATTCCGTCAAGCCCGGCCAGCGGGTGGCTGTGGTGGACGATCTTCTCGCTACCGGCGGCACGGCCCTCGCCTGCGCCAAGCTCTGTGAGAAGGCCGGCGGCGTCGTGGCAGCCTGCTGCTTCGCCATTGAGCTCACCGATCTGCCCGGACGGGAAGCGCTGAAGGATTACGAAGTCGACACCATTCTCAAGTACTAATCGAATAGAAAGTCTACCCAGGGATCAGCGGCAGCGTTGATCCCCTTTTCGGCAAAAAATGGCAAGGGAAGAACTGCTTCAAAAATTCAGCGCCAAATTCGGCCCGGAGAAGGGAAAGACCATGGAGGAAGCCGTGGCCTTCGCTACCGCTGTCCACGAGGGGCAGAAGCGAGAGTCCGGCGAGCCCTATATCATCCATCCCATCGCGGTGGCAGAGTATCTGCTGGACATGGGCATGGACGCCGCCACGGTCATCGCCGGCGTGCTCCACGATACGGTGGAGGATGGCAGGAACATCTCTCTGGACGAAATATCCAAGCGCTTTTCCCCCGAGGTGGCCCATCTGGTGGACGGCGTGACCAAGCTGACCCGGTCCGGCCAGAAGGAATACGTCACCAAGAAACAGGAGCAGAACGAAAACCTGACCAAGCTCTTCCTGGCCATTGCAGACGACGTGCGAGTGGTCATCATCAAGCTCGCAGACCGGCTGCACAACATGCACACCCTGGAATACTGCACCCGGGAGAAGCAGATACGCAAGGCCAAGGAGACCTTGGAGGTCTATACGCCGCTAGCTCACCGGTTCGGCATCGGCGTCCTAAGAAGCGAGCTGGAGGACCTGTCCTTCAAGTATCTCATGCCTGAGGAGTATGAGCGCATCCGGAGTCTGGTTTCCCGGCAGCAGGAGGAGCGATTGAAGCTCCTGGGCACTGCCATGGAGCGGATGAAGGAGCTCATGAAGGAGGCGGGGATCGACGCCGATCTTTCCGGCCGGCCCAAGCATCTATATTCCACCTATCGCAAGATGCAGCGCAACAACGTGGGCATAGGCGAGATCTACGATCTCATCGCCATTCGGGTCATCGTGAATACGGTGAACGACTGCTACGCCGCCTTGGGCATCATCCACGCGGAGTGGAAGCCCCTGCCGGGCCGGTTCAAGGACTACATTGCCATGCCCAAGCCAAACCTGTACCGTTCCTTGCACACCACCCTCATGAACAAGAACGGCATCCCCTTCGAAGTCCAGATCCGGACCCATGAGATGCACGAGACCGCGGAATACGGCGTGGCCGCCCACTGGATGTACAAGGAGGGGCGGACCGTCCAGACGGAGATGGACAAGCGCACCAGCTGGCTCCGGCAGGTTGTGGACGAGGCCCGGGACAACAGCGAGGACAGCTCCGAGTTCGCCGAGAACGTGGTGAAGGATTATCTGGGCGAGTACGTCTACGTGCTCACGCCCAAGGGGGAGATTCTTGACCTGCCCATCGGCAGCACGCCTCTGGACTTTGCGTACCGTATCCACACCAATGTGGGCCACCATACCCAGCACGCTCGTGTCAATGGGAATATGGTGCGCCTCGATTATACCCTGAAGACCAACGACGTGGTGGAGATCATCACCTCCAACACCCAGGCCGGTCCCAGTCGCGACTGGCTCAATATCGTCAAGACCCAGTCCGCCAAAAACCGCATCAAGCAGTGGTTCAAGAAGGCGAATCGGGAGGAGAACATCCAGAAGGGCCGGGAGATGCTGGAGGACGCCGCCAAGCGACAGGCCATGGACATCTCCACCCTGATGAAGCCGGAGTTTTACAACGAGATCCTCAAGCGGCTCACCTTACCTTCCTTAGATGAGCTCTATTCCTCCATCGGCTACGGCGGCATCTCAGCAGGGCAGGTGCTCCACAAGCTCATGGAGATGAAGCGCAAGGAGGACAAGCTGGAGGAGATGCAGGAGCGGCTGCAGAACGCTGCCGCCGGCGCCCCCACGCCCCACAAGCCCGCCTCCCAGGCTAAGCCAAAGCCCACCAACGGCATCATCGTGGCTGGGGACCCGGGCATGTCCGTCCACTTCAGCAACTGCTGCAACCCCCTGCCCGGGGACAAGATCGTGGGCTACATCACCCGGGGCCGGGGCGTGTCCATCCATCGGGCGGACTGCCGGAACATGCCGCGGCTCTCCCTGGAGCCGGAACGGTTCGTGCCCGTGGAATGGGCCGCTTCCTCCACGGAGGAGTTCTCCGCCACGGTGTTCATCCATGTGGTGGATAAGACAGGCTCCCTGCTGGAGATCAGCCGGCTGCTCACCACCATGAACGTGTATATTTCGGACATGAAGGCTCAGACCACCGCCGACGGCGTGGCCACCATGCTGGTGACCTTCGTGGTCTCGGACACGGACCAGCTGAACCACATCATGTCCAATCTTAGAAAGCTTAAATCCGTCATCGAAGTGCGACGGGTCAACGGGAGGTAAATATGCGAGCCGTGGTACAGCGGGTCCTTCGCTCCTCCGTCTCCATCGGCGGGGAGCTCACCGCATCCATTGAAAGGGGCCTCATGGTCCTCATCGGCGTGGAGGTGGGGGACACGGAGAAGGACGCCCGGTATATCGCCGACAAGTGCGTGGGCCTTCGGATCTTCGACGACGATAACGGGGTCCCCAACCTGTCCGTAGGCGACGTGGGCGGCAGCATCCTGGCCGTCAGCCAGTTCACGCTGGCGGGGGACGCCCGGCATGGCCGCCGGCCCAGCTATATCACCGCCGAACGGCCCGAAAAGGCCAAGCCCCTGTTCGAGACCGTCAAAGCTTATATGCGGGAGGGCGGCGTGCCCGTAGAGAGCGGCACCTTCATGGCGGACATGCAGGTGTCCCTCGTCAACGACGGTCCCTTCACCATCCTGCTCAACAGCAAAAAGGAGTTTTGAGGCATGGAGATCATCGCCATCCCCTGCGGTCCCGTCATGGCCAATTCCTATATCGTGCGCCGGGAGGGCAGCCCCACCTGTACCGTCATCGACCCGGCGGACGCTAAACTGATTTTTGATCGCCTCCAAAAGGAGGGACTGACCTGCACCCATATCTTGCTGACCCACGGCCACTTCGATCACGTGTGGGGCGCGGCGGATCTGAAAGAGAAGACCGGCGCCAGGGTGTATATCCATAAAGCGGACGCCGATATGGCCGCGGGCAAAGCCTCCTATCTTTCCGCCATGAGCTATGGTCTCAAGCCCTGCGCGGCGGACGTGCTGATCCGGGAGGGGGACAGGATCGAAGCGGGCGGCCTCACCTTCCGGGTATTGGAGACTCCCGGCCACACCAAGGGCGGGGTCTGTTACATCGTGGACAGCGAAATGACCGTGTTTTCCGGTGACACCCTCTTCTGCGAGAGCGTAGGCCGGACGGACCTGGGGGGCAACATGCGGGAGCTGATGGATTCTCTCTTCCGCAAGCTGTACGCCCTGGACGGGTACACGGTCTACCCCGGCCACGAGGAGAGCACCACCATCGAACATGAGAAGCAGTTCAATCCTATGAACGTCTATCGGGATCACCCATGGTTCAGCTGATCACCAACGCCAAGGGCTTTTTCAACGATATGACCGAGGAGGTCCGCCTGTTTTTGGGGCAGACGGACATCTTGCCCTATGCCCCGGAGGCGGAGCTCAGGCTGTTCGTCATCCTTCAGGACGGCGAAGCAAGGTGCCTCGCTATGCCTCAGCACGCGGAGAGGATCGTGCCGGTCCAGCCGGGCGTCGACGCCCTGGACGTGAAGCGGCAGCAAAAGCGGGCCTTGAAGCTGTGCGTCTACCAGGTCATGCAGGAGCTCTATCCCGTGGCCACCCCCTGGGGGTCCCTCACAGGCATCCGGCCCACCAAGCTCTTTCGGGAGATCGCGGAGCGGCAGGGGGAGGAGGAGGCCAGGCGCTCCTTCCGGGAGCTGTTCACGGTGTCCCCCGAGAAGCAGGCTTTGGTGGAGGAGATCACCGCCGTCCAGCGGCCCCATATCGAATCCGTGGCGCCCAAAAGCGCCTCCGTTTACCTGCACATCCCCTTTTGCCGGAGCCGGTGCCTCTACTGTTCCTTCGGAGCGGAGGTGGCGAAGAAGGAGGGGGTGCTCAGCGAATACGCCGACCACCTGATCCTGGACATCCGCCAGGGGGCAGAGCTCCTCCAGGAAACGGGCTTTTCGGTGCGCACCTTCTATTTTGGCGGCGGCACTCCCACGGTCCTGCCCGCCCCGGAGCTGGACCGGGTCCTGTCCGCCCTGGACGAAGCGTACGGCCTTTCGGGGCACGAGTTCACCGTAGAGGCGGGGCGGCCCGACACCATCACCCGGGACAAGCTTCGGGTGCTGAAGGATCACGGCGTCACCCGCATCAGCATCAATCCTCAGACCATGAACGATCGGACCCTTCAGGCCATCGGCCGCTTTCATTCGGCGGCGGACATCGCCGCCTGCTTCGAGCTGGCCAGCCAGGAGGGCTTCGACTGCATCAATATGGACCTGATCGCGGGGCTGCCGGGGGAGGACGTGGAGGACTTCGCCCGGACGTTGGAGGCGGTCCGCGCCTTCGACCCGGAGAATCTCACGGTCCACACCCTGGCCATCAAGCATTCCTCCCGGCTGAAAGCAAGGCTGGAAGAATACCCACTGCCCGACGGCGCGGCAGTGGAGGAGATGGTCCGCATGGGTGGGGCCGCAGCCCGAAAGATGGGCATGAAGCCCTACTACATGTACCGCCAGAAGTATATGCAGGGGAATTTGGAGAACGTGGGGTACGCAAAGCCCAGCGCCGAGTGCATCTACAACATCGACATGATGGAGGAGACCGTCAGCATCCTGTCCCACGGGGCCGGGGCCATGACCAAGCGGGTCTACGGCGCGGGGGCGCGGGTGGAGCGGCTGCCCAGCCCCAAGGACGTGCCCACCTGGTATCAGAAGCAGGAGAAGCTGTTCGGCGAGAAAAAACGTCTGTTTTCGGATTGACAATCGCGTCAAAGGCGGGTATACTACAGCAAAGGCTGAGAACGGAAGAGTAAAAGCGCAGCAAGACCCTAAAGCGAGTTCGGGACGGTGAAAGCCGGGCGGTGAGGGCGTTTCGAAGGACATCCGGGAGCCGCGGGCAGGAAATGGCCCGCCGTGCAGTTCGCGTTAGGAACCAGAGTGAAGCGAATTTCGCTTAATCAGGGTGGCACCGCGGTCTTCCGTCCCTCACAGGGAGACGGGGCCGCTTTTTCGTAACAGGAGGAAGGATTATGGCATATCAGGCACCTAAAGGGACCCGGGACGTTACCCCGGCGGAGAGCTATCGCTGGCAGTATGTGGAGGAGTTGATCCGCAGGACCACCGCCCGCTATGGCTTCAAGGAGATCCGCACCCCGGTCATCGAGCACACGGAGCTCTTTTTGCGGTCCGTAGGCGACACCACGGACGTGGTACAGAAGGAGATGTACACCTTCAACGACAAGGGCGGCCGCAGCATCACGCTGAAGCCCGAGGGCACGGCGGGGACCGTGCGCATGTTCGTGGAGCACGGGCTCTTCGCCGAGGCCATGCCCATGAAGGTCTACTATCTCAACTGCCCCGTGTTCCGGTACGAGCGGCCCCAAGCTGGCCGGCTTCGGGAGCACCATCAGTTCGGCGTGGAGTGCTTCGGCGCCCCGGAGCCCAGCGCGGACGCCGAGGTAATCGCCATGGCCTGGGATATCTTCACTACCATGGGCGCCCGGGATCTGACCGTGAAGCTCAACTCCATCGGCTGCCCCAAGTGCCGGGACCGGTATCAAAACGCTTTGAAAGCGTATTTGTCCGAGCATCGGGACGAACTCTGCGAGGATTGCCAGGTGCGGCTCGAAAAGAACCCGCTGCGGGTGCTGGACTGCAAGGTAGAGTCCTGCAAGAGGATCAACGCCAACGCGCCCCACACCATGGACTACGTGTGCGACGAGTGCCGGGCCCATATGGACAAGCTACGGGGGTATCTCGACGCCATCGGCATCCCCTATGAGATGGACCCCATGCTGGTCCGTGGCCTCGACTACTACACCCGCACCGTGTTTGAGATCGTCTCCGGCGCGGCGGGCGCTCAGGGTACCCTCTGCGGCGGCGGCCGGTACGACGGCTTGGTGAAGCAGATCGGCGGCCCCGAGGTGGCCGCGGTGGGCTTCGGGTTGGGTATCGAGCGGCTGCTGCTGTACCTCGATCAGCTGGGCGTGGAGGTCCCGAAGCCCGAGCCCGTGGATGTGCTGATCTTCGGCATGGGCGACGCGGAGCGCCAGAAGGCCTTCGAGCTGGTGAACGGCCTTAGAAAGCTGGGCTACGCCGCCGATACGGACCATGTGGGACGCAGCGTCAAGGCCAACTTCAAGTACGCGGGCAAGACCGAGGCGAAGCACGTGCTGGTCATCGGTGAAAACGAACTGACCAACGGCAAAGGAAATCTTAAGAGAATGGCCGACGGGGAGCAGATCGAGGTATCGCTCACCGCCAGGGATATTGCAGAAACGATAGGAGGCAATAGTCATGAGTGAATTGCTGCAGGGATGGAAACGCACCTGCTACTGCACGGAGCTTGGAAAGGCGGACGTGGGCAGGGAAGTGACGCTGATGGGCTGGTGCAACGTGCGCCGTGACTTGGGCGCGCTGATCTTCGTCCAGCTCCGGGACCGGTCCGGCCTCATGCAGGTGGTGTTCGACAGCAGCACCCTGAGCGCCGAGGACTACGATCGGGCGTCCGCCATCCGTTCGGAATACGTGCTGGCCGTCCGGGGCACCCTGGAAGCCAGGACCGGCAACATGGTGAACCCCAAGATGAAGACCGGTGAGGTGGAGGTGAAGGTCAGGGACTTCAAGATCCTGTCCGTCAGCGAGACGCCGCCTTTCGAGGTCAGCGACGATACCAACGCCGGGGAGCTTTTGCGGCTCAAGTACCGGTATCTGGACCTTCGCCGGCCCGTCATGCAGCAGAACCTGATGATGCGCCATAAGATCGCCCATATCACCCGGGAATACTTCGCGGAGAACGGCTTCGTGGAGATCGAGACCCCGGTGCTGACCGGCAGCACCCCCGAAGGCGCTCGGGACTATCTGGTGCCCTCTCGGGTCCATCCGGGCAGTTTCTACGCCCTGCCCCAAAGCCCCCAGCTCTTCAAGCAGATGCTGATGGTCTCCGGCTTCGACCGCTACATGCAGATCGCCCGGTGCTTTAGGGATGAGGACCTTCGGGCCGACCGGCAGCCGGACTTCACGCAGATCGACCTTGAAATGTCCTTCGTGGAGGAGGACGACGTGATGGCCATGAACGAGGGGTTCCTGCGCCGGGTCTTCAAGGAGTGCCTGGACGTGGACATCCCCAACCCGCTGCCCCGCATCAAGTGGATCGACGCCATGAACCGCTACGGCTCTGACAAGCCCGACGTGCGCTTCGGCATGGAGCTGGTGGACCTGACCGACATCGTGAAAAACAGCGGCTTCTCCGTGTTCGCGAACGCGGTGAAGAACGGCGGCTCCGTCCGCTGCATCAACGTGAAGGGCGGCTCCCATCACTACTCCCGCAAGGAGATCGACGCCGAGGGCGAGTTCGTCAAGACCTACAAGGCCAAGGGCCTGGCCTGGATGAACTACAAGGACGAGGGTATCCAGAGCCCCATCCTGAAGTTCCTGTCCGCCGAAGAAGTGGCGGCCATCGAAGAAAAGGCAAACTTCGAGAAGGGCGATTTGCTGTTTATCGTGGCGGACCAGAACAGCGTGGTCTGGGCCTCCCTGGGCGCGCTGCGGCTGAAGGTGGCCAACAAGCTCCATCTGATCCCCGAGAACACCTACGCCCTTCTGTGGGTGGTGGAGTTCCCCCAGTTCGAATGGAGCGAGGAGGAGGGCCGGTTCATGGCCATGCACCATCCCTTTACCAGCCCCATGGACGAGGACCTGGACCTCATCGAAAAGGACCCCGGCGCGGTCCGGGCCAAGGCCTACGACATCGTGCTCAACGGCAACGAGATCGGCGGCGGCAGCATCCGTATCCATTCGGCGGAGCTGCAGAAGCGCATGTTCAAGGCCCTGGGCTTCACCGAGGAGGCGGCCCAGCAGCGCTTCGGCTTCCTGCTCAACGCCTTCAAGTACGGCACGCCGCCCCACGGCGGCCTCGCATACGGCCTCGATCGGCTGGCCATGCTCATCTGCGGCGCGGGCAGCATCCGGGACGTGATCGCCTTCCCCAAGGTGCAGAACGCCTCCGATCCCCTGACCGGCGCGCCCTATCCAGTGGAGCAGAAGCAGCTGGACGAGCTGCATATCTCATTTAAGGACCTGGAAGACTAAATAAAAAAAGGAGAACACATCATGGCAAACGAAAACGTGATCCATATCGGCTCTGAGGATGCTTTCGACAAACTGATTACCGGGGAACTCCCCGTGCTGGTGGATTTCTGGGCCACCTGGTGCGGCCCCTGCCGCATGATCGCTCCCATCGTAGAGGAGATCGCCAACCAGTATGCGGACAAGGTCGTCGTCGCGAAGGTGGACGTGGACGAGATGGGCGAGCTCGCCCAGCGGTACCGCATCATGAACATCCCCACCCTGATGCTCTTCAAGCAGGGCCAGCTGGTGGACAAGGCCATCGGCGCCCGGCCCAAGGCCGCTTTGGAGCAGATGCTGAACAAGGCCCTGTAACGGGGATGGACCGCATGTATCTGGACAACGCCGCCACCACCCGGCTCTCCCGCCGGGCGCTGGCGGCCATGTTGCCTCTTATGGAGGGGGAGCAGGGGAATCCTTCCTCCCTCCACAGCTATGCCCGGGAGGCGCGGAAGGCTCTGGAAAGGGCCCGGGGCCAAGTGGCCCAGTGCATCGGCGCCGACGAGGGGGAGATCGTCTTCACCTCCGGCGGCAGCGAAGGCAACAACTATCTCCTCCGGGGCGCGATAGAGGCGAATCGGGATCGGGGCAGCCATGTGATCACCTCCGCGGTGGAGCATCCCTCCGTGCTGAACACCCTCCGCGCGTTGGAAAAGCAGGGGCGCATCCAGCTCACGGTCCTGCCCGTGGATGGGTACGGCCGTGTGTCCGTGGTGGACCTGTTCGCAGCCCTGCGGCCGGACACGGTCCTGGTGTCCGTCATGCTGGCCAACAACGAGGTGGGTACGCTGCAGCCCATATCCAGCATCGGCAACCTGTGCCGGGAGCGGGGTGTCCTGTTTCATGTGGACGCCGTGCAGGGGGCGGGCCACTTGCCTGTCGACGTGCAGGCGCTACGGGCGGACATGCTGACGCTTTCCGCCCATAAGTTCCACGGTCCCCGGGGCGTGGGCGCCGCCTACGTCCGCAAGGGCACGCAGGTCGTGCCGCTTATAACAGGCGGGGAGCAGGAGAAGCGCCGCCGGGCCGGCACGGAGAACGTGGCCGGCGCTGTCGGCATGGCGGAAGCTCTTATGGAGCAGACAGAGGATATGGAGCAGGAGAAGGAACGCCTCCAAAGCCTGTCCGAACAGCTGATCGGCGGCATCCTGTCCACCGTTCCCGACTGCCAGCTGACCGGCCACAGGATGGAACGATTGCCCGGCGTGGTCAGCTTCCTCTTCGAGGGCGTGTCCCCCGACGAGCTGTTGGCCCTGCTGGACATGCAGGGCATGGCCGCCTCCGCTGGGTCCGCCTGCACCGCCGGGTCCAACGAACCCAGCCACGTGCTGCAGGCCATGGGGCTGCTGAACGGCAGGCGCTGCGCGCCGCTGCGGCTGTCCCTGGGCCGGTATACAAAAGCGGAGGAGATCGACCGGGTCCTGGACGTCCTGCCCAAGACGGTGGCCCGACTCCGCGGATAGCGAAAAAATGCAAAAAAATACCTGTATGTTCCCGATCCCTCTCCTGCATACTACCAGGAGAGGGACGCGTTTTATATGCTCCCTCCATCGTGAAGGAAAGGCGGTAAACGGACATGAGAACAGCAGGTGTGGGCTTAGGCATGGTCGGCGGCATGGCGCTGGCGGTCACGGCGATGAACGCTCTCTATCCCGACGTATGGCGGCGCATGAAGCGGGACGGCAAGCGGGCCGCTCGCGCGATCAAGCGCAGCTCGTTGCTCAAATGAAGGAAGCTCCTTCGCTCTCATCCGGAGGCGAAGGAGCTTTTTCTCTCTTGACGCGGAAAGGAATCTGTCGTAAAATCAAAGTTGAAATTCGGAAAGGAAATCAAGTTACATGCTGCATCTTTTCATGGGCCCCGTCGTGGCCGCGGTCGCTGAGGGAACCGCTTCCTCTCTCATGTCCACCCTTCCTTTGATCCTCATCATGGTGGTCCTCATGGCCGTCATGATCATTCCCCAGCGCAAGCGGGATAAGAAAGTCAAGGAGATGCTCGCCTCCATCCGGCCCGGCGACCGGGTCCGCACCATCGGCGGCATCTATGGCACCATCACCTCCGTGAAGGACGACTACGTGGTCATGCAGGTTGGCCCCGACAAGATCCATCTGGTCTTCGCCCGCGGCGCCATCTCCCAGATCGAGGAGAAGGGTGCGGAGAACACCATGAACGAGTCTGTGGTGGAGTAACCTTCATCCAATCCTTTTGCCGGCCTTTGGCCGGCTTTTTCATTTCTCAGGGCCTAGTCGCATAAGGTTTCTTATCAACGATCGGGAGGTTCGGAATGAAGAAGCGGACAAGGCGTACGAAAGGGATGTTCACCTGGCGGCAGCTGACGGGGGCCCTCGTGGGCTGCGGGATCGCTCTCGTGGGGATGCTGCTCCTGTCGCTCCTGCTGTATTGGGACAAGGCGGGGGAGGGGGCTATCGGCCCCGTCAACGGCATACTGAAGGTGATCTGCCCCTTCGCGGCGGGATTCTTCGCCCTGTGCAGATCGTCTGAATCCACTGCCGTCACGGGGGCCGTGGCCGGCGCGCTGTATGATGTGATCCTGGTGGCGGGCCTTAGCCTGTGCATGGGCGGATTCGTCCCTTCCTGGGCGCTGGTGGGGGACCTTATCATCTGCATCGCCGCCGGCATGGCAGGGGCCATGGTGAGGGGCCTGCTGCTAGACCATCCAAAGCGGTAACTGGTTTCTTCTCGCTCCTTCCAAGTTGCAGATTTGCGGTTGAAATCGCGGGCAAATCCATGTATACTACAGAAAAAGTCTACGAAGGAGCGGAATATGATCTTTGCATTGGATGCCATGGGCGGCGATCACGCCCCCCAGGCAGTGGTGGACGGCGCGCTGCTGGCCCTGCGTGAATTGGAAAACGACTTTGTCATCTGGCTGTTCGGCGACGAGGCGCAGATCAGGGCCTGCCTTGAGGGGAAGGAATACCCGGCTGACCGGCTGATCGTCAAGCCTTCCACCGAAGTCATCACCTGTGAGGAAGCCCCGGCCGTGGCGGTGCGCCGCAAGAAGAACTCCTCCATGGTCCTGGCCGCCAAGGCGGTGGCGGACAAGGAGGCGGATTGCTTCATCAGCGCAGGCAGCACCGGCGCGGTCCTTTCCTGCGGCACCCTCATCATCCGCCGCATCAAGGACGTGCAGCGGCCCGCCCTGGCGCCCCTGATCCCCAATCTGCAGGGGGGCCATACCATGATCATTGATGCCGGGGCCAATGTGGACTGCAAGCCCCTGTATCTCGTCCAGTTCGCTCAGATGGGCAGCGCCTATATGGAGCTGGTAGAAGGCGTGCAGGATCCCGCTGTGGGCCTGCTGAACAACGGCGAGGAGGCGGAGAAGGGGAACGAGCTCACCAAGGAGACCTATCCGCTGCTGAAGGAGCTGGAGGGCATCCGCTTTGCTGGGAACTGTGAGGCCCGGGAGCTGATGAGCGGCGATTATGACGTGGTGGTCACAGACGGCTTCGCTGGGAACGTGCTCCTCAAGAGCACCGAGGGCACCGCCAAGGCCATCACCTCCATGCTGAAGACGGAGCTCATGGGCTCATTGCGGGGCACTATCGGCGGCGCCATCGCCAAGCCCGCTTTCGCATCTTTGAAGAAAAAGATGGATTATACCGAGGTGGGCGGCGCGCCCCTTTTAGGGGTCAACGGGGGCGTCATCAAGGCCCACGGCAGCTCCAACGCCAAGGCGTTCTTCAACGCCATCCGGCAGGCCCAAAAGCTGGTGCGCGGCGGCGTGACACAAAAGATCGCCGCGGCGGTCCAGGCTTCAAATGAGCAGCCCGTAGAAGAAAAAATTGGTTGACATATCGCGGCCTGTGTTTTACAATTAGCAAGTAAATTTTCGGAAAACTACGCATTTTATACAGGAGGAGCCAAATATGGATTTTGAGAAGGTACGCGCGATCATCGCCAAGCAGTTGGACATCGACCCGGAGACCATCACGCCCTCGAGCAGCTTGATCGACGATCTGCATGCGGACTCTCTGGATATCGTGGAACTGGTCATGGATATGGAACAGGAATTCGATGTGGAGATCCCCGATGAGGTACTGCCCAACATCAAGACCGTAGGCGATGTGGTGGGCTATCTTGCCAAATAATTTGAGCATACCCTTTCGTTTGAATGGGTCAGCCCGCACCGGCAGGATGCGGGCCTTTTTATAGGAGAGCGCATAATGGTCGATTTGAAGCAGTGCATGGACAAGCTGGGCTATCGTTTCCAAAACGAAGGCCTGCTTCGTCGTGCCCTGACCCACTCCTCTATGGCGGTGGAACAGCATCGCATGGGGGAGGACAACGAACGGCTGGAGTATTTGGGGGACGCGGTACTGGAGCACCTGGTTTCCCGCCATCTCTTCGACGCCCATCCCGAGATGCGGGAGGGGGCGTTGACGCGGCTGCGCTCCTCCCTGGTCTGTGAGAGCGCCCTGTCCGCAGCGGCTCGGCGGCTGGGCCTGAATGATTTTATCCTTTTGAGTCGAGGCGAGGAGCAGTGCGGTGGTCGGGACAAGGATTCCATCCTGTCCGACGCCTTTGAAGCGGTGCTGGCCGCCGTGTATCTGGACGGGGGGCTGGAGGAAGCTCAGCGGCTGGTCAACGAGTACGTCCTGTCCGCTGAAACGCTGGAGCATCGCTCCTCCTCCAAGGACAGCAAGACCGCCTTTCAGGAGCTGGTCCACGCCGATCACAAGGGGCGGACGATCCGCTACGAGCTGGTGAGCGAGTCCGGTCCCGATCATAAGAAACTGTTCACCATGCGGGTGCTGGTGGACGAAGTGGAATGGGGCACGGGTTCCGGCCCATCCAAACAGGCCGCCGGGCAGGCGGCCGCCCAGATGGCCATGGAAAGATATAGTAAAGAATGCGACTGACGAAACTGGAGATGCAGGGGTTCAAATCCTTTGCAAAGAAAACTGAACTGCAATTTGGCAGCGGGATCACGGCCGTCATCGGCCCCAACGGCAGCGGAAAGAGCAACATCTCCGATGCGGTCCGCTGGGTGCTAGGCGAGCAGAGCGCCCGGGCCCTGCGCGGCGCCAAGATGGAGGACGTGATCTTCAACGGCACCCAAAAGCGCCGTCCCTTGGGCATGGCTGAGGTGACGCTGACCTTTGAGAACGCCGATCATGCCCTGCCGGTGGACTATGCCGAGGTGGCCATTACCCGTCGGGTGTACCGCAACGGGGAGAGCGAATACGCCATCAACGGCAAGACCTGTCGGTTGAAGGACGTGCTGGAGTTGTTCCGGGATACGGGCATCGGCCGGGACGGCTATTCCATCATCTCCCAGGGCAAGGTGGACGAGATATTGTCCAACAAATCCGCCGACCGTCGCTCTGCTTTGGAGGAGGCGGCCGGCGTCATGCGCTACCGCGTGCGTCGCACCGAGGCTGAAAAGAAGCTGGAAAATACCCAAAAGAACATGGAGCGCATCGGCGACATCCTCCATGAGCTGGAGAGCCGGATCGGTCCCCTGCAGGAGCAGCGGGAGAAGGCGATCCAGTATCAGGGCGCCCGGGAGGAGCTGCGCCGGCTGGAGGTGAATCTGTTTCTCCACGAGACGGAGAAAAACCGGGCCAAGATCGCGGAACTGCAAACGGCGTTGGACAGCGTGCGAGAAAAGCTTTCCGGCGTTGAATCCGAGGATGGGGTGCTGCAGGAGGCCAGCCATGAGCTGGAGGACCGTATCCGAGCCCTGGACGAAAAGCTGGACGAGGGGCAGAAGCGGCTCTTGGAGCTCCTTTCCCAGGTGGAGAGCCTTCAGGGAGAGATGAAGCTGAAGCAAGCCCAGCAGGAGACCTTGGAGAAAGAGCAGGAACGGCTTCTATCCGAGGCGGAAGCCCAGGAGAAGGAAGCCGCGGAGCGTCAGCAGACCCTGGACAGCCTTGGCAGCCTATCCGACGAGGAGAAGGAAGCGCTGCAGCAGCAGATCGAGCAGGAGAGCGAAGCTCTCCAAAACCTTCAAACGGCCTGCGATGAGGCGGAAGCGGCGCTGGAGGAGAAGAAGAATCGGATCATGGAGGAGTTGAACCGCCTGTCCGATAAAAAGAGCAGCCTGTCCCGGTTGTCCGCTTTGGAGCAGTCCCTGACGGAAAGGACGGAGGCCATCCGTGCCGACATCGAAAAGAACGATAAACGGCTGGCAGAGCTCCAGGAGGAGCAGCAGCAGGCGAAAGAGGAACAGGAAAAACTGTCCGCCCTGCGGGAAAACAGCCGCGAAGCTCTGAGGGAAGCACGGGACAATCATGGCAAGCTCCTGGCGGGTCAGGAAGCGGAGGCGAACGCCTTGCGCCAAAAGGAGCAGGAGAGCGGCGCCATGTCCTCTCGGCTTCACGTGCTGGAGGAGATGGCTCGAAAGCGGGAAGGCTATCAGAACAGCGTGCGGCTCATCATGGACCTGGCCGAACGGGACGTGGAGCTGCGGCAGAAGATCGTGGGCGTGGTGGCGGAGCTCATCCACGTGCCCGAGCAGTATGAAGTCGCCATAGGCACGGCCCTGGGCGGCGCCCAGCAGAACCTGGTGAGCCGGACCGGCCGGGACGCCAAATATATCATCGAGACCCTGCGGCGGCGGGAATTCGGCCGCTGCACCATCCTGCCCCTGGACCTGCTTTCGGAGAACGGTGTTCGGGATAAGGATCGCCACTTCCTGCAGGAGAAGGGCGTCGTGGGCCTGGCCTGCGATTTGATCCGCTGGGAAGACGGCATGGATAAGGCCGTGGAATATCTCCTGGGCCGGACCGTGGTGGTGGAGGACCTGTCCGTAGGCGTGAGCCTGAAGGAGCGCTCCGGCGGCGTCTTCCAGATTGTCACCCTGAAGGGCGACCTCATCACTCCCGGCGGCGCCATGACCGGCGGCAGCAGCCAGCGCAAGAGCTTCGGCATCCTGGGCCGGGAGCGAGAGATCGCGGATCTTAAGAAGAAATACGCTGACCTGGAGAAGGAGCGCAAGGCCGCTGCCGATCGGCTGTCAGAGAAGAAGCAGCAGGCCATTTTGGCCGCCGTCCAGGTGGACGCGCTGGTGGCGGATTTACACGACAGGGATATCGATCTCGAGCGGCAGAACGACAAGCTCAGCATCATTCAGCGGGATATGGAATCGGCCAATGGCGATCGGGAGACCCTGGAGGAGGAGTTGACCGCTACCGGAGAAAATATTCGTTCCATTCAGGAGCGAAAAGCCTTGCTGAACAGCGAGCAGACCGATCTCGAGGAGCATGGGAACGTTTCCCGCCAGGAGATCGTGGAGGAGAGCAAAGCTCTCTACGCCCTGCGCAAACGGCGTGACGAGCAGGCGGAGACCCTGACTGAACTCCGGCTCCGGCACACCGCCGTCATGAAGGAAGCTTCTGCCCGGGAAGCAGAGCGGGAACGGCTCACCCGGGAGATCGAGCGCTGCCATCAAAAGCGGGCGTCCCTTCTGGAGGAGGCTCAGCGAGCCCGGCAGGAGGCCGAAGGAGAGGCCCAGGCTCAACTGGAGCTGCAGGCCCACATCGAAGAGGCCAAGACCATCCTGTCCGCCGCCCAGCAGGAGCAACAGAAGGTGGACGACCAGCGGTCCATCCAGAAGGAGGAGCTGCGAGTCCGCCGGGCCAGGCGGGACGAACTCTTGGGCAGCACCCGAGAGCTGCTGGACAGCCGCACCCGGACGGAGATGGCTTTGGGCAAGCTCCAGACGGCTTTGGAGCAGCAGCAGGACCGCATCTGGCAGAACTACGGCCTCACCTACGAAAACGCCCTGCAGCTGAGGGAGGATATCCCCATCACCTCCAGCAGCCAGCGGGCGGCCAAGCTTCGGGAGCAGATTCGCTCCCTGGGCACGGTGAATCTGGACTCCATCGAGGAATATGCCCAGGTCTCGGAGCGGTTCGAGAACCTGAGCAAGCAATATGACGATCTGACCCACGCGGCCCAGGACCTCTACACCCTCATCGAGAAGCTCACCCGGACCATGGAGAAGGTTTTCGCCGGAGAGTTCGACCGGGTCCAGAAGGAGTTCAAGAACGTGTTCGTGGCCCTGTTCGGCGGCGGCCAGGCGGAGCTGCGGCTCAGCGACCCCAAGGACGTGCTGAACTGCGATATCGACATCATCGCCCAGCCCCCGGGCAAGAAGCTGCAGCTGTTGAGCCTCATGTCCGGCGGCGAGCGGGCGTTGACGGCCATCGCCCTGCTGTTCGCCATGCTGCGGGTCAAGAGCCCGGCGTTCTGCTTCCTGGACGAGATCGAGACCAGTCTGGACGAGGCCAACGTGAGCCGCTTCGCGGAGTTCGTCCGGGACTATGGGAAGCAGACCCAGTTCATCCTCATCACCCACCGCAAGGGCAGCATGGAGGTGTGCAACACCCTCTACGGCGTGGCTATGGAAGAGAAGGGCGTGAGCAGCATCGTATCCGCTAAATTCGAGGAGGCAGTTTGATGGCAAGTTTCTTTTCAAAGCTGAAGGATGGTCTTAAAAAGACCCGGAACAGCTGGTTCGACGCCATCTTCGGCGAGGACCGCATCAGCGACGAGTTCTTCGACGAGCTGGAGGAGAGCATGATCCTGGCGGACATGGGCGTGGAGACCTCCACCAGTCTGGTGGAAGCCCTGCGCAAGCAGATCAAGGAGGAGAAGCTCAAGAACCGGGGTGAGGCCCGGGAGGCGCTGATCTCCCTGATCGCCCAGCGGGTGGCGCCGGAGGGGCTCTTCCCTCTGGATGAGCAGGCGGGCGTCATCCTGATCGTAGGCGTTAACGGGGTGGGGAAGACCACCTCCATCGGCAAGATCGCCCACGAGTACAAGTCCCGGGGCCGCAAGCCCATGCTGGCGGCGGCAGACACCTTCCGTGCCGCGGCGGCTGAGCAGCTGGGCATCTGGGCGGAGAGGGCCGGCGTGCCCATGGTCCGCCATCAGGAGGGCTCCGACCCGGCGGCGGTGGTCTACGACGCCATCGCCTCCTACAAGGCCAAGGGCTGCGACCTGCTGATCGTGGACACCGCGGGACGGCTCCACAATAAGAAGAACCTGATGAACGAGCTTTCCAAGATCCGCAAGGTCATCGACCGGGAGCTGCCCGGCGTGCCCTGCCAGGTGCTGCTGGTGCTGGACGCCACCACGGGCCAAAACGCCCTCGCGCAGGCGTTGGCCTTCCAGGAGGCCAGCGACCTCGACGGTGTGATCCTCACCAAGCTGGACGGCACGGCCAAGGGCGGCGTGGTGGTGAACATCTGCAATACCCTTCACGTACCCGTGCGCTTCATCGGCGTGGGGGAGGGGATCGACGATCTCAAGCCCTTCGACGGCCAAGAATTCGCCCAGGCGTTGCTGTAAAATGGGCATGACCGGATACATGGCCGAGATGCGGCGGCTGGTGGGCCACAGGACCGTCATTCAGTGCGCCGCCAGCGTCATCGTGGTGGACCAGCAGGGGCGGCTGCTCCTGGGCAAGCGGTCCGACGATCACCTGTGGGGGTACTCCGGCGGCTCCGTGGAGGTGGACGAGCCCGCGGAGGACTGCGCTCGGCGGGAGCTGAAGGAGGAGATGGGCCTCGACGCCCTGGAACTCGACTTCTTCTGCGTGAACTCCGGTCCCCAAGCCCATCACGTCTATCCCAACGGCGACGAGGTGTCCAACTTCGAGATCGTCTACCTGTGCCGCCACTATACAGGCGAGCCGAAAAACGCCGACGGCGAGATGACGGAGCTGCGCTTTTTCGCCCCCTCTGAAATCGACCTCGACATGATATCAAAGCCCATCCGTCCGGTCCTGCGCCCATATTTAGAAAACCACGCATAACAAAAGAGGAGCGAATCGCTCCTCTTTTCGTATGTTCGCCTTATTTTGCCTGGACCGTCAGCTTGCCGTTTCGGCAGCCCACGCTGATGCGGGTGACGGCCCCCTGTTGCTCCATGATGAGGTCCACGATCCTGTCCTCCACCTCATTTTCGATGCAGCGTCTGAGGTTCCGGGCCCCGTAGGTCTCGGAGTAGGACATCTTGGCCAGCTGCTGGGCGGCGGCATCGGACCAGGTGAGGCCGATCCCCTTCTCCGCCATGGAGGCTTTCAGCTCCCTCAGGAGGATGTGGGCGATCTTCGCCATGCTCTCCTCGCTCAGATGCTCGAAGCAGATCACATCGTCCAGCCGATTCAAGAATTCCGGCCGCAGGAAGGCTTTCAGGGCTTTCATGGCCTTGTCCTTGGCCTGTTCGTTGCTGGACCGGTCGAAGCCCATGGACCCGGCGCCCTTTTCATCGGACCCGGCGTTGCTGGTCATGATGAGGACGGCGTTGGCGAAGTTCACCTTCCGCCCGTGGGCGTCGGTGATGTGACCATCGTCCAAAATCTGCAGGAGGATGTTCATCACGTCCGGGTGGGCCTTCTCAATCTCGTCGAAGAGGATCACGCAGTAGGGGCGACGGCGCACGGTCTCAGTGAGCTGCCCGGCCTCGTCATAGCCCACGTATCCCGGGGGAGACCCGATGATGCGGGATACGGCGTGTTTCTCCATGAACTCGCTCATGTCGAGGCGCACCAGGGCTTCCGGCCCGTCGAAGAGCTCCCGGGAAAGCTGCTTCACCAGCTCCGTCTTGCCCACGCCCGTGGGGCCGGTGAACAGGAAGGAGATGGGGCGGCGGGAGTCGGAGATGCCCGCCCGGCGGCGTCGGATGGCGGAACAGACCGCGTCCACCGCCTGATCCTGGCCCACGATGCGGGCCTTGAGCCGGTCCGCCAGGTGGATGAGGCGGGAAAACTCCTGCTCCTTGATCTTGCCCGCGGGTATCTTGGTCCAGAGCTCGATGATCCGGGCCAGGTTGTCCACGGTGAGCTCCGGCAGACCTCCGTCGATCAGGGCTTTGCGCTTCGCTTCCAGCATATCCGTGCTCTCCTTCACGGCGGAGAGCCGCTCCTCCGTCTCAGGGGACAGGTCTCCAAGCAGGAGCTGGGCCGCTTCCGCTTTGAGCCGGTTCAGCTGTTCGTTCAGGCTCTCCATCTCCCGACAGACGGGGCTGTTCAAATTCAGGTCCGCCGCCGCCTCGTCCAACAGGTCGATGGCCTTGTCCGGCAGATAGCGGTCGGTGATGTATCGCTCCGAAAGCAGCACAGCCTGCCGGGCCATGGCCTTGGGGATGACGACAGAGTGGTAGGCTTCGTAATAGTGGGCCACGCCCATGGCGATGGCGATAGAATCCTCGATGGAGGGCTCCTCCACGGTCACAGGCTGGAACCGGCGCTCCAGGGCGGAGTCCTTCTCAATGTGCTTCCTGTACTCCGTGAAGGTGGTGGCGCCGATGACCTGAATGTCGCCCCGGCTCAGGGCGGGCTTCAGGATGTTGGCAGCGTTCATGCCGCCCTCCGCGTCGCCGGCGCCTACGATGGAGTGGACCTCGTCGATGAAGAGGATGATGTTGCCCAACCCCTTGATCTCGTCCAAAAGGCCCTTCATGCGGCCCTCCATCTGGCCCCGGTACTGGGTCCCGGCTACGAGAGCCGTCATGTCCAATTGCCATATCTCCTTGTTGAGGAGCTTATAAGGGGCGTTCCCCCGGGCGATCCGCTGGGCCAGCCCTTCCACGATGGCGGTCTTGCCCACGCCCGGTTCGCCGATGAGGCAGGGATTGTTCTTGAGGCGCCGGTTCAAAATCTGCATGGTCCGCTGCATCTCTGTTTCCCGGCCGATGAGCCCGTCCAGCTGACCGGCTTTGGCCTTCGACGTAAGATCGATGCAGAAGGCGTTCAAATACTTCTTCTCCGGCTCCTTGCCGTTCTGCCGGGGCTGCCGGTTGGGGCCGTTGGGCCGCGCCTGTTCCTGGGACGGGTTATCGCTCCGCTGCAGGCCGTGGGGGAACAGGTTCCCATAGAGACGGCGCAGGATGTTCTCCGTGCCTGTCTCGCCGATATTGCTGTTGTCCTGGTCCACGTTCATGAGCTCGCCGCCCAGCAGCTCGTTGGCCTGCTCACAGATGGCGTCCAGGTCCTCTTCCCGCAAACCAAGGTTATTGAGCACGTCGTCGATGGGCTTCATGCCCAGCTCCTTCGCGCATTTGAGACAATAGCCCTCGCTCTTCATCTCCCCGTTTTCCATGCGGGAGACGAAGAGGACGGCCTGATTTTTTTTGCATCGCACACAAAGCGCCGCCATTTGGCACCTCCAAATAAATGATGGCTTTTCGTTATTCTGCTTCGATCGTCAGCTGATGGACGATGAGGGAGAGCAATACCCCGTTTAAAGCGGTGAGCCGCATGAGCACCTCGGGCATGGCCTCCGGCTTTACCTCCACTCGGCACACCGTCATGTCGTTCCCAGGACGCAGATACCCAAGAGCATAGGTGTCCGTGGTCAGGCCTTTCACCTGCATGAGCTCTTTCATCATAGCTTCGGAGCGGGAGAGGAGGGCCTGCGTTTCTTCGCTGGGCTGACGGGTGATCAGCAGCAGACGGACAATATTCATGTTCTGGGCAACGGTTTGCCAGCTGGCTTTTAAGGCTTTATCCATCTGTTCAAGCTCCATTTTGCAGGCCTCCTTTCGATCAGTACTGCCGAGCCGGGCGAGGGATATAAATCTACTTGCTTAGCATACGCTTTTTCGGGCCGTCATGTCAATTCAAAACCGTGGCTTTTTGCCATGGTTTTGCAGGTTTTTCACAATGATGAAAAACGTTCTGACAAAAAATCCCCTCTTGCGAACGCAGAGGGGAGGATGAAGGGGAGATATCAATCGTTGCCGGGACCGGAATCATCGCCGGAGCTGGAACCGCCGGAGCCGCCGGAATCGCCGCCGGAATCGCCGCCGGAACTGGAACCGCCGGAGCTGCCGGAATCGCCGCCGGAGCTGGAACCGCCGGAGCTGCCGGAATCGCCACCGGAGCTGCCGGAATCGCCACCGGAGCTGGACCCACCGGAGCTGCCGGAATCGCCGCCGGAGCTGGAACCGCCGGAGCCGCCGGAATCGCCGCCGGAGCTGGAACCACCGGAACCGGGATCATCGCTCGGACCGGTATTCGAACCAGGATCGGAGTTTCCAGACCCGCCGTTGCCAGAGGAAGGTTTGGGAGTAGGCTTCGCCTCTTCTATGGTGCCCACCCTGACCTTCTTGGGAAACATCTTATAGGTCGAGATAGGCAATAATTCCTCTGTTTTAACACGAACACCGTTTTTGTAATAATCCTTGAAGGTACGGACCGTATAGCCTTTGCTCCCCTTGGATAAAACTTCCTCATAGGAGGTAGGCTTGGTATCATCATATTCGTATTCCGTCTTGATGGAAGTACTGCTAGTCTGCTTGGTCCTGATCTTTATCTCGTCGTATTCATCGGTCTCGAAGGGTACGCCATAGATCTCCATGTGCAGGTTGTTCCCCTCGGTATAGGCGATGATGATGATATCACTGGAGGTATTGTTCTTGAATTTGAAGTCGATTTTGTTGCCCACAGAGTTGATAGTAGCGTCACGACCACGGTCCACATAGTGTACGGGCATGCTGTGATTTTGGCGCTTTACGATCTCCAGATCGGCATACAGGGCCGCGTTATAGAGGGTGGAGGAAAGCTGGCATACGCCGCCGCCGGGCTGCTCCACTACCTCGCCGCCCTCATAGGCGCCGGCGTTCTTCCAGCCGTTCTTGCGGGTACGGGTGCCCAGGGTATCGTTGGCGGAGAACACGTCGCCGGGCTTGAGGATAGTGCCGTTGATCTTGTCTGCGCCGAAGCGGATATTGTACTTACGATTGCTGGTGCTGCCGGAGAAACTGGTGGTATAGGAGCCGCGCAGCACATATTTGCCCTGCAGCATCTCCCGGGTGATGCTGGCCTCCAGATCGTGGATGGGGATGGAAAGTACTTCGCCGGAGAAGGGATCAGTGCTCAGTATGGTTTCGACGAGCGTGGCCTGATCGATGCCTTGCCCCTTGATCTCATCCGTATACACGATCTGATTCTTTTCCATGCTGATGGTGGCGTTCACGGCGGGCTTATCCAGCAGGGATGCCAGATACGCCACGAAACGGGTCACGGAATCCTCATCATACGTTGGAGCGGGAGCGATCTCCTGGCCGGCTGCGATTTGCTTCACCTGAGCCATGAAGGTCTCATAGGGAACGGTCTTGTCCCGCATGAGGGAGAAAGCGGCGTCGACGGCGCTTTCCACGTCGTACTTAAGACGGATGCCGATGGGCAATTTTTCGGCAGATTCCTGTTTCTCTTCCTCTTCTTCTTCCTCTTTTTCTGCTGCCTCGGCTGCCTTCATGTCCGGGTCGATGGCGTCGTCGTCCTCTTCTTCCTCTACAGCGGCAGGCAGAGCCTGGATGCCATCTCCGGAGGCAGGGTATACGTTCGTTCCGTCAGTAAGCAGCAAGTTTACGACAAGAGGCTCCTGAGTCAATTTTTCTTCCACAGCAACCAGGGCTTGTTCCCGCGTCATGCCGCCCACATCTACGCCATAGATAGTGGTGCCCGGCAGCATGTTGTTGCGGATGGCGATGGCTTCGATCTCCTGCTTCTGCTGTTCAGCGATCAAATCCACCTCAGGCGTACCTACGACGATATTGGTTTCCGGCAGAGAAGCGGCGGAGGGGGTCGTCATGGCGCTGCCAGGAACGGATTCGGTGAGCTGTGCACCATTTCCGCTTAACAGAATGGCACACAGGCCGCCTGCCAACACCAAAACGCCTGCGCATGCGCCGAGAACCCAATACTTCTTTTTTCCGTTAATTTTGCTCATAGAGCCCTCCTTATGACATGGTATCATTGTAAAGGTTTTCCGAGGGATTGCCATACTTTTTCGCCATGCTTTACAACAAAGTTACAAATTTGTGACGTTTGACTATCCAAGCGGATCAGAATATGGTATGCTATTGCCATGAAACGGAAAAGCATACCATCAAAACCTGCCGATATGAGCCCCATGGATGCGGCGCTCTCCTACCTTACGGGCCGCATGCGCACGGTGAGGGAAGTGGAGGACAAACTGGACGACCTCCAGTACGGAGAAAGCGACATCCAGGCCACTGTGGAGCGGCTCCAGGAATTGAATCTGCTCAACGATGAAGAGTACGCGCTGGAGTTCGTTCGGTCGCGCCTTGCGACCAAGCCGGTGAGTCGGCAAAAGCTGTATCTGGATCTGAGAGCTCATAAGCTGCAGGAGGATATAATTCAGACTGTCCTGGACGAGCTGCCGACGGAGACGGAAGCGGACAACGCCTTGGAAGTGGCGAAAAAGTTCTGGCGTCAGATGAGCGCGCTCGAAGAGCCGATCCGTCGGGAGAGGGTGCTGCGTCGCCTGACGAGCCGAGGATTCTCTGCGGAAGCCAGTTTAGCCGCCATTCGAGAAGCGGCGGAGGAAGAGAATTGAGGCGGATACTGTCCGCAAAGGAATATGCGCGGGCCCTGCAGTCCTTATCGTTCGACGAGGTGCTCCAAGCGTCAGCCGTGTATGTGCGAGCAGCCGAGGAGCTGATGGCGCAGAATGGCCTTGATCGGGGGTTGCTGCTGTGCGCAAAGCCCTTTGAATCGATGGCTAAGCTGGCGGCCGAGCAGCTTGGTTCGTTAGGGAAGCAGGCGGATATAGTTCTGATAGAAAAGGATGAATTGCCGGACCTGTCGGGCTCATTGATCTGCGATCTTCTGTTCGAATCGATAGGGGAAGGTTCACTGTTGGAAAAGCGTCGTGGATGGATCGATGCCATAACTGGTTCGGGCTGCCCCGTGGTCAGCGCAGCCATCCCTGCGGGCGTCGACCCCGATACAGGAAGGGCTCAGGCCAAAGCCGTCCAAGCCAAGATTACCGTATCGCCGGCGGGGTACCTTCCGGGGCTGTTCCTCCATGACGGTCTCGATCACTGCGGCGAGATACGGCCTATAGGCGGGGAGACGGAGACCACGGACGGCCTGTTCCGGTTTGAGGACGCAGACGCCAAGCGCCTCCTGCCGCCGCGGAAACGGACGGCCCACAAGGGGGATTCGGGCAAGGCGCTGCTGTGCGTGGGTTCCCCTAAATACGTGGGCGCTGCCCTGTTGAGCGCCCGGGCCTGTCTCGCAGCTGGGTGCGGCATCCTGTTCGCAGCCTGTCCCGACGTGGTGAGGACGGCGCTGGTTAATCTTCCGGAAGCCATCGGCATCCCCGTGGGAGAGGATTGGGACGCGGAAAGCTGTCTTGTTGCGATACAAGCTCTGGCGGACAAGCAAGCCGTAGGCCTCGGCTGCGGCGTCGGGAGCGGAGATATATCGCTCCTCATTGAGGCGGTGCTGCGCGCGAAGCTGCCCGCTGTACTGGATGCGGATGGATTGAACTGCCTTTCGAGGCACCCAAAACTGTATCCCCTGCTGCATGAGCGGGTCGTCCTGACCCCGCACCCGGGGGAGATGAGCCGACTGACGGGCCTTTCTGCGGAGGAAGTGCAGGACGATCCCGTCAGCCTTGCTCGGCGATATGCAAGCGAGTGGGGGTGCACGGTGCTCTTGAAGGGGGCCGCCACGGTGGTTTCCGACGGAAAGCGCACCTGCATCGTGGCGGAAGGGAACGCCGGCCTCGGCAAGGGCGGCAGCGGGGACGTGCTGACAGGGATCATCGCGGGCCTTCTGAGCCAGGGCGTCGAACCATATCATGCAGCATGCTTAGGCAGCTACCTGTTGGGGACTTCGGCGGACAAGGCTTTCGATCTATTGCGGGAACGGATGCTTCGAGCCACAAACGTGATCGAAGCTTTGGAAGATATGGATCATTGAAGGAGGAAATAAAGATGCTTCGTTTAGGCGTGGATGTGGGAGGAACATTTATTAAGGCTGGCGTGGTGGACGATTCCTGTGCCATCCTGCATAAGGTGAGCGTGCCCACGGGCGGGGACGCCGGTTTCGAGATGTCGGTACGGCATATCGCCTATGCGGTTGAACTGGCGGCCCAGGAAGCTGGGCTCCAGGTAAAGGATCTTGCCTCGGTGGGCATCGGCATCCCCGGATTGCTGAATCCCAGGACGGGCGTGGTGGTGTCGGCTCCGAATCTCAGCGGCTGGCAAAACGTGCCCTTTAGGGATGCGATACAAAAGCTCCTGCCGGTGCCTGTTTACGTAGGCAACGACGCCAACTGCGCTGTGGTGGGCGAGACCATGGCGGGCGCCGCCAAGGGCTATGACAACGTGGTCATGCTGACGCTGGGTACCGGCGTAGGCGGCGGCATCGTCGCCGATGGGAAGCTCTTCGTGGGCGGCCAGGGCTTGGGCGCAGAGCTGGGGCACATGGTCTTGGAGATGGGTGGAACCACCTGTGGATGCGGCATGCAAGGCTGCACCGAGGCGTACTGCTCCGTCAGCTCCCTGGTGAAGCAGACCCTTCGTGCCATGGAGGCAGACCCGTCCTCCGCCATGCATGCTTACGCCAAAGAAGCGGGCCTGGTGGATGGCCGCACAGCCTTCGAGTGTTCCAAGATGGGGGACAGGGCTGCTGTGGAAGTGGTGGAGCACTACTGCCGGTATCTCGCCAACGCCATCGGTTCCCTGGTCACCGTGTTCCATCCGGACGTGGTGCTTATCGGGGGCGGCCTCTCCAATCAGCGGGAATACCTGATGGATAAGCTGAACGCACTGCTGCCGCGGTACGTGTTCGCTTCGGACCTGATCGGCGTGCCGCCCATTCGGCGGGCCACGTTGGGGAATGATGCGGGCACCATCGGCGCCGCGTTCCTGGACAGGGTGTAAAGGAGAAGAGGATGGAAATTCAGGCGTTTTTGGATGTGATGCACGTGGCCGAACGGCTGAAGGACGCCGTGCGGCACAGCTATTCCTCCGGTGGACGCCGCGAGAGCGTGGCGGAGCACAGCTGGCGCATCGCCTTGATGGCGTTCTTCCTGCGGGATGAGTTCCCGGAGGCGGACATGGACAAGGTCATGGAGATGTGCCTGATCCACGATCTGGGGGAATGTTTCACGGGGGACATCCCCACGTTTCTGAAAACCGATGCGGACGAGCAGCGGGAGGAGCTGCTTTTGGGGGACTGGGTCCGCTCCCTGCCGGAACCGTATTCCACCCGCATGCTGGATCTTTATGGGGAGATGGAGGCCTTGGAGACCCAGGAGGCTAAGATATATAAGGCTTTAGATAAGATGGAAGCGATCCTGCAGCATAACGAGGCGCCTATCTCTACCTGGATACCCCGGGAGTACGAGCTGAACATGACCTATGGCTTTGACCAGGCGGCTTTCTCACCCTATCTGATGGCCCTCAGAGAACAGATCCGGCTGGACACCGCACAAAAGATCGAAGAAAGCAAAAAAGCCCGTTAAGGGCTTTTTTGATACGCAGGGTTTCTCAATAGCTGTAGGGTACGTACTCCGACCAGTTGGAGATCAGCTCGTGGCCCACGTGTCCGACACCGCGGACCATGAGCGCCAGAAGGGCGATGATGCCGATGAGTATGAGCGCGATACGGATGCCGCTGATGATGGTGCCGGCCAAAGCCAGTCCGTGACCCTTGTTCTCCGGCAGCTTCTTGGCGCTGTTGAGCCCCATGATGCTCAAAATGAGGCCGGCGATGGCGGACAGGACGCCGATGCCCACGGGTATGAAGATCAGCGAGCAGATGAACCCGGCGATGGCCAGACCGTTGGTAGTCGAAGGCGCGGGAGCAGCGGCGGGCCGTGCTTGAGAGGAATAGTTGGGATTGGAATAGGAGGGGGGCAGCTGAGCGTTGGCAGCCTTGTACCCTTCGGAAGCGTTCACGGGCGCTTGAGGGGCCTCCTCGGCCTCCTGAACAGGCGTTTCCACCGGCTCTTCGACCACAGGCTGTTCGGTCGCTGCGGGAGCGGCCTGTACGGGAAGCCCGCAGGAGGTGCAGAACTTGGCGCCTTCCGGAAGAAGCGCGCCGCAATGGATGCAATGCATGGTGTCCGTCCTTTCTGTAAGTATGGAGAAAGTGATCTCTTTCGACAATATACTATACCTATTCGCCTTTCTGTGTCAAGGCGGGAAAAAGCCGTGGCAAGATGGAACGGGATATGGTACAATATAAAAAATACAAGGCGAGGAGCAAAGCCAATGAGCAAATACAGGTTTCCCAAAATCGATCTGCACCTGCATCTGGACGGGTCCATGCTTCCCGAAAGCGCATGGGAGATGGCGGTGGAGCGGGGTATCGCCCTGCCGGCGGACACCCTGGAGGCGTTCCGGGAGTTCATCGTGGTGACGGCGGATTGTCGGAGCGTAAACGAGTATTTGAAGCGGTTCGAGATGCCGCTGCAGATCCTGCAAGACAGAGCGGCCCTCGAGCGCACGGCCTATGAGCTGGTGCGGCTGTTGGCCGGGCAGGGACTTCGGTACGCTGAGATACGCTTCGCCCCCCAGCTGCATCTAAGAAAGGAACTAAAACAGCGGGACGCCGTGGAGGCGGTCCTCGCCGGGGTGAAGCAGGGCATGGCGGAGAACCCCGCCATCGACATCGGCGTGATCCTGTGCGCCATGTGCGTCGGCGATTATCGCGTCAACATGGAACAGAATCTGCAGACGGTCCGGGAGGCAGCCCGGGCGCTGCAGGAGGGCGTGGTCGCCATAGATTTGGCCGGCGCGGAAGGATTGACGCCTTTGTCTGGCTTCGCGCCGGTGTTCGCGCTCGCCCGGGAGCTGGACATCCCCTTCACCTGTCATGCCGGGGACAGCCAGGGCCCGGAGACCGTGGAAGCGGCGCTGGATTTCGGCGCAAAGCGTATCGGCCACGGCCACCACATCTTCGAGGACAGGCACCTGTGCGCCCGCGCCATCCGGGACGGCGTCACGCTGGAGGTGTGCCCCACCAGCAACATCCAGTGCAGCACCCGATCCTCCTATGAGGCCCATCCCCTAAAGAAGCTCATGGACATGGGGCTGAACTGCACCATCAACACGGACAACATGATCCTTTCCGATATCGACCTCGACAAGGAGTACGACCGCTGCATCGAATACATGGGCCTCACCTTGCAGGACGTCATCCGCTGCAATATCAACAGCGTCCGGGCGTCCTTCATGGCGGAGGAAAAGAAGCTGCCTCTGATCGAGGAGCTGTTGGCAGCCCTGGACGCATGCGAATCCTGACCTTTCGAGCAACGGAACAGGACGCGGGCAAACGGGTGGAGACGGTACTGATGGGCCGCCTGCAGGTCTCCCGCGGGCTCCTTTCCCGGCTGAAGCGCCGGGAAAACGGCATCTGCGTCAATGGGCAGAGGGTTTATTCCACCTATGTACTCAAGGCGGGCGATCTAATCTCGGCGGACGTGGGGGATCGGGAGCCGCCCCGGCATCTCAATCCCATCTCGATGGAGATCTCCATCGCCTATGAGGACGAGGATCTGCTGGTGGTGGATAAACCGGCTCACCTGCCGGTGCACCCCACCAAGGACCCATCGGAACCCAGCCTCGAACAGGGGCTCCTTGCCTATCTTTCAGCGGGGGACTATCCCCATTTCGTGAGCCGGCTGGACAAAGGCACCACGGGACTGATGCTGGTGGCCAAAAGCGGCTATATGCATGAACTCATGAAGCGCCGCCTCCATACGGACGCCTTTTGTCGGGAGTATCTGGCGGTGGCGGAGGGGATAGTCGCGCCGCCCTCGGGCGTTATAGACGCGCCCATCGGCCTTGTGGGCGGCTCCTCCTATCGGCACGAAGTCAGACCGGATGGAGCGAAAAGCCTGACGCAGTATGAGACCCTTTCCACGGGCAATGGCAGGACTCTCCTGCACCTCTTGCCCAAGACCGGGCGTACCCATCAGCTGCGGGTCCATATGGCCCATCTGGGCTATCCTCTGACGGGGGATTGGCTGTACGGGACCCGGTCGGAGGCCATCGACCGACCTGCCCTTCATTCCCATCGACTGGCGTTTCTCCACCCGCTGACGGGGGAAAGGATCGAATGCATTTCGCCCTTGCCGCCCGACATGCAGGACCTCATTTCCTGAGCCGCCGACGGGCGGTTTTCTTTTTGTTCATACTCATTCCGCGACTTGTCCGAATCTATGACGCAATTTGTCCGCATATGGATGGTACGCTTTCGTCATCGAAAGGAGTGAGGGAAATGATGAAACGGTTGATACGGATCTGCAGCTGTATATGCCTGGCGGTGATCGCATTCTGCGTCCTCGCAAATTTTCGGGTGATCCACACGGCATCGTCGAAGATCGTTTGGCCCAACGCACTGTCCGAAAAGAAGGTGGACTGCATCATCGTCCTTGGCGCCAGGGTCTATGAGGACGGGACCCCCTGCACCGTACTGAAGGATCGGTTGGACACGGGGATCGACCTCTATCGGGCCGGCGTTTCCGACCGTCTCCTGCTCTCCGGGGATCACGGCAAGGTGGACTACGACGAGGTCACCGCCATGAAAGCCTATGCCATGGAGCAGGGCGTGCCGGAGAAGGATATCTTTTTGGACCATGCGGGCTTCTCCACCTATGAGACCATGTACCGGGCGGCGACCATCTTCGGGGCCCAGAGCTGCGTGGTGGTCACCCAGCGATACCATCTGTCCAGGGCGGTGTATTTAGCTGACACCATGGACATGGAGACCTATGGGGTGGAGGCGGACCGGGAGCCCTGTCAGCGCATACGGTATTTCGAGGCCAGGGAAGCCCTGGCCCGGGTAAAGGACGTGATCTTTGCCGCCGTCCGGCCGGAGCCCACCTACCTGGGCACGCCTATCTCCCTGGACGGGGACGGCCGCGTCACGGCTCAGGCTCCCTTCGCCATGCCGATCCTGGCGGAGGGATGGGGGACTAACGATTGACTTTGCCGCGAAAGGATAATATACTGTTCCTATATCAAGGTAAAAAGAGGTTTAGGCATGATCCGAGTTGGCATCGTTGGCTACGGCAATGTGGGACGGGGCGCTGAATCCGCCGTCCTGCAGAGCGAGGACATGGTTTTGACGGGCATTTTTACCAGGCGCGCCCCCGCATCCGTTCATCCGCTGCGGGCGGATACGCCGGTGTTTCCCGTCTCTTTTCTTGTGGAGCAGAAGGCGGACGTGGACGTGCTGCTGCTTTGCGGCGGCAGCGCCACGGACCTGCCCGTCCAGACTCCGGAGCTGGCCAGGCGGTACTGCGTGGTGGACACCTTCGACACCCACGCCCGCATCCCGGAGCACTTTGCCAACGTGGACGCGGCGGCCAAGGCGGGGAAGACCGCGGCCGTCATCAGCACTGGCTGGGATCCGGGCCTGTTCTCCCTGATGCGCCTTTTGGGGACCTCAATCCTGCCCGACGGCACGGGGGACACCTTTTGGGGCCCAGGCGTGAGCCAGGGCCATTCCGACGCGGTCAGGCGCGTGGAGGGGGTGGCCGACGCCCGGCAGTATACCATCCCCGTGCAGAAGACCATGAGCGCCGTCCGCAAGGGGGAGAGCGGCTTCACCGCCCGGGAGAAGCACACCCGGGAGGTGTACGTGGTACTGAAGGAGGGGGCCGATCCCCAGCGGGTGGCTCGCGAGATCATCACCATGCCCAACTATTTCGACGAGTACGACACCACGGTCCACTTCATCTCCGCCGAGGAGATGGCGGCGGAGCATTCGGCCATGCCCCACGGCGGCTTCGTGATCCGCAGCGGCAAGCTTGGGGAGGCGCGGCAGTACGACTCCTTGATGGAGTTCAAGCTGGAGCTGGACTCCAACCCCATGTTCACCGGCGCCATCATGGCCGCTTACGGCCGGGCCTGCTGCCGGCTCCATGAGCAGGGACAGACCGGCTGCTTCACCGTGCTGGACGTGCCGCTGGGGCTGCTTTCGCCCCTGTCAGCCCAGGAGCTTCGAAAGAAACTGGTTTAAAACGTTTATCATACAGGAGGGGAATAAAACATGATCCGGATCGAAAACATTTGCGTTTCGGGCTTCGCCGCTGCCCTCAGGGGTATGCGCAATCCCTTGAACAGCTGGAAGAAGAGCGACAGCACCATCACCTTTGAGAACGGCGAGGAGATCGCTAAGATCGGGCCCAACGACCTTGACCTCATGAAGCGGCTTCGGAAGGCCGGCAGCGACCATAGGAAGTATCTCAGGATGATCAACGTCAGCATGGATATCACGGCCATGCAGCCCTGGTGGTTCGAGTTCGACACCTACAAGGTGGGCACGGTGCGCAACTCCTGCTCCAAGATGCACAAGATCCATTCCAAGACCTTCACCACGGCGGATTTCGCCCACGACGGCATCGACGAGGTCCCCTATGCTCAGGAGGCCCTGAACGCCGTCATCGGGGCCTGCGAGCAGCTCCGACTGGATTTCAACGCCACCAAGGAGAAGAAGTATTGGCGGGCGCTCATCGAGCTGCTGCCCGAGGGCTACTGCATGCGGGCCACGGTCCAGCTCAACTACGAGGTACTGCTCCATATGTACTGGTCCAGGAAGGACCACAAGCTCACCGAATGGCACGACTTCTGCCACATGATCGAGGAGCTGCCCTACTTCAAGGAGGTCTGCCTCCTGGAGGAGGGGAACTGATGCTGCTCACTGGAAAACAGCCTGCGGAACAGCTGTATTCGAAGATCGACGAGCGGGTCCGGTCCCTTGATGAAGTCCCCGGCCTGTTCGCCCTCTACGATCCCGAGGACAAGCCTGCGGGCTGGTATTTGAGGAGCATCCAGCGGGCGGGGGAGGCCCACGGCATCCCTGTCTACGCTCGCCCATTGTCCGAGGGGACGGCATTGCCGCCTCAACTTTTGGGCGGCATGATCGTGCTCAGCAAGACCAAGACGCCCATCCCGATCCCCCATGAACTGGACGTGGATGGGACCGGCCCAAGCAGCTTTTCCACCCTGTATAAGGGCGGCATTAAGGCGTACCCCCGCACCACCCCTTGCACGGCGGAGGCCTGCGTACGGCTGCTGGACTATTATGAAGTGCCCGTTTCAGGCAAGCACGTGGTGATCCTGGGCAGGTCCCTGACGGTGGGGCGGCCCCTTGCCATGCTTCTGCTGGACCGGAATGCCACGGTGACCATCTGCCACAGCAAGACGGAGGATCTGCCTAGCATCTGCCGCCAGGCGGACATCCTCGTCTGCGCCACCGGCCGGGAGGGGCTGGTGGGCAAGGACTGCGTTCATCCCGGCCAGACGCTCATCAACGTGGGCGGCGACGCCGTCGAGGAGGAGATCGCCTCCATCGTGGAGCACCTGTGCCCCTTCAAGGGCGGCGTAGGCGCCCTGACCACAGCGGTCCTTCTGCAGCATGTGACGGAAACAAATTGATGAAACGCATAGCGATCTTGACCGGCGCCACCGGAGGGCTGGGACAGGCGTTCCTGCGCGAATTGCTTCGGGAAGATATCGACGAGATATGGGCCGTTGCCAGAAATCAGAAAAAGCTGGAGGAGATTTGCAGCACCTTTGGAAACAAGGTGTTTCCCGTGCTGTGCGACTTGAGCGATGAGATTGAAGTGAAGAAGCTGGCTGCCCTTTTGGAGGAGCGTAGGCCGGACGTTCGGTTCCTCATCAACAATGCGGGCATGGCCAGAATGGGCCGGATAGAGGCCTTTTCCGGCGACGAGATTTCAAGCACGATCGAAATAAACTGTAAGGCGCCGACGCTGATCTGCCAGTATGCCTTGCCGTACATGAGGGAAGGAGCCAGGATACTGAACATTTCCTCCGCTTCCTCCTTCCAGCCCAATCCCTACATCGCTTTGTACTCCGCTACGAAAGCATATCTGCGCTCCTATTCGAGGAGTCTGAATTATGAGTGGCGGGAGAAGGGGATCACCTGCACGGCAGTTTGCCCCGGCTGGATAGACACCCAGATGCTCAAAAAGGAGCATGCGGGCAGGCGAATGAGATTCCCAGGCATAGTATCCCCCGAAAGGGTGGCCGTGAAGGCGCTGAAGGATGCAAAAAAGGGGAAGGATATGTCCGTGTGCTCGCTCTTTGTGAAATACGAGCACCTATGGAGCAAGTTCATGCCGCAAAAATGGACCATGCACATTTGGGGCAGCGCCGTCAAACGGTATGTGGACGATCAGAACAGCCTTCCGGCAAAATAGGTAACGGCACCCAAAATGCCGCCCAGGAGCGCGCCCAGCCATTCGATGGCGGCGAGCTCCTTTTTCATGAGCCCCTTCAGGAGCTTGTCCAGCTCCCTGGGCTCCAGGGCGCCGATCCGCATGACCACCAGCCGCTTGATCTCCCCGGAGCTCAGCAGCTGGGGCAGCGCCCCTACGATGGCGGCGTGGATCAGGCCCAGCAGGCTTTCCTTCAGCTTGGGTAGCTCCTGCTGGTGCTTTTTTAGCGTGGTGGACAGGGGCGTCCCCAGGAAGGAACCGGCCTCCCTGTACACGTATTGCTCCACGATCCCCGGCAGGCTCTTTTCCAGCTCCCGATCGATGAGCTTGCCCAGGGTGTTCACGTACACGTCCTCCAGGCTCCCGCTCCGCAGGAAGGGGACCTTTTCGTCCGTCCGATGAGACAGCTGCCGGGCAAAGGATTCTCCCAGCTTCGCCTGGGAAGCTTTTTTGACCAAATACGAACAGAGAAGGGTGGAAAGCTCTTCTCTTTTTTGTATGTAGGATTCTTCTCCGAAGGTCTCGATCAGCAGTTCCCGGGGCGTCTTCTCCGTGGCGGCGGCCGAATCGAAGAGGCGATCGAGCCAGGCGCCGATGGACGCCTTCGCTTCGGGAGTACCCAGGGCTTCGGACACGACTTCGGGAGAAAACAGCTCCTTTTCGATGAGCTCCCCCAGGCTGTCCGCGATGCGGGCCTGCTCCTTGGGGATGAGGCCGGGGGTGAAGGGCAGCTTCCACTTGCCTATATAAATGGGCTTGAACGGGCGAAAGAGCATGCCCACGGCAAGGGTGTTGGTCCCATAGCCGATGACGGCGCCCATGAGGATGGAGAAAAGCAGGGAGAGCATAGGGGTTATTCTTCGCCGTGGGCGGTGTGTTTATGCTTCTTCTTGCCTGTGCGGAAACGGCCGGTGATCACGGATCCCATGACCAGGAGCCCGTCCGCCAGCGCCAACAGGGAGAACGCCCACAAAAGCCCCTTGGTGATGCCGTTTCTGAGGAAGTTCATGGTGGGATTGAACCCGTCCAGCACCAGGAAGATCATCATCATAAGGGCCAGGACGATCAGGACGGCCTGCAATACCTTAACCAACAGTCGCATTTACGGCTCCTTTCCAAAGGTCTCTCGAATGATCAGACAGTCGCTGACGGAACGGCCCCCCTTGTAGGGGTCGTTGAGCACGCTGCCGTTATAGTACATCTCTGCGGATCGGCCGCCGTCCATGTTGTAGGCGGCCTTGCACCCGAGATCGGCGAACAACTGGGAGAACTGCTCCAACGTGAGGCCGGAGGCGTCGTCGGTCCGGCCGTCCACCACCACGAAGCAGTAGTGGCCCGGCTCGTAGTACCCGATGCCGGCCCGGGGGTTGGCCCGGCGGATGTTCTTGCTGGTGTTCAGCTGTTCGTCCGGGATGGGCTGGCCCTGCTCGTCCAGCAGCAGGGGCCCGAAGCTCCAGGCCTGGTAGGCCCCGTCGGCGATGGCCTGCTCAAGGGAGAAATCGTCCGAGGAGAAGGTCCGCATGGTCCCGTCGTAGTAGAGGACGCAGACGTCGAAGGTGCTCTTTTCCTGCCGATGGACGATACCGTTTCGGATCACGATGCCCGCATCCTGGTTGCCGTAGGTGTCCCCAGTGATGGCCAACAGGGCGCCGCTGCGCTTGCCCATGTCCTTCACGCTCTCTCGAAGACCGCTGCCGAACCGGTCCTTGGCCAGGACCGATTCGAACTGGAACACGTCCACAAGATAGATGTCGGCCAGATAGTACATGGCGGTCTTCGCCTTGCCGTACTGGACCTTGGTGATATGGATGGCCAGGTCCGGGCTGGAATAGCCCTGCTCGTCGGAGACCACCGTATCGGTGAACTGATCGGCAAACTTATCTATCCAGGGGACGTATACCGGCGTAGGCTCCGGCGTGGCAACCGGTGCATCGGAAACGGCGGATGGGCCGGGCGTGGAAGGAAGGTCCGGCTTTGCCTCTGCCTGTGTCACGAGGACAGGGGTGGGCGTGGCGGTGATGAGACCGGCGCTCATGCGCTCCTTGGGCCGGGCGTGGTGGAACCAGGCGAAGGTCAAAAGGCTGGCGGCCAACAGCATCAGCGTGGCGACAGCCGTTCGAATGGATTCGAATATGATGCGCTTTCGACGCATTTCGCTCTTTTCGTGCTTCATCGACACAGAGTATAGCACAGGTTTCTCCCATCGTGCAACTGCATGATTGAAGGGGCCACTTTCGGGCCATCCTGTGCAGGGGAGGGGATACGCATAAAGAGAGGAATCGTGATTGAACAAGGTAGTGATCTGCGGCGTGGACACGTCCACGCTGCCCACGTTGAGCCAGGGCGAGATGCGCCGGCTGCTGGAACAGGCGAAAGCGGGGGACGCATCGGCTCGGGAGAAGCTGGTGACGGGGAATCTGCGGCTGGTGCTGTCGGTGATCCAGCGCTTTTCCAACCGTTCGGAACAGGCGGACGATCTATTTCAGGTGGGCTGCATCGGCCTTATGAAGGCCATCGACAACTTCGACATATCCCAAAACGTCCGCTTTTCCACCTACGCGGTGCCCATGATCGTCGGGGAGATCCGGCGGTTTTTGCGGGATTATACGGCGCTTAGGGTGTCCCGGTCCCTGCGAGACATGGCGGGCAAGGCCATGCAAGTGAAGAAGCGGCTCACCGACGAGCTGAACCGGGAGCCCACGGTGGGGGAGATCGCCAAGGAGATGGATTTATCCGAGGCGGAGGTGGTCTACGCTCTGGACGCGGTGGTGGACCCGGTATCCCTGTTCGAGCCCGTGTTCCACGAGGACGGGGACGCCCTGTATGTGATCGACCAGATCCGGGACGACGCTTCGGGGGAGGGGCGGTGGCTGGACAGCATCGCCCTGGAGGAGGGCATCCGCCACCTGAACGAACGGGAGCAGCGGATCGTGAAGCTGCGGTATTTTCAGATGAAGACCCAGATGGAGGTGAGCCGGGAGATCGGCATCTCCCAGGCCCAAGTGTCCCGGCTGGAGAAGGGGGCCCTGGAACGGCTGAAAAAGTATATTTAGCTTGAACCGAAGCCCATTCGGGAGTACAATACAATAAAAGTTGGTTCCGGGGGTCGAAGGAATGAAGGTCAGGGATAGGATCGTGTCATGGGCTACGCTGCTCTGCTTCGTTGCCGGAGCCGCGCTGGGCCTGATTCGGCCTGACTGGGCCCAAAGGATCGCCTTCATCGGTTCCGCTTACGTCACGGCCTTGAAGTATCTGGCCCTGCCCGCGCTGATCCTGTCCGTCTTCTCCGCCGCGGGGAAGGGCGGCAAGACCGCGGCGGGCGTGCTGGTGCGGGCTATCGTCCTGTTCGTGGCGATGTTCTCCGCCACGTTCCTGCTCTGCGCCATCCCCTATACCGTCCTTTCCCCGGGGAAGGGGTTCCAGTTCATGGGAGAGACCGCCTGGGCGGGGGAGAGGGCTGCCGTCACCTTGGGGAGCGTGCTTCAAAACATCTTTTCACTCGGTGGAAAAATAAGTGTCAATATTCTGTATTTCCCCTGCCTTATTGCTGCCCTCGTGGCGGGGCTGATCGTGGGCTGGTGCAGGCTGGAGAAGCTCCAAAAGAGCGTGACGAAGCTGGAACACTTTTTCATGAAGCTGCTGTCCTGCGTCATGCTGACCACGCCCCTGGGGGTCCTCTCCTTGATGGCCACTTGCACGGGCACCTTCGGTTTCGAGGCATTGAGGACCTCCAGCGTTTACGTGGCCTGGGCCTACGGCGGGTGCCTGCTGGCGCTGGCGGCGGTCATGATCCTGCCACTATGGGCTTTCTGCGGCGTGAAGCCGCGACAGTATTTCAGCAGCACCGGCCGCCTGTTTTTGACGGCTCTGTCCACCTGCTCCTCGGCGGCCACCCTGCCCGAGACCATGCGGACCTGTCGGGAGGGGTTCGGCGTGTCGGATGAGATCACCGGCATCGTGGTGCCTCTGGGCTGCACCGTCCACATGTGCGGCGGTGCGGTGTCCTTCAGCCTGTTGGGCTTGTTCGTCATGCAGATGACGGGGCAACCGGTCTCCCTGGGGACCCTGTTCACCATGCTCCTGTTCGCACTGCTGCTGAACATGGCGGCCCCGGGCATCCCCGGCGGGGGCATCGTGCTGGGGGCCACCTATCTCGGCATGCTGGGGGTGGAGCATGCGGCGCTGTTCCTGGGCATGTACGCAGGGATATACCGCCTTCTGGATATGGCCTACACCTCGTTGAACGTAGCCGGGGACGTGACCGCCAATCTATTGATCGACAGATGGGAGAAGAAGCGATGAAGCCGTTGTATAGACAGGTGCAGCCCTCCGTGACCATGGGCCTCGATCAGCAGGCCCGGGCCCTGGCTGCAGCCGGGAAGGACGTTGTCAACCTGACCGCCGGGCAGGTGGACCTGCCCATGCCCGAGCTGGGGAAGAGGGCCGTCGTGGCGGCGCTGGGGGCGGATCGAACCGGCTATGTCCCCGCTACCGGCTCGGCTGACGTGAAGGCGGCGGTGCGCCGGCGCATGGGCTGGGACGAGGGGGAGGTGCTGATCTCCGCTGGAGCGAAACCCCTGCTGAACGCCGCCGTGGCCTGCCTTTGCGGGCCCGAGGACGAGGTGATCCTGCCCGCACCCTGCTACACCAGCTACCCTGAGATGGTCCGCCTGGCCGGAGCGACCCCCGTCATGGTGCCGGGGGACCCAAAGCATGATTTCATCGTCACCGGGGAGGCCGTTGAGGAGCATATCACGGACAGGACCAAGGCGCTGCTGCTGAACCATCCGGTCAATCCTACGGGGGCGGTGTATAACGCGGATGCGCTCCGCAAGATCGTGGACGTGTGCGTGGCCCATGACTTGTATCTTATCGCCGACGAGGTCTACAGCTCCTTCGTGTATGAGGACGAGTTCGTCAGCTTATATCGGTTTCCCGAGATACGGGACAGGCTGATCCTGGTCAACGCCACCTCCAAGACCTACGCCATGGCGGGCCTGCGCCTGGGGTACGCTGTAGCTCCAGCGTCTGTGGCCCGGGCCATGGGCGCATATTTGAGCCATGCCCTGGGCTGTCCCTGCTCCTTGTCAGAGCGGGCGGCACTGGCGGTGCTGACTATGGACGATTGCTACGAGACCGACACGAAAACCGTCTTCCGCCACCGGCGGGACAGGCTTTGGCAGGCCCTCGCCGAAATCGAAGGCTTGGAAATAAAAAAGAACGCCGGCGCGTTCTATATGTGGCTGGACGTGTCCAAAATGGACAACGACATATCGTTCTGCCAAAAGTTGCTGGACCAGGAGGGCGTGGCCCTGACTCCCGGCAGCGCCTTCTGCTGTCCCGGCTTTGTGCGGTTGGCGTATACGAAAGATATTTCTATCCTGCTGGATGCGGCGGCGCGGATGAAGCGCTTCGTGGAGCGGAACTACAGCAGCTCCTCCGGCGTCAACAGCTGAATCTCCGGCAGAGCCCTTTCAGCGGACAGCACCGAGATCACATAGCCTTCCTTTTCCACCGTGAAAAAGCGGTGGTCTTTTTCTTGCCAGCGGTAGTCCCTGGTCGTGTCGATATCCCCCAGCGACAGGCTGAATCCCAGCCCGGTCAGCTTCATGGCGCACTCCTTCCGGGTGAAGACCTGCAGGGGGTCCAGCCCCTTTTCCTCGGGCAGGCATATCCGGAGCCGGACGACTTCGGGCACCTGCCTGTCCCTTCGCTCCATATCCACGCCGATGGGCAGGTCGCTGACGCCCAACAGGACGTGTTCCCCACTGTGGGACAGGCTGAATTCCGGTTTGCCGCAGGTCAAAAACGGCTTGCCATAGGCCCCCACGGAAAGGTCGGCATCCGTATGTTCGCCGAGAAGGGAGGATAACAGCAATCCGGTCCCCAGCGTCAGCCCGGAGCGGGAACGATCATAGGCAAGCCGCCGCTGCTCCGGGAGCAGGGGCAGGATGCGCTCCGCATGGGTTTGTATGTTTTTGCAGGAGAGCAGATAGAGTTTCATGGGTGAATAATACCAAAGAACGCGCCGGAAAGCAAGGAGGGGGAACCGGCGCGTTCGCTATTATGGCCGCCTGCTGCTCCTCATGGGCTGGGAGTCTGGCGGAGAACTGGTAGGCTGCCTGTTTTCCGGCAGTACGTACTTACACCGGGGGCAAGGCAGGAGCCCAATCGATACATGCATGGCCGTACTTTGTATGCGGTGAGCATTCCTCCTTTCCTCTCGGGATGGCTACAGTATAGGGGACAAATGGGGCAGGAGTATGTGCAAACTGCAACACAAACGCATTTTCTATGTTAACATCCCGTGAACGAGGATTGGAAAACGCAGCCGATTGTGGTATCATATCATCATGAAAAAAGCCTTACTCATCTTCATAGCGTTACTCATGATCTTATTGGGATGCAAGGGCACGGCCAAGGATACTAAAGACAATGAAGCCGCCCCCCAAAGCATCCAAATCAAGATTGCTCCGCTATCTCCGAAGCCGTTTGCAGCGTCGCAGGAGACCCCATGGCCCTATCCTTCTGACGAGGATCTGTTCGTCCCAAAAGCGATGATGCAACCGACGACGGAGCCTACGGCTGCGCCTACCGAGACGCCCGAACCGGAAAGATATATGGTGGAGGACGGGGTAGAGACCGTGGCCTGGCTCAGCGATACCCAGCACTATGCTAACTATCACAACAATGCGAAAAAGAACGTGTCCCCGGATATATATCCGGCCATGACCGGCTTCTTGCGGGACAAGGCGGATGAGATGCACCTGGTATACGTGGTGCACACGGGGGACTTGGTCCACGTGAATGAGGACGCAAAGAATTGGAAGAACGCTCGGGAAGCCATGGACCTGATACGGGACATCCCCACCGGGGTCTTGGCGGGCAATCACGATATGGCCAAGAAGGGCGGCGGCTACAAAAACTATGGCAAATACTTCGGTGAAAAGCAGTACAGCCAACAGACCTGCTACGGCGAGAGCTTTGAAAACAACCGGGGCCACTACGATCTGGTCACCATCTGTGGCCGGGAGTACATCTTCGTGTATATGAGCTATGGAGAAGAGGGGAAAAACGCGCTCCAAAGCAAAAAAGCCATCCAGTTCATCATAAAAAGCTTTCAGAAGTATCCGGATAGAGTGGGCATCCTGTGCGTGCACGACTTCATTACCACGGAAGGGACTCTTTCAGCTGCGGGCAAGCAGCTGCGGGATCAGGTAGTAGTCAAATGTCCCAATATATATTTGGTCCTGTGCGGCCATCGGTATGGGCTTTACACCCTGGAGGATGCCTTTGACGATGACGGGGACGGGGTCAAGGAGCGTACGGTATACGAGATCATGATGAACTACCAGGCCGCAGGCGATATGGGCGGCGGCGGGTATCTCAGACTCATGCAGTTCGACGAGGCGGCCCATGAGATCCGCTGTGTGAACTACTCCCCCTATCTCAACGATTACGACTGGCTGGACGAACCCCATCCGCCGGAGAAGGATCACCGGTATGAGATGGACGAAAAGAGCGAATCCTTTACCTTGAAGATGCCCTGGGCATAAAATATAAGCAAATGAAAAGAGGACGGGTTTACTGCCCGTCCTCCAGCTTTTCCACATTTTTGAGCTTGTTTTGGATCTGGCGGGTTCTGACGCCTACAAGCTGGTCCAGGTCCCCGGACACCTGCTGCAGATGCTTCTGGGAGGCTTCCAGCACGTCGCCGAATTTGTCGAACTCAGTGCGGACGGAGCGAAGGATCTCCCATACCTCGCTGGACCGCTTTTCGATAGCCAGGGTCCTAAAGCCCATCTGCAAGCTGTTCAGGAGGGCGGCCATGGTGGAGGGGCCGGCCAGATTCACCTTGTACCGCTTCTGCAATTCCTCCACCATGCCCCGGTTCACCGCCTCCGCATAGAGCCCCTCGAAGGGCAGGAAGAGGATGGCGAAGTCCGTGGTGGCGGGTGGCGCGATATACTTGGAGGACACGTCCTTGGCCTCCTGCTTGAGCCGGGCGGTTAGGGTTGCCGCTGCGGCGGAGATGGCGCCAGGATCGCCCGCATCGTAGGCGTCCATGAGCGCAGCGTAGGTATCGCCGGGGAACTTGGCGTCGATGGGCAGATACACAGGCGCGTCACCGGATCCGGGGAGCTTCACGGCGTATTCCACCCTCTCTTCGCTGCCGGGACGGGTGGCCACGTTTGTATCATATTGTTCGGGTGAGAGGATCTCCTCCAGGATAGCGCCCAGCTGTATCTCGCCCAGGATGCCCCGGGTCTTCACGTTGGAAAGCACCTTCTTTAGATCGGTGACGCCGGCCGCCACCTGCTGCATTTCGCCCAATCCCTTGTACACGGCCTCCAGCTGCTTGGAGACCATCTCGAAGCTCTTGCTGATCCGATTCTCCAATGTGGACTGGAGCTTTTCGTCCACCACCTGCTGCATCTGATCGAGACGCTTGTTGTTGTCCTCCTGGAGGGTGGAGAGACGCTGCTCCATGGTAGAGCGGATGCCGTCCAGCCGCTCCGCATTGGTCTTCTCAAAGGAGCCCAGCCGTTCCAGGTTGGCCTTTTCAAAGGCATCCAGCCGTAGTTCTACGCTCTGCTGGAAACTCCGCTGATTGTCGTTCTGCTGTCGGGCAAAGCTCCTCTGGCCGTTGTCCATGAGCTGGCCGAAGCCGCTGAGGGCGGAATGGACCGCGTCGTTCAGCTCCCGTCGCTGATCGGACAGCTTGTCCAGGATCTCTTCGTACCGGTCAGCGGTCCGCTGCTGCAGTACAAGGAAGATCAGCACCATCAGGGCGATCAGGCAGAGGGCGGATAGAATCAGAATGGCTAAAACCATGCACGTGCCTCCAAATTACAGTGTTGCGGATCGTTCATTATGCCTTCGTGGGAAAACAGACGCAGATCACGTCGTGGACCTTGCGCTCTCGGCTGGGAGAGTTGATGACTTCGTTGAGCCAGGTCATGTGAGCGGTGGCGCCGCCATCAAGGTTGTAGGCGCGCACACACCCCAGAGCGTACATGAGCTCGCTCAATTCCTGCATGTTCAAACCGCCGGAGTATCTGCCCTGCCGCCCGTCCACCAGCACAAGGCAGTAATGCCCCGGCTCATAATAGCCGATGACGGAACGGGGATTTCGGCCCCAAACGCCGGTGTTGAATTTGGTCTTGGGACGCCCTTCGTGATCCAACAGCTCCGGACCGAAATGCCAGCTTTGCCAGGGGCCTCTGTCCAGGATCTCTTCGTTGGATATGGTACCTGGCTCATAAGTCTCCATGGTCCCGTCTTTGTACAACACGCACAGGTCTGAGGTGAACTTCAGATTTCGAAACACCTCACCGTTTCGGACGATGAGACCGTTTTCGTGCCAGCGGGCGAAATCGCCCGATATGGCGACGATGCAGCGGCTGTTCTTCGCGATGGACTCCATGGACTTGACCCCACCTTGCGCATATTGTCCGTTTGCGAAAGCAGTCGAAAGGGAGGCAACATCCTGTACAAGCACGTCGGCGATATAGAAGGTCACGGGCCTGTCATAATTGATCTCGTCCCGATATGCGTCCCAGGAGATAGAGATGGCGGGATCGGAATAGGTGTGATCGGTCAGCACCTCTTCGCTTGTAAACCGCCAGGCATATTTTCCGCCCAGCAGGCCGGTGGCGGTGGGCGTGGCGATCGGCTCAGCTGCGGGCACAGGGATGGGGGCGGGGGAATAGAGGTACGGCGAGGGCAGGGTGGGGACCGGCGTTTCCTGGAATTTGGAGATATAGGTCCGTTTTTGTATACCCTGGGCAGGGATCGGCGTTGGCGCGGCGGACGCCGCTTTCAAAGGACGATAACGAAGCAGAAAGGCGGCGCAAGCAGCCAGGATCGCCAGCAGAAGGCACAGGATAAGGATAAGTCCGCGCTTCCGTTGTGTTGCGATAAAAACCTTCAAGCCGCCGCCTCCTTTCCCTATCGTTCGATTTCATAGTATAGCATGTTTCACCGGAAAATGCAGGGATAAGAGAAAAATTGACAAATTCATAACATCCTGCGGTTTGTCTTTACAGCCGGATTCGAAGCGTGTATACTTTATAAATCAAAAAAGAAGGACAAACGCAATGAAACGGGTATTGGGCAGCATCCGACGGGCGGATGAGAGGTATCATCTGTTCGAGGACGGCGACAAGGTGTGCATCGGCGTCTCAGGAGGCAAGGATTCCCTGCTGCTGATGGAGGCGTTGAAGCTGTACCAGCGCTTCTCCCGGACGCAGTTCGACGTGTGCGCCGTCAGCTTGGACCTGGGCATCGTCGAGCAGAACTGGTCCGCTGTAGTTGCCTTTGCGGAGCGCATCGGTATGGACTACTCACTCATTAAAACCGATATCGGGGACGTGGTCTTCAACATCCGTCAAGAGAAGAGCCCCTGCGCCCTGTGCGCAAAGCTTCGCCGTGGCGCCCTCAACAACGCCGCCCGGGACAGAGGCTGCAACAAGGTGGCTCTCGGCCACAACCGGGAGGACGTGATCGAAACGTTCTTCATGAGCCTGCTGTATGAAGGCCGAGTGAATACCTTCGCGCCGGTGACCTACCTTTCTCGTTCTGATATAACGGTGATTCGTCCCCTGGTGTTCCTGCCGGAAAAGCATGCCCTTTCCGTGGCAAAGCAGCGGGAATTGCCCGTACAGAAGGCCAATTGCCCCGCAGCCGGGCATACGAAGCGGGAGGAGGCAAAGGAGCTGATCCGGCATCTGTCAACCATCGTTCCGGATGTGGAAGAAAAGATGATCCACGCCATCGCCAACACGGAGAAGTATGGCCTGTGGGATCGGATGCGGCTGCGGTACGATCATCCCCTGTTCGAGGGCCCCATCACGGAAAAAAACGTGCCTGCTTCCAGAGACGGAGAAGAGTAAAAAAACAGACCTCCTTGCAAGCAAGGGGGTCTGTTGTGATTTTAAACGGACGGATCAGGAATCCTTCTTGGGTACGGTCTTGCCTTCCTCCACCTTGACGTATTGAGCGAACATGTAACCCTTCACGTCGGTGCCGGCCACCTGCACGTAGTAGTAGTCGCCCTCCTGATAGAAAATGTAGACCAGTTTTCCTTCATAATACTGTCCAAGAGATTTGTTGGTCACGCCAGGGCCTTCCCGCAGAGCCAGGTTGCTGGAGGAGATGGTGCCGCGGACGGTGCCCTCCGGCTGGTCGCTGCCCGTGGAAGTCTCACCCAGGGCGGAGAGGAGCTTTACGAACTTCTTGGCGATGTAGCCATATTTCTTCGTTTCGACCACCTGCAGGAAATAGAAATCGCCGTCCTCCGCATACACGGTAAGTTTAGTGCCGCTCTTCAAGCCTGTGGCGATGATGGTCGTGCCGGTGCTGGGGCCCTGCCGCATGTTCACGCCGCTCTTGGTGAGCTTCCCTTCCGCGGCGCCCGCGATCATCTCAGCCGTGGGCTCCATAAGGGCGTTGGGATCGTCAGTAAGAGGAACGGTAGGGGCAGGCGAACTGGTCGCGCCCGGGTCCGGCGTGTCGGGGGCAGGGGTCTCTATGTTCGAGGGCTCCTGTTCCTCGGGCGTGGGCTTGGGCGTAGCCGTCGGAGCGGGATGGTAATCGGAAGCAACGGGGATATTGCTCTCCGCTTCCTTTTGTGTATTGCAGGCGCCAAATCCTTTCGTGGCAACGGCAATGATGATGAGCGCCAGAAGCAACACGCCGACAGCGGCTAAAAACAGATAGCCCTCTCGGGTGATGATCAGCTTTTTGCGTTTAGCCATAACAATCCATCCCTTCTTGTATATTATTATTCTAGTATAGTATACTCCACCTTTTGACATTTTTAAAGACCCAAATCCGTCCATTTTCATATTTTATTTTAAAATCCGTGTAGAATTTCCCATTCAAATACGTCAGTTAGCAAATGCTAATCTATTGGCAAGACAAATTATGTGTGGTAGAATACGAACGTAACAGTATGCCTTTTCACACAAGGCTGTTGTTTCTGTTGTAGGAAAGTCCGAATCAATATTAAAAGGAGGATGTGTATGACTAGTACGAAGACCACGATCCCATTCACTGGCACGGCCGAGCAGAAAGCTGCGCTCGAAAAGGTCATTGCGGATCACAAGGGTAAGCCCGGCGCACTGATGCCCGTGATGCAGCAAGCGCAGGATATCTATGGGTATCTGCCCATAGAGGTGCAGACGATGATCGCCGAGGGGCTGGGCTGCTCCCTCGAACAGGTCTATGGTGTTTCCACCTTCTATGCCTGGTTCAGCCTGGAGCCCAAGGGAAAGCATCTTATCCGTGTATGCCTTGGTACCGCATGCTACGTGAAAGGCTCCCAGGATATCCTGGATGAGCTGGTGAAGCTCTTGGGCGTAACCTCCGGTCATACCACGCCCGACGGCATGTTCACCCTGGAAGCGGCACGCTGCCTGGGTTGCTGCGGCCTTGCCCCGGTCATGATGATCGACGATCAGGTGTACGGCCGTCTGGTCCCCGCCGATGTGAAGGGCATCATCGATAAGGTACGCGCAGAGTAACACTCCTATGAGATTAGAAGAAGTCGCCCGCTTGGTCGGTGCAAAGGTATATACGGGAGAGGAGATGCTGGACGAGGATATCGATTCCGCGTTCAGCAGCGACATGATGAGCGACGTCCTTGCCTACGCGCAGGATCAGGCGCTCCTCCTCACGGGACTCAACAACCCCCAGGCCGTGCGTACCGCACTGATGCTGGACATGAGCTGCATCCTTTTCGTCCGGGGCAAGGAGCCTGCGGAGGAAGTGGTTGCGCTCGCGAAATTGAGCCATATCGCCGTTCTGGCCACCGCCCTAACCATGTATGAGGCGAGCGGGAGGCTGTACGAAGCGGGCCTGCACAGGTGATCCCATGAGCGCAGAACCGTTGCATGTGCATTACGACGTAGACGGCGGGAACTTCACCTCCGCAGGAGAAGCCTCCGTCAAGGTGAAGCGCCTTCTTCGGCAGCTGGGCTGCTCTCCCGAAACCATCCGACGGGTCTCCATCGCCATGTACGAGGGCGAGATCAACATGGTCATCCACGCTAACGGCGGCGACGCCGATATCTATGTGGACGACAAGACCATTCGGATCGTACTGAAGGACACCGGCCCCGGCATCAAGGATGTGGAGCAGGCCATGCAGGAAGGGTATTCCACCGCGCCAGACAATATCCGCGCGCTTGGGTTCGGCGCCGGCATGGGCTTGCCCAACATGAAACGATACTCCGATACCTTCGGCATCGACAGCGTTGTAGGCCAGGGGACGACCATCGAACTCGGATTTGAGAACAGGTAATCGCTAAGAAAGAGGAAAGCATGGACTACAGGCACTCCGTTTCACTGGATCTGGATAAATGCAAGGGCTGCACCCATTGTTTGAGGCGTTGCCCTACGGAAGCTATCCGTATCCGTGACGGACATGCCGTGATCAACGCCATCCAGTGCATCGACTGCGGCGAATGCATCCGCGTTTGCCCCTACAAGGCCAAGCGGGCCATCTGCGACAGCCTGGAGGATCTGGATCGTTCCAAGTACCTGATCGCCCTTCCGGCGCCCTCGCTCTTCGGCCAGTTCATCAACGTGACGGACGTGGATTACGTGCTCCAGGGGCTTCTCGACATGGGTTTCAACGACGTGTTCGAGGTTTCCCGCTGCGCGGAGATCATCACGGAGTACACCCGGCGCTACATGAAGCGCAAGGATATCCCCCGTCCGGCCATCAGCTCCGCATGCCCGGTGGTGGTGCGTCTCATCACCATCCGCTTCCCTTCCCTTATCGACCATATCGTGCCGCTGATGCCGCCCATCGAGCTCGCAGGCCGGATGGCCAAGGAAGAGGCGATGAAGAAGCATCCGGAGCTGAAGAAAGAGGACATCAAGACGGTGTTCATCAGCCCCTGCCCGGCTAAGTTCAGCTGGGTCAAAAACGGGGACAGCGAGGACGAAGTCCCCTGCGTGGACTACGTGGTGGCCATCAGTGAGGTGTATTTCAAGCTCCTCAACGCCATCAAGCTCAAGGGGACGCCGAAGATCACCTCTGAGTCCGGCATGATCGGCCTTGGGTGGGCCTCCTCCGGCGGAGAGGGTTCTGCTCTGATGAACGACAGATATCTGGCGGCCGACGGCATCGAGAACGTGATCCGGGTGCTGGACAGCATCGAAATGGGGAGCTTTCCCAGCGTGGACTTCGCAGAGCTGGACGCTTGCAACGGCGGGTGCGTCGGCGGCGTTTTGACGGTGGAGAATCCCTACATCGCTCAGGTCCGCTTGCAGACCCTGCGCCGGTATATGCCCGTGAGCCTCAACCATGTGCCGAGACAGTCTGGGGACGCGGATGTGCCGGAGGATATCATGACCGTGAAGCCGGCCACCTTCGCCAACGTGTCCGCCCTGAACGTGAGCCGGTTCGAGTCAATCCGCATGATGGCGGACATCGAGAACATCCATGAGAGCCTGCCGGCTTTGGACTGCGGGTCCTGCGGCGCTCCCACCTGCCGCGCCTTTGCGGAGGACGTGGTGAAGGGTGAGGCGAACATCGACGAGTGCATCGTTCATATGCGGGAACAGCTGAAGAAACTCATGAGCGAAGAAATGGAGAAGAAGTCATGACCGTATTTGAGATCAGGGATGCGCTGGGGCTCGTTCCACTGCACGAGGCCGAGGATCGGCCGGTCACCGGCGGGTATGCCGGAGATCTGCTGAGCTGGGTCATGGGTCGGGCGCAGAGCGGAGACTGCTGGATCACCATCATGTCCAACCGCAACGTGCCGGCGGTCTGCTCCCTTACGGATGCAGCCATGGTCATCTTCGCAGAGGATGTGACCCCCGACAATGCGGCCCTGGAGGCAGCGGTGGACAACGATCTCAACTTCTACCGTTCCCCCTTGTCCGTCTTCGAGCTGTGCGCCAAGGTAGCCTCCTTGCTCTCATGAACGCATTTGCCGTCGATCTGCACATCCATTCCTGCCTCTCTCCCTGCGCGGAGGACGATATGACCCCCTGTAATATCGCGGGGATGGGATATCTCAATGGGCTAAGGATCATGGCGCTGACGGATCATAACACGGCAAAGAACTGTCCCGCCTTTTTCGCCGCCTGTCGGGAATACGGCATCGTGCCCGTGTCGGGCATGGAGCTGACCACGGCGGAGGACGTCCACATGGTCTGTCTGTTCCCTAAGCTCGACACGGCCCTGGCCTTCGACAAGCTGGTGGAAGAGAAGCGCATGAAGGTCAAGAACAAACCGGAGATCTTCGGCGAGCAGATCATCATGGGCGAACAGGACGTGCCCATCGGCAACGATCCCTGGTTCCTGCCAGCGGCCACGGCCCTGACCATCGAGGAAGGGGCGAAGCTGGTCCGATCCATGGGCGGGGTCTGCTACCCGGCCCATATCGACCGGGAGGCCAACGGACTCCTGGCGGTGCTGGGCTTCTTCCCGGAAGAACCGGTGTTCACCCTGGCGGAAGTCCATGACGAGGACAAGCGCGATCTGGCGGGAGGGCGGAAGATCCTGGTCTCCTCAGACGCCCATAGGCTTTGGGAGATCAGCGACGGCAGCTTCTGCGTGCATCTGGACGTAAGCCCGGAGGCGGGGGAAGAGGCCGTTCGAGAAGCTTTCTTTGCCATGCTGGAGAAGAAATCATGAAGGAACTGTCGCTGAACATTCTGGATATCGTGCAGAACTCCATCTCCGCCGAAGCGTCTCTCATCGAGATCCTGCTGGCGGAAACGGACGAGACGCTGCGCATCACCATCAAGGATGACGGCAGAGGCATGTCACAGGATTTCCTGGCCACCGTGATGGATCCCTTCTCCACCACCCGCAAGACCCGGAAGGTGGGCATGGGCATCCCCCTGTTCAAGCTGGCGGCGGAGCAGACCGGCGGAGAGCTGACCATCACGTCCCGGACCAGGGATATGAGCCCGGAGGACCACGGAACGGTCATTTCCGCTTTCTTCTACAAGAATCACATGGATTTCACGCCCCTGGGGGATGTGGTATCCACTTTGATCAGTCTCATCCAGGGCTGTCCTGACGTGGATTTTCTCTTTGAGCATGAGCTGCCCAACGGAGAAACGGTCCACCTGGACACGCGGGAGATGAGGGAGGCCCTGGGAGACGAGATCCCATTGAACAGCTTCGAGGTCCTGGAATGGGCCCGAGAGAGTTTAAACGAACAATATGGTTTTTAGGCGAAAGCTTACTACATAACCAAAAACTTAGGAAAGGAAAACAACTATGAAAAGTCTTGAGGAACTTGCAGCGATTCGGAACAAAATGAAGGATAGGGTCGCTATCCGCGAGAACAACGGCGATATCCGGATCGTCGTTGGCATGGCCACCTGCGGCATCGCCGCCGGCGCCCGGCCCGTACTCAACGCCTTTGTGGAGGAAGTCCGCAAGCAGCACGCCGACAACGCCACCGTGACCCAGACCGGCTGTATCGGCATGTGCCGGCTCGAGCCCATCGTGGAGGTCTTCGAGGGCGGCAAGGAGCGGGTCACCTATGTGAAGGTCAAGCCGGCCATGGTCCCCCGGATCGTCAAGGAGCACATTCTTGGCGGGAAACCCATATCACGGAATACACCATCGGTGCCGCAGAATAATAACGGAGGATATTGAGAATGATTCGTACGCATGTAATGATCTGTGGCGGTACGGGCTGTACCTCTTCTGACAGCCCCAAGATCGCCGAAGCCATGGAGCAGGAGATCGTCAAACTGGGCCTTCAGGATGAAGTCAAGGTCGTGCGCACCGGCTGCTTCGGCCTCTGCGAAATGGGCCCCGTCATGATCGTCTACCCCGATGGCACCTTCTACTCCCGCGTGAAGGTCTCCGATGTGCCTGAGATCGCTTCCGAGCACCTCCTGAAGGGCCGTATCGTGGAGCGCCTGGTGCACCGTGATACCGAAGGCGGCGAGAAGGTCGAAGTCCCCACGCTGAAGGACATCGAGTTCTACAAGCCTCAGCTCCGTGTGGCGCTGCGCAACTGCGGCGTCATCAACCCGGAGGACATCGAAGAGTACATCGCCATGGACGGCTATTCCGCTCTGGGCAAGGTCCTCACCGAGATGACCCGTGAGCAGGTCATCGACGTGGTCACCAAGTCCGGTCTGCGCGGCCGTGGCGGCGCCGGCTTCCCCACCGGCCTCAAGTGGAAGTTCGCGGCGGTCAACCAGACCCCCAACAAGTACGTGGTCTGCAACGCCGACGAGGGCGACCCCGGCGCGTTCATGGATCGTTCCGTGTTGGAAGGCGATCCCCACGCCATCCTGGAAGCCATGTGCATCGCGGGCTATGCCATCAACGCCAATCAGGGCTACATCTACGTCCGTGCTGAGTACCCCATCGCCGTGCATCGTCTGCAGATCGCCATCCGTCAGGCCCGTGAGTACGGCCTGCTGGGCAAGGACATCTTCGGCACCGGCTTCGATTTTGACATCGACGTGCGTCTGGGCGCCGGCGCCTTCGTGTGCGGCGAAGAGACCGCGCTGTTGACCTCCATCGAAGGCAACCGCGGCGAGCCCAAGACCAAGCCGCCATTCCCCGCTAACAAGGGCCTCTTTGGTCAGCCCACCATCATCAACAACGTGGAGACCCTGGCCAATATCCCCCAGATCATTCTCAAGGGCGCCGACTGGTTCGCTTCCATGGGCACCGAGGGCAGCAAGGGCACCAAGGTGTTCGCGCTGGGCGGCAAGATCAACAACACCGGCCTTGTGGAAGTTCCTCTGGGCACCACCCTCCGCCAGATCATCTACGATATCGGCGGCGGCATCCCCAACGGCAGAGAGTTCAAGGCCGTTCAGACCGGCGGTCCTTCCGGCGGCTGCATCCCGGCCAAGTTCCTGGATCTGCCCATCGACTATGAGAACCTCAAGAGCATCGGCGCCATGATGGGTTCCGGCGGTATGATCGTCCTCGACGATTCCACCTGCATGGTGGACGTGGCCCGGTTCTATCTGGACTTCACCGTGGACGAGAGCTGCGGCAAGTGCGTCCCCTGCCGTATCGGCACCCGCCGCTTGCTGGAGATGCTGGACAAGATCACCAGCGGCAACGGCACGCTGGAGGACCTGGACAAGATGGAGGAGCTCTGCAAGTACATCCAGGCCAACGCCCTGTGCGCCCTGGGTCAGACCGCACCCAACCCCGTGCTCTCCACGCTGAAGTTCTTCCGGGACGAGTACGTGGCCCACGTGGTCGACAAGCGCTGCCCTGCCGGCGTGTGCAAGAAGCTCCTGCGCTACGAGATCGATCCCGATAAGTGCCGCGGCTGCACGGCTTGCGCCCGCAAGTGCCCCGTCAATGCCATCTCCGGCACGGTGAAGCAGCCCCACGTCATCGATCAGGCCAAGTGCATCAAGTGCGGTACGTGTCTCGATACCTGCCGCTTCGGTGCCATCAGCAAGAAATAAGGAGGAACCCAATGAATACTGTTCATGTCAAGATCAACGGGATCGAAGTCGAGGTCCCTTCCGATTACACTGTTCTGATGGCGGCGGAGAAGGCTGGCGTCCATATCCCCACCCTCTGCTACCTGAAGGACGTTAACGCCATCGGCGCTTGCCGTATGTGCGTGGTCGAGGTGAAGGGCGCCCGCTCCAACCCCGTGGCCTGCCTCCAGCAGGTGGCCGAGGGCATGGAGGTCCAGACCAACACCCCCGCCCTGCGCGCTTCCCGCAAGATGACCTTGGAGCTCATGCTCTCCAACCATAGGATGGACTGCCTTGGCTGCGTTCGTTCCACCAACTGCGAACTGCAGACCCTGGCCCAGGAATACGGCGCCGACCCCGACAAGTTCCGTCCCGCCGAGCCCATGCAGCCGGATCTCGATGAGTCCGCCATCCACCTCATCCGCGACAACAGCAAGTGCATCCTGTGCCGTCGCTGCATCGCGGTCTGCAAGAACGTACAGCACGCCCATGTCATCGGCGCCAGCATGCGCGGCTACAAGACCCACGTGTCCAGCCCCTTCGAGATGCCTCTCGCGGACACCAGCTGCGTGAACTGCGGCCAGTGCATCCAGGTGTGCCCCACCGGCGCCCTCACCGAGCGTGACGACACCGACAAGGTTTGGAAGGCCCTCTCCGATCCCACCAAGCACGTGGTCATCGCCCCCGCGCCCTCCGTCCGTGTCCAGATCGGCGAGTGCTTCGGGATGCCCATGGGTTCCAACGTGGAAGGCAAGCTCATCGCTGCCTGCCGCCGCCTGGGCTTCGACAAGGTGTTCGATGTGGACAACGCCGCCGACGTGACCATCATGGAGGAAGGCACCGAGCTCATCCAGCGCATCCAGAACGGTGGGCCCCTGCCCCAGATCACTTCCTGCAGCCCTGGCTGGATCAAGTTCTGCGAGCACTACTATCCCGAGTTCATCCCCAACCTGTCCACCTGCAAGTCCCCTCAGGGCATGTATGGCGCACTGGTGAAGAGCTACTACGCCGAACATGCGGGCATCGACCCCAAGGACATCTTCTGCGTGTCCGTCATGCCTTGCACGGCCAAGAAGTTCGAGTGCAACCGTCCTGAGCTGGGCCACAACGGCCTACCCGATGTGGACGTGTCCCTGACCACCCGTGAGCTGGCCCGCATGATCAAGAAGGCCGGCATCATCTTCGACAAGCTCCCCGACGAAGTTGCGGACGATCTGCTGGGCGAAGCCTCCGGCGCCGGCCACATCTTCGGTGCCACCGGCGGCGTCATGGAAGCGGCCCTCCGTACCGTGTACGAAGTGGTCACCGGCAAGACCCTGGAGAAAGTGGAGTTCGAGGCCGTCCGCGGCGTCGAAGCCATCAAGGAAGCCGAGTACGACCTGAACGGCCTCAAGGTCCGCGTGGCCGTCACCTCCGGCCTGGAGAACGCCAGCAAGCTCCTCGACATGGTCAAGCGGGGCGAGAAGGACTATCACTTCATCGAAGTCATGGCCTGCCCCGGCGGCTGCGTCAACGGCGGCGGTCAGCCCATCGTGCCCAGCAACTTCAAGAACTTCCACGACGTGCGTGCCATCCGCGCGGCCGGCCTCTATGGCGAGGACGCCAACATGCCGCTGCGTAAGTCCCACGAGAACAAGGAAGTCCAGAAGCTGTACAAGGACTACCTGGGCGAGCCCTGCAGCCACAAGGCCCACGAGCTGCTGCACACCACCTACACCAACCGCGGCCTCTACAAGTAAACCACAGGCACAATCAAAAAGCAGGAAGTCGAAAGGCTTCCTGCTTTTCTGTATGGATGGGGGAGAAGGTCAGTGCTCCTTCTTCCAGGCCTTGATCTCCTCAAGGCGCTTCTTATACTTTGCCTCCAGGCCCTGCTCCGTAGGCCGGAAGTACTCCCGGCCCAGCAGGGAATCCGGCAGGCACTGCATGCTGGTCAGCTTGTCCTCGTAATCGTGGGCATACTTATACCCCTTGCCGTACCCCAGGTCCTTCATGAGCCCCGTAGGCGCGTTGCGGATGTTCAGGGGCACCGGCTCGTCCAGCTGCTTGAGGGCATCCTGCTTGGCTTCCAGGTAAGCTACGTCCATGGCGTTGGACTTGGGGGCCATGGACATGTACACCACCGCCTCCGTCAGATGCACGCTGCATTCCGGCATGCCGATGAAGTGGCAGGCCTGGTAGGCGGCCACGGCGATCTCGATGGCATGGGGGTCCGCCAGGCCCACGTCCTCGCTGGCGAAGCGGGTCACCCGCCGGGCGATATACAGCGGGTCCTCGCCGGCCTCCAGCATGCGGGCCAGCCAGTAGACCGCCGCGTCCGGGTCGGAGTTGCGCATGGACTTGTGGAGGGCGGAGATCAGGTTATAGTGTTCCTCGCCGTTCTTGTCGTACAGCAGCGACTTCTTGGAGATGCACTGCTCCAGGGTCTCCCGGGTGACGGTGATGTTCCCGACCTCGTCCATGTCCCCGTTGAGGACCACCATCTCCAGGGTGGAAAGGGCGCTGCGGGCATCCCCATTGGAGAAGACGGCGATCATGTTCAGCATCTCGTCGGTGATATTGACGTGTTCCTTCCCGAACCCTTTTGGATCGGTGACGGCCCGGCGCAGCAGGCCCACCAGCTCCTCCGTCTTCAGCGCCTGAAGGACGAATACTTTGCAGCGGGACAGAAGAGCTCCGTTGATCTCAAAGGACTTGTTGAAACGATGGATCTCGTCCACGAACAGGATGGTCCTGTCGCCATAGCGCCGGTTCTCCTCCGCCTGCTGCATGACGGTACGGATCTCCCGGATACCGCTGGTCACGGCGGAAAAGTCGATGAAGGCGGATTTCGTCCGATTGGCGATGATGCGGGCCAGGGTGGTCTTGCCCACGCCCGGTGGGCCCCAGAAGATCATGGAGGAGACCTGGTCGCTTTCGATCAGCCTGCGCAATACCTTGCCAGGGCCCAGCAGATGGGTCTGACCGACGAATTCATCCAGGTTTTGAGGACGCAGGCGAGCCGCCAATGGCTGCGGCGCCTCCTTGGAAAAGAGGGAAAACTGTTCCATAGAGCACCTCCAACGGAAGTATACCACAAAAAAACGGGCCGGGGAAGTCCCGACCCGCTATCTTTGGCGAAAGCTTATTTCACGGTCTCCTTCAAAGTCTTGCTGGCTTTAAAGAAGGGAACGTTGGCGGCAGAGATGGTCACGATCTCACCGGTACGAGGATTCTTGCCCTCACGAGCCACACGATGCTTGCATCCGAAGGTGCCGAAGCCGGACAGGGAGACCGTATCCTCCTTGATGGTTTGAGTGATCGTTTCTATAGCTGCGGCAACGGCTGCAGCGGCATCCTTTTTGGACAGGCCGGTTTTCTCAGCGATCGCTTTGATAAATTCAGTCTTGTTCATGGTAAAACTCCTTTCAAGTTTGGCTCATTATATCATCATAATTTGCACTTGTCTATACTTAAAAATGCCTATTTGTCTATAAAATTCTGACTTTTTTGTGTCATTTTCGCAAGATTGACCCATATTGGATTTTGATATCGTTTGAAGTATATGTGGAGCATATGCTAACTGGACAGGTCGCGGCAGTATCGAATGACACGGCATACCTGTCTTTTGGAGATTTCTAATGGCTGTCAATGGATCAAAACGCCTTTTTTCTGCAGGAAAGAAGGATCGTTTGCATCTCTTCTTGAGTCGGGCCGCTTCTGCCGCCGAAATGGGAGACGCACCAGGCGCCGGCAGCGCATGCTCTTCGATTGGCTTCCTGGGGCGTAAATCCATGGAGCAGGGCGGCTAAGAAAGCACCGTCGTATACGTCCCCGGCGCCGACTCTGTCCCGAATGGGCACGGAGAAGGCGGGGGAGGAGTAGACCGCGTCGCGGGTATATACCGTTGCACCTTTGTCACCTTGACGAGCGACTACCATAGGCACGATCTCCAGCAGCTTTTTCGCCGCTTTATCCGGATCTGTTTCGTTTATCAGAGGACAGAGCTCGTCCTCCGCGGAGCCGAACAGCACATCGCAGCATCCAAGAGCAGCCTGCATGTTTTTAGCAAAGGTGTTATCCTGAATGGATTCCAGTCGGGCGTTCACGTCCAGGGCCACAGGGATGCCGGCGGCGTGACAGCGGCTCATGAGGGACAGCTGGTTTGCTGCCGCCGGGTCCTCCCGCAGCGTCATGCCGGAGGAGTGCATCCAGGAGATGCGGGACAGGATGTCGTCCGGGATCTGATCCAGAGTGATATCGTGCTGGCTGGCGCCTACCCGAGGAAAGGCGAAGGGGACCCGCTCTCCCTGTTCGTCCAGCACCAGCAGGACCATGGTGGTCATGGAATCGTCCTTCAGCGAGAGCAGGGAAGCGTCCACGCCTTCCTTTTCCAGCCCTTCCTTCAGCGCTCGTCCGAAGGCGTCCTTCCCGGCGGTACCGAGGAACAGGACCGGCGCACCCAGTCGGGCCAGGGTCACGGCGGTGTTGGCGACGCTTCCGCCGTGTGAGAAGCGGACCGTCAGAGCATCGGGGTCCACCGTGGAGCTGCTGCTGGCCAGAGCTTGCCCATAGGGAATGAGCAGGTCGGCGCAGATGTCTCCATAGCAAAGAACAGGCAGCATAGGAAGCTCCTTTCAGCGTCTGTCGATGGTGATGACCGGGTTGTATGCTTCGTCCACGGCGATGATCTCCTGCACCGCCTGCGCTTTCAGCTCTGCGTCTGACAGCTTGATCTCATACGGTGCGGAGATATCGAAGACCAGATTGGTATGGGTCTGCCCTCGAACCAGCCTGAAGTCGTGGATGGTGATCCTTTCGTCGATTTTTTTCAGAGCCTGCTTTACCTGTGCTTTGGCTTCGTCGGTCTCCGGATTGTTCACGGCAATGGGGTCCATATGGATGGTGGAGAGGCAGTTATACTTTCTGTTCAGCTCCCATTCGATGTTGTCGATGAGATCGTGGGTTGAAAGCATGTCGGCATCCTCGTCCACTTCCGCATGAAGGGTGATCATCATCCGACCAGGGCCGTAATCGTGGACATACAGGTCATGTACGCCCAGGATACCCTCATGGGCCATGACCGTGTCGGCGATGGATCGGATCAGCTCCGGGTCGGCCTTCTTGCCCAGCAGCAGATCGACCGTCTCCTTGGCCGTGCCATAGCCGCCCCAGAGGATGAGGAGGGAGACACCCAGCGAGCACCAGGGGTCCGCGTTGATGCCCCAAATCCGATTGAGACCCATGGACAGCAGCACAGCACCGGAGGTGATGCAGTCGAAGAGGCTGTCCTTGGCGGTAGCCAGCATGGCGGAGGAGGCGTACTTCTTTCCATAGCGGGAGTTATACAGCGCCATGTACAGCTTGACGCCGATGGAGCAAAGGAGCACAACGAAGGCGGCTATGGTAAAGACAGGCGCAGGTGCCCGGGAAACGAGACTTTCCACTGAGCTTTTGATCAGTTCGAATCCCATGAGCAGGATGAGGAAGGCGATGACCAGCGCAGAAAGGTATTCGGCCCGGCCGTGCCCATAGGGATGCTCCGCGTCCGGTTTCTTGCCGGACAGGATGAACCCGCACAGGGAGACGAGGGAGGAGCCTACGTCGCCCAGGTTGTTGAAGCCGTCGGCCTGGATGGCTAGGGAGCCGATCAGCGCGCCCAAAACGATCTTGAAACAGCTGAGGATCAGATTCAGCACGATGCCTACGCAGCCGCAAATCATGCCGTAGCTGTGTCGCACAGCCTCCTCATCTTTTGTATTATGAAGAAAAAGCCTCGCCAGCAGAGCGATCATAAGGCCTCCTCCTTCGAAGGATCTTGTTTCAAAGTATAGCACGAACCATATAAATATGCAACGAAGGAAAGCACTTGCAATTTGTTGTGGAATAGGGCATAATAAAGAAGGAGAAAAAGAAAGCAAAGGAGGTCAATTATGCTTTCAGCTCTCGGCCCTCTGGCAGTGCCATGTATATTGTGTTTCCTGTTCGGCATCCTGATGTTCATCGTGGAGATGTTCACTCCGGGCTTCGGCGTGGCCGGCGGCCTAGGCATCGTTTCCTTTGCGGCGATCATCGTGATGCAATTCCTGGCCAATTCCCTGACGGCGGCGCTGATCATCACCGCTGTGCTCGTGCTGCTGCTGGCGATCATCATCGTACTGTTCATCCGTTCCTTCCAGAAGGGCGCATTGTCCCGGTCCCGCATCGTGAATAGCACGGCGGTGGAGGGGGAATCCTCTCCGGTGATCAAGGAAAAGGGCATGAGCCTGGTGGGCAAGACCGGCACGGCTGTGACCGCCCTTCGCCCCTCCGGCATCGCCGAGATAGACGGCGTGCGCATGAACGTTTCCACCTACGGCAACTTTATCGAGCCCGGGAAAGAAGTCGTCGTGGCTGCGGTGGAAGGGTTGAACGTTTTCGTCAAATGAAGTATTGCAAGAAGTGCGGCTGCCTCTATATGACGGACGTCTGTCCTAAATGCGGCATAGAGGAGCCGACAAACCAACCGGAGCCGGAGGCTCCCGACAAGAAGACGCTGACGCGTCAGTGGATCGGACTGCTTGTGGGCATACCGCTGTTCATCATGGCGATCTATGTCGTCATCTACATGCTGTACGCCCGCGGTTGATACAACGAACAATAAACAGGAGGATAAAAACCACATGCTTCTCCCCATCATCATCATCGTACTCATCATCATCTTCCTTTCCCTGCTGTTCAGCTTCGTGCCCATCGGCCTGCTCATTTCGGCCAGCGCTTCCGGCGTCAAGCTGAACATCAGCACCCTGGTCGGCATGCGGCTCAGGAAGGTCATCCCTGCCCGTATCGTCAACCCCCTGATCAAGGCCACCAAGGCCGGCATCCAGCTGCCCCTCAACAAACTGGAAGCCCACTATATGGCAGGCGGTAACGTGGACCGGGTGGTGAACGCCCTGATCGCCGCCATGCGCGCCGGCATCCCGCTGGATTTTGAGCAGGCCTGCGCCATCGACCTGGCCGGTCGTAACGTGCTGGAGGCCGTGCAGATGAGCGTCAATCCCCGGGTCATTGAGACCCCCGTCATCGCCGCCGTGGCCATGGACGGCATCGAGCTGAAGGCCAAGGCCAAGGTCACCGTCCGCGCCAACATCGACCGTTTGGTGGGCGGCGCCGGTGAGGAGACCATCATCGCCCGTGTCGGCGAAGGCATCGTCACCACCGTCGGTTCCTCTCGGAGCCACAAGGAAGTTCTGGAGAATCCCGATTCCATCTCCCGCACCGTCCTTGATAAGGGCCTCGACGCAGGCACTGCCTTCGAGATCCTTTCCATCGATATCGCGGACGTGGACGTGGGCCGTAACGTAGGCGCTCAGCTGCAGATCGACCAGGCGGAAGCCGATAAGCGCATCGCCCAGGCTAAGGCCGAGGAGCGTCGTGCCATGGCTGTGGCCCAGGAGCAGGAGAACGTAGCTGCCGTGGCCGGCATGCGGGCCAAGGTCATCGAGGCGGAGGCCGAGATCCCCATCGCCATCGCCCACGCGTTCAAAGAAGGCCAACTGGGCGTCATGGACTACTACAACATGAAGAACGTCATGTCCGACACGGAGATGCGCAACGCTATCTCCCATGCTGCTGATCCCAACACGGCCAAGAAATAAGTAAAGGGAGCGAGGACTCACTGTGAATCCGATCATTCTTTTGATCGTGGTGTTGGGGATCGTATCCTCCATCGCGAGCAAAAAGCGCAAAGAGGAGATGAAAAAGAAGGCTGAGCAGCGGCCTGGTTATCCTCCGCAGCATAGTCCTTACGGTCAGAAGACCGCATCGCCCAAAGCGGCGACGGCAAGCCGGCAGTCGAAGCCGGTCTCTCCTGCTGCGCCCAATAAGAAGCCGACCCCCGGCGTAGATTCCAAGTGGCCCTGGCCAACGGCGGCTGAGAAAGCTCAGGGTAAGACCAAACCGGCTGCCAGCGGCAATTATAGCGGTACGCCTCGATATACCCATGTGGTCACCAGCACGCTGGAAGGCGGGCACACCCATACGGAATCCAGCATGACGGGGGAGGAATCCTGCCCGCCGCCGAAGCCTGTGGCTCAGAAACCGGCGGCTGCCGTGCAACCGTCTGACGCCAGTTCGGGCGCACTGTTGAACTTGCAGACCAACGGCGTGCTGCAGGGAATTCTCTATGCGGAGATCCTGGGAAAGCCGAAAGCGCATCAAAGGAAATAAATGCAGCGTAACGATGTCGTAAAGGGTGTATTCATCGTCGTTCCATTGGCCGTACTGTGTGTGCTCTACGGTCTTTGGCTCGTCATGGATACACCCGTTTACGTGGAGTCCATGATCGTCGGCGGGGCGATCCTGGTGCTATACGCTTTGCTCTATATGCGATTCGTGCCCCGAGCTTTCGACTTCGTCATGGGAGCGGATCAAGAGCAGCAGCCGACCGCCATCCAGCGGACGAGCACCGTCAACATCCGAGAAGTCCTTCGCTTGGTCCTTATGCTGGCCATAGGGCGTGGCGTCTTCATGCTGGGGGCGTTCCTGTGGAGCCTGTACTTAAAGGGCTATACGGAGACCGTCTTAGAGATTCAGCACATTTGGGCGGATCATCTGTACGCCGGGCGCATCATCTCCATCGCCAACAAGGGGTATGCCGTCGAAACGGCTGAGTATGCCGGAAAGTATCTAAATCTGCTGTTTCCGCCTTTGTATTCCTGGATCGTTCGGCTCATCAGCCCCTTCTATCTGAGCAGCATCCGAGCGGGATTCTTCGTTTCCAACATCAACGCAATTCTCAGCGGCATCGTGCTATATCTGATGGTCCTGCACGATTCGGACCGGCGCTCCGCCGTTCGCGCCCTGTGGTACTATTCGATCCTGCCGCCCAGCTTCCTGCTGACCTGTACCATCCCTGCCAGCACCTTTCTGCTGCTGTCCCTGCTCAGCATATACTGTGCGCGAAGAAGGTACTTTATCCCGGCCTCCCTGCTGGGTGCGCTGGCGGCCTTGACAGAGCGCATCGGCATCGTCTTGGCGGTCCCGCTGCTGCTGGAATTCTTCAACGCCATGACGGGGGAGTATCGGTCCCTTTCGGAGGTCACCTGGCGGTTCTACCTGAGAAAGGGCCTGATCGGCGCCTCGTTCATTTTGGTGCCCCTGGGATTCGTCACGTATCTTGCCATCAATCGTTCTGTGGGCGGGAGTTTCTTCACCTATGTGGAATATTTAGAGGAGCTGTATTCGAGCCGTTTCGCCCTGTTTTATAGGGCGTGTGGCGTGCAGATGGATAAGCTGATCGATGCTTATCGCTCCTTCGATGCCCCCATGGCCTACGGTCTGTATCTGCCCAGCCTGCTTTTTGCCGTAGGGAGCCTCGTGCTTGTCTTCGTGAAGAAGAATGACCTTCGCGTCAGCTACCTGGCGTATTTCATGGTGTATTACCCTGTGATCCTCAGTCAAACGTCCGTTATGGATGCTCCCCGACAGTTGTTCTGCTGCTTCCCGATCATCATCGCCATGATGCGACTGACGAAGAATCGTCTGGTGGATCTGCTTGTTTCCCTGCTGTGTATCGCAGGATCTGTTGCCTATTTGGGAATGTATGTGGCCGGATGGCCGGTGGTGTAAATCTATGTTAGAGCTGTATACGACTTTTATGAAGATCGGCGCCGTTATGTTCGGAGGCGGCTACTCCATGCTGCCCCTGCTCATGCGGGAGCTGGTGGACAACAAGAAATGGTGCACAGAGGAGGAAGTGCTGGACTACTTCTCCCTGGCCCAGTGCACACCTGGCGTCATTGCCATCAATTCCGCCACCTTCGTAGGGTATAAGCGCGGCAAGGTCCTGGGTGGCATCGTGGCCTCCCTGGGCGTAGTGACGGTGCCCCTGATCATCATCACCATCATCGCCGCCGTGCTGCAGAACCTGATGGAATACCCCTTGGTGCAGCACATCTTCGCTGGCGTCCGTGTAGCGGTGGCGGCCCTCATGACGGTGACCATCGTGCGTCTCATCAAGAAGGCGGCCAAGGACTGGATCAGCTGGGCCATCGTCATCGTGGCGTTCCTGCTGCTGACGGTGGTGGGACTCGATTCCGTATGGCTGGTGCTTATCGCCGCGGCGTTCGGCATCCTGGTGGGGAGGTGGAAGAAAGCATGATCAAGACTATCCTTCTGCTCATCTTCGAGTTTATGAAAACCGGGCTTATGGCCGTGGGCGGCGGCATGGCCTGCATTCGCTTCCTGCAGGATATGATCGCAAAATACGGCTGGCTCACCGGGGAGGAACTGGCGAACATAATCGCCGTGGCGGAGTCCACTCCCGGCCCCATCGGTGTGAACGCAGCCACCTACGTTGGGTACAGCGTGCTGTCCCAGTACGGTCAGGCCTGGGCGCTGCTGGGCGGCTTGATCGCCACCCTGTCCCTGATCGCGCCCCAGATCGCGGTGATCGTGTTGGTAGCCAGGGGCCTCGAGAAGTATCGCAGCTCCAAGCTGGTGAACGACGCTTTCGGCGCCCTGCGTCCGGCGGCGGCCGGCCTGGTGGCGGCGGCGGGCTGGTCCGTGATCAAGTCCTCCCTGAGCCTTGGCTTTGTCCCCTTCCACGTGGACGCGATCTCGCTGGCTCTGTACGGCGTGCTGGTGGTGCTGATGCTCCTACCGAAGCTGAAGAAGATACATCCCGTCCTGTTCCTGGCCGCAGGAGGGCTGATCGGCGTCCTTTTGAGCCTTTGATCATTGACAAATCGGGCCGTTTGCCTGTACAATACTGCCCGTAGCGCGGCTGTGGTGGAACGGCATACACAACAGACTTAAAATCTGTCGGCGAAAGCTTATGGGTTCAAATCCCATCAGCCGCACCAAAGCAAAGGGATCACCACTCGGTGGTCCCTTTGCTTTACGACTGATGGGATTTGAACCGGGCTCGGTAGTGAATGAAGCCCCAGTGGGGCTTCAGAGCCGTAACCATGGGCTTCGCCCGGCCTCGCTGAAAAGGCCGCTCCGTGGCCTTTTCCAGGCGCTCAGCCCCCTGAGCGAGCCCGCAGACGAGTGTTCAAATCCCATCAGCCACAATATTCGCATCCCTGTTGAAACACGCTTATCTCAACGATATAATATAGGGGTGTTCATAATAAGGAATTGTATTATTTATTTTCGATGCTGAAGAAACATGGTTTATGAAGGGGGCGATCCTTTGAAGAAATACTGGAAACCGATCCTCATGCTGATCATATTTGAATCCGTGGCGATCACCCTGTGGCTGACGAAAGGCAATCTATTCTACCTTCTCAACTTCAGCTATATCGGCCTCTCCATCTCCCTGGGGCTATTTCTGTTCATCCGAAAGTACAAGCACGCAAGGCGCGTCGTTCAGCTCCTGGTCGGGTCCTATATGCTGGTCTATCTGGGGTTGATCTGCCGCGAGAACATGCAGATCGAGGGTTTTTGGTATTACCTATTCACCGGCGTGTTCGAAGCCGCCACGATCCACTATGCCGTCGCAAAGATCTTCGGCCCCCTCGTGTTTGGCAGAGGCTGGTGCGGATATGCCTGCTGGACGGCCATGGCCCTGGATTTCCTTCCCTATAAGGTGCCGCAGGGGCCGCGGAAAAGGATCGGATGGGTACGATACGTTACGTTCGCCGCTTCCCTGATATTCGTAGCGGCTTTGTTTCTCGCCAAGGTGGGCAACATCGAGCGGATCATGTTCTGGGCGTTCATCATAGGGAACGTGGCATACTACGTTACAGGCATAGCCCTTGCCTTTGCGTGTAAGGACAACCGGGCGTTCTGCAAGTATATCTGCCCCATAACCGTCTTCCTGAAACCCATGAGCTACTTTTCCCTGTTCCGTGTCAAGTGCGATACAAGCAAATGTATCTCCTGCGGCAAGTGCAGGCGGGTATGCCCTATGGACGTGGACGTGACGGACAATTCCAGAAAAAGAGCGAACGGGACGGAGTGCATCCTTTGCATGGAGTGCGTCAGGAATTGCCCCAAGAACGCACTTTGATCGATTTTCTCGGCCGCATCACGTACGATTTACATACGCCTCCCTCGACAGGGAATACCACTTCAATTCGAGCGACTCTCCCTCTTTGGGCCAGGCGCCGTCATAGGTCATGCCACATTTTTGCATGACCCGGCCGGAATTCGGGTTGTCCGGATGATGGCACGCCTTGACGCGCTGGACGCCCACCTGTTCGAAGAAAAACGCCATGATGGCCCGGACGGCCTCCGCCACCAGGCCCTGTCCCCACCAGGGCTGACCGATGCAGTACCCGATCTCCACGGAACAGGCGGCTTCGTCGATCTTCACGCCGCTGATGCTGCCGATGGGCTCCCCCAGGGACTTGAGTTCGATGGCCCATTGATAGAAGGTGGGAGCGCTGTATCGATCGATCCAGCTCTTGACCACCATATGGGTGACGGACAGGTCCTGGTGGGTGGGCCAGGTCAAATATCGGGTCACCATCGGGTCGCTGGCCCAGTTTTGAAACATGGGAGCCGCATCCTCCGGGACGAAGGGCCGAAGGATAAGCCGGTCCGTTTCCAAGCGCGTTGTGCCGAGATGGTTCATCATGATTTCCTCCCCATATTTGAAAAACAGTATACAGGAACCGTTACCGGTTGACAACCGTTTTTTCAACCGTCGTCCTGGGGATAAACAGGGCCGTCAGCAGGGAGAAGAGCAGGCACACGCCCCCCATCAGCCAGTAGACGGGCGTAAGGGCGCTGGAGGTGCCGTATATCTTCAAAGCACCGGAAAAAAGGCTGCCGACGGTCAGGGCGGATATGCCGAAGTGCCACAGCAGCAGGGAAGCGTCCGAGGGCATCCTTTTTCCTTTTTCCGCAAGAAGCAGGGCGGGGAGGACGCCACCCAAAAGGGGGAAGGCAAAGCCGTACAGCATGCCATAGGCATAGACACTGTGGCTGAACGCCTCATATACAGCGCCGAACAGGGCGCATAGGATGGTGACCAGCAGATACCGGAACGCCATTTTGGTATAGGCGCTTTGGAATGTTTCAAAGGGTGATGCAGACAATGTCGCTCACGCTCCTTTCCGTGATCCTTTTTCCGTTCGTGGTGGGATTGTTGACGACCTTGCCCTGAAAGACCATGGTGGAAGAGCCGCCGCCGTCCAGATTATAGGCGGTCTCGGCGCCAAGGTCCTGGAGCACCTGAGCCAGCTCCAGCAGGGACAGCCCTTCGCTTTCATTGGTCCGGCCATCGGACACCACGAAAAGGTAATGGAGATCGTCCACGATGCCGATGGCGGTGCGGGGGTTGCTGGCCTTCGCCCGGCCTACCTCATCCCCGGCGTCTACAGCGATTTCACCGTCGATCAGCAGCGCCGGGCCGAAGGATAGCACGTTCCAGGCGCCGTCGTTCAGCAGGTCCTGGGCGCTGATCTGGGACTCGTTTATGATCGCGAAGCTGCCGTCCTGATAGATCACCAGGTCTTCAGAATTCCTGTTGGCCTTGCTGCGATAGAGTACACCGTTTCGGATCACATACCCCGATTCCCGAGCGCCGTAGTAGTCCCCGTTGACGGCCAGGATGGCGTTGGCGTTCGCGGCGATGCTGCTGGTCTTTGCGGTCACGTTGCGCCCATAGACGCTTTTAGCAAAGGCAGTCTGCAGGTATTCGGGGGAGGACAGGACCACGTCCGCCACATAGACGGTGGAATCGTAGGCGCGGATCTCCTGAATGGTGATGGAGATGTTCCCATCGGAGTAGGAATCCTCGGTGGAGATCACTTCAGCTGTGGCGGATGGCGCAGCGGTGGCTTCGGTGGTTGCTTCGGGCGTCTCCGTTTGTGTGGGAGAGACCGAAACAAGGGGCGCTTCGATGGTTGCTGTTGGCGTCGTGACGACCTCAGCGGTCTGTGCCGTGGCTTGCTCCTCTACCACCGCATACGAACGTTCGAGTACGAAGGTGTCCAGGGCGGCATAGACGGTGAAGCCGAACAGGAGCAGGGCCCATAGCAGTACCATCACTCGTTTGCTTTTTCTCATAGGCTCTCATTTCCTTCCATCTTCTCACAGATCAATATCTCCAGATTGCCGTTGCGGCAGCGAAGCTCGTCCATGAACGCCTGGGAGGCGGCCGGGTCCTTGAGCTCAATGTCATAGGAGAGCTTATAGAGGCTCCCCATGTTGGTGGTCCGGGTCTTGACCAACCGATGGCTGTTCGTATACTTGGCGAACAGATCGTCGAAGGCTCCTGCGAACTGCAGGGTCTCCGGGACGGTGATGTGAAGCTCGAAAGAATCTTTTTGACCGAAGCGGAGGTGGGAGAGGACCAGGATCACCGCGCTCACGAGAACGGTGAACAGCAGCGCGATGACCACGTATCCGGCGGCGCAGGCAAGCCCGGCGGTCATCACCAGGAAAATGGCGGAAATGTCCTTGGCCTTTCCGGCTACGGACCTGAACCGGACCAGGGAGAAGGCCCCAGCCACGGCGATGCCCGTACCCACGCTGCCGTTGACCATCAGGATCACCGTGCACACCACCATAGGGAGGACCACCAGGGAGATCAAAAACCCCTTGCTTGCCTCTCCCGACTTGGCCGTCATCAGGGAAGCCACGAGCCCGCACAGGCCCGCCGCCGCGAGGCAGGCCAGGAACATACTGATGGAGAAGCCTCCGGATAGGATGGAATCAAAGATTGCTGACATGTTTCAGTCCCCCTTTCAAAATGGTTTCTGTCGGTGTTGCGGTCGTTACGAGTGAGCGTGTGTAGGCGGTGCCGTACTTGGAGAAGGAGGTGGGCGTGATGGACAGCTCGTTGAGCGCTCTTGCAAAGGATAGCGGCATGGCGCCCAGGCTCTTGACCTCCATCAGCTCCATACCCATGGGAAGCAGCAAATCTCCCGCCGAACCGTGCTCCAGCAGCAGGTCCGTTTGACGGGCTCGCGCCGCCGAATCGAAGGTTACGCGAAAGCTGGGATCGTCCGCCCAGGTGTACGCCTCCCGTTCGTAGGAGATCAGCATGGCGGGCTTGGGCCAACGGTAGAACTGCATGGCGTAGTCGATCTCCCGCCATATCTGGCCTGCCTCCGGCAGGACGCCGCCGTTCAGGTACAGCTTTGCAGCGGAAAGGGGCAGGCTGACCCGGCGCTTGTAAACCACACCCTGGTACTTCTTCTTCAGCTCCAGATATACGGTCGAATCGGCCTTGGGGGTGCCGTAGCTTCTGAGGCGCAACTTTTCCTTATAAGCGCCTGCGTCGATGGAGCTGCGGATGATCCGATGGTCCGGCGTGTCCATATACAGGCTGCAGATGGTGCTCTTTCCATAATCATCCAGCAGCAGCTCGCCTTTCATCCGCTGCAGCAATCGCTTCTTGGTGACCTCGTCCAGCAGATATTTTCGTTCGATCCTCTTAAAAATGTAGGCGGTTTCCATACAAGATCATCTCCTCGTTTTGTTAGGCCAACAATATAGGGCAAAGTTTAAGTTAACCTAAAAGGATGGTGTCGATTCCTGTAAACAATGTAAACAGAATGTGAAACGCCGCCTGTATCCAAAGCAAGATTAATTAGGATATGAACTTTTATTGGAAGAATAACGAATGAAATTATCCGTGTATTGCAAGGTTTACAAAGGGAGGCTATGGTGTTATACTATCGAAAGAAACGATTAAAGAGGAAGGACAGATGGAAAAAGAAACGGTAAAGCTGACGAAGCTCAGCAAATGCGCCGGCTGCGGAGCCAAGGTGGGGGCCGGGGTGCTGGCCCAGCTGCTGCAGGATATCAAGGTCCATTCCGATCCGAACCTGCTGGTTGGCTTCGATCACAGCGACGACGCCTCGGTCTATAAAATTTCAGATGAACTTGCCCTGGTCCAGACCGTGGATTTCTTCCCGCCTATCGCCGACGATCCCTATCTGTTCGGGCAGATCGCCGCCACCAACGCCCTATCCGACGTATACGCCATGGGTGGGGAGCCCAAGCTCTGTCTCAACATCATGGCGGTCCCGGAAAAGATGCCCATGGACGCGGTCCACGACATCCTGCGGGGCGGCTACGACAAGGTCTACGAGGCGGGAGCGCTGATCACCGGGGGACACAGCATCCACGACGACGAGCCGAAATACGGCCTGGCGGTCACCGGCTTCGTGCACCCCGATCGGGTGCTGACCAACTCCGGAGCGAAACCCGGGGACGTGCTTTTTCTCACCAAGCCCCTGGGCATCGGCATCCTCAGCACCGCGGCCAAGGCGGACATGGTCAGCGAGGAGGGGCAAAGGCTCATGTTCGAGCTCATGACCACCCTGAACCGTTCCGCCCGGGACGTGATGGTGAAGTATGACGTTCACGCCTGCACGGACGTGACAGGTTTCGGTCTCATGGGCCACTGCTTCGAGATGATGGAGGGCAGCGGCACCCAGGCCGTCATATACACAGAGACCATCGATCTTATCCCGGAAGCCAGGGAGTTGGCAAAATTCGGCCTGATCCCCGCCGGCGCCTACCGCAATCGGATCTTTGCCGAGAAGGCGGTGGAGCTTGATGGTATCGAGCTCTGCGTGCAGGACATGCTTTTCGACCCCCAGACCTCCGGCGGGCTGCTCATCGCCTGCGCTCCGGAGGATGCAGACAGGATGTATGAGGAATTGAAAAAGACCGTCCCCAGCGCACAGCGCATCGGAACGGTCCAGGCGTACGAGGGCGGCAAGCGCATCTTCCTGCGCTGATCAGGCCAGGGCGCGGATGGCGGCGACGGCCGCGTCCACATCCGCTTCGGTGTTGGCGTAACCCAGGGAGAAGCGGACCGTGCCCTTGGGGAAGGTGCCCAGGCTCCTGTGGGCCGAGGGGGCGCAGTGGAGACCGCAGCGGATCAGGATGCCGAAGCGCTGCTCCAGCTCGTAAGAAACGGCGGCATTGTCCCGATCCAGGAAGTCCAGGGAAAGGACGCCTACCCGATTTTCCGTGCCGGTGGGGCCGTACAGGCGCACCCGGGGGATGCCCTGTATGCCCTCCAGAAATCGCTTCGTCAGCTCGACTTCGTGGGCTCGAAGGGAGTAGATGCCTCGATCAGAGATATAGTTCATGGCCGCTTCCCAGCCGTAGATGCCGGGCAGGTTCATGGTGCCGGATTCGAACCGGTCCGGCAGATATGCGGGCAGGTATTCGCTGTTGGAAACGCTGCCGGTGCCCCCGGCGATAAGGGGGGTCAGCTTCCTTGCCATATCCTCTGTCAGCAGCAAAGCGCCGATGCCGGAGGGCCCCAGCAGGCCCTTGTGGCCTGGGACGGACAGGGCGCTGAGCTGGAACCGATCGAAGTCCAGAGGAAAGTGCCCCGCGGTCTGGGCCCCGTCCAGGGCAAAGGGGATGCCGTATTGGGCCGCGATGGCGCCGACGGCTTCCGCGTCCTGGACCGAACCAGACACGTTGGAGCCGTGGTTAATCAGGATCAGCTTGGTGTTGGGACGGACGAATCTATGGATATCGTCGGGGTCGATGAATCCTTCTCTATCTGCGGGAAGCCGGTCGAAGCTGACCTCCGGCATCTGCAGCAGCGGCCGCATGACGGCGTTGTGCTCCATGCTGCTGACGATAACATGGTCCCCCGGATGGAGATACCCTTTGAGGAGAATGTTCAGCCCATAGGTGTTGCCCGGGGTCAGGATCACATGAGTGGCCTTCTCCGGGAAGTGGAAGAAGCCCTTGAGCTGTTCCCTGAGGGACAGGGTGACCAGCTCCGCCTCCTGGGCGTTCTGGTAGACGGAACGATTGAGAGGCGCGCCCACCTCGTTGAGATAGCGCACCATGGCCTGGGCCACCGCTTCCGGCTTCGGGAAGGAGGTGGCGGCGTTGTCAAGATAGATCGTGTTCATGGGTACAGGATAGCACAGCCCGGCGGAAAAGTCACATAGATTTTTCCCATGGTTTCAGGAAGGAGAGAACATGCTCGATATCAGCATCCGTCAACTGGAGGTCTTCGTGGCCACAGCGGAATATTGCAGCTTCACCAAGGCGGCGGAGGACCTGCATCTGACACAATCCACCGTCAGCATGCACATTCGCACCCTGGAGGAGGTGCTGGGCGCCTGCCTCATCGAACGGGGCGCCCGCAAGAAAGTGATCCTGACGGAGGAGGGGAAGCGGGTCTATTCCATTGCCAAGGACATTCTCTCCCGTGTGGACGCCCTGCAGGAACGTCGAACGGACGGGGGAGAGGAGCTGTTGCGCATCGGCACCTCCACCGTGCCCGCCCAGTATCTGCTGCCCAAGCTTCTGTCGGGATTCTTGAAGAAGCACAGCCATGTCAAGTATATCCTGCGCCGGGGCGACAGCGAGCATATCCTCGAATGCATCCAAAAGGGTGAAGTGCGCATCGGCCTCACGGGATACAGGAACGGCGAAAGGTCGCTGATCTTTCAGGAGATCGCCCGGGACCATTTGGTGCTTATTACGGAGAACAGCGAAGGATACCGGGCCATGCAGGCGGCGGGGAAGACGGGGAACGACCTGCTGGGCCTGCCCATGATCGCCCGGGAGGAAAGCTCCGGCACACAGCACGCCGCCGACGCATTTTTGCAGAAGCTGTGCGTGATGGAGCCCAACATCGTGGCGCGGATGGACAACCCGGAGAGCATCAAGATGAGCGTGGCGGAGGGCATGGGCGTGTCCCTCATCTCCGATCTGGCTGTTTCCGCCGAGGTCAGGGCGGGCAAGCTTCTGGCCTTCCCGTTCTCGCCCACGACGGAGGAGCGAAAGCTTTACGTGGTTTGGCCCAGGGACGCGCTGCTGACCTCCACGGAGCTGCGGTTCGTTCAGTACGTCAAGGCCCAGACAAGCGCTATTCTTCTATCGGAATAACCGATTCTTTCGAAAGTTCTATCTATATTTCCCATTCGATTTTTGCCGATAAAATCCCTATAATGGAAGGGAACGAACCGAAAAGATTCGATCTTGGGAGGTAATCATGAAAAAAGTCAATTGGATGGTAGTGCTGTCCGGCGTGGCGGTGGGCATCGCCGCCCTGGCTCTGAGCGCCCTGGGGAATCCCGCGAACATGGGCTTCTGTATCGCCTGTTTTGAGCGGGATATCGCCGGCACGCTGGGGCTCCATTCCGCCGCGGTGGTCCAGTACATGCGGCCGGAGATCATCGGCCTTGTCCTGGGGGCAATGATCATGGCCCTTGTGAAGGGTGAGTTCCGCGCCAAGGGCGGCTCCTCGCCTGCGACCCGGTTCCTGCTGGGCGCGCTTGTCATGATCGGAGCTCTGGTGTTCCTGGGCTGCCCCCTTCGGATGATGCTCCGTCTGGGCGGCGGCGACTTGAACGCGCTGGTGGCCCTGCTGGGGTTCGTCCTGGGCATCTTCGTGGGGACCCTGTTCCTGAAACGGGGCTTTTCCCTGAAGCGCAGCTACACCCTGGGTACGGCGGAGGGCGCGGTGCTGCCGGTGCTGCTGATCGTCGCCGGCGTGGCGTTTCTGCTGTTCCCGGCTCTGTTCAAAGTCAGCGAAAAGGGGCCCGGCTCCATGCATGCGCCGTTCATCGTCGCCCTGCTGATCGCCATGGCGGTGGGCGCCTTCGCCCAGCGTTCCCGGCTCTGCATGGTAGGCGGCTTGCGTGACGCCATGATGTTCAAGGATTTCAAGCTCCTCTACGGGTTCGTAGCCATCCTGATCGTCACCATTCTCGGGAAGCTCGCTTTGGGCGGCCTGAAGATGGGGAACCTGACGCCGTTCAAGCTGGGCTTCACGGAGCAGCCCGTTGCCCACAGCGCTCACGTGTGGAACTTCCTGGGCATGGCTCTGGCCGGCTGGGGTTCCGTGCTCCTGGGCGGCTGCCCTCTTCGCCAGCTGATCCTGGCCGGTGAGGGCAACGGCGATTCCGCGGTGGCAGTGTTCGGCATGATCGCCGGGGCGGCCATTTCCCACAACTTTGGCCTGGCTGGAGCTGCCGGAAAGCCTGCTGCGGAGGCGGTCTCTCTGAACGCCAAGGTGGTGATTCTGAGCGGCTTCGTGATTTTGCTGATCATCTCCCTGGTGAACCTGCCCAAAGAAAAGAAAGCCTGAAGACGAGAATAGGAGGGTAATGCTATGGTAGACGCGCGTGGATATTCCTGCCCCATCCCAGTGGTCATGGTGCAGCGAGCCGTGAAGGCGGAGAATCCTCAGAATCTGACGGTGCTGGTGGACGAGCAGGTGTGCGTGGAGAACGTGACCCGCTTCGCCAAGGCGTCCGGGTACTCGGTCACGGTCACCCGGGACGGCGACGACTATCGGATGGAACTGAAGAAATGAGGGACTACGTAGCTACCTTCCACACCCATCTGTCCGCACTGTTGACCGACAGGAATCTGAAGGCTGCCGGGGTGCCATCCCGCATGATGCCCGTGCTTCGGAAGCTCAGCTCCTCCTGCGGCACCTGCGTGGTCTATTCAGCGGCTGATCCCTGCTTGGAGCAGATGGATGAGGATGTGGAGGGGGTTTACGAGATCACGGGAGACGAAACATATCGACTCCTGTATCAAAACGAATAAACGATCTGAAAGCAAAAGCGACGGAGCCGATGAAGCCCCGTCGCTTTTTTGTTATCTTACAGCTCATGCTCCTGGATAATGGCGGAGATCTCCCTGGCGGTGGTCTTCAGCTCGTGATTGCTACGGCCGCTCATCTTATCCACCAGCTCCAGGAGCTTCCGGGCCACGGCCTTCAGGGATTCATACAGCGGGTTCGTCTTGACCTGCTTCAGCTTCTCGATCCTCTTGCCCTCGGTGGCGAAGGACACCTTTCCGGCGGCCAGATCATACTCTGTGCCGGAGAAGGGAGCGATCACTTCGGCATCGGGGAAAGTGTCCCTCAGGAGCTGTGCAAAGGTCTCGCAGGCGGTCTCGTCCCCATGGTTCACGAAGACGGTGCCGGGACAGGTGTCGAATCCTTTGACCCAGTTGAGGAGCCCCTGTTGATCCGCGTGACCACTTGTGCCGTGGAGGGAGAATATATCGGCGTTGACGGCGATGCTCTCCCCGAAGAGCTTCACCTGCTTGGCCCCGTGAAGCAGGGAATGGCCCAGGGTGCCCACCGTTTGATAGCCCACAAACAGGATCAGGTTCTTTTCGTCCCACAGGTTGTGCTTCAGATGGTGCCGGATGCGGCCCGCGTCGCACATGCCGCTGGCGGAGATGATGACCTTGGGCCGCGGATCGTTGTTGATGGCGATGGAGTCCTCGGTGGTCACGGATAGCTCCAACCCGTCGAACCAAACAGGATTCTCGCCTCGGTGGAGGATCTCCAGCGCCTCATCGTCCAGATAGGATTCGTCTACGTCCCGGAAGATGGCGGTGGCTTCCTGGGCCAGGGGGCTGTCCAGGAATACCGGCGCATCGTCGTGACCGTGCAGCAGCCCGCGGGATTTTATCTCCCGCAGGGCATACAACAGTTCCTGGGTCCGGCCCACGGCGAAGGCGGGTATCACCACATTCCCACCCCGATCCAGCGTCCGCTGCAAAAAGGCGGCAAAATCTGAAACCACGTCGATGCCCTCGGTGGACTCATGGAGCCGATCTCCGTAGGTGGATTCGATGACAAGGTAATCCGCATCGGACACGTTTTGCGGATCCCTGATGATGGGCTGGTCCGTGTTTCCCACGTCGCCGCTGAAAACTATTTTCTTGGAAGTCTCGCCTTCCCGCATCCAGATCTCTATGCAGGCGGAGCCCAGCAGATGGCCGATGTCGGTGAAACGGATGTCGATCGAATCGTCCACAGAGATAGTCTCGCCGTAGCGGCAGGGATGGAAGAGGGGCATAAGGCCATGCACGTCCTCCGCGGTATACATAGGCTCCACCACTTCGTCGCCGGATCGTGTGGCCTTGCGGTTGCGCCATTCCGCTTCTGATTCCTGGATGTGGGCGGAGTCCAGCAGCATGATGTTACACAAGCTGCAGGTGGCGGATGTGGCATAGACAGGGCCACGATAGCCGTCCTTATAGAGCTTGGGCAGCATGCCGGTATGGTCGATATGGGCGTGGGTGACGAAAACGGCGCTGACTTCCTCGGGCGCAATGGGCAGGGGCACGTTTTCGAACATGTCAATGCCCTGTTCCATACCCTTATCCACCAGGTAATACTTGCCTCCGTTCTCCAGGAGGGTGCAGCTGCCGGTCACTTCATGGGCTGCTCCGATAAACGTGATCTTCATTTAGCTTTCCTCCGCATCGGCAAATTATTTCTCGTTCTTGATCTTCAGCAACTGTATGATGGTGTGGATGGCGGCATCCACGATAAGGATACTGCCCACAACGATGGAATACCACCGAATGATCCATTGAGGCGCTACCAAAATGAACAGACCACAGATGGCGAAGACGATGGCTTCTACCAGGTGGAACCAATAGAACGGACCAAACTTACGATCTTCCTTCAACTTGGATGCTGTATAGTACGCATAAAACAGCAGGATACCGCCGAAGAGCGCGGAGCTGAGTACGAACAGCGCCTGATCCTTCACGAGGATCAACAGGAAGATGACCAACAGCACGATGCACAGCATGATGCGCATACGTTCTTCCCGCGTGTTCCAATGATTCTTCATCAGCCGACGAACGGTGAACGTCGTCTCTGCTGCGAAGACAAGAAACAGGAGGACCGCCAAAAAGATGTCGAAGACTCTGACGGGGAGCAGCAGGAGAAGCAAACCGATCAGCCCGATGACGGCATCCACGAGATACGGCTGATGAGCGATCTCCTTCTTGACCTTCTTGGTGACCTTATCGGCAGCCTTCAGTTCTTCATGGATGGCGGCTTCGGGCAGTTTTTTCAAAGTTTCCTTCGTGGCGGGATCCCCGTCGAGGACCGATACGATGACGTTTTCTATGGAGGCGGGCCACTTTTCCAGCACGTCAGACAGGGTCAATGACCCGTCCTCCTCCAACGCGCCGAAGATGCCTTCGGTAAAGGTCTTCCGTTCTTCGGGAGATACGTTCTCCATCCAACGGTCGAAAACCACGCCCATGGATACGCTCTGGGGATCGTAGGCATCGGCCAAGGCAAGGTCGCCCGCATCGATGCCCCAGGAGAATATGGAGTGTTGCATCCCTGCCTTCTGGGTGCTCTTGACGATGCGGCAATCGTCGATCTTCGGCTCGAAGATCTTGCCGATCACGCAGAATTCGGGCCGGATGGTGGTGGAGATGGGATTGATGGATTCGATCAGCTTGGGGTCCAGCACCTCCTTGCAAAAGCCGGGACCGTCGTTGATGTACAGATGCTTCAGCTGGGACCTTTTCTTTTTCGGAAGCAGCGCGGCGGCGTAGAGCACTTCGTTGGCGCCCTTGCTGTGCCCGCCCACGTAGTAGGATCGACCGGGGCGCATGTGCTTTTCCAGATATGCCAAGCTCAGCTCCTGGGCTTTGGTTTGGGTGAAGCTGATCATGAAATCCTCTTTCCACCCGGCGATGGAGCTGTCCGTGCCGCGAAAAGCGATGTATCTCGTGAATCTGTCCAAATGGAAGGTGATTGCGGAGAATTGAATGGGGACCTCGGGAAAGAATTCGTCCACGTAGTTGCTGACGTAGAGATCCCCGAAGCGCTTGGATTCCGCCGCATATCGAACGAAGTCAGGCATGGTCTCGTCCTTCTCGGTGGTCATCATCTGCACAGGTTCCCCATGGAGCTGCTCGAAGCACTCCCGCAGCGTATGCTTTTTGTTCCGCTTCCAATCCATCTCGGGGAACTTCCAGTAGGAAAGCCCGCAGAAGACCAGGTTGTCCACTTCGTTGAAGGGAACGATGTCGAAGGGAAGGTCCGCGTACCAGCGGACGTAATCGATGATGCGATCCATACTATCTCCTTGTTTTGAAAAGGCAGCCCTTTGGCTGCCGATGGTCCGATCCTTCAGGAATGCTGCTTCTGCGCAAAAGCTTTGATCCGCTCGAAGGTCATATCACTTATGTAGTGCTCCACCTTGCAGGCGTCCTCCAAAGCAGTCTTCTCGTCCACGCCGATGCTGATGAAGAACTGGGTGAGGGTGTTATGCCGCTCGTAAATCTTTTCGGCGACGGCACGGCCGGAATCGGTGAGGGTCAGGTATCCCGTAGGGTCCATCAGAAGATATCCGGCGCTCTTCAAGAGACCCACCGCCCGGGAAACGCTGGGTTTGCTGAAGCCCATGTGCTCCGCTACGTCCAGCGAACGCACATGTTCCAGCTTTTCGGAAAGAATGAGAATGGTCTCTAAATACATCTCCCCGGATTCCTGCAAGCGCATCCTCTCGCCTCCTCTCATTTATTGTTATAGTATCATATATCCGTTTTTTTGCAAGTCTCCAGCTCAAATCTTTCAAAATGAACATACCGTGGGTCTTTCGTTTAGATGCTGTCGATAGGTCGAAAAAAGTTCACCGTTTAAGAACGTGGAACAGGTTGCTATAGTGGGGTTGCTACTTTAAAGAATGCGAGGTGTTTCATGAGGAGCAAAGACTGTCGTCACTATTCAAGAAGGGAACTGATCGAGATCATCTATGAACTGGAGAGAAGGGAAGAACGGCTGGAGCGGAAGCTGGAAAAGGCGAAGACTAAGCTGAAGGAACGTTCGGAACGCATGGCACAGGCAGGAACGTTGGCGGAGGTCACGGCGGTGATTGCGGGGCTGTTTGAAGCGGCGGACGAAACGGCGGCCATGTACCTGTCCGGTGTCCGGGCTCAGGCGGAAAGTTTCCTGGAGGCGGGAGCGGAGGAGAAGGTTTCATGATCTATCAGACGCAGCGGGGGCAGGCCATCCCGACCTTATCGCAGGTGAGGGAGGAGAGAAAGAAGCTAGATCGTCGGTCCGAACGAAGGCATGGGTTTTGGGCCTTCCTGTTCTCTTTCCTCTTGACTATCATGGGCGGCCTTATGATCATGCTCCTTTTCCTCCCAGTATTGGAGGTGTCGGGGAGCAGCATGGAGCCCACCTTGCAGGATGGAGACATCCTGGTCCTGTATAAACCGCATGTCATAAGGACCGGAGAGCTGTGCGGCATGTATGCGAAGGACAGGCTGATCCTGAAGCGGGTCATCGCCCTGTCGGGTGACGTGGTGGATATGGACGAGTTCGGAAACGTGTATGTGAACGGGACACGACTGCAGGAACCGTACGTGTCTGAAAAGGCGATAGGCACCTGCGATCTGTCCTTTCCCTTCACCGTACCGGAGAACAGTCTGTTCGTGATGGGAGACCACCGGGAGACCAGCATCGACAGCCGCTGCAGCCTGATCGGATGCATCAAGACCGATCAGGTCATGGGACAGGTGGTAGCCAGGATATGGCCGATGAGAAGCATCGGCTGGATGGAATGAATCAGATTCCATGAGATACCGGGGCCGTTACGATCCGCTATATGGATCGCAGCGGCCCCGATTTTTTACGCATTGTTCACGTATGGGCGGTTGATTGACCTTTTCCCCGGTTGTAAACTGTATTTGTAGAATTTTGTAAACAGGAGACCCAGATGAAGAAGCTGTGGAGAAATCGACCTATCCTCATCGCCTTGCTGGCGTCAGCGCTCTTTTTGGTGCTGGCGGCGCTGACGGTGGGCCGTCGGACCGCCTCCCGTGCAGAAGATATGTTTTCCGGCGCTGTGCTTCCTGTCCAGGAAGCGGTCAGCGATATCACGGACAGGGTCACCGATTTCTTCACTCGTGTTTTCTTTCCCAACAGCATCCAGCAGGAAAACGAACGGTTGACCAAGCTCGTTTCGGCATATGAACGACGGCTCATCCTCTATGAAGCAATGGAGCAGGAAAACGCCCGGCTGGCGGAGCTTTTAGACTATGCCTCCGCCAACAGCAATTTCTATTTCATGACCGCCCCCGTTTCCGCCCGAAATCTGGACCCCTATGTGGATACCATCACCGTCCGCGGCGGATCGAGGAGCGGCATTACGGAGCAGATGGCGGCGGTGACAGCCCAGGGCATCGTGGGCAGGATCATCGAGGTCGGCGCTACCTATTCCAAGATCCGCACCATGCAGAACGAAGATATGCGCATCTCCGTCATGGTGGAGCGCACCCGAGACGAGGGGATGCTGGGCGGACTGGTCATCGAAAACGGGCAGTTGGTTGGCCTGAAGCTTTACTATCTGCCCAAGGATGCAGACATACAGGTGGGGGACACCATCGTGACCTCGGGACTTGGCGGCATCTTTCCCAAGGGACTGTATGTGGGAAAAGTCATCTTTTTGACCGACGAGGACAACGGCGAATACGACGCCTGCGTCACCAGCGATGTGGATTTCGAGCACCTGGAGGAGGTGCTCATCATCCTGGGGAAGGAGGGCTGATATGGCGTTGAAAAAGCATGCGGCTCTGATCCTTTCCTTCATCGCCGCCCTGTTTCTCGATACGGCCGTCCTGCCAAAATGGAATCTGTTCAGCATGGTACCCTTCGTGATGCTTGCCTGCATGCTGGCGGCGGAGCAGGTGTTTTCCATTCAGACAGCCATCCTGATCGGCGCTTTGGGAGGGCTCATGGAGGACCTGCTCTGTGAGAACATGATCGGCCTTACCTCAGCGCTGTGCCTTCTGGTAGCCGTAGCATATGAAAAGCTTCCTAAGGACAGTGACACCAAGCCCATCATCCTGGGAATATACTGCGGGGTTCTAGCCATTGCCGTAGAATTCCTGCGTGCGCTCGTCGCATGGGTCATCGGCATGCGGTTCGCTTTCTGGACTGCAATGCTTTATGGTGCGCTGCCTCGCGGAGTCCTCACCGCCCTTTGGGCTCTGGCGGGCATGGCTTTCTTTAAACCGCTGCTGAAAAGGCAGGTGGACAACCCATGACCCGTCAGCCCGTTTGGAAACTGAATGTTCGGCTTCTCCTGATCGCACTGCTGCTCCTCGCCATGGGCGGTTACCTTTGCTGGGGCCTCATGAAGCTGTCCGTAGAGGAGACGGAGAGCTATCAGGCGGCGGTCAGGGCCACCAGCATCGTCACCACCTATCAGTCCGGCACTCGCGGCACCATTACCGATCGGTACGGCAACGTCCTCGCCTACGATGAGACCACCTACAACGTGAAGTTCTATCGGGACCCGGACAAGACATCGCCCGTTGAGTCCGCTCGTTACACCCATTCCCTCATGGAAGCCATCCGCATCATCGAAGCGGGGGGCGGCACCATCGAGGAAAACTTCTATATCAAGCTCAACAACGACGGCACTTACCGCTATGATTTCGGCATGACCAGCGAAGCGGCCATAGCTTCCCGTAAGAAGAACTTTGTGGAAGCCTGCCGCTTCTCTGACCCGGATATCACACCGGAGAGAGCCTATCTGATCCTTCGGGAGAGCTGGCAGATCCCTGACGACATGCCCTATGACGAGGCAAAGAAGATCATGTCCATCCGTCAGGACGCGGTGCTCAACAGCTGGCATGCGTATGAGGGCGTGGTCATTGCGTACGACGTCACCCTTTCCGTTGTGACGGAACTCGACATGCTGCAAAGCGAGCTCATCGGCGTTCAGACGGAGATGTCCGGCCGTCGCATCTATCCCTATAAGGACACGGCTTGTCACCTGATCGGATATATGTCAAAGCAGGTGACCACAGATATGACCAACCTGGGCTACAATTATGACAGCTTCGCTCCCTTTGTGGACGGCGAGGCCACCAACAATATGTTGCAGCTGGGCTATTCATACTCCGATCTGATCGGTGTGGCGGGATTGGAAAAGAGCTGCGAAGCTTACCTTACCAGCCATCTTATCTCTCGCCAGGGTACGACTACCATCGAAAAGACAAAGACGGGCTCCATCGTGGACGTGTTGGGAAAGACCGTGCCCCAGGGCGGACTCACAGTACGGACTTCTTTGGATATCGAGCTGCAGCAGGTGGTGGAAAAAGCCCTGGTGCATAACATCGAAGAAACTTACTACGCTCAGGAAAAGAAGATCAGCAAGGAATACAAGCGTTATTCCAAGCTTCGGGATGATCTTGACAGCATCGCCAAAGCGCAGACAGGAGCCATCGTAGTCATGGGCGCGCAGACGGGGGAGGTCCTGGCCATGGCATCCTATCCCACCTATGATCCCAATCTGTTCACTGACGGCGTGGATTCTCAGGAGCTGGAGATGCTATTTGGGGATGATTCCAATCAGCCCACCTTGAACCGTGCCATCGCCATTCGAACGGCCCCTGGCTCCGTTTTCAAGATGGCCACAGGCTTTGCAGGTCTTATGGAAGGGGCCATCACCACTACCAGCACCATTTCAGACCGTTCGCCCTATTACTACTTTGTGGACGATCCAACCACCAAGGTCACGGCCAACGCGCCTTCCTGCTGGACCACCACCCCCTGGAAGCACAGCAACCTGACGCTGAGCCGGGCGCTGGCCGTGAGTTGCAACTATTTCTTCTTCACCGTGGCGGACAGGGTGGGCATCAAGAAGCTGGCCTATTGGGCCGGACAGCTGGGCCTGGAGGGGACCACGGGATTGGAGCTTCCGGGTGAGCTGGCAGTTCAGGTGGGCGGCCAGGCAGCCCGATACGACAACACTAAAACGCTGTCCCAGCAATCGTCATCCATACCCAGGCTCATCTACAACGAGATATATGCGCTGCTCAAGCGCATTGTGAAGGAAGTGGGCCGAGACGTCAGCGACGAAACATTGACCGCCTGTGCCATGCGTCTTTTGAAGCTGCAGGATGGCGAGCAGCGGGAGCGAGGCGATGACATCCGCCGTATCCTCAATGAAGAACTGAATATCCCCATGGGCATCAGCCTGCTGCACACAGACTGGATCGTTACCATCTCCACCTGGCTGGAAGAGCTCCGCTGGAAGCCTACCTACACCATACAGAGCGGCATCGGCCAGGGCGTATCCCTGCTGACGCCTGTTTCCGTAGCTCGATATGTGTCCACCGTTGTTACCCGTGGCGATGTACATAAGGCAACCCTTTTGAACGCGATCTATTATCCCGATGGCACACTGTATGAGAAGTGCGATCCGACCATCGTGAACCATGTGGAAGCCCCTGAGGAATACTGGGACGCGCTTCTCACAGGTATGGCCGGCGTGGTGTCCCCGGAGGATGGCGGCACCGCGTCCAGCGTGTTCTCCAAATCCTTTTCCAATACCTACCTCAAGCAGATCGTCGGCAAGACCGGCACAGCTCAGACCTCCGCGAACAACAACGTGGATATCGAAAATACCAGCTGGTTCGTAGCAGTCACGCCTCGGGAAGATCCCCAGATCGTCGTAGTGGTGCTGATACCCAACGGACTATCCGGCAGCGCCAGCCATGTAGCGGTGGAAGACATCGTTTCCTGGTGGTACGAAAACCGTGCCAATGAAGAGCAGCTGTCTGCTGAACAGCCGGAGACGGCTATCGATCCGGAGTTAGAAGAGCTGCTGCAGCCGGACGAGGAGATGCCGGAAGAGCAGGAACCGCTTCCCGAAGCTGAAACGATCCCTGAATTGTGATCACTTGTAACGGAAAAAAGAACATTGTATAACATTTTTCCCCTTTTTCTTGCACGACTGCGGAGAAAAGGGTAAAGTGTATTCGTATGGATACCCTGAAAGCAATTCTGAATCAAATACTGCTTTTCTTCGACGACGTAGGGGAAAGGATGAAACGGCTTCCCAGCAAGGGAAGGCGTCGCGTCCTGCTGCTCGCCACCATCTTTTTGCTGCTGGTGGTCCTGTTGATGATCCTCTGCATCTCCAGCTGCCGTTCGACAGGTGAAGCGGTCACCGCGGAAACCGCCAGGACTCGTGTGCGCGGTACCATAGCAGATGATCGGACTGAAGGAACCGGGGGAGAGGGAGACATTTATCTTTCCTCCGACGTGTATCCTGTCAGCAATACTTCTGAACCGGAGATCACATGGCCTCCTATGGATGAACCGACGGACGAGCCTGAGACGACGCCGTACGTACCTGATGACGTTGAACCAACGCCAGAGCCGACCGAAACCAATCTGCCGGAAAGTACCCCCGAGCCCACGCCTCAATACGTCACCTTGAAGAAACACGACAAGAGCGAAGCTGTAAACACCCTCCAGTACCGTCTCATGGAGTTGGGGTACCTGGACATCGATGAACCGACCAACTATTTTGGAAGCAGTACGGAGTCCGCGCTGATCCTTTTCCAGCGGCAGCACGAGCTAAAACAGGACGGCATCGCCGGCAACGAGACCCAAACCATTCTCTATGGGGACACTGCTGAACACTATTGCATGAAGGAAGGCGCTGAAGGACAGGATGTGAAAGCGCTGCAGGAGCAGTTGGTAGAGCTCGGCTACCTGTCCGAAAAGGAAGTGGATCGGGTCTATGGGCCCGTCACCATCGCCGCGGTGGAAGCGTTTCAAAAACGCAACAATCTCCATGTAGACGGTCTGGCGGGCGAGAAGACGCTGGAACTCCTCTATTCTGACAGCGCGAAGATTTCCAAGGAATTGCAGAAGCAGCAGGAAGCCGAAGCTGCCGCCAAGAAGAAGGCTGAGCAGGAAGCCAAGAAGAAAACGTCCAAACCTACGGCAAAGCCCAGTCCCACGCCTAAAAAAGATGTACGCATAGACAAGTTCATAGCCGCTGCAAACAGCAAGATCGGCTGTGAATACGTGCTGGGCGGGCGCGGACCCAATAGATTCGATTGTTCCGGCCTTGTGTACTGGTGTCTCAAGCAAGCCGGGGTGGAAGGCATCCGCCTCAACGCTGCGGGTTATTCTCAAAAGAGCAGTTGGAAGAAGATCGAAAGCATCAACAGCCTGAAGAGGGGAGATATCATTTTCTTCCGGTCAGACACCAATAAAGCCGTTAATCATACTGGCATCTATGTAGGCGGCGGCACCATGATCGACGCATCCTCGGGCAACGGCAAGGTGGTCAAGCGCGCTCTTTCCGCTTATTGGAAACGAAACTTCGTCTGCGCCCGTCGCCCTTGGAGAGACTGAAACGCATATATAAGTAAACGCCCGCCGAAAAGACGGGCGTTTTCGTATAGCTTGAATCGTTAGAGCTTTGCCGCGATGCGAGCGGCGGTCTTCACGTTGTTGAAGACCAGCTGGATGTTGGAGGCGAGGCTGCTGCCGCCAGTGATCTCCTTGATCTTGGCCAAAAGGAAGGGGGTGATCTCCTTGCCCACCACGCCCCTTTCATCCGCTTCGGCAAGAGCCTGATCGATGGCGCCATTGATATAGTCTGCATCCATGGACCATTCTGCGGGGATGGGCACGGTCACCAGCATGCCGCCCTCATAGCCCAGATCCTCCGCGGCACGAATGGCGTCTGCCACTTCCTTGGGATCGTCTACCCGCCAGGTGAGAGGGATACCGCTCTTGGCGGTATAGAAGGCGGGCAGCTCGTCGGTACCGAAGCCGACGACTGGCACGCCCTTGGTCTCCAGATACTCCATGGTCCTGGGCAGGTCCAAAATGGCCTTGGCGCCGGCGCAGACCACGCACACGGGGGTCTTGCCCAGTTCGTCGAGATCGGCGCTAACGTCCATGGTGTCCTGGCCGTTGCGATGTACCCCGCCGATGCCTCCGGTGGCGAAGACCTTGATCCCGGCCATGTGGGCGATGATCATGGTGGCGGCCACGGTGGTGGCGCCGTCCATGCCCTTTGCGATCAGCATAGGCAGATCCCTGCGACTGGCTTTTGTGACCTTGGTGCCTTCCCGACCCAGGTAGTCGATCTCCTCCGCCGTCAACCCGGCACAGAGCTTGCCGCCTATGATGGCGCAGGTGGCGGGCACGGCGCCATTCTCCCGACATACACGCTCGCAGGCGTAGGCCGTCTCCACGTTCTGAGGATAGGGCATGCCATGGGAGATGATGGTGCTTTCCAGGGCCACGATGGGCTTCCCGGTTGCAATCGCATCGGTCACCTCAGGGCTGAGCTTCAGGTATTTATTCAATTCCATAGTATCTCCTTTCGGTCCAAGGAACTTTTTTTACATTTTCTGCTTTATATTATAGCATTTGTATGCTACAATACAAGAAGATTTACATGGATCGAGAGGAAAGAACATGAAACGAGCGAGCGGTCTGTTGCTGCATATCACCAGTTTGCCGTCCCCCTATGGTGTGGGCACCCTGGGCAAAGCGGCCTATGATTTCGTGGATTATCTGCATCGTGCTCGGCAAAGGTATTGGCAGATTTTGCCGCTTACACCCACCGGCTATGGGGATTCGCCATACCAAAGCGCGTCCACCTTCGCCGGAAACCCCTACCTGGTGGACCTGGATCTGTTGAAGGAGCAGGGGCTCCTGACGGAGGAGGATATCGGCACCGAATGGGGCGCCGATCCCCGCAAAGTAGATTTTGGCCTCCTGTATGATCGCCGCCGCAAAGTCCTTCAAAAGGCTTTCGCCCGATTCGATCGGACCAAGATGGCGGATTACGTGGAGCAGAACGGCTGGTATCTCAAGGATTGGACCCTGTTCTGCGCCTTGAAGGATCGGTTCGAGGGCAAGTGCTGGGTGGACTGGCCGGAGGATATCCGGGATCATGAGCCCGACGCCGTAGCCCGGTATTCCGAAGAGCTCCGGGACCTGATCGACTACCACGCCTTCGTTCAGTACTGCTTCGACACCCAGTGGCAGGCTCTCCGGACCTATGCCCACGAGCAGGGCGTGTACTTCATCGGCGATATCCCCATCTATGTACCCTACGACAGCGCGGATGTGTGGTCACATCGGCAGCTGTTCCAGCTCAATGAGGCGGGCGTACCGAATATGATCGCGGGCGTACCCCCAGATTACTTCTCCGAAACGGGCCAGCTGTGGGGCAATCCGGTCTACGATTGGGACGCCAATGAAAAGGAAAACTTCGCCTGGTGGCGCAGCCGGTTGAAGGGCGCAGCCAGCCGGTGCGACGTGCTCCGGATCGACCACTTCCGGGGCCTCGAAAGCTTCTGGGGCGTGGCCTACGGCGCCCAGGATGCCCGCGTGGGGAAATGGTATCCCGGTCCCGGCATGAAGCTCATCAACGCCTTTCGGGAGGAGGGCATGGGGGACAGTATCATCGCCGAGGATCTGGGCTTTTTGACTCCCGAGGTGAAGAAGCTCCTCAACGACTCCGGCTGCCCCGGCATGCGGGTCATGCAATTCGGCTTCGAGCCCCTGGGCGATTCCCGGGAGCTGCCCCACAACTATGTGAAAAACTGCGTGGCCTACCTGGGCACCCATGACAACGACACCATCATGGGCTGGTTCAAGGCCTGTGATCCCAAGCATGCCGCTTTCGCCGTGGACTATCTGGGCCTCAACCAGCAGGAGGGCTTCCCCTTCGGCTTCATCCGGGGCCTCATGACCTCCGTGGCGGACCTTGTCGTGATCCAGCTTCAGGACGTGCTGGGCCTTGGCACTGAGCACCGCATGAACCTGCCTGCCACCACGGGGTGGTGGGGATGGCGGGCTCTGCCCACGGACTTCGACCCGGCCACAGCTGATAGGCTCGCCTATTATACCCGCATGTCCGGCCGGGCGCTAGTACCGAAGAAACGATGAATTATAACATATAGAAAGAGCCTCCGTGCAAAACCACGGAGGCGTTTGTTTATCGTTTTAGCAGCTTGGTCCGCCAGGAGGGTGGGGGCCCGTCGTCTGCGTAATACTCGGTGAGAGAAGCGATCTTGCCTTTGTAAAGGGTGAAGATGGAGGCGGCGTGACAGCTGTACTTGCCGTCCACGGAGGCGATGCAGACCTCCGTCACTGCACCCATGGGCGTAGGCGTCACATGCAGCAATTCGCCCGACCATGCTCCAGGGTATTCGCAGTTGGCTATCAGGAATTCCTCCACCGTGAACACTTCCTCGGTGCAGGGCCAGATGATCCGGGCGTCGGGCCAGAACCAGGCGCGAAGGGCCTCCCTGTCCTGGCCGATGCAGTCTCGCCAATACTGGGCAAAATCCATCAGTTGCACCACTCGTAGGTGAGCTTGCCCAGGATCTCCGTGCCCTTGTCGATTTGATCAAGGGAGGGCATGGAGAAGTTCATGCGAAAGGCGTTGCTGGGCACCTTGGGGTCCATGACGAAGGCTACGCCGGGCACGCAAGCCACCTTGCGGGCGATGCCCTCCTGGACGAAGGGCCAGGCGTCCATGCCATCGGGCAGGAAGGCCGTGACGAACAGGCCCCCTTGGGGTCGATTGAATGTGATGGCGGGGGAGAAGTGCTTCTCCATGTCGTCCAGCATCCGCTTGCATTTCACGGTGTAGAGGCGGCGGATATCCTGAAGGTGTCCCTCGAAGTCGTGTTCCGACATGTATCGGTAGCAGATCTCCTGGGTCAGGGTAGCGGTGTGCACGTCGCCGGTCTGTTTGGCCACCACCAGCCGCTTCATGAGCGTGCTTTCCGCCACCAGGAAGCCCACCCGCAGGGCGGGGGCCATGGTCTTTGAAAAGCTGCCCGCATAGATGACGCGGCCGTCGGTATCCATGCTCTTGAGGGGCGGCAAAAACTCACCTTCGTACCGCAGTTCGCCGTAGGGATCGTCCTCCAGGATCATCAGATCGTACCGCTGGGCCAGGGTGTAGATCTGTTTCCGCTTCTCCAGGGAGGTGGTGAAGCCCGTGGGGTTCTGGAAATTGGGGATGATATAGATGAGCTTAGCCTTGGGATTCTGTTGGATCTTTTTCTCCAGATCTTCGATGTTCATGCCGTCCGGTTCCATCTTTATGCCCACCAGCTTGGCGCCGTAGGCTCGGAAGGTGTTGAGCACGCCCACAAAGGAAAGCTCCTCGCAGAGGACGGAATCGCCCTCGTTCAGAAGCACCTTGGCGGTGAGATCCGCCGCCTGCTGGCCGCCGGAGACGGTGATGAGTTCGTCGGTCTCCTTGGGAAAGCCGTGCTTTTTACCAAGATACTGTTTCAGTGTCTCCCGCAGAGGAGGGAACCCTTCGGTGAACCCATACTGCAGCATGGACGCGCCTCGATGAAGCAGGGCGTCGTTGGCGATGGCCGCCATCTCTTCCATGGGGAAGGTGTCAGGGGAGGGATTTCCGCCCGCGAAGCTGATCATATCGGGAGCAGCCGTCATCTTGAACAACTCACGTATGATGGACCCGGAAACGCCGCTCATGCGGTCAGACTCGATAAAGGACATACCAATAACCTCCTGAAAGATACTTGATATTTTCTTGCCTAAATCGTAGGCACCATGCGCAGCAAAACATTGCCCCGATAAAAGAACCCGCCCAACAGGGAGCCGTCGATGAATTTCGACAGCCGGGGTACAACGACCAGCATAAGGGGCACCAGCATGAACAGGACGGAAACCAGGAATACGCCGTGCAGCAGACCGATGCCGCAGGCCAGAGGCACGTCAAATTGCTTGAGTCGAGGCAATCCGGCGGCTCCAAAGTCGATGAGCCGGAGTACGAACCCAAACACCAGCCGGAAGATCAAAAACAGCAGCAGGAGCGAAAGGATGTTTAAAACCGTATCCACAATGGTCTGGTTGAAATAATCGCCCAGGGAGTAGATGCCGCGGCTTTCATAGACCTGCTTTTTGACGTTGGCGGTAATGGCGCTGTCGAAAGGAGAGGGCATATCCGCATTTTTCACAACGACGGACAGCTCCTTGTCTCCGATCTGAGAGACGGACACGTGCACCAGTTCCACGCTGGTTTCATTGATATACTCGTACCCTTCGAAATAGTAGAGCATCATCTCGTACAAGTTCTGACGCTTTTGCACGACACCGGACAGGGTGGTGCATAGGAGCAGCGCCATGAAGAAGGAAAGGATGGATACGCCCAGGTTGATGGCAGAGTAGATCACGCCCCGATAATAGCCGGCCAAAAGAGCGATGGCCAGGATCAACAGGATCACTAAATCGACCATAGCCCCTCCTTATGATTCTCGTTTCGTGAAATAGCAATCGTCCCCGCTGACCAGCAGGAAGGAAGAGTCGTTCAGCTTCAGCGCAACGTCAGCCGGGTATTCCAGTTCGATATCGGCGGAAGGTGAGTTTTTGCCGGAATAAGTATAGCTGATCATGCGGGTCCTGGTGACGATACGGATGCCGTTGCTCTGCAAGAAGGCGTTCACGATGTTCTCGCCCACATATACGGTCAGCATGGTGGTGTTGGGCGCGTCTGCCTCTGCCAGAGCCAGGGTGTACAGGATGTGCTCGTTGCTGGAGCCACGGGGTTTGAGAAGAAAACGGACCGTGCCGCTGCTGACCGCCACGTCCATGACTTCCTTGCCATAGATACCGACCCGATACCGCTCTCGACTGCTGTCCAGATTGTAACGCACGATATCCTCCGTGCCCACCAGAAAAACGGAGTTCTCCGTGAAATAGACCCGCTCGATGCTCTGCTCGTAGAAGGAAGGATAGTAGCTCATGGCGCCGCCGTTGTTGTAATCGTACAGGCGCACCGTGGTCACCGGCAGGGATGCCTGGGTGTTCACGCAGATGACCCAGAGAAGCTCTCGCCCGTAGCCCGTTTCAAATCCGAAATTGACCACCTTGCTTTCCGAAAAGTCGATGGGGTTGCCAACAGCTTCCGCAGATGCGGTGAAGACGACGATGGAATCAAGACCGTTCACTTCGTTGGTGCGAAGGGCTGCACAATGGCTGTTCCCACAGGCTACGCCCCGGATGGTGCCGTTGAGCGTCAAGGTTTCGAAGTTGCGCAACTGGAGGTTGGAGCCGGCGTACACCGCCGTAATGGTGGAGGACACGCCGAACCCATCGATGGCCGTGGGCAGATTGGTCACGATGCTCTTCTTCGTATCGGAGGTGTTCACCTGGATAAGGTCAGTGGCGGAAGCATAGGTGAGATAGCCGCCGGACACGTCGTAGTCCATATTGGCGTCGATGCTCAGCTTTTCATAGGTAAGGGAAGCGTCCCGCTGCCGGAACATGAGATAGAACACAGCAAACACGCCGCCAAAGAGGACGATGGCGACCAAACCGAACAATATCAATCGCAGGATGTTGATCCTTGGTTTTGCTTCATTCATATCTCATACTGTACCACCGTTCTGGTAGAAAGGTCAAGAAAACATATGCAATGTTTCAATTTATTTACGCCTGCTGCACGAATTGGGGCGGCCTTGTGAATTTCTTTGGAAGGACGTGGACATACCGTAGATTTGTCCTTGCATTTAGGAAATGGCTATGGTAAAATGACACGCTATGGTAATATGCACCGCCTATGCGAGCAAAGAGAGAAGGAGAAGAATCATGTCAGTTCTTGAAATGAAGGAAGGCAACATCGCCCGGCTCACCATCAACGTCGATAAGGACGCCTTTATGAAGGCGCTGAACGATGCCTATCATAAAACCGCCAGTCGGTATCCCGTGCCCGGCTTCCGCAAGGGCAAGGCCCCCCGCAAGGTCATCGAAGCCAACTATGGCGCCATGGTATTTTACGACGAAGCGTTCGACCTGTGCTGGGCGGAGCCCTACGACGCTGCTGTGGCGGAGCACAATCTGATCCCCGTGGATCGTCCCTCCGTGGTGGATATCCCCGTCATGAGCGAGACCGAGGGCGTCACCTATGTGGCCGAAGTGCAGCTCAAGCCCGAGGTGACCCTGGGACAGTATAAGGGTATAGCCGTGAAGAAGCTGGCGTATACTGTGACGGACGAAGAAGTGGACAACGCTCTTAAGATGGAGCAACAGAAGCAGGTCCGCTATGAGGACGTGGATCGGCCCGTGGAGAACAGCGATCGGATCATCCTCGATTACTGCGGCAAGGTGGACGGCGTGGCCTTCGACGGCGGCACCGCCCAGGACCAGACTCTGGAGATCGGCTCCCATACCTTCATTCCCGGCTTCGAGGAGCAGCTGGTGGGCGTGCAGCCTGGTGAGGTGAAGGACATCAACGTGACCTTCCCCGAGGAGTATCACGTGGAGAACCTGAAGGGAAAGGCCGCCGTCTTTACCTGCAAGGTGAAGACCGTCCAGAAGAAGGAACTGCCTGAGATCGACGACGAGTTCATCAAGGATATCTCCGAGCAGGACACCGTGGCCGAATGGAAGGAGAACAAGAAGCAGGAGCTGCTGAAGGCCCGCGAGACCGCGGCCAAGAACGCCCGGGAGAACGAGCTGCTGGAGAAGGCCGCCGAGAACGCCCAGGTGGACATTCCCGACTGCATGGTGGATCGAGAGGTCCAGTACATGATGCAGAACATGGCCTATCAGCTGGCGGCTTCCGGCTTGAAGCTGGAGGACTACTTCAAGTACATGGGCACCGACAAGGAGAAGATGGAGGCCATGTACCGGCCCGACGCCAAGCAGCGGGTGAAGGTGGAGCTGGTCATCGAAGCCATCAAAAAGGCGGAGAACATCGTCGCCACCGCGGAGGAGATCGAGAACGCCGTGGGCCAGTACGCCGAGCAGAACGGTCTCACCAAGGAGAAGCTGATGGAGACCCTGACCGATTCGGACAAGGAGTACTTTGCGGATCGGGCCTGCGCCGACAAGATCGTGGACCTGCTGGTGAGCACCGCCGTCGAGACCGACGAGGAGCCCGCCGCAGAGGCGAAGGCCGAATAATTACGGGAGGAACGGTCAATATTTCCTCCAGGAAGGAGACCCTTATGAACCTGATCCCCTATGTTGTGGAGCAAACCAATCGCGGCGAGCGTTCCTACGACATCTATTCCCGGCTGCTGAAGGATCGAATCATCTTTCTCGGCGGCGAGGTGGACGACGATGTGGCCAACAGCATCATCGCCCAGATGCTCTTTTTGGAAGCCGATGATCCCGACAAGGATATCTATCTCTATATCAACAGCCCCGGCGGTTCCGTGAGCGCGGGCCTTGCTATCTACGACACCATGCAGTATCTTCGCTGCGAGGTGTGCACCATCTGCGTGGGCCTGGCGGCCAGCATGGGCGCGTTCCTGCTGGCGGCCGGGGCCAAGGGTAAGCGCAAGGCTTTGGAGAACGCCGAGATCATGATCCACCAGCCCTCCGGCGGTGCCCAGGGCAAGGCCACCGACATCTCCATCGTGGCGGAGCAGATCATCAAGATCAAACGCCGCTTGAACGAGATCCTGGCGAAGCGCACCGGTCAGCCCGTAGAGAAGGTGGAGCACGATACGGAGCTGGACAACTATATGGATGCCGAACAGGCCAAGGCCTATGGCATCATCGACGAGGTCATCGCGCCCCGTCGGTAACGAGAAAGGAAACGAAGTAACGAAATGAGCAAATACGGTTACAACGGCACAAAGGATAAGGACAGCTTCGACAAGGTGCGGTGCAGCTTCTGCGGTAAGCCCCGCAGCGAGGTGAAGAAGCTGATCGCCGGTCCCAATGTGTACATCTGCAACGAGTGTGTGGAGCTGTGCCGGGAGATCGTGGAGGAGGACATGGCCAGCGAGCGCGCGGCCAATGCCGCCCCTGTCGTAGCGACGGATATACCCAAGCCCCGGGAGATCGTGGAGTCCCTCGATCAATACGTGATCGGTCAGGAAGCCGCTAAGCGGGCTCTGGCCGTGGCCGTCTACAATCACTACAAGCGCATCCGCTCCGGCCAGGCCATGGAGGAGGACGGAGTGGAGCTCCAAAAGAGCAACATCGTCATGCTGGGGCCCACGGGCAGCGGCAAGACGCTGCTGGCCCAGACCCTGGCCAAGATTCTGGACGTTCCTTTCGCCGTAGCCGACGCCACCTCCCTCACGGAGGCGGGCTACGTTGGCGACGACGTGGAGAACATCCTCCTGAAGCTCATCCAGGCGGCGGACTACGACATTCCCCGGGCCCAGTGCGGCATCATCTACATTGACGAGATCGACAAGATCGCCCGCAAAGGCGAGAACGTGTCTATCACTCGGGACGTATCCGGTGAAGGCGTGCAGCAGGCTCTGCTGAAGATCTTGGAAGGCACCGTGGCCAATGTGCCCCCTCAGGGCGGCCGCAAGCACCCCCAGCAGGAGTGCCTCCAAATCGATACCACGAACATCCTCTTCATCTGCGGCGGCGCCTTCACGGGTATCGACAAGATCATTGAGCGGCGTACGGGCCAGAAGATGCTGGGATTCGGCGCAGCCATCAAGTCCAAGGAGGAGAAGGATATCGGCCAGGTTCTGAAGGATATTCTGCCTGAAGATCTGCTGAAGTTCGGCCTGATCCCCGAGTTTGTGGGCCGGGTGCCTGTCATCGTCACGCTGGACAGTCTTGATGAAGATGCACTCATGCACATTCTCACCGAGCCCAAGAACGCTCTGGCGAAGCAGTATTCCCGCCTGTTCGAGATGGACGGGGTGGAACTGATCCTCACCGAAGATGCCCTCAGGGCCGTTGCCAAGGAAGCCATCGAGCGCAAGACCGGCGCGCGGGGGCTTAGAGCTATTATGGAGGACGTGATGCTGGACGTGATGTACGACATCCCCTCGGAGGAGAACATCCAGGCCTGCAAGATCGACGGCGACGTGATCCGCAAGCTCAAGAAGCCCACCATCATCCGCAAGGACGCCATCCGTCTCGATGCGCCCAAAGCTCCCCGCGCCCATCGCAAGGCTATGGAGCCCAAGGCGACGCCCAAGGCGGAGTAACAGCCACTAATCAAAAAGCGGCAGCGATGCCGCTTTTCTTTTTACGCTGGATGTGGTAAAATACGATATCAACGATTGGGAGGACCATCATGCGCAAGGACGGCAGGCAGGAAAACGAATTGAGACCCATCACCATGATCCGGGACTTCACCGACACTAAGGGCGGTTCGGTGCTTATCAGCTGGGGCAATACCCGGGTGCTGTGCACCGCCCTTTTGGAGGAGGGCACCATGCCCTTCTTGAAAGGGACGGGGAAGGGGTGGCTCACGGCGGAGTACGCCATGCTCCCCTCCAGCACCGGCAACCGGAAGAAGCGAGATTATTTGAAGCAGGACGGCCGGTCCACAGAGATCCAGCGGCTCATCGGTCGGAGCCTCCGAGCCGGGGTGGACCTTGACAAGCTGGGGGAGCGGGTCATCTATGTGGACTGCGACGTGCTGCAGGCTGACGGCGGCACCCGCACCGCCTCCATCACCGGGGCCTATGTGGCAGTGGCGTTGGGCGTGCAGAAGTGGCTGAAGGAAGGCCGGCTGGAGCAGGACCCCATGCTCCACCGCATCGCCGCCGTATCCGTGGGCATCGTCAATGACAGGCCCATGCTGGATCTTTGCTACGGGGAGGACTCCGCCGCCCAGGTGGACATGAACCTGGTCATGAACGAGGTGGGCGAGTTCATCGAGGTCCAGGGCACGGGGGAGGGCCGCGCCTTCTCCCGGGCGGAACTGGAAAAACTGCTGTCCCTGGCTGAGGGCGGCATCCGCACCCTTATGGACAAGCAGCGGGAAACAGAACAGGCACAATAATACGTTCACACAGGAAAAGAGCTGGGATTACCGGCTCTTTTTGCATACAATTTTTTGGGTTCACATTGCTCTGATAGCATCCACCGTCTTTTCGAGATGCATGCCGCGGGAGCCCTTAACCAGGATGGCGTCCCCGGTTTTCAACAGATCGGGAAGGCTTTTGAGCATATCCGCCTGGGTATCGAAGCCCAGCCCGTGGATATGGCTCATAGCGGCATGGAACAGGGGACCTACGCCCACGATCACGTCGATCCCCATCTCAGCCGCCTCCTGCGCGACTCGCTCGTGGAGCTCCGCCGCCTGCTCGCCCAGCTCCAGCATGTCGCCCAGGATGCATACCTTTCGACCGGCTGCCCGGGAAAGGACCTGAAGGGAGGCCTTCATGGAGGTGGGGTTGGCGTTATACACGTCGTTGAGCAGCGTGAAGCGGGGAAGCTTCTCCACAGCCATGCGGCCAGAGATGGGCGCAAACCCGGCAAGCCCCAGCTGTATCTTTTCGGGCGGCACATGGAGCACAAGGCCCACGGCTACGGCGGAGAGGGCGTTCAGGATCATGTGATGCCCCGGCACCTGCAGCTGAATGGGAAGGCGGCCGCCGTCCCAGCAGGCGGTGAAGCTGGCGCCGAACAGATCGTCCTCCCGGGCGTCCTCCGCCCACAGGTCGTTCTGCTTTCCAAAGCCGAAGGTGAAGGCGTCGGGTATGCGGCAAAGATACTCGTCGTCTCCGTTGACGATGATCCTGCCGCCGGGACGCATATGGGGCAGCATCTCCGTCTTCCCCCGGAAGATGCCCTCCCGGGAGCCGAAGAACTCGATATGGGCTTCGCCGATGTTGGTGATGAGGCACATGGTGGGCTCGCTCATGGCGGCCAGGGCATCGATCTCACCGAAATGGTTGGTGCCCATCTCCACCACGGCGCACTGATGCTCGGGCATGAGGCCAAAGAGGACCTGGGGCACGCCGGTCTGATTGTTCAGGTTACCCGTGGTGCTGTGGGTGTTGTAGGCGGTGGACAGAACAGAGCTGACCATGCCCCGGGTGGTGGTCTTCCCGGCGCTGCCGGTGATGCCTATCAAGGGGATGTCAAACTGACACCGATAGGCGTGAGCCAGGACCTGAAACGCTTTGACGCTGTTCGAAACGAGTATATGGGGATATGGGGTATCGACTTCGGACAGGGTCAGTTTTGCTCCCTTTTCCATGGCCTGGGGGATGAATCGGTGCCCGTCGAACACGTCTCCTTTAACGGGAACATACAGAGCTCCCGGCCGCATGGTCCGGGTGTCGATGGACACGCTGTCGAAGCTGTCACTTAGCAGCGCTTCCGGGCCACAAAACTGGCCGCCGGTGATCTCGACGGCTTTTTGAACGGAGAAGGGGATCATCAATATTTCTCCAGAGACAGGGCCACGATCTTTTCACACAGGGTGATATAGTCGATGCCGATGACGGCGGCCTCCTGGGGCAGCAGGGAGGTGGGCGTCATGCCCGGCAGGGTGTTGGCCTCCAGACAGTAGGCGTCCTCGTCCTCCGTGAGCAGGAAGTCCATCCTGGCATACACGGACAGCTTCAGCGCTGAAAACACCCGCTCCGCCAGCCGCTGGACCTTTTCGGTAGCCGATGGGCTGATAGGCGCAGGCGTGACCTCCAGGGCAGCGCCGGCCTGGTACTTGTTCTTATAGTCGTAGAACCCTTCCTTGGGGATGATCTCGATGACGGGCAGGGCCTTGCCGTCCAGCACACCGCAGGACAGCTCCCGCCCCTTTATGAACTCCTCCACCAGGATCTGATCCTCCTGCTGGAACGCCAGTTCCACTGCCTGTTTCAGCTCCTCTCGGGTCCGGGCGATGGATATACCGATGGAGGAACCGCCACTGTTGGGCTTAGCCACGGCTGGCAGGGGCAGATCGTCGAAGGAGAATATTTCGCCCCGGCGAAGCAGACGGGATTTAGGCGTCAGGATGCCTTCCTTAACGAAGATCTCCTTGGCCGCATGTTTATCCATACTCAACCGGCAGCCCTCGGGCCCGCTGCCGGTGTAGCGGATGCCGTGCTCGTCGAAGACCTTCTGCACAGAGCCGTTCTCACCGTCCGCACCGTGGAGCGCCATATAGACGATATCCGCCGCCTGGCAGATCTCTATCACGTTGAGACCGATGCGGTCCGACCAGCCCACGGGACGAGAAGCGGCGATGGCGTCGAGGTCGGGCTCCATCTCCGATATGGAGGCGGGGGGCAGGGGCTTAGCGTCGGCAAAGAGCTGCTCTACAGGAACATTCAGTTCAGGCATGCCGAAAAACAGATCCAATAGGATGGCATGATGGCCGGCCTTAAGAAAGGCGTTGCAGGCCATGGTGCCGCTGGAAAGGGACACGGTCCTTTCGGGGGAAAGGCCCCCGGCTAAAACGACGATCTTCATGCAATTTTCTCCATAAAACGGTTTTCTATGGTATATCATATTTCCGACTAAAAGACAAATGAACTTTTTTTATACGGACAGTTTTGGATCGTTTCACGCATATGCTTTCCCATGAAGCGTGTTTTGAGCCTGCTACTGTCCATTTTCCTTGTCACATGCGGGTGCAGTCCGGCAAAAAGGGTGGCTCGCTCCTATCTTCGAGTCGAGTTTTCTAGCGATCGGCGTCATGGATGGACGCGTTTTGCCGATATGGTATCAACCTATCCTGATCCAGATACCGTGATGGATGCCCTTGACCGTGCGCTGGTGGACATGGATGAATCTAACGATCCCAAATCGCTCATTTCCGTCTATGAGGACCAGGTAGAAGCGTATGGAAAGCTGGTCGGAGCGACGTCCCTCGCCTATGTGCGCTACTGCCAAAATGTGACGGATGCGGAAAAAGCGGAGGAATATAGCCGGCTGAACAGCTCTTTGTATGCCATTCAGATCAGGCTTGCCCGACTGGAAAAGGCGCTGATGGATCGATGGGGATACCATCGGGAACGGGGGGCGGAATACGCAGAAGCGCTGGATCGGATCAGCGATCAAGATGATGCCGTACTGCGTTCCCTGCGGGGGAGGGAGGATGAGCTGTGCCGCCGGTACGAAAGTCTTGAATCTGAGTTCCAGATCAATTATCAGGGGCGGACCTGGACCATGACCGAGTTGATGCAGGACGAGAATATGACCCTGCAATCGTTTCTTGAAGCCTTGGAGCGCTACGAGATCGAAAAGAACCGGGAGGCGGGAGAAATGTATCTGGAACTCCTCTCTTTGCGCAGTCAAATGGCCAGGGAGAGCGGGTACGTGACCTATGCTGAGAGCCAATATTCGAATTTTGGCCGAGAGTATTCGCCGAAACAAGCGTTGGCGGCCGCCCAGATCGTGAAGCAGGTCTTTGTGCCCCTGTACATCCGCTTGCGAGAACGGTGTGAAAACGATCTTCGGTATCTGTGTGGGGCGTCCTTTTCGGAGGATCAATTTATGGCCGCCATGGAGCAGGCGGCGGAGCGTGCTGTGCCCGGCGCGGGGGAGGCCTGGCGGTACATGCTCGCATTGGGACTGTACGACAGTCAGTCGTCCAAGCAAAAGCTGCAGGGCAGTTTCACCACCTATCTCTCCACCTATAGATGCCCCTTTCTATTCACCCAGTGGGAGGACGACGCCTCCTCTGTCTTCACCGTGATCCACGAGTTCGGACACTTTCTCAGCTATTATACGAACCCGGAAGGCACCTATTACGCCCCTGAGGAACTTGATCTGGCCGAGACGGACGCTCAGGGGTTCGAGCTGCTGATGCTGTCCCAATACGATGTCCTTTTTGGCCGCTACGCCACTGCCGCCCGCCTTTGCTGGCTCATGAACGCTCTCTACGCCATCCTGTCCGGATTCATGGAGGACGAATTCCAGCAGCGAGCCTATGGGCTGAAGCACCCCACGGTTGAAGAACTCAATCGCCTATATGGCGACCTTTCGAAGGAGTACGGCTTCGATAGATTGTTTGGCTACGAGGGCAGGGAATGGACCGAGATCGGGCATACCTTCCAGTTCCCCTTCTACTACGTGAGCTATGGTGTCAGCATGCTGGGGGCCATGGCCTTGGTCCGAGATGGGAACAGGGGCTATCGCCGATCATTGAAACGAAAGGCGGGGGCGTCCTTTACAGAGGTCGTCGGCCGGGACGTGCTGGCGGCGGAGACCATCTGTGAATTGGCGGCGTGGATAGAAAGAACCGCAAACGATCTGCTGCAGGGATAAGCAGGAAAGGAGAGGGATATGAACGATATAAAGTATGGGATGGAGGGGTATGCGGTAAAGCTCCTGCAATACGCCCTGGCTCGGGCGGGCATGGAGCCGGGGGATGCGGACGGGATATTCGGAAGACGGACGGCCAAAGCCCTGCAGCAGTTCCAGCGGGAACAGGGCCTTGCCGCGGACGCGGTCGCCGGGAAGCTCATCTGGGCGGCTCTCTATCCATACATCAGCGGCTATACCCTCCACCGGATCACGGCCGGGGATACCCTCTATCAGCTGGCGAAACGATACGGGACCACCATGGAAACGCTGCGGATCGCTAACCCCACATTGGATCCAGAGGGGCTTTCCATCGGTTCCACGTTGACGATACCCTTGGGGTTCCCGGTGGTGACCCATGCGATCCCCTATTCGAGCCTCCTTACAGAGCTGATGCTCAAGGGGCTGGTCATGCGGTATCCCTTTCTATCGCTCCATGAGATCGGGCGCAGCGTCATGGGGCGACGCATCCAGGCGGTATCCATAGGCACCGGCAGCAAGCGGGTGGGGTATAACGCCGCCCACCACGCCAACGAATGGATCACCGTGCCGGTGCTGCTTAGCTTTCTGGAGGAGTACTCCGCCGCTTTCGCCCATGGAGGCTTCATCGGGGGCGTTCCGGCCAGGGAGCTGTACGAGACGGCGACCCTCCATATGGTGCCCCTGGTCAATCCGGACGGGGTGGACTTGGTCACCGGCGCGTTGAGCCCCCAGGACAGCTTCTACGGGCAGGCCAGCGCCCTGGCCTCGTACTACCCTGATATCTCGTTCCCGGAGGGGTGGAAGAGCAACATCACCGGCGTGGACCTGAATCTGCAGTACCCGGCGGGGTGGGACGTGGCCCGGCGGATCAAGTTCGATCAGGGATACACCCGGCCCGGCCCCCGGGACTATGTGGGCAGCGCGCCGCTGATCACGCCGGAGAACCGGGCTATGGCGGCCTGGACCAAAGCCAACGATTTCTCTCTAACCCTGTCCTATCACACTCAGGGCAGGACCATCTATTGGCAGTACGGCGACACAGCAGCGCCGGACGCTCGAAGGATCGGGGAGGCCATGAGCCAAAGCAGTGGATACGCCCTGGAGAGAACGCCCTACGAAAGCGGTCATGCGGGGTACAATGATTGGTTCATCCAGACCTGGGACCGTCCCGGGTTCACTATCGAGGCCGGAAAGGGAGAGAACCCCCTGCCACTGTCGCAGTTTGAGGAGATCTATGGGGAGAACCTGCACATTTTGGTCCGGGGCATCACATTATCCCCATAAAACCCGTTGCAAGTCCCTGGACATGGTTGTATACTAAATCCTATGGAGCAGACGAAGAAGACATCCTTTGTTGCGGGAGCAGCCATCCTTGCCTTTGCCGGGGTCCTGTGCAAGATCATCGGCGTGTTCATCCGCATCTGGGCATATGATATCATCGGTGAAGCGGGCATGGTCTATTATGAGGTCGTGTTCCCGTTCTATTCCTGGCTGTTGATCATCTCCTCCTCCGGCGTTCCCACGGCCATCTCTCGCATGGTTTCCGAGCGCTTCAGCACGGGCGATTTTGCCGGGGCCCGGCGCGTGTTCCGGCGGGCGCTCATATTGCTGGCTGTCCTGGGCCTGTTGACCACGGCCGTCCTATACTTTGGGGCCAGTTTCTTCGCCAACAGCGTCCTGGGCAAGGACGACACCTATATCCTTTCCTTCACCTCCCTGGCGCCGGCTCTGTTCTTCGTTTCCTGCATGTGCGCCTATCGAGGGTACCTGCAGGGAGCCCAGCATATGACGGGCACAGGCCTCTCCCAGTTGACGGAGCAGGTGGTCAAATGCGTGGTAGGTCTCATGCTGGCCGCCCGTTGGATAGAACGGGGCCCGGAATACGGGGCGGCGGGGCTGCTCCTGGGCATCACCGTGTCCGAATTCGTGGCCTTGCTGGTGGTCATGGCTTTCCGCATCCGGAATCGACGGCTGTACATGCCCATCGACGCCAGCCGCACCCCGGCGGACGACAGGCCTGTGATCCCTGAGCTCCTTAGGATCGCCATCCCCATCACCCTGGGCGCGTCCATCATCCCCATTACCAGCATGCTGGACGTGAAGATGATCTTCGCCTGCATGGGGCGGTATATGGATGAGGCCGCCGTCAACCAGCGGTACGTGGCCCTATCCACCAACGTACGTTCCCTGATCAATCTGCCCGCCTCCCTGACCACGGCCCTCGCCATGTCCATCGTGCCCGCCATCTCCGGCGCTCGGGCCAGAAGGGACAGGGAGGGGATGCACCATTTTGCAGGCCTTGGCCTCAAGCTCTCCATGGCCATCGGAATGCCCTGCGCCGTGGGCCTGTTCGTGCTGGGCGGTCCCATCATTCAGATGCTCTTCCGCAGCATCCAGCCAGAATCCCTGGCTATCGCCACCAGCATCATGCGGGTGGCTTCCCTCAGCGTTATCTTCATCTCCCTGGTCCAGACCATGACGGGAGCCCTGCAGGGCATGGGACGGCAAAGCTGGCCCGTGTGGAGCCTGCTGGCGGGCGGCATATTGAAGGTGGTTTCCAACTACATCTTCCTATCCATGCCGAAGGTCAACATACTGGGCGCCTCCATCTCCAATGTGGTCTGCTATGGCGTGGCGGGCATCCTCGACATGGTGCTGGTCCTGCGGCTGACAGGCCTCAGGGTCCGGGTCTGGAACATGTTCCTCAAACCCCTGGCCTGTTCGCTGGCCATGGGTGCGGCTGTCTATTTTGCCTATTTGGGCCTGCATGCCATCCGACCCGGCATGATCACCACCATCGCATCCGTACTGGTGGGCGTAGGCGTATACTTTGTGATGGCCATGATGACGGAGCTCTTTACGGCGGAGGAGCTGGACAGCATCCCCGGCGGCGGCCGCATCAAACGATTCTTGCGCAAGGAATGACAGTATGAAAAAAACATTGACCATTGCTCCTTTGAGCACGCCCGATACTCTGACTGTATCTGCCTGGAAGGCTGTGGAAACTGCACCGAAGCTGTATCTGCAGACCCAGGAGCATCCCTCGGCCCGTCCCGTGCTGAAGGCGGGGTTGCCCTTCGTTTCCATGGACGATCTCTATGCGGGGGCGTCCGATTATGACGAGCTCAACGCCGCCATCGCGGATAGGCTCACCTCAGGCGGGTCTGCCGTATATGCCGTCATGGGCGGGGGGTGCTTCAGCCAGCTGCCCAGCATCGAAAAAGCCTGCGAGCAAAAGGGGTTCGAGCTGATCCAGCTGCCCGGCGTCCCGTACTATACGGCGGCGTTCCCGGAGGCAGGGGAAGGGCAGGTGTACACGGCCAACGATCTGCCGCAGAACGTTGACACGGATGCGGCGCTGTACGTTTCGGAGCTGGACAATTCATTGCTGGCGAGTGAGGTCAAGCTGAAGCTGCAGCGGTTCTATCCGGACGAGCATCCCGTCACCCTGGCCATACAGCAGCCATCCGGGGCCTATATCAGGCGCACTTTGCCCCTATATGCCCTGGACCGGGAGAAGGGCTTTTTCGCGTCCACCGTGCTCTATGTGCCCGCGTTGCCTTTCGATAAGAAGCAGACCTACGGGTATGAAGATTTGTTGACCGTGATGCGGTGTCTTCGGGCACCCGACGGCTGCCCATGGGATCGAGAGCAGACTCACGAGAGCCTTAAGAAGGATCTTCGGGAGGAGTGCTACGAGCTCATGGACGCCATCGACGAGGGCAGCGACGAGCACATGGTGGAGGAATGCGGCGATTTGCTGATGAACGTGCTGTTCCATCCCATCATCGGCGAGGAACAGGGGCGGTACGACGACAGGGACGTGACCACCGAGATCGTCCGCAAACTGATATATCGCCATCCTCACGTTTTCGGCTCGGTCCATGTCAGCTCCAGCGAGGAGGTCCTGAAGAATTGGGATGTCCTCAAACAGAAGGAGAAGGGACAGCAAACGGTGACCGCATCCCTTAAGAGCGTGCCGAGAAGCTTCCCAGCCCTGCTGCGCTGCGAGAAGGTGCAGAAGAAGGCGCGAAAGGTGGGCTTCGACTTCGACACGGCTGCCGATGCCTTCTATAAGATCGGCGAGGAGACGGAGGAGCTCAGAGCCGCTATGGCCCAGGGCAAGGACGTGGAAAAGGAGATGGGGGACCTGCTTTTTGCCGCCATGAACGTCTGCCGTCTGCTGGGATTCGATGGAGAGGAGACCCTTCATCAGGCCACGGACAAGTTCATCTCTCGGTTCGAGTTGATGGAAAAAAACATAGAGGCTGCGGGGAAAAAGCTGTCGGAAATGACGCTTGCGGAAATGGACGAATACTGGGACAAAGCAAAAACAACGGAATTCCATTAATTTTTCTCAATTAGGGTCTTGATTTTGTCTGCTATCGCTGTTAAAATAAGACCCGTTCGAAAAAAAGAAAATGGGAGGAATACTCATGAACAAGGCTGAACTTATTGCTGTCGTAGCTGAAAAAACCGCCGTTTCCCGCAAGGACGTGGACAAGGTCGTCAACGGCGTTCTGGATACCATTATGGAAACCTTGAAGAATGGCGAGAAGGTTTCTCTGGTCGGTTTTGGCGCCTTCGAGGCGAAGGATCGTCCTGCCCGCAAGGGCCACAACCCCATGACCGGGGAAGTCATCAGCATCAACGCTTCCAAGGCTCCCTCCTTCAAGGCCGGCAAGTCTCTCAAGGAGATCCTGAACTAAAGAAGGGACCTTAGGGCATCCTCAGGATGCAACAGCAAATATCGACCCCGTCGCCCTTTGGCTGCGGGGTCTTGCTTTTTGGTACGGCAAAGAAATATTTGACACAGGAATAAGTTTTGCCCTTTTTTTCTGAGGTATGGCATGGTATACTGTATAAAAGATTTTGTGTGCTTCATGAAAGGAACCCTATGAGCATCAGTCTCTTCGACATCATCGGGCCGCGGATGATCGGCCCTTCCAGCTCCCATACGGCCGGCGCGGTGCGCATCGGCCAGGTGGCCAATCGCCTGGTGAACGGAAAGGTGAAGGCTGCCCGGGTGACCCTCTACGGCTCCTTCGCCGAAACAGGCCGGGGCCACGGTACGGACACTGCCATCGTGGCGGGCATCCTGGGCGTGAACCCGGATCAGGGCACCATTCGCTACGCCAAGCTCCTGGCGAAAGAAGCGGATGTGGACATCCCCGTGTTCTTCAGCAGCGAGGAGCCGGAGCATCCCAACACCGCCAGGGTCTACGTGCGGGGGGAGGACGGGAAGGAGTATACCTATATCGGCACCTCCATCGGAGGCGGCCGCATACGGGTCACCTCCATCAACGGCATGGAGGTCAGTTTCTCCGGCGAATACCCGACCCTGGTCTGCTTCCATCAGGACGCGCCGGGCATCATCTCCAAAGTCACCTCAATCCTAGCGCTGGAAAAGATCAACGTGGCCTTCATGAAGGTCTTCCGGTCCGAGCGGCGGCAGGGGGCCTGCATGGTCATCGAGACGGACACGCCTGTGGATGAAGCCACCCGTCGGCGGATCGTGAACAATGTGGACGGCATCACGGAGGCTTGCACGCTATGATGGACCATACCTTTTCTAACGGCCAGGAGCTGTTGAACATTTGTCATGAAGAGCAGATCCCCATCAGCGAAGCGGCGATCCTGGCGGAGCTGTCCCGGGAGGAGATGGATCGTGACGGGATCATGAGCGAAATGCGGCTCGATCTGGAGGTCATGCGGGAGAGTATCCGGGTGGGTCTTGAGGAGCAGCAGATCTCCATCACCGGTCTCATGGGAGAGGATGCAGATAAGCTCATGGCGTTTACGGACAGCGCGGTCATGGGGCGGGAGATGACCAGGATCGTGGCCTCCGCCATGGCCGTAACGGAGGTGAACGCCTCCATGGGCCGGATCGTGGCAGCGCCTACAGCGGGAGCCAGCGGCATCCTGCCTGCTGTGCTCATCCAGTACGGCGACGCCCACGATCTAAGCGAGGAGCAGCTGATCGCGGGACTCTGCAACGCGGGCGCTATCGGCATGATCATCGCTCATAACGCCAGCATCGCCGGAGCATCCGGCGGCTGTCAGGCGGAGACCGGTTCCGCAGCAGCCATGGCGGCCAGCGCCTTGACGGAGCTTCGGGGCGGCACGCCGGAGATGTGCCTGCATGCGGCGGCCATCGCGCTCAAGAACGTCATGGGCCTCGTTTGCGACCCGGTGGCCGGGCTGGTGGAGTGCCCCTGTATCAAGCGCAACGCCATCGGCGCGGCCAACGCCGTGCTGTGCAGCGATATGGTCATGGCGGGGATAGAGAGCATCATCCCCTTCGATGAGGTGGTCACGGCCATGCGCAACGTGGGCCGCATGATGCATCCGGATCTCAGGGAGACGGCCCGGGGCGGCATCGCCGCCACGCCCACGGCCCAAAGGATCGCGGAAAAGATCAGGAGTTTTGAGTAAAGATATCTGTGATAGAGGAGGACGAGACATGTATCGTATCGTGAGGAAGGAGCCCTTGAACCCTTCCGTGACGCGCATGAGCATCGAAGCGCCCCTGGTGGCCAGGAAGGTC
>CADACQ010000001.1 GCA_902786465.1 uncultured Eubacteriales bacterium | reverse complement strand
CCCCTCATCGTGGGCTGCTACCGGTTCTTCCTGCAGAACAGCCGGGGCCCGGCGGAGCTCAATGAGCTGGGCGCGGGCTTTAGGGGCGACTGGGGGAACGTGGTGCTGGTCATGTTCCTGAAGAACCTGTTCCTCGCCCTGTGGACCATGCTGTTCATCATCCCCGGCATCGTCAAGGCCTATGCCTATCGCATGGTGCCCTACATCCTGAAGGAGCACCCGGAGCTTTCCGGCACCCAGGCCGTCACCCTGTCCCGCCGGATGATGAAGGGCCACAAGGGGGACGCCTTCGTGCTGGATCTCAGCTTCATCGGCTGGATCCTGCTGTCTGCCCTGACCTTCGGCATCCTGCACCTCTTCTACGTGGGGCCCTACATCGAGGCCACCAACGCGGAGCTCTACAAGGCCGTCCGGGCCGACTACGAGGCCCGTCTCGCCGCCGGGACCGCGGCGTAAGCTGGTTACAATCCCATACAACGATTTTTCACACTCCGTTGCACTTTGCGGCGGAGCGTGATATACTATGCCATCATCCATCATCGCATCGGCGAACAGCCGCGGAAGAGAGGTCCCCTATGTTCGGAAGACGGCCCGACGGACGCCGGATCGACAAGATTGATCCCGTCATGAAGATCACCCCCTACATTATGCCCGAGCGCAGCGACGCCCAGGTGTTTTTGAAGCACCGGGCGGATATGGAGCGTATGTCCGCCTATATCCGGGAGCAGGCCCAGAAGGGGCAGCGGATCAGCCACATGCAGATCATCGTGGCAGCCTACGTGCGGGCGGTCAGCAGCAACCCGGAGATGAACCGCTTTATCATGAACAAGCAGCTCTTCGCCCGGAACAACTGCTCCGCGGCCTTCACCCTGCTGAAGGTCCCCCACCGGCCGGATCTGGGGGAGGCGGTGGTGAAGATCAAGTTCGATCTCACCGACACCATCTACGACGTGCGGGACAGGATGGACGCCGCCGTCAGCGCCGCCCGGGGGGAGCAGGAGCAGGGCCCCGGGTTCATCGACAAGCTCCTTTCCTTCGTGTTCGCGGTGCCGGGCCTCGCCACAGTGATCGTGGCCCTGGTGAAGTTCCTGGACCGGTACGGCATCTGCCCCAAGTTCCTCATTGAGGAGCTGCCCTTCCACGTGGGCATGTACATCACCAACACCGCCTCCATCGGCCTCCACGAGGTGAACCACCACATCTACAACTTCGGCAACGTGGGCCTGTTCTTCGGCATGGGCACCTCGGAGCAGGTGGCCGTGGAGGAGGACGGGACCCTTCGCCTGAAGCGGTTTTTGCCCATCGGCATCACCGCCGACGAGCGGGTCTGCTCCGGCGCCCACTATGCCCGGTTCTTCGCCGACATGCGCCGGTATCTCGACCACCCGGAGCTGCTGGAGGAGCCCCCTCAATCCGTCCGCTTCGACGAGGGCATGGAGTACCACGAGCCCAAGCCGAAGAAGGCATAAAACATCTTTTCAAAGGCGCGGCAAAACCGCGTCTTTTTTTGTTGACAAATCCGGGCGACGGTATTATACTAACATATGAACAGATGTTCATATGTTTTAGAAAGGAAGCGGGGACATGGCAAAGAGGGATCACGCGGAGGTATGCGCGGAGGTGTGCACGCACCCGGAGATATTGGAGAAGGTGGCGCCGGAGATGCCCGACGAGGAGCGGCTGTACGACCTGGCGGAGCTCTTTAAGGTGTTCGGGGACACCACCCGGATCCGCATCTTGTACGTGCTCTTCGAGTCGGAGATGTGCGTGTGCGACATCGCGGAACTTCTCAACATGACCCAGTCCGCCATCTCCCACCAGCTGCGCATTTTAAAGCAGGCGAGGCTGGTCCGCAGCCGCCGGGACGGGAAGACCGTCTTCTACTCTTTGGACGACGACCACGTCCGCACCGTCATCGGCCAGGGCATGGAGCATATCGAAGAAAAGCATGGGAGGAAAAGAGCATGAAAAAAACCTATAAGATCGACGTGGACTGCGCCAACTGCGCCAACCTCATGGAGGAGGCCGCCAAGGCGACCCCCGGCGTCGCCGACGCGGTGGTGAGCTTTATGACCCTGAAGATGAAGGTGACCTTCGAGGAGGGCGCCGACGAGGCCGCCGTCATGGCCGATGTGCTGGCGAACTGCAAGAAGGCCGAGCCGGATTGCGAGATATACCTGTAAAGGTTTGTTTTGTGTTCCTTTTTTCTCTTCGGTGAAGAGAAAAAAGGAACCGAAAAAAGAGAAGCACATGAACAGTAAACAGAAAAAGCTGCTGATACGGATCATCATAGCGGCGGTGCTCTTCGTGCCCGTGTACCTCATCTCCGAGGGCATCGTGAAGGCCAATTTGCCCAAGTGGGCGGTGTTCTGCCTGTTCCTGGTGCCGTACCTGACCGTGGGCTGGGACATCCTGCGCAAGGCGGCCCTGGGCGTGAAGAACAAAAAGGTCTTCGACGAGTGCTTCCTCATGACCGTGGCCACTCTGGGCGCCATCGCTCTCGGCGAATACGGGGAGGGCGTGGCGGTCATGCTCCTCTACCAGGTGGGTGAGCTCTTCCAGAGCGTGGCCGTGGGCAAGAGCCGCCGCAGCATCAGCGCCCTCATGGACATCCGCCCGGACTACGCCAACATCGAAGGGGACGACGGGTCCCTGGAGAAGGTGGACCCGGACGACGTGGACGTGGGCTCCATCATCGTGATCCAGCCCGGGGAACGGGTGCCCATCGACGGCGTGGTGGTGGAGGGGAGCTCCGCCCTGGACACCGCCGCCCTCACCGGCGAGAGCCGGCCCAGCGGCGTGACCGTAGACGACACGGTCTTGTCCGGTTCCATCAACCTGTCCGGCGTGCTGAAGGTGCGGACCACCGCCGCCTTCGAGGAGTCCACCGCGTCCAAGATACTGGACCTGGTGGAGAACGCCGCCGCCCGGAAATCCAAGTCCGAGACCTTCATCTCCAAATTCGCCCGGATCTACACGCCCATCGTGTGCTATTCGGCTTTGGCTCTCGCCGTGCTGCCGCCCCTGTTCCTGCTCCTGACCGGTGCAGACATGGCCGGCGTCTGGCGGGACTGGCTCCTCAGGGCCTGCACCTTCCTGGTCATTTCCTGCCCCTGCGCCGTGGTCATCAGCGTGCCCTTGAGCTTCTTTGCGGGCTTGGGCGGCGCCAGCAGCCGGGGCATCCTCATCAAGGGCTCCAACTATCTGGAGACCCTGGCCGGGGTCACCACCGTGGCCTTCGACAAGACCGGCACCATCACCAAGGGGAACTTCGAGGTCACCGCCGTCCATCACAGCTCTCTCACGGAGGAGACGCTCCTGGAACTGGCGGCCCACGCCGAGTGCCCCTCCTCCCACCCCATCAGCCTGAGCCTGCAGCGGGCCTACGGCAAGCCCCTGGACAGGACCCGGGTCACGGACGTGGAGGAGATCAGCGGCCACGGCATCGTGGCCAAGGTGGACGGGCGCCCGGTGGCCGTGGGCAACGAACGGCTCATGAACCGGCTGGGCGTGGAATCCGTGCCCTGCCACCACGTGGGGACCATCCTGCACGTGGCTGTGGACGGGGCGTACGCCGGGCACATCGTCATCCGGGACCAGCTGAAGGACCACGCCCGGGAGGCCATGGCCGCCCTGAAGCGGATGGGCGTCAAACGGACCGTCATGCTCACCGGCGACCGCAAGGCCGTGGCGGAGCAGGTGGCCCAGGAGGTGGGCATCACCGATTTCAAGGCGGAGCTGCTGCCCCAGGACAAGGTGGTGGCGGTGGAATCCCTGCTTTCTGACGGCAAGGGCCTGGCCTTCGTGGGCGACGGGATCAACGACGCGCCGGTCCTGGCCCGGGCGGACATCGGCGTCGCCATGGGCGCTCTCGGCTCCGACGCGGCCATCGAGGCGGCGGACGTGGTGCTCATGGACGACGACCCGCTGAAGATCGCCCAGGCCATGGGCATCGCCCGCAAGTGCCTCCGGATCGTGAAGGAGAACATCTGGTTCGCTCTGGGCGTCAAGGCGATCTGCCTGGTCCTCAGCGCCCTGGGCCTCGCCAACATGTGGCTGGCCATCGGCGCCGACGTGGGCGTCATGGTCCTGGCGGTGCTGAACGCCATCCGGTGTTTGGTCGTGAGGAAGGGATAAGTAATGCCGCTTTTTCTCTTTCTACAAAGAGAAAAAGCGGCGGAAAAAGAGAAACTTAATTGGGATAACAGAAAAAGCGCGGAAAGGTTGTATCCTTCCTGCGCTTCTCTTTTTTCGGTTCCTTTTTTCTCTTCACCTGAAGAGAAAAAAGGAACAAAGATCAAAGTCTAAATTCTTTATATACCTCCCCGTCCAGGGTCTTCCAGAGGAAGACGCCGTCCTCCAGGGTCATGTAGCCGTGGGGGGAACCCTCCTTGGGGATGGCCAGGGAGCCGGGGTTCAGGTAGGTGACCCCGTCCCGTTCTTCGCAGGCGGGCACGTGGGTGTGGCCGTGAAGGAGGATATCCCCCTCGTGGAGGGGCGGGAGCTTGTCCAGGTTGAAGAGGTGCCCGTGGGTCACGAAGATCAGCCGCTTCCCTTCGGCCAGCAGAGCGTAATCCGCCCAGATGGGGAATTGGAGCACGACTTGATCGATGTCCGCGTCGCAGTTTCCCCGGACGGCCAGGATGTCCCCCTGCCGCCCGTTCAGCAGCGCCGTCACCGCCTTGGGATCGTACTCCCGAGGGAGGTCGTTCCGGGGCCCGTGGTAGAGGAGGTCCCCCAAAAGCAGCATCCGGTCCGCCCCCTCCCGGTCGAAGGCGTCCAGCAGCGCCCGACAGTAGTAGGCCGACCCGTGCAGGTCCGACGCGATGAGCCATTTCATAAGCTTTTCTCCTTGTGGGTTGATAGAATGAGTATATCAAAGGTTGCCCCGCTTGACAATTCCGGTCCGCATATTTATTCTGGAAGGGAAAGAACACAAGGAGGAAACGGATATGAACGCTGCAGAACGCGTGTGCGCATTTTTGGACCAGGCCCAGGTCTACTACCTGGCCACCGCGGAGGGGGACCAGCCCCGGGTGCGGCCCTTCGGCACGGCTTTGGTCTACGAGGGGAAGCTGTACATCCAGACCGGGAAGGTGAAGCCCGTATCGAAGCAGCTTGCCGCCAACCCCCGGGCGGAGATCTGCGCATTCCACCAGGGCCAGTGGGTCCGGGTGGCGGGGAAGCTCCTGAACGACGATCGGCGGGAGGTCAAGGTAGCCATGCTGGACAAGTACCCGAATCTGAAGCGGATGTACGACCCCGACGACGGCAACACCCAGGTCCTCTATTTCGCCGAGGCCCAGGCCACCTTCGCCTCCTTCGCCGCGCCCTCGGAGACGGTGGAGCTGTAAGGGTCTTTCCACCCACCCCGGGGCGGATCGAGACCCATAAAAAGGCTTGACAAGTAAACGATCGTTTACTATACTCATGGTAAACGATCGTTTATTTTTTGGGAGGGACGGATGAGCGACACCAGAGAAAAGATACTGTTGACCAGCCTGGACCTGTTTGCCCGGAAGGGGTACGGGGCCACCTCCGTCAGCGACATCGCCGGGGCCTTGGGCATCACTAAGGGGGCCCTGTACCGGCATTTTGCCAGCAAGCGGGCCATCTTCGACGCCATCCTCGCGCGCATGGAGCAGCGGGATGGAGAACAGGCCCGGGCCCACGACCTGCCCGAGGGGGCCTCGGAAGCGGACGGCCCCGCCTATGAGGCGGCTGCGGCGGCTGACATCGTGGCTTTCAGCAAGTCCATGTTCCGGTACTGGACGGAGGACCCCTTCGCCGCCCCCTTCCGCCGGATGCTGACCCTGGAGCAGTATCAAAACCCCGAGATGGGCCAGCTCTACCAGCAGTATCTGGCCGCAGGACCTATGGGGTACGTGGCGGACCTGTTCCGGGCCCGGGGGCTCAGCGACCCGGAGCGCCGGGCGGCCGCCTTCTACGGGCCCATGTTCCTCCTCTACAGCGTCTACGACGGGGCGGAGGATAAGGGCGCGGTGACATCGCTGCTGGACGAGCATTTGGATCGTACCCAAAAGGAAATGGAAGGAGAGGGGAAATGAAGGATAACGTGGTGATCCGGCCGGAGACGGAAAAGGACTACCGGGCGGTGGAGGAATTGACCCGCGAGGCGTTTTGGAACGTATACAAGCCGGGAGCCGATGAGCATTATTTCGTGCATGAGATGCGTGCCCATCCCGATTTCATTCCGGAGCTTGCCTTCGTGCTGGAGCTGGACGGCAGGATCGTCGGCAACATCATGTACACCAGGGCCTGGCTGGAGGACGAGAACGGCAGGCGAAAGGAAATCGTCTCCTGCGGTCCCCTGTGCGTCGACCCGGCGTTTCAGCGGCATAAGCTGGGAAAGGTTCTGATCGAACATTCCTTTGCTGCCGCTCGGAAGATGGGATACGACGTGAACGTCAATTTCGGCAATCCGGGCAATTACATGAGCCGCGGGTTCGTCAGCTGCAAACGGAAGAACGTCTGCGCCTTCGGGTGGGGAAACTATCCCACGGCCCTGCTGGTGGCGGAGTTGGTCCCGGGGGCTCTTGACGGCACGCCATGGATGTTTATCCCCAGCACAGCCGCCGACTGCTGTGAGGATGCGGCGGCGGTAGAGGCTTTCGACGCATTCTTCCCGCCAAAGGAAAAGGCCTGGGCGCCCAGTCAGGAGGAGTTCTATATTTACAGCCATTCCTCGGTGGTTCGATAATACGTATTGGTAAGAAACGGGAGATGCCGCGAAGCATCTCCCATTTCTTTTCACGTTTTATATTTCTTATATATCCTGTTATACGCGATCACCAGCCCCGGGATGCCCAGGACGCAGACGACCATGACCAGAATCCCCGCCGCGGGGACGTTGAAGAGCCCCAGGATGGCAGAAGCCCAGAGGCCCAGGGAGTAGCCGATCCACATCCAGCCGTTGGCCCGGTTGTAGGCAGGGATATCCCGTATCTGCCAGGGCTTCACCTCCGACCCGGACCAAAACCACATGGGCTTCTTCCGCCGCATGGCGTAGACGCCCAAGCCCGTGAAAAAGGCGGCCAGGGGGATCATGATGATGAGGAACACCAGGTTTTCCATGGCTCAATATTCGAACCCGCTGTGCTCGCCCAACGGCAGCTCCAGCATCTCAGGGTGGGCGAAGATGTGCTTGATGAGCTTCAGGCTCTTGGCAAAGTAGAACCCGTCGGCGATCCGCTCGTCCAAGGTGGCGCCGATGTCCACCACGTCCCGGATCTCCTTGGTCCCGTCGGCCATGAGCATCTCCTGCTTGTGGAGGGTGCCGATGGTGATCATGATGCTGTTGGTGCCGTAGTTGCTCAGATGATGGTGCACCGAGGGGCACTGGATGCTGCCCAGGTTGCTGGTGAGGATGGTGGTGTAGTTGGGGTCCCCCTCGGTGAGGAACTTGGGGTTCACGCCCCAGAAGTCCAGCCAGCGGATGATACGCACGATGGGGATCAGCAGGAACCTTGGCAGGGCCGCGAACTTGTCCAGCACCTCGTCGATGCCGCCGGTGGCGTGCTCGCTCTTGCGGGTCTCCTTCACGTTCCCCACGATGCGCTGGCTGATGGAGTCCAGGGTGTCCTCGTCCCGGGGCTTCAGGACCATGAGGCTCTCCTCGGCCCCGTCGGCGAAGCGGCGCTTCACCACGAAGGAGATGGTGATCTCGTCCCGCTCGTACATCCGATACCCCTGGATGAACCGGTTCATGAGGGGCCGTTCCTTCACCATCCGGGCCATGCCCGTGACGGCGGCGTGGAACAGGGTGGTCTTGTACTCCGGGTGCTCCGCGTTCCGCTTCTCCAGGTATTGTAGGAGCTCCGTGGCGTCGATCACGTCGTTCAAATATACCTCGCAGTCCGTCCGGTAGGGCCACAGGTAGCACATGATGGTCTGCAGGCCCGGGGCCTTCACCTGGCGGCCGTCCCGCCGGTCCCCCCAGCGGCGCTTCTTCTTCGGTTCGTTACTCATAGTCATTCTCCTTTTCAGGTTAGAAAGCAGCATGTGCTTTATAAATCATCCATCATGTGCTGTTCTATAAAATCAACGATATCGGTCACGACTTTCTCGTTTGTCAACAGATCGCCTTTGATACTGGTTTTTCCATATCTCTTAGCCGATAGATAAAGGACTTGTGGTTCATCCTCAGTATGATACGCCAACACCTGTTTAAAGTTATCCTCGTTTGTATTGCTGATGACAATAAACCTTTTCGAAACGTTTTCATAGGATTCCAGCAGTTCCGGTCTGCCTTGAAAATAGCACTGGCTCCTCTCGTTGAAGATAAAATAGTTTGCGCATGGATAGTCGCAGTAGTTGGGCAGAATGAAGTAGGTCCGCTCGCTGTTGGTCACTGCATCCAACAAATGGTATTCCATATCTCCGATATAGGGGCATTTGTCACGCGATATAAAACAATCATAGTCACATTTTCCACAAGGATGCACCTCGAACTCTGAAAAATCGAACAGCACCGCATCCTGTATCAAAGAACAGAGCAGTTTTCCGATCTGAGAGCAGTTTCCGTCTGCTCTGGAACTAAATGACACGATACAAGTGCTCATTTTTTATTTCGCAGCAGCTTTGGGCTGACCGTATTCTCTCTTCATCGCATCGGTGGATATGACCCACTGCTTTCCGTACTTGCAGGCGTCCACGCCGTTGACCAGCTTCCCGTAGGCGATAGCCTTGCGCAGGGTGCTTTCGTTCAGGCCCCAAAGCTCTGTGGCGTCCGTAAAGGCCATCAGCCCATCGAAGGGCGTGCTGATGGTCTCGCCGTTCTCGTAGAGCTCCTCGCAGGACAAGTCGAGATCATCGTTCCATACGATCCCGTAGCCGCCGGCATCGACCTCCACGCCGAAGAACAGCTCCGGTGTTTTCTGAAAGGCGAGAAACGGCGACCACTTATCGAACAGCGGCTTGACGTCGTAGATCTTGGTCACGCCTTCTGCAAACTGCACGCTCAGGCGGTAGTCGGGAAGCGCGTTGACGGCTTTGACTTTGTGAAACATACGATCAACTCCTTATTCGAGGGGCGATAGGGGCTTGAACTCCTGCGTTTCCCACATGTGCAGAAGGTCACTTTTGTTGATGGACACCCATTCTCGCACCATGGCAAGGGCTTTGGGCGGCAGATGGCCTTCCAACACTTCCCCGGTCCGAATGACGATCTCAGCCATGTCGTCACCGTACAGGGCATGGATATGGGGCGGATTGTGCTCCGCCTGCTGGAAATACATGCGAATAACGATCCCGTAAAATCTGGATAGGATGGGCATGGATGAAACCTCCTGTGCTTGTTCCTCACTATTATATCACGAAATCGTGAAATTACAACCAAAATATTACTGACCGCATGGGGACCAGGAGGGCTTCATGCGCTCTTTTGCGCCTCTTCCTCCTCCAGCAGCCGGTAGGCCACCTTCCCCACCAGGGTCTTGGGGAGCTCCTGCCGAAACTCGATCTCCCGGGGCAGGGCGTATTTGGCGATGTGGAGCCGCAGCTGCGCCATGATCCTCTCCTGCAGCGCCTTGCCGGGGGTCTCCCCCTCCCGAGGCACGATGAAAGCCTTCACCTTCTGCATGCGCCGGGGGTCCTTCACGCCGATGACGCAGCTATAGGCCACCTCGGGGCAGCTGTCGATGATGTTCTCCAGCTGGCCGGGGTAGATGTTATAGCCGTTGGTGATGATGAGGCGCTTGAGCCGCTGGCGGAAGTACACGTACCCGTCCTCGTCCATGTACCCAAGATCCCCCGTGTAAAGCCAGGTGTCCCCGTCGGGCAGCACCCGCAGGGCCTCCGCCGTCTCCTCCGGGTGTTTCAGATACCCGGTCATGAGGGTGGGCCCCTTCAAAATGATCTCCCCCTCGGTCCGGGGCGGCAAAAACTCCGCCGTGCCGGGCTTCACGATGGCGTAGACCGTGTCGGGGAAGGGCAGGCCGATGCTCCCCTCCCGATGCTGGTCCTTGGGGGTGAGGCAGCTGGCTGTGACGCACTCCGTGAGCCCGTAGCCCTCCCGGACCTGGATGTGGGCGTGATGCTCCTGCAGGAAGGCGTCGATCTTCTTTTTCAGCTCCACGGACAGGGAGTCGCCCCCGCAGAACATGCCCATGAGGAAGCCCATGTCGAGGCCCTCCAGCTGGGGCATGTGGAGCAGGGCCTCGAAGATGGTGGGCACCCCCGCGATGAAGTTGGGCCGCTTGCGGCGCAGCATCTGGGCGTAGGTCTTGGGAGTGAAGGTGGGCATGAGGATGCAGCAGGCCCCGTGGATCAGCACCGTGTGGATGTTGATGCCCAGGCCGAACCCGTGAAAGAGGGGCATGCAGCTCAGCATCTTCAGGCCCGTGCGGAAGGTCTCCTGGATGGACACCATGGCCTGCATGGCGCAGGCGTTGAAGTTGAGGTCCGTGAGGCAGATGCCCTTGGGCTCCCCGGTGGTGCCGCCGCTGTAGAGGATCACGGCGGTGCGATACTTTTCAAAGGATGGCGCGGGCAGGTCCAGGGCCCCGTCACCGCCCTTCAAAAACTCGGTCCATAGCAGGTGGGGCGGCTGGGGGAACTGCAGGTAGTCCTTGCCCTTCTTGAGGGTGTAGAGGAGCTTCAGGTGCAGGGGAAGCACCTCCTGCATCCGGCAGGTCAGGATGGTCACGGGATGATCCACCTTCTTCAGCGCCGCCGCCACCTTCTCGTAGAACAGGTCCACGGTGACGATGACCTTGCTCTCCGCCACGTTCAGGTAGTAGGTGATCTCGCTCTGGGCCGACAGGGGATGGACCATATTGGCCACAGCCCCCATGCGGTTCACGGCGTAGAAGCAGTCCAGGGCTTGGGGGATGTTGGGGAGGCAGATGGTGACCGCATCGCCGGGGCGCACGCCGAAAGCCCACAGGGCCCGGGCTGCCCGCTGGATGCGGCGGACGAACTGGGCGTAGGAGGTCTTTCGATCGTAAAACTCGTAGGCGGGCTCGTCGGGGTACTGCCGCGCTACCTGGGCCACCAGCTCATACATGGTGGCCTCCGGGTAGGTGAGATGCTGGCAGGGTCGGTCGGTTCGGGGCTGTTCCATCGTCGATTCCTTCAAATATTTGATATAATCAGTATAGCACGCCCCGCCCCGCCGCACAACCGCTTTCTTGCAAAAAGGAGGAGAAGGCCGCAGGACTTACCCTAAAGGCACGTATCCTGTGGCCTCGATCAGCGCCTGCCCCTCCGGGGACAGGAGCCAGTCCACCAGCTTTTTCACGTTCCCGTTGGGATCGTCCGCCCGATATACGGCGTAGAAGGAGGCCACGATGGGATAGTCGCCGCTGCGGATGGTCTCCTTATCGGGGTACACGCCGTTGAGGGACAGGACCTTCACGTTCGCATCCCCCACCATGTCCATGAGATAGAACCGGAAGGAGTAGCCCAACGACCCGCCGAACAGGGCCAGGGGGGACTTTCCGGCGATGGGTCGGTCCCCCATGAAGGCGTCCATGACGCTTTGGCTGCCGCTGCCCTTCAGCCGGCTCACGGGGTTGATGGGCCGGTCAGAGCCGCCCACATCCCGCCAGTTGCGGATGCTGCCGCCGTAGATGTCCCGGATCTGGGCGGTGGTCAGGCCGTCCACCGGGTTTTGGCCGTTGACGAAGAACACGAAGGCCTCCAGGCCGATGGGCACGTAGACGAGCTCCACGCCCTGATCTTCGGCGTACTGTCGTTGCTCCGCGGACGGCGCGGCAGAAAAGAGGACGTCCGCCGTCCCGTCCACGATGGCCTTGTAGCCCCGGACCGTGTTCCGGTACTGCATCCGGCTGTCGGGCGCGAAGTTCTCCCCGTAATAGTTGTCGTCGGAGAAGGCGCCGCCCTCGTAGGTGACGGAGCCCTCCGGATAGATGTTGTGGATCACCGCGGCGTACACGGGCACCAGGGCCGCCGCCCCATCCAGCACGGGCAGGTCCCCGTCGAGATGAAAATCGGTGTGGATCTCGGGCAGGTCGGACCCCGCCTCGAAGGGCAGATACCTTCCCACGTCCACCATCTTGGGCTGGGCGGAATCGCTGAAGTTGTTGGTGAGGCGGCAGGTGAGGAGCCCATAGAGGCTACCGTTGAACCCTGCGAACAGGGCGACGACCAGCAGCAGGATCGACAGTTGACGAAAGAGCACTTTTCTGTCCATACCTACCACAGCTCCCGGGCGATGAACTGGATGATGGAGGCGTGCTCATAGGCGTAGCAGGCGTAGGCGAAGTGGGCCGCCGTCAGCAGCAGGCACAGCCCCAGCACGGCGGCGAAGACGATGCGAAAGGTCCTGGGCTTCATGGCTCGCCTCACATATGGGCCACGGCGGCCATGAGCAGCAGGAGGATGCCCAGGCAAAGGCCCACCAGCACCCCGGCCGTGACGGCCGAGGCGATAAGGCTCCGCCGCCAGCCCTTAAACCGGTCCGGCTGCGCCTCCCGTTGGGCTCTCGCTTTGAAGAACCCCACCAGGCTCACCACGAACCAGATCACCGCCGCGGCGGGCAGGGCGAAGAATAAAAAAGGGATGAGCTGGCCGACGAACCTTTCCATAGGGACCTCCCGAAATACTTTATAACAGTATATCACGGACCGGCCCTGCAGGCAATCGCCGCCTTTGTAAAATAGATCCTGGCGACGGCGCAGCACGGGCAATCGTCCGCGCTGTTGCGCTTTTGGGGCGCTGGTGGTATACTGGATAGCGAAAAAAGCACGGTAAGAGGGGGGAAAATGGAACAGCGAGACTATATCGCCCGGACCAGCGGGCTCAGGGGGAAGGACTACGTGGGCTACGCCCTGGTGGACACGGCGGGCTGCCTCATCTTCAGTTTGGTCACCACCCTGCTGCAGAAGTATTACACGGACATCCTGCACCTGGGGCCCCTGTTCATCATGCTCATGTTCATGGGCGCCCGGATCTGGGACGCCATCAACGACCCCATCATGGGCCGCATCGCCGACACGGCGAAGCCCGGCCGGTTCGGCCGCTATCGGCCCTGGCTCCTGTACGCCGCCGCGCCATTGGCCCTCTCGGGGGTGCTCATGTTCGTGAAGTTCCCGGGCATGGGCGAAGAGGACCACCTGGTGGGCACGGCCATCTACGCCACCTGCACCTATATCCTCTTTGGGATGATCTACACGGTCCTGCAGATCCCCTACGGGTCGTTAGCCTCCGTGGTCACCACCGACGACGGGGAGCGGAACAAGCTCTCCGTGTTCCGGTCCATCGGCGCGGCCCTGGGGTCCATCCCGGTGCTCTTGATCGCCAGCTTCGCCTACGCAAAGCGGCTGGACGCCGACGGCCAGGTGGTGATGGGCGAGAACGGCAAGGCCATCACCGACATGCAGTACGCGCCCGTGCTGCGGGGCGTGATCCTCATGGCCGTCGCCTCCTTGGCGCTGCTCCTCATCGCCTTCGCCCTCAACAAGGAGCGGGTGCAAGCGAAGCCCCAGCCCAGGGAGAAGGGCGGCGCCAAAAAGGCTGTGGGGCTGCTGTTCAGGAACCGGGCCTTCGTGGCCGTGAGCCTCGCTTCCATGCTGCTCCTCTCCGGGCAGATGTTCACCCAGAGCTTCTACACCTACCTCTTCGACGACTATTTCCACGCCAACTGGATGAACCTGGCCGCCCAGGCCTGCACCTATTCGCCCATGCTGGTGATGATGTTCATCCTGCCTAAGATGGCCCGGAAGATCGGCAAGAAGGAGGTCACCGCCGTGGGCTGCGCTGCCGCCGCTGGGGCGAACCTCCTGCTGTTCTTCCTCCGGGGCATGGCGCCGGAAAAGCTTATGTGGGTGTTCCTCGCCCTCTGCTTCGTCTCGGGCTGCGGCCTCACCACGTTGGTGATGCAGCTTTGGGCCATGGTGACGGACGCTCTCGACGACCTGGAGGTGAAGACCGGCAGTCGGGACACGGGCACGGCCTACTCCGTGTTCAACTTCTTTAGGAAGCTGGGCCAGGTCCTCTCCGCCGTGTGCGTCAACGGGGCCCTCCTCGGCATGCACTACCGGTACGAGAAGGGGGCGGTCCAGACGTTGGAGAACCTGAAGATCATGTACGACCTCGCCACCATCATCCCGGCGGTGCTCTTCGGGCTCATGGCCCTGATCCTCTTTGTGTGGTACCCCCTCTCCCGGCAGCGGGTGGCCGCCCTGCAGCAGGAGAAGGAGCGGACGCTGAAGGAATCGTATGAGAAGAATCTCATCCACATCGGATAAATACTCCCATAAGGAAAGGGGCAAGACCATGAAGAAAGCAAGGACAAAGTGGGCGGTGCTGCTCTTAGCGCTGCTGGTCGTGGCCTTCGGGGCGCTGACGGTGGCCAACGCCATCCAGACCGACGGCGGGAACGTGATCGTCACGGAGGGCGTCATCGACGCCTACCGGGGCGTGAACGGCGAGCATCATCTCGGGCAGATGACCTACAAGCTCTACACCCCCAAGACCGCCACGGCGGAGCACAAGGCCCCCGGTGTGCTGCTCCTCCATGGGTATCAGAACGATCGGGAGACCAACGCCGCCTACGCCATTGAGCTCGCCCGCAGGGGGGTGGTGGTCCTGTCCCTGGACGAGTATGGCCACGGCTTCTCGGAGCCCGGCCTCAAGGAGCGGGGGTACGTGAACCACACCGTGAAGGTGAACTACGGCGAGGACAGCATCGAGGCCGGCACCTTCAAGAAGGTGGGGGGCACGGTCCGCTACCGCCTGCTCATGAACTTCTCCAACCTTTCCTTCTTCAACGACCACTATTCCAAGGACGAGGACGGCAACGCCATCTGGGATTCCTCCTGCGGCGGCGCGGCGGCCTACGCGGTCCTCTCTGCCATGGACAACGTGGACAGCACCCGCCTGGGCGTCAGCGGCCACTCCATGGGCACCTGGGCCGGCTGGTCCGTGGCGGCGGCCTTCGCGGGCACGGACATCGAACCCCGGGCCACGGTCCTCCAGTGCGGCGAGCTGTTCCGGGATTCCGTCTACGATACGAGCAAGATACATTTCAACAACGTGCTGCTTCTCCAGGCCAAGTGGGACGAGTTCAGCTACTTCCGCGACTATAAGCGGGTGGTGGACGACGACCTGCTCAAATCCGACCTCCGGTGCGAGTTCTTGGGTACCACCGCCGACAAGGCCGCCTGGAACGAGACCTTCGGCAGCTTTGATGACGGCAGCGCCCGGCGCATGGAGCTTCTCTATACCAACCACCGGCTCACCACCCACCACAGCCAGGGCCTGGCCGTGGCCCTGGACTGGTTCAAAGCGGCCTTCGGCCCCGGGAGCATGAACGATATCCCCGTGACGGACCAACGGGCCATGACTAAGGAATGGCTGGCGCTCCTCGCCATGCTGCTGACCCTCCTTGCTATGGTGCCGCTGGCGGAGCTCCTTTTGACCGTGCCCTTCTTCGCCGCCGTCCCCCAGCCCCTGCCGCCCAAGGCCAACATCAAGCCCAAGGGCAAGTGGTGGAAGGGGGCCATCATCACCATGCTCATCGCAGGTCTCACCTACCCCTTCATGACCCAGCTTGGTCACGCGCGCGCTGCTGCCCCTCCCCGAGGGGATCTTCCGCATGACCGTGGGCAACGGCTTCATCGGCTGGTATTCCCTGCTCATTTTGGTGATGGTGGTCACCTCCTGGACCGGCTGGCGCAAGGCGAAGAAAGCCGAGGGCTTCGACGGCTGGTACGGCATGGGCCTGGGCAGTGAAAAAGCGCCTATGAGGATCGACTGGAAGCTGCTGGGCAAATCCGCCCTGCTGGTGCTGTGTCTGCTCCTCATGGTCTACGCCATGGTGGCCCTTGCCGTGGTATATCTGCTGGACCTTCGGTTCATCTGGCCCTTCTTTAAGACCTTCACCCTGGCCCGCTTCGGTCAGTTCTGCGCCTACATCCCGCTCTTTGCCCTGTTCTTCCTGCTGAACAACTCCAAGATCATGGCCTCCATGCGCACGGAGTCCGCCTACGCGCCGGGGTGTAAGGGCTTCTTCGGGGCCTGGTGGCGGAACGCCCTCATGATGGTGGGCGGAGTGCTGCTCATCGTGCTCATCGAGTACATCCCCTTCTTCCTGAACATCGGCCCCGGGGCGGACGTGCTCTTCGGGTCCACCTTCGGCGGGCCCTTCATGTCGCTCCTGATCCTGTTCGTGCCCCAGGTGCTGGTGTTCAGCCTGCTGGGCACCTATTTCTACCGGCGCACGGGCAGCGTCTACCCCGGCGCGCTGCTGATCGCTTCTTTAGCGGCCTGGATCGTCACCGGCGGGTCTGCCATGCTGTAAGCGTATGGAACAGATACTTAGGCAAACGCCCCTGGGCGAGATACGGGGCCTGGACAACGGAACGTGCCTGGAATTCCGGGGGGTGCCCTTCGGAAGGGCCGGGCGGTTCGAGTACGCGGAGCCGGTGGACCGGTGGGACGGGGTGCTGGACGCCACGGCCTTCGGCCCCGGCTGCCCCCAGAATCGGGCGGTCCACGAGCATTTGGAGGACCCGGTGCGGCTGTTCTACAAGAAGGAGTACCGGGAGGGCAGCGAGTTCATCTACAGTGAGGACTGCCTGAACCTGAATATCTACGCCCCCTACGATGCTAAGGATGCCCCCGTGATCCTGTTCTTCTACGGCGGCGGCTTCGACTCCGGCCTCAACGCGGAAAACCCCTTCGACGGCAGCGGCTGGGCCCGGCGGGGGGCTGTGGCGGTCATGGCCAACTACCGGGTGGGGCCGTTGGGGTATCTCACCCATGAGGAGATACAAAAAAAGTACGGCCGGGACGGCAACTTCGGCCTGGACGATCAGCTGACCGCCCTTCGATGGGTCCGGGCCCACATCGCCGCTTTCGGCGGCGACCCGGACAACGTCACCCTCATGGGCCAGAGCGCCGGGGCCATCTCCGTCCAGTATCTTTGCTTGAATCCGGCCCACCGGGGTCTGTTCCGCCGGGCGGTCATGATGAGCGGCGGGGGCCGGTTCCCCAGGTTCGCCCTGCCCCGGCCCGCCGAAAGCACCCGCGATTACTGGCTGCAGTTCATGGAGCTGGCGGGGTGCAGGACCTTCGAGGAGCTGAAGGCCGCGCCGCTGACCGATATCTTCGAGGCGGTGGAGAGGATCAAGGCCCTGCGGAAGGACACCATCTACCACACCATGCCCGTGGTGGACGGGGCGCTGCTCCCCGGGCCCGTGGACCGGCTCATCGAATCGCCCCTCCCGGTGGACTATCTTATCGGCTACACCAACAACGACATGTACGCCCCCGTCATGGCCTATATCGGCAACCGATTCGGCCGCAAAAACGGGGCCTATCTCTACTATTTCGATCTGGACGCCCCCGGGGACGACAACCGGGCCTTCCACTCCTCCGATCTTCGCTACCTGTTCGGCACCCTGGACCGCAGCTGGCGGCCCTACGGGCAGCGGGACCAGGAGGCGTCTGCCCAGATGATGGACTATCTCGTGAACTTCGCCCGGACCGGGGACCCCAACAGGCCCGGCCTGCCCCTCTGGAAGAAGGGGAAGCCCGCCTTGCGCATCGGGCCCAAGGGCACCGGCATGGGCCATGTCTCCTACTATAAGCTCCTCAAAAACATGCTCACCAAGGGGGACCCCAAGGCATGAAGTTCGACCACCGGTTCAGCTTGATCGAGGCGGCCCCGGGCCACCGAATCTACGGGGCGGACGGGGCCAGGATGCGCCTCGACTTTCTGCCCCACATGCTGCGGGTGGCCCTGATCCATGAGGGCGTGCCCCTGGTGCCCACCTGGAGCGTGTGCCCGGCGGGGGAGGACGTGCCCCTTGGGGGCCGGGACAAGCTCTCTTTGGATGGCTTCGCGCCCCTTGCCCCGGCGGTCACGGAAGGGGACGGGGCCCTGTCCTTCGCCCTGGACGGGGTGGATTTCTCCGTGGAATTGAAGAACTTTCGTATCTCCGCCCAGGCGGAAAACGGCCCCCTGTACCGGGACCGGAGCGGCCTCGGGTACAACTTTGCCGGGGAGCTGGGGGCCGGCTCCGTCCACTACGTAGACCGGTTCGAGGGGGAGGAGATCTTCGGCCTGGGGGACAAATGCGGTCCTGTGAACAAGGCCGGGCAGCGGTTCCTGCTCCACACGGGGGACGCCATGGGCTTTCGGGCGGAGAGCAGCGACCCCCTCTACAAGCACCTGCCCTTCTATATCTGCCGCCACAGCGGCGGGAGCTACGGCCTCTTCTACGACACTATGAGCAGCGGGGCCGTGGACCTGGGCCGGGAGCACGACAACTATTTCGAGCCCTTCCGCAGCGTCCGCTTCGAGGAGGAAAACCTGGTCTTCTACCTCATTTTGGGCATGCCCTGGGAGATCGTGCAGCGCTTCTCCGCCCTCACCGGCACGGCCGCCCCCGTGCCCCGGTGGGCCTTCTCCTACTGCGGCAGCACCATGGCCTACACCGACGCTCCCGACGCGGATCGGCAGCTGCGAGGGTTCGTGCAGAAGTGCGAGGAGAACGCCATCCCCTGCAAGGGGTTCTACCTGTCCAGCGGCTATACGCAAATCGGGGACCGGCGCTGCGTGTTTCACTGGAACCGGGAGAAGATCCCCTCCCCCGAGGGCCTTTCTGCCTTCTTCCGGGACCACGGCATGGCCCTCGTGCCCAACGTGAAGCCCGCCTTTTTGACGGATCATCCCCTCTACGGGACCATCGCCCAAAACGGCTGGTTCCTAAAGCTGCCCGACGGCAGCCCGGCCCAGTTCCCCTTCTGGGGGGGCATGGCCAGCTATCTCGACTTCACGGACGTGGGACGGCGACGTGGTGGCCGCCGGTTTCGGCCGCCCCCTGCCCGCCAGCCGCATCCGGCCCCTGTTCTCCTACCTCATGGCCAGGGCCAGCCGGGAAGCCTGCGCGGAGGCGGGGGTGGAGACGCCCTTCAACGTGTCCCGGTGCGCCATGGCGGGGACGCAGCGGGTGGCCTCCACCTGGACCGGGGACAACCTGACGGACTTTAGGGACCTCCGATTCAACCACTATCAGGCCATGACCATGGCCCTCAGTGGCTTCCTGTTCTTCGGCCCGGACGTCGGGGGCTTCGCGGGGCCCAGGCCCAGCCGGGAGCTGTTCCTCCGCTGGCTCCAATACGGCCTGTTCCTGCCCCGGTGCGTGCTCCACTCCTGGAAGCCGGGGGAGGCGCCCACCATGCCATGGCTGTATCCGGATCTTCTTCTCACAGTCCGGCGGCTCTTTGCCCTCCGGGAAAGGCTGGTCCCCTACCTCTACGCCCAGGCGGAGGCCTGTCGCCTGGCCCACGAGCCTTTGATTCGGCCCGTGTTCCTGTTGGACCCCGCCTATGACCCGGAGAGCGACGCATTCCTCTGCGGGGACCGCATCCTCGTTTGTCCCGTCTTCGATGAGGGGGGAACCAACGTGGCCGTGACATTGCCGGACCTGGGCCGGGGCTGGCGGCTCCGGGGGGAGGGGCCCCTCTACCCGCCCGGGGAGGAGTTGATCGTCCCCTGCCTGCCGGAGGACGATCCGGTGTGGTTCGAGAAGGAATAAAAAAGGGAGATGCCCGGCGGCATCTCCTTTTTGTTGGCTTTCGATCCTCTTTCAGACCTTCCATTGCACCGGCACCCAGATGGCGCTGTGGTAGTCGGGGTCCGTCATTTCGCCGTGCAAACAGTCGTACCACTCCACCGTGGCGTTGCCACTGAGCTCGTAGGTTGGGTTGCCGGGCAGCCACTCCTGGAAAATGCGGGTGTTGACGCTTTGGAGGGTCTGGGGGTTGGGGCCCACGCAATCGAACACGGCCCACTCTCCCCGGGGGAACTCGTAGAGCACCATGCCCTCTGGCACGGGGCCGCCGGTGTACTTGCCCGCGATCAGGTAGCGGAACCGGCCGCCGCCCAAATCGTCGATGCAGACGCCGTACTCGCCGATGCAGTTGTCCACCAATGCCTGCTCGTAGGGGTTGGCGGGCGGGTTCCCGGCGTAGACGTTGTTGGCGTACCTCTCGCAGGTCTCGTCCCAGAATTTAGGTATCTCGCTGTAAGCTTCCTCATAGGTGAACACCTTCTGAAAGCCGATGAGTTTGAAGGGAAACATAGGGGTGATCTTGGGTTCCATCTTGCTGCCTCCTTGCACGGATATTTGGATGGTCATGGGAAGGAAGGCACGGATGGTCGCTCCTGCCCGGATCTGGGTGGGCGTAGCGCCGTGGAAGCGGGCAAAAGCCTTCGTAAAGCTCTCCGGGGTCTCGTAACCATAGCGGAGGGCTATGTCGATGACCTTTTCCGACCCCTTTTGCAGGTCCAGGGCCGCCTCATAGAGCCGGCGGTTCCGAAGGTACTCGCCCACGCCCCAGCCGGTCAGGAGGGAGAAGCCCCGTTGCAGGAAGAAGGGGGAGAGGTGTACCGCCCGAGCCACATCGTCCAGGCTGATGTCCTCCGTCAGGTGCTCCTCCATATACGCTACCGCCCCGCGGATCGAGGTGAGCCATTCCATGGTCTTTTTCCTTTCCTTTGACTGCCTTTCAGTTTACCCCATGGGCAGGCCAGCCGTCCTGTCATTTCCTGCCTATATTTGTCCGCTTCACGCCTGGCCGTTGACGATCCGGGCGTAGACTTCCTCGGGGATCATGGGGGAGCAGATGGCGGAGAGGAGTTCCGGGGCGATGACGCCATCCTCGGCATACTGCCGCCCTGCTTCCTTCACCAGCTCCAGCCGGGGCCCCGTGACCACCGCCGCCTCGGGGGCGTTGAACATGGGGCTCTCGGGCACGGTTATGATGGTGTGGTCGCAGGGGAACAGGAGCTTGAACTGACTTACGGCGGGCTCGAAGTTCTGGCGGCTGTTGGGGAAGCCGCAGCCACAGATCATCAGGTATTTGAGATGGGAATAGTCCGCCTGGCCAACATGCTCGTACCGGTCGCCCACCTTTTCCATGGTCATTTTGGAAAGGGGCAAAATGCGGTCGATGATGGCCTTCAGGGGCGCGGGCATGCCGTAGCAGTAGAGGGGGAAGCTGAAGATCAGCAGGTCGCTTCTGAGTATCTCCTCTAAAATGCCCTTCATGTCGTCATCGTAGATGCAGGTGCCGCCGTTGTGCATGCAGGCGAAACAGCCCGTGCAGTACTCCACGTGCTGGTCCACGGCGGTGATGACCTTCACCTCCTGTACCCCCGCCGCCTCCATCCCCGCCAAAAAGGCCCGGGTGATGCACATCGTGTCGCTCTTCTCCCTTTTGGGGCTGCCGTTGAATACCAGGATCTTCATGGTTTTTCCTCCCGTTACCGATCTTTTTCCTCGTATGGTTTGTTCCAGGAGCCGATCTCGATGAGGTTCCCCTCCGGATCGGCGATATAGCAGGTCCGCTGTCCCCAGGGCTCCGTGGTGGGCGCCAGGATGGGCGTGGCCCCCTGGTCGACGGCCTTTCGGGAGGCTTCGTCCACCTCGTCGAAGGTGTCCACGTAGAGGGCGATCTCGAAGTGGCCGTTGATGCCGGGGAGATATTCGTATCTCCGGTGGGTCATCCTCTCAAAATCGGCTCGCCCGTAGAGCAAAAACAGGGTGCCGTCCTTGACCAGGTAGACGTTTTTCGCGTCCTCGTTTTCCCGGATCTCAAAGCCCAGCACGTCCCGATAGAATCGGATCATGGTCCCCATGTCCTTCACCAACAGCCCCATGCCGTCCAGTCTCATCCGCTGCCTCCTTCCTGCTGCGATAGATACGCTTCCAATTCCGGCGTCCGGGACCAGTAGCGGACGCCCCAGTTCTCAAAGCTCCATTGGTCCATGTATTCGTTGCACTCGTAGTCGATGTACCAGAGCCGCCCGTCCTCCACCACGAAGTTGGTGGGGAAGTAGTCGATGTTCAGCCCCGCCGCCCGTGCCTGGGCTGCCATGGCCCGCACCTGGTCGAGGTAGGGCGCCATGTCCGCCCCGTCCCGGACCAGCTCGAAGATCGTGGGGCCTTCCACGTACGCCTTCACCAGCCGCTCGCCGTCCCGGACCAGCTCGAAGATCGTGGGCCCGTCCACGTACGCCTTCACCAGCCGCTCGCCGTCCCGGTCCACGGCCAGCAGCTCCGGCACGGGGATCCCCGCCGCCCTGAGGCGCTCGTAATCATGGAGCTCCGCCCCCAGCTTGTCCCCGAAGGTGTAGTAGCTGCAGGGCTCGTGGTGGATCTGCTTTACAACGACCTGCCGCCCGGCCTCGTCCTCCACCAGGTAGGAATACCCGCCCTTGCCGTGGCCCAGGGGACGAAGGAGGTTGTAGGCCCGTTCGCCCACCCATATCCTGTCCCCGGGGTTCATTTGTCCAGCTCCCGACCCATGAGCACCAGAGCCTGCCAACCCGTCAGCCGGGACCGGAAGCCCTTGGGGTTCCGGCCGTACTCCACGAAGCCCTCGCTTTCGTAGAGGGCCAGGGCCTTCTCGTTGTCCGCCACGGCCTCCAACTCCAGCTGCAGATATCCCGCCTGCTTCGCCAGCAGGATGCAGGCTTTCGTCAGGGCCCGGCCTATGCCCAGATGCCAGTAGTCCCGGTCGATGCTGATGCCGAAGGTGGCCCGATGCTTCACCTTATCCGCCCGGCCCACCCGGGCGATCCCCGCCTGGCCTACGATGGAGCCCTCCACCTCCGCCACCAGCTCCGCCTCGTCGGGGCTGTCGGCCTTTTTTTGCAAATACTGGGCCTCCTGCTCCACGGTGAAGGGGATCTCGTCCGGGTAGGTGGTGAGGAAATCCGTTTGGGCGTGGTTCAGCACGAAGTTGCGGAGCACGCCCTCCGCGTCCTGGGCGGTGCCCTGGCGAATGACGCAGGACCGCCCATCCTTCAATGTAATGGTTTCTCTGTATTCCATATCATGGCTCCTTCCAGAATCCGCCCCGGTGGAAGTTGGGGTTGCCCAGGGGCTTGGCCGTCAGGCGGAAGATGACGCACCCGTCGGGGCAGACGAGGGTCTTCGAATATTTCCCGTCGCCCCCTACGTTTTCGAGATCGCCGCCGCTGCGCACGGCCTCCATGAGGGGATAGAGCATCATCATGGTCTTGGAGCAGATACCGTACCCGTCCCTATTCACCGGGCAGCCGTAGGTGCAGGTGTAGGTGTCGCCCACCTCTTCGCCGTTTCGGCAGTAGCGCTCCGTATGGTCCCCCCGCAGAAAGCCCGTGACCTCCACGGTGAACTCATATTCCTCGTCGAACCATTTCTTCATGGGTGCCTCCTCTCGCTCTTTCGGATGGGGTGGCGGATCACGGTCCGCCACTTTTCCGGCGCCACCTTCCGGGCGTCGGACAGGTAGATCTCGTGGTGCAGCCGACCCGCCGAAAAGTCGTTCTCGTAGCCCTGCTGCCGGATATGCTCGTCCATCAGCGCCACGGACCGGGGCTCGTCGTCGAAGGGACCCACATGAAGGATCTGGACGCAAAGACCCTCGTCCACGGTGAGGAACTCCGCCCCGGAGCAATCCAGCTGCTTCTTTTTCGACGCCTCCACCACGGCCCAATCGAAATCTGTCCTGGGGACGAAGTCCGGCAGCCGGATCACGGCGTACCACTGGAAACCGGCTTTGTTGCCGTAGTCCACGCCGTCGATCTCATCCTGCCACCAAAAGCCCTCCAGGGGCGGCACCACGAAGTCGTAGTACCCGTCGATCCGATGGTCCCCCTTCTTGCTCATCTTGATGGTGTAAGCCACGGCGTAGAGGACGGCGATGGCCCGCTGATAGGCGCCGTCCGGCGCGTTGGGGTCGCCCTGGCCCCGGATGGCCGCGTAGTTGGCCCGGGGCACGGCCACGATCTCAGGCCGCTCCTTGGGCAGGTAAAATTCCTTATATTCCTTCTTGAAATCAAACGCCATGGTCATCCCTCCCTGACTCCGCCTGCCGCAGCCGCCGCCAGGCCACATAGCCGGTGAGGGCCTGACAGAGGCCGAAGATGAAGTAGGCGGTGGACATGAAGTTCAGCGGGAACATATAGAACTGGATGCAGATCCACAGCATCAGCGTGACGCCGAAGACGCCGCCCAGGATCACGCCCAGCTTCTTGCGCCGCAGCAGCAGGACCGCGGCGGTCAGGTTGGTGAGCCCGTTGACGATCAGCAGGGCGAACCCCGAAAACAGGAAGTCCTGAAAGAGCGTCCTTGCAAAGGGCAGGACCTGAAAATAGGGCAGCATCCCGTCCATGTGGAGCGTTTTGCCGCTGGGATCCAGGATCATGCTCAATCCTCCGGCCACGGCGCCAACGCCGATGAACAGGGTCCAAAAGATCAGCCATCTTCGGGCGGTATCATATCGTTTCATCGGTGTTTCCTCCTTGACATGCGTAGGTGCGGATAAAGTGCCGGCTGAAGGCTTCGATTCTCTGGATGGCTTCATCCGTCCGTTCCGGCTCCCGGTCGCACAGGTGGATGAGAGCGGAGATGGGGGCGGTGTAGGCAAAGGCCAGCATGGCGGGGTCGTCCCGAAGGAGGAGACCCTTGTCCATCATGCCCTGAAAGAGGGGGGTGAACATGGCCGTCAGGCCCGTGAGGAAGTGCTTGGTGGCCAGGTCCCGGGCCCTCTCGTCCCGAAACTGCTCGATGGACAGGAGCTTGCGGGTCTTGACCACCTTCTCGTCGTGGATGGTGAAGTCCGCCATCCCCATGGTCAGGGTCACCAGCCCTTCCAGGGAATCCGGCACGGGGGGCAGGTGCTCCGATGAGCCGAAACCGGCCTCGTAGTAGGCGATCATCTCGTCCAGCAAGGCGTTCCAAATGGCCTCCTTGCTGTCGAAATGCCGGTATAGGGCGGACTTGACCAGCCCCAACGATGAGGTCAGCTCCCGGATGTTGGTGCCGTCGTAGCCGTTCTGGGAAAACTTGTCCAACGCCAGAGCCAGTATCCGTTCCTTCGTATCCTTCGCCATGGCAGTCCTCCTTTCAAAAAAAGTGACCGTTCGATCACAGTATAGTGAACAAACGGTCACATGTCAAGAGGCGTCTTCAGCAGGGCTATTCCCGATGCAGGGCGTCCAGCTCCCGCTGGATGTCCTCGGCCACCTTGGCCCAGCGCTGCTCGGCGCTTCTCTGGGCCTCCTGAATGTTCTCCATCATGCCCTGGGCGGTCTCCCTGAAGTCGTTTAGGAGCTCCAGTCGGATGCGGCGACGGCGCACCCGCTCCTCCATGCTCCGGGAGGCGAGGGCCATGAGATAGTCCGTGGGCGCCTTCCGCTTGGGGGGCAGGGCCCCGCTTCGCTTCAGATCCAATATGGCCCCGTACCGGTCGTAGGCCGCGTCCACGGCGTTTTGCCAGGAGAGGTAGATCTCGCGCATGGCGTGCTGGCCCACCTGGTGGAGCCGAATTAGGTCCGGGCAGACCTCCTTAAGCAGGGCCGCCATGGCCTCGGCGCTCTCCTCGATGAGGAAGCCGTTGCGCCCGTCGTCGATGCCCTCGGCGGCGCAGGAGCCCCGGACGAGCACGCACCCCAGGCCGCAGGCCGCCGCCTCCCGGACCACCAGGCCGTTGGTGTCGAAGGTGGAGGGGAAGAGGAACAGGTCCGCTCGGGTGTTCCAGGCGCGCAGGACCTCCCGGTCGTAGACGGGGCCCACGAAGATGCACCGTTTCTCCAGCCCCAGGCGCCGGGCCTTCTCCTCCATCAGTTCCTTGTCCGGGCCCTTGCCGATGAACACCATGCGGAAGTCCTGCCCGGCGTCCATGAGGAGCTTCAGGGCGTCCAGGATCAGGGGCAGGCCTTTGTAGGTCATCATCCGGCCCACGAACAGCAGCACGGGCACCCCCGCGGGCAGGTCGTAGCCGGCGGTGACCTTCTCTACGGTCAGATCGTCCACCCGGCCTCGGGCGAAGTCCACGCCGTTGTTCATGACCCGGTAGTCCCCGGAGTAGCCCAGGGACCTCAAATTCTCTCCCGCGCCCCGGCTCACCACCCAGACCTCGTCGCAGGCCTCGATGTTCGCCACCATGACCTTTATGGCCTCCTCCGCCGCGAGGGGGAGCTTCACCGCCCGGTGGATGTCCACGTCGAACTTGGTGTGGTAGGTGAACACCAGCGGGGCCTCGGTCCGCTCCCGGAGGAGCCGCCCCAAAATGGTGGAGGCCACGGGGCAGTGGCTGTGGATGACGTCCGGTCCGAAGGCGGAGAGCTCCTCCGCCGCCGGTCCGGAGAAGGGGTATCCGGCTCGATAGCCGCTCATCAGGGCCGTGGTGTCAAAACTGGGATAGGCCACCACCCGGTAGGGGTACTGCTCGTAGTGGGCGTCCGGGTACGCCGGCGTGCCCACGACCACTTGAGCCCCGTGGTCCCTTCCCAGATGGTCCGCATAGTTCAGCACCACGTTCACCACCCCGTCGATGGCCGGGGGAAAGGAATCGTTCAGCAGACAAACCTTCATGGCTTCACTTCCTTTTGCTTTATTGGGTATAGTATATCACATTTTTCCTTTGCCGCTTTTTCTTTTCAGTGAAAATAAAAAGCGGCGCAAAAAGAAAAGCACAGGGATATTACGGTGAGTATCGCGGAATTGTTGTAGAGGGAGGACCTGCCCTTCCCGCGCAAACAAAAAGGGGGAACGGCTTTTTGCAGCCATTCCCCCAAATCCTTCCTGTGCTTCTCTTTTTTCGGTTCCTTTTTCTCTTCACCGAAGAGAAAAAAGGAACGAAAGAGGAAACTCAGATCGAGATGTCGTACGCCACCTTGTACATGTAGGGATCGATGCCCTTCTTCATCTGCAGGGCCTCGTCGATGGGGATGGTGACGATGTGGGAATCCCGGTAGCAGACCACCAGGTTGGTGTGGCCCGCGGCCAGCTCCTCCACGGCGGTGTGGCCCATGCGAGCGGCCATGACCCGATCCCGGCCCGTGGGGGCGCCGCCCCGCTGGATGTGGCCCAGGATGGATACCCGGGCGTCGATGCCGGTCTCCTCCTCGATGCGGCGGGCGATCTCGTCGCAGCGGCCTACGCCCTCGGCCACCACGATGACGAAGTGGCGTTTGCCCCGGTACTTGCCCTGGCGGACCCGCTCGATCACGTCCCGCTCGAAGTCCACCGGGAACTCGGGCACCAGAATGGCGGTGGCGCCTACAGCGAGGCCCACGTACACGGCCAAGTGCCCCGCGTGCCGACCCATGACCTCCACGATGCTGGCCCGCTCGTGGGACTGCATGGTGTCGGCCAGCTTGTCGATGCACTGGATGGCGGTGTTGGCCGCGGTGTCAAAGCCGATAGTGTAGTGGGAGCAGCCAATGTCGTTGTCGATGGTGGCGGGCACGCCCACGGTGTTGACGCCCGCGGCGGACAGCTTCTGGGCGCCCCGGAAGGTGCCGTCGCCGCCGATGGCGATGACCCCGTCGATACCCGCGTACTTGCAGGTGCGGACCGCCTGCGCCACGCCCTCGGGGGTGGTGAACTCCTTGCAGCGGGCGGTGTAGAGGATGGTGCCGCCCCGGTCGGAGAGGCCGTTGACGGAGCGGGCGTCCATCTCGAAGGTATCCCCCTGGATGAGGCCGTTGTAGCCCCGGTGGATGCCCACGGGGGTGATGCCCCGCTGCAGACAGTTGCGGACGGCGGCGCGGATGGCCGCGTTCATGCCGGGAGCGTCGCCCCCGCTGGTGAGAATGCCGATACGTCTTACGATCTTATCCATGTTTTTTGCCTCGATGCGAAAGAATTTTGTTCTCGGTTGTCTTGTTATCTTTCCATCAGCCCTTCGTAGAGCTGTTTATACACCAAAGCGGACTTGTGCCAGGAGAAGTCGGTCCCCATGGCCCGCTTCACCAGCCTGTCCCACAGGGCCTCGTCGTGGAAGTAGTACACCGCCCGCTCCACGGTATAGAGCATGTCGTGGGCGTTGTAGTTGGAGAAGGAGAAGCCGTTGCCCTCGTCCGTGTACACGTTGAAGGGCTGCACGCTGTCCTTGAGACCGCCGGTCTCCCGCACGATGGGGATGGACCCGTACCGCATGGCGATCATCTGGGAGAGGCCGCAGGGCTCGAACTGGCTGGGCATGAGGAACATGTCCGTGCCCGCGTAGACCCGGTGGGCCAGGGCTTCGTTCATCTCCACCCGGGCGGCCACCCGGCCGGGATACTTGTTCTGGGCGTTGCGGATGAAGTCCTCGTAGTGCTGGTCGCCCTTGCCCAGGAACACGATCTGCACGTCCTGGCGCATGATGTCGTCCAGCACCCGCTCGATGAGGTCCAGCCCCTTCTGGGCGGTGAGCCGGGCGATGAAGCCGATGAGGGCCGCCTCGGGCCGCACCTGGAGGCCGCACTCCTGCTGCAGGTCCGCCTTCAGGATGGCCTTGCCCCGCCGGTTGTCGGCGCTGAAGGTGACCCGGAGGAACCGATCCCCCTCGGGATCGTAGGCCTCGGTGTCGATGCCGTTCAGAATGCCCGAAAGGACGTTCTGCCGCTTCTTCATGAGCCCGTCCAACCGCTCGCCGTAGTAGGCGGACTTGATCTCCTCCGCGTAGGTGGGGCTCACGGTGGTGACCCGGTCGGAGAACACGATGCCGCCCTTCATGCAGGAGAGCAGGCCGTAGAACTCCAGGTTCTCCGTGGAGAAGTAGCCCTCGTTGAGGCCCAGGTAGGTGTTGAGCCAGTGGAAGTCGAAGAGCCCCTGGAACTTCAGGTTGTGGATGGTGTAGACCGTGCGAATGGCCCGATACCGCTCGTCGATGCCGTACTGGGCTCTGAGGAGCACGCTGAGAAGGCCGCACTGCCAGTCGTTGCCGTGGAGCACGTCCGGGAACCACCCGATCCGGGGCAGGGCCTCCAGAATGGCCCGGCAGAAGAAGGCGAACTTATAGCCCTCGTCCTGGTCGCCGGTGTAGACCCGATCCCCGCCGAAGAGGGCCAGGTTGTCCACGAAGTAGTACCGTACCCCGTTCTCCACGATGGTGTCGATGCCGCAGTAGACCCGATCGCCCCCCATGAGCACGGTGAAGTCCGTCACGTGCTCCATGGAGCAGATGTAGGTGTAGGGGATCAGCCGATACTTGGGCAGGATCACCCGCACGTCCAGTCCCTCCTGATTGAGGGCTATGGGCAGGGCGCCCACCACGTCGGCCAGGCCTCCGGTCTTGATGAAGGGCATGGCCTCGCTGGCGCACAGGAGCACCTTCAACGGCTGCTTCTCGATCACGGGCTCCGGCTTCAGGGCTTTCTTATCGACCACCGGCCTCCCTTTGGAGGAAGGGGGCCGCTTTATGGCTTTTGCAGTGCTCATACGGTTTGATTCTTTCTGATCACGATGGGGAAGCTGTCGTAGCCCTGCAGGCTCCGGCCCGGCAAAATCTTCACGCCCTTGTCCAGGATCACGTGGTCCAGGATGGCGTTCTCGTCCACCTCAGCCCCCTGCATGACGATGCTGTTGTAGATGCGGGCGCCGGGCTTCACGTGGACGCCGCGGAAGAGGATGGAGTTCTCCACCAGCCCCTCGATGACGCAGCCGTCGGCCACCAGGGAGTTCTTCACCTGGGCGCTGACGGAGTAGCGGGCGGCCACCTCGTCCTTCACCTTGGTGTAGATGGGGCGACGGGCGTTGAACAGATCCGCCTGCACGTCCGGGTTCAGAAGGGCCATGCTGTTGGCGAAGTAGCCCTCCACGGACTCCATCCGCGCCAGGAACCCTTCGAACTTATAGCCCATGATGTTCAGCGTCTTGCACTTCTTCAGCAGGATGTCCCGGTGGAAATCGTATTCGCCCCGGGCGTAGGCCTCCTCGACGAGGTACTCCAGCAGCTCCTTCTTCAGGATCATCACGTCGGCGCTGCGGTTCATGCTATGGGGCCGATAGGCGTCCAGCTCCATATCTGTGACCCGGCCTTTCTCGTCCAGAATGAGGCGCAGGTCCTGATTCTGCTCCTCCGGCCGGAGGGACCCGTCCTCCGCGTAGAGGATGGTGATGTCCGCGCCGGTTTCCACGTGCTGCTCCATCATGGCCGTGAGATCCAGGTTCATGACCACCCGGGGCCAGGCCAGGACCGCATAGTCCTCCTGGGTGCGGCGCACGTAGCCCAGCACGGACCGGATGGCGTCGATGTCGCCCCGGAATACGCCGGAGTTGTCCTTGGTCATGAAGGGGGGCAGGATGAAGAGACCGTCACGCTTGCGGTGCAGGTCCCACTCCTTGCCGGAGCCCAGATGGTCCATGAGGGAATGATAGTTCTTCTCCGTGATCAGGCCCACGCTGGTGATGCCGGCGTTGACCATATTGGAGAGGGTGAAATCGATGAAGCGATACCGGCCGCCGAAGGGGACCGCTCCCGCGGAGCGGGACAGGGTCAGATCCTTGAGGTGGGTGGACCGATCAGCGGTGACGATGAGGCCGAATGCGTTGTTGATCATAGCTTACGCCTCCTTTGCGGGCTGGTGGGGGTTCTCGGTGTTGACCACGGCGCCCTTGGCAAGATACGCCCTGGGGGGAATGGTCACGTCGTTGCCGATGAGGGTGATGTCGCCGGTGAGCTTGTTGTTCACCTTCTCGCCGGGACGGACGGGGCCGCCCACCATGGAGTAATCGCCCACGATGGAGTTCTCGCCCACGATGGCCTTCTCCACGGTGACGTTCTTGCCCACCACGGCCTTGGGGAAGATGATGCTGTCCTTCACCGTGGCCCCCTTCTCGATGCGGGCGCCGGAGAAGATGACGGAGTTGGTCACCGTGCCCTCCACCACCGCGCCTTCGGACACCAGGGAATTGGTGACCTGGGCGGTGAGGCTCACGTAATGAGGCGGCATGACCGGGTTGCGGGTGTAGATGCGCCAGCTGTCGTCGTCGAGATCCAGCACCGGTTTCTGACCCAGCAGATCCATGTTGGCCTCCCACAGGCTCTGGATGGTGCCCACGTCCCGCCAATAGCCTTCGAAGGGATAGGCCACCATGACCTCGCCGCTGTTCAGCATGGCGGGGATGATGTTCTTGCCGAAGTCGTTGCTGGAATTGGGATCGGCGTCGTCCGCCTCCATGTAATCCCGGAGCTTCTTCCAGTCGAAGATGTAGATGCCCATGGACGCCAGGTTGCTCTTGGGCTCCTTGGGCTTCTCCTCGAAGGACTGGATGACCCCGTTCACGTCGGCGTTCATGATGCCGAAGCGATGGGCCTCCTCCCAGGGCACCTGCAGCACCGCGATGGTGGCCGCCGCCTTCTTGTCCCGATGGAACTTCAGCATCTTGGCGTAGTCCATCTTGTAGATATGGTCGCCGGAAAGGATGAGCACATAGTCAGGATCGCGCTGTACCAGTGGCCGTTTTCACCCTCGGTCACATAGGGGGGCAGCACGAAGACGCCGCCGTAGTTGCGGTCCAGATCCCAGTGCTGGCCGGTGCCCAGATAGGCGTTCAGCGCCAGGGGCCGGTACTGGGTGAGGACGCCCACCGTGTCGAAGCCGGAGTTGACACAGTTGCTGAGGGGAAAATCGATGATCCGATACTTGCCGCCGAAGGGAACGGCAGGCTTGGCCATGTTGGAGGTGAGTACGCCCAGCCGGCTGCCTTGGCCGCCGGCTAAGAGCATGACCACGATCCGTTTTTTCATCCTTGAGTCACATCCTTTCCGTCATTTTTCTTGGTGAATTTGAAATACATACCGCAGAAGGGGAACAGATCCTGCCGGACCATATGGGGGAAGCGGGCGCCGGGATAGGAGGGTTCGGTGGTGAGGGACCAGCCCTGCTCCGCCGGGAGCTCGCCCGTGGAGAAGGCCAGGGAGAAGGTCCCCTCCTCGGGCACGGGCAGGCTGTACCCGGGCCGGTAGACCGGGGTGAAGTTGAAGACACACAGCAGCGTTTCGTCCTTGCTCTTTCTCAGGAAGGCGACGACGGAGTTCTGCGCATCGTCCACCACGCTCCACTCGAAGCCGTCCCAGCCGTCGTCCCGCTGGTAGAGGGCCGGGTTGTCCTGGTAGAACCGGTTCAGGCCCCGGACGAACCGGCGGAACTCCTCGTGCTTGGGGTAGGCGAGGAGGAACCACTCCAGGCTCTCGTAGAACCGCCACTCGATGAACGTGCCCAGCTCCATGCCCATGAAGGTGAGCTTCTTGCCTGGGTGGGCCATCTGGTAGGTGTACAGGAGCCTGAGCTGCTGGAACTTCTCCTCGTAGGTGCCGGGCATCTTGTTCAGCATGGACTTCTTCCCGTGGACCACCTCGTCGTGGGAGAAGGGGAGGACGTAGTGCTCGGAGAAGGCGTAGGTCAGGCTGAAGGTCAGCTTGCTGTGGTGGTACTGGCGGTAGATGGGGTCCATGCCCATGTAGGAGAGCATGTCGTTCATCCAGCCCATGTTCCACTTGAAGTCGAAACCCAGGCTGTTGTCGTGCTTGTTGGTGACCATGGGGAAAGCGGTGGACTCCTCGGCGATGAGGAGCTTGCGGCCCTTCAGGCCATGGACCGCCCAGGAGAGATGCTTAAAGAGGGCGATGGCGGAAAGGTCCTCCCGGCCGCCCTCGCTGTTGCGAAGCCAGTCGCCGCCCTCCCGGCCGAAGTCCATGTAGAGCATGCAGCTCACCGCGTCCACCCGGAGGCCGTCCATGTGCATCTCCTCCAGCCAGTACACGGCGCTGGAGGTGAGGAAACTGCGGACCTCGGGCTTGCCGTAATCGAAGAGGAGGGTGCCCCACTGGTGCATCTCGCCCCGGCGCGGGTCGCTGTATTCATAGCAGCAGGTGCCGTCGAAGAGGCGAAGGCCGTGATCGTCCTTGGTGAAGTGGGCGGGGACCCAGTCCATGATGACCCCCACCCCCAGGGAATGGGCCTTGTTCACGAAGTACTTGAGATCGTCCGGGGCGCCGTAGCGGCTGGTGGCGGCATAGTAGCCCGTCACCTGGTAGCCCCAGCTGGGATCGTAGGGATAGGCCATGAGGGGCATGACCTCGATGTGGGTGTACCCCATGTCCTTGACGTAGGGCAGCAGCTCGTCCGCCAGCTGCCGGTAGGAGAGGCCCTCCTTCCAGCTGCCCAGATGGCATTCATAGATATTCATGGGCGCGGCAAGGGGATCGGTGAGCCCGGCCATGTACCCCGCGTCCTCCCAGGGATAGGGATCCGGATCATAGACCAGGGAAGCGGTGCCCTTGGGCTCCCCCATGCGGCCGTAGGGATCCGCCTTCATGATGACGGTGCCGTCGGCGCGGGTCACCACGTACTTGTACCGTTGATAGGGCTGGGCATTGTCGATGACCGCCTCCCACAGCCCGTCCGGCCGCCGCCAGGCCGGGTTCTGGGTATAGCTCCAGCCGTTGAAATCGCCTGCCACGGTGACGAACCGGGCGTTAGGCGCCCAGATCATGAAGCGGAAGCCCCGCTCGGCCCGATGGCAACCCAGGAACTGGTAGGCCCGGATGCACCTGCCCTCATAAAAATCTTTGATTTGATCGCTCATAGTTCCCCCCAGCATATAGTTACCCTAAGTGTACATATATAATATCATCGTTTCAAACATTTGCCAATAGAAAATTCAAATCAGGGCGCGGAATCGTGGCGGCGCAAGGGGGTCTTGCCGCCCGGGCGGGGAAATGCTATACTATATCCAAATGAAATGGGAACGGGACAAGCTCATACGCTACGGCGCTATGGCGCTGGTGATGCTGGTGGCGGTGCTCAGCCTCCTCTTTTGGCTCCTGCTGCGGGGCGACGGGCGGCTGGAGGCGGGCTTTCGTTTGCCGCGCACCTCGCCCACGGCCCCGGCCACGCCAACGGCCACCCCGGCCCAGCTCAGGGTGACCCCGTTGCCCACGCCCATCCGGGTGCAGGTGCAGCGGGAGTACCCGCCGGAGGCCCTGGATCTGGTGGCGGACGGGCGGGTGCTGTTCACGGTCCTCAACGCCGAGGAAGGGCGGCTGGCGGTGGAGCGGTACCTCCGGGAGAGCGCCCAGCTGGGGCTGGGCCAGAACGAACGGCTGATCCGGGCCGGGTTCGATCAGCAGCTGACGCTGGAATCGCCCTCGGGCAAGGGGGAGCTGCTGAACCTGGAGGAGGCGGTGAGCACCCTGAAGGCGGACGACAGCCTCCTGCCCATCGTCAGGACCGTGGATCGCTGCGTCATCGAACGGGGGCAGGCGGAGACCCTGCTCCAGGAGAACGTCCGGCTCACGGCGGGCAGCCGCATCTATCGGAGCATGGGTGTCTATCCCTACACCCTTACCTATTATGAGACCGTGTACCGGGGCCAGGCCGCCTTCTCCGAGGCGAAGACCAACGAGTTCGTGGTGGGCCAGGGGAAGGTGGACCAGGTCATCGAGGACGGCGGCTGGGTCAAGGAGGCGGCCTCCCCCGAAGCGGGGCCCGAGGCGATGCCTCTCAGCGGGCTGGCGCTCATATGGCCCACCCAGGGGACCGTGACCGGGTCCTTCGGCATGACGGACGAGGGCATGCGCTACGGAACGGATATCACCGCCGAGAGCGTGTCCCGAATCGTGGCGCCCGAAGGGGGCGTGGTGGTCTTCTGCGGGAAACGAGGGGATATGGGGCTGGTCATCGACATCCTCCACGACGAGGCCGGGTGCTTGTCCCGGATCATCGGCTGCCAGCGGCCCCTGGTGGAGCTGTATCAGCGGGTGAAGAAGGGGGAGCAGGTGGCGGTGCTGCCGGAGCCGGCCAGCGGGCATCTGGCCACCTTCCGCTACGAACTCCTCATCAACGGCGTCCCCGAAAACCCGGAGAAGTACCTGCCGAAGACGTGAGACGATTTAGTCTCTTTTTGCCGCTTTTTCTTTTCAAGCTGCGTAAAAAGAGAAGCATAGGAAGAGCAATGGGAAGCACAGCACGAAGCTATACTTCCCATTTGCGTTTCTTTTGGGTGCCTTTTCTTTACAAAGAAAAGGTGCGAAGTTTAATCCAATACAGCATGCAAAATGGCCAGGTACCCGTCCACGGCATCGTAGAGGTCCTTAAGGGCGATGTGCTCGTCCACCGTGTGGGCCAGATTTTCCCGGGAGGGGCCGAAGCCGAAAGTGGGGATGCCCGCCTCGCCCGCGTAGTAGCTGCCGTTGGTGCAGAAGCTGTAGCCGGTGATCTCAGGCGTCAGGCCCCGCGCCTCCATGGCCGCCTTCATCCGCAGCGTCCGCTCGTCGGGGGCGAACCACCAGGGGGCGAAGAACCGCTCCGCTTCCACCGTTTCGCCGGTGGAACAGACGGCGCTGCCCATGGGATAGGCCACCCGGGCGTTCAAAGTGGGGTCCAGTTGTTTCTGTCGGTCGATGATGGCCTGGATGGGTGCAAGCACGCTCTCCCGGGTCTCTCCCACCAGCAGCCGCCGGTCGAAGGTGGCTCGGCAGCAATGGGGCACCACGGACGCGCCGGGATAGGGATCGGACTTGATGTCCGTCAGCACCAGGATGCCATCCCCCACCATGCGGGGGTCCTTCGTGGGCGGGAGCTTCAAGATCTCGTCGATGAGGGCGCACATGTGGGCGGCGGCGTTGACGCCCTTCTCCGGGTTGGCGCTGTGGCAGGGCACGCCGAAGGTCTCCAGCACGATCTCCGCCCGGCCCCGCTGGGAGAGCTTCAGATTCCCCTCGGAGGCCTCGCCGATAAGGACCAGGTCGGGCCGGACCCGCTTTGCCACTTCCTTGGCGCAGACGCCCTCGAAGCACTCCTCCTGGACCACCCCGGCGAACCAGAGCTCCCCTGCAAAATCGTCGCCCTTCTCCCGGAGGTACTGAGCCGCGGCCACGGCAAAGGCGGCGTCGGCCCCCTTCATGTCGCTGGTGCCCCGGCCGTAAAGCTTCCCGTCCCGGACCACGGGCTCGAAGGGGGGCGTGGTCCAGTCGCCCGCATTGTCGGCGGGCACGGTGTCCATATGGCCGTCGAACAGGAGCCGGACGCCGGGCCGGGTCCCGGCCACGCCGGCCACCAGGTCCCCGTACCGGTCGATCTCCAGGGTGGTAAAGCCGTTTTTAGCCAGATACCCCTTCAGGATGTCCGCCACCCCCTGCTCCTGGCCAGACAGGCTGGGGCAGGCTATGAGCTGCTGCAAAAGGTCCAAGGTCTCCCGCTGCAAAGATTCGTTGATCATTTTTTACCCTCCAATACGTTTCCAGCATATACGCCGGTGAGCCGCCCGTTCTCCAGGGCGATCCGGCCGTTCACGACCACATAGTCCATGCCCTCGGCCCGCTGCTCTGGCTGATCGTAGGTGGCGGTCACGTGGATCCTGCCAGGGTCGAACACCAGCACGTCCGCGTCCGCGCCCAGGGTGATGCGGCCTTTGTCCTTTAGCCCGTACCGGTCCGCGGGCCGCCGGGTCATCCGGTTCACGGCCTCCGGCAGCGTCAGGGCGTGCCGCCCGTTCACGTAGGTTTCGATCACCTGGCTGAAGGCCCCGTAGACCCGGGGGTGGAGCTTCCCGCCGGTGGGGAAGGTGGCGTCGGAGATGGAGTAGGCGAAGGGGCTCTGCAAGATCCGGGCGATGTCCTCCTCCGCGGTGATGAAGTCGATCATGGTGACCTCGCAGTCGTTGTCCCGAAGAAGGTCCAGGGCGAAGGCGGCCGGGTCCTTGTCCCCGGCGGCCTCGGCGATGGACTTGCCCACGTAGCAGGCGTCCTCCGGCCGCTTCAGGGCGGAGATAAAGATGTTCTCCCAGCCCACCAGATACACGTAGTTGTCGAAATCCCGGCCGTTCTCCAGCCGTTCCAGGAGCCGCCTGCGGGCGGCGCTGTCCCCAAGCCGCGCCGTGATGGCGGCGGGTCCCCCCTGCAAGAACTCCGGCGGCAGGATGTGGATGAGCTGGGTGCTGCCCGCGGTGTAGGCGTACACGTCGCAGCAAACGTCTAGCCCCTCAGTCCGGGCTTTGGCGATCCGGTCCAGGGCCTGGGGGATGAGCCTGCCCCAGTTCTCGCGACCGCTGCCCTTGAGATGGCTGATCTGGAGGGGCACCCGGAGGGCCTTGGCCACCGAGACCATCTCATCGATGGACGGGAGCAGCTTCATGGCCTCCTCCCGCATGTGGACGGACAGGACGGTGTCCGTATTTCGGATGGGCTCCAGGGCCCGGACCAGCTCGTCGGTGGTGTAGTAGCACTCCGGCGCGTAGCCCAGGCCCAAGGACACGCCCGCCGCCCCGTCGGCGAGGGACTGCTCAAGGCGCCGATGGATCTCGGCATAGTCCTGATCCTCCAGCCGCAGCTTTTGGAACCCGGCCACGCTCGAGCGGATGGTGCCGCCGCCCGCCAGCATGAGGGCGTTCACCGGCAGGGGCCGGGCCTTCAGGGCGCTGAGGTAATCGGCCATGGTGTCCACGGGCACCCCCTCGAAGTCGCCGGTCACCGGCTTGAGATAGGCGGCGATGGCCTCCCGGTAGGGCCCCGCCTGGGGGGCCAGGGACAGGCCGCAGTTGCCGTTGCCGACGGTGGTGATCCCCTGAAACAGGTCGCAATCCCCGTAGCCGGGCCGGAACAGGGCCCCGTCCGCGTGGCGATGGAGGTCCAAAAAGCCAGGGCACACTATCTTCCCGGCGGCGTCCACGACCTTTGCCGCCTCCGCTTCCTGCAGATCCCCCAGGGCGGCGATCTTTCCGTCCTGGACGCCCAGGTCCAGCCGCTGGGCCGGTTCGCCGCTGCCGTCTAAAACGCTGCCGTTCAAAATGATGATGTCGAACATAGTTGCCTCTTTTCCCGTTGCTGCCTGCAGTATACTCCTTTTCGACCGCCGATTCAAACCTTCGCCCGGTACACGTGCTTGAATTTGCCGCTGACCGGGTCCGGGCTGGGGGGCGTATCCGAGGGCAGGACCGCCACTCGAAGCCCCTTGCTCTCGAAGAAGGTTTCCAGAGCCCCCTTCGCCGCCGCGAAGGCGGCCTCGGGCTCGTCAGACAGGACCCGCAGCTCCACCCGATCCGCCGCCCGCTGGACCAGCTGGAACCGGCGCAGGCTGGGCACCTCCTCCAGCACCTTATAGAGGGACATGGGCGCCACCCGGACGCCGCCCGAGAAGGTCAAGATATCGTCGGTGCGGCCCTCGATCTGGAGCCACCGGGTGGTCCGGCCGCAGGGGCAGGGGCCATCGTGGATGATGACCCGGTCGGTAAGCTCGTAGCGGATAAAGGGCTGGATGAAGTTGGACAGGTTGGTGATGAACACCCGGTCGGACTGGACGCCGGGAGCCACGGGGCGGCCATCCCCGTCCACGGCCTCCAGGATGACCCAATCCTCGTTGATATGCAGATGCCCCTCGGCGCACTCGCAGGCCAGCTCCCCGCCCTCGGTGCAGGAGTAGTGGGTCTGGACGTAGCAGCCGAAGCGGTCCGAAAGCTTCCGCCGGACGGCGTCGGTGAGGCGCTCGCCGCCGGTGATCACCACGTCGGGATGGATGTCCAGCTCCGCATAGTCGGCCAGCAGGGCCAGGTTGGAGGGGTAGCCGCTGAGCATGGCGGGCTGAAAGTCGTTCAGGGCCTGCACGATCTTGGCTTCGGGCCCGTTCACGTCCACGGTGATCTTGGCCTGTTTTCGAGGCATCTGCAATTGCAGATATCGGGACATGCCGCAGGCCAGGTAGAACCCGTGGTCGGCGAAGACCCCGGCGGTCCGTTTGCCGTGGGCCATGAACCTCTTGAAATCCTCCTGCCGGGCGAAGGTCCGAAAGGCGGCCACGGCGGAGGCCACGTCCACGGCCCCCTTGTCGTACAGCACCACGGCGGGATGACCCGTGGACCCGGAGGTCTGGAAGACGAGGTACTTCCCGTCCAGCATCCGCCCAACGTTGTCGATGTCCCTGGTGAAATCCCGGACCCGGGCCATGGTGACGGCCCGGTCCGTGACCACGTCGTCGAACCGCGCCATGAGCTCCGGCTTTGTCACAGGGGGCAGGTCCTCCAGGGACCAATCCGCCCCCAGCCCTTTGTACAGCTCCCGGTAGAAGGGGCTGTTCTTCCGGGCGTACTCCACCAGGGCCTGCAGCCGCTTTCGCTGTATCTTCTTTAGCTTCTCCCGGCTCACCCGGTCCTTCCCGTAGGTCTTGGCCATGGTCGCAAGCAGGCTCATGGGTCATCCTCCCCTTGTTTGATACACAAAGTATACCCGATGGCGCTTAGATATTCAACAACACAAAAAGAGCCGGGGACCGGCTCTTTCGATACAAAGGCTTCCTTTACCGCTTCACGATCCGATAGTACTCCCGAGCGGTGAGGCGGTAGATGCAGTAGTAGGCCAGGGCGAAGACGAGGAGGGTGAGGCCGCTGCAGAGGAGGAAGAGGCCCGTGTTGGAGAGGCCGAAGAGCAGCAGGATCTTCTTGGTCATGGGGAAGGCCCCGGCGGTGTGGCAGGCGGCGGCCAGGAGGGGCAGGAAGAAGACCGTGGAGACCTGGCTCCGGATGGAGCTCTTCACCTCCGCCTGGGTCATGCCCACCTGCTGCATGATGGAGAAGCTCCGGGCGTCCTCATAGCCCTCGGAGACCTGCTTGTAGTAGACGATGAGCACCGCCGCCATGAGGAACAGGGCCCCCAGGAACAGGCCGATGAAGAAGAAGCCGCCCAGGCTCGCCCAGAAGTCCATGCGCCCGGCCCGGCAGTCTTCGGTGAAGTACCAGCTGCTACTGAGGGGCAGGTCCCGGGTCCCCACCGCCACGGAGGCGGCGAAGAGGCCGGCGTCCGCGTCCTCATCGAGGTTGCAGCCCACGTACACCCGCAGAGGCCCGTCATTTGGGTCCCCCACCGGGTCCGCGCCGTCCGCCTGCGGGAGATAGGGCTCGATGTCGGTCCGGTTGTTGGCGTAGTCCGTGACGGGGGCATAGAAGCAGAGGGCGGCGAAGTCCTTCATCTCCACGCCAAGCTCCTGGGCCTTGCGCTCGTAGAGGGCCTTCACCTTCAGCAGGTCCTCCGGCGCGCCGCGGTTCACATAGGTCTGCACGTCCCGGCAGTACATCCGATCCAGAATGTCGTTGACCCCCATGTAGAGGCACACCGTGGTGGACACGGTGACCAGCACCATGGTGGACAAAATGCAGATGGTGGCGAGGCCCGCCGCGTTCCGCTTCATGCGGTGGAGCATGCCCGAGACGGCGGTGAAGTGCCGGGTCTGGTAGTAATACTTCTTATTCTTTCGCAGGGCCTTGAGGAGGGCGATGCTCCCGGCGGTGAACAGGCAGTAGGTGCCTACGATCACCAGGACCACCGCCAGGAAGAAGAGCGTCAAGGCGTTGACAGGGTCCGACACCGTCAGGGACAGGCCGTACCCCGCGCCCATGGTGAGAAGGCCCAGGAGGGTCAGGACCCACTTCGTCCGGGGCTCCCGCTCCCCGGATTCGCCGCCATGCAAGAGCTCGATGGGCTTCACCCGGTTGAGGCGCAGCAGGTTCAGCAGGTAGTTCAGGAGGAAGATACCTCCGAAGACCACCGCTGTGTAGATCGCCGCGTCCCGGGGCACCTCGAAGCCGAAGGGCACCTCCGCCTGGATCACCGCGCAGAGGAGGAGCAAAAAGAGCTTGGAGAGCAGCACCCCCAGCAGCAACCCGCCCAGGATGCAGAGGAGGGCGGCGAAGATCGTTTCCCACAGCAGGAGCCGGGCCAAATGCCGCTTCTCCATGCCCAGGATGTTGTAGAGCCCCAGCTCCTTCTGCCGCCGCTTCATGAGGAAGCCGTTGGTGTAGCAGAGGAGGGCAAAGGAGAAGAGGGCAACCACAATAGCCCCGAAGCCCAGGAGGCCCTGGACCGCGTTGACGCCCTTCAGAGCATAGATGCCCCGGTTCATGTTCAAAAACAGGATGTCGTAGAGCATGGCCGCACTGACCATGCCGGAGAGAAGGTACGGCAGATAGAACTTGCCGTTGAGCCGCAGGGACCGAAGGGCCAGCTGGGGATAGAAGCCGAATTTACGCATGGCCGTTTTCCCCGCTGGTCATGACCGTCAGGGTATGGGAGATCTCGGCGAACATCTCCCCCTGGGTCCGGTTGCCCCGGTAGAGCTGGTGGTAGATCATGCCGTCCCGGAGGAACAACGTCCGCTTGGCGTGGCTGGCGGCGGTGACGCTGTGGGTGACCATCAGGATGGTCTGGCCCTGGGCGTTCAGGTTCTCGAAAACCCGAAGAAGGCTGTCGGAGGCCTTGGAGTCGAGGGCGCCCGTGGGCTCGTCGGCCAGCAGGATGGCGGGCTGGGTGATGAGGGCCCGCGCCACGGCGGTGCGCTGCTTCTGGCCGCCGGAGAGCTCGTAGGGGAACTTGTTGAGCAACTCCCCGATGCCCAGAGCCGGGGCGAGGCGCAGGAGCCGCCCGTTCATCTCGTCGTAGCTCTTGCCCGCCAGCACCAGGGGCAAAAAGACGTTGTCCCGGACGGTGAAGGCGTCCAGCAAATTGAAGTCCTGGAACACGAACCCCAGGTTGTCCCGGCGAAAGGCGGTCAAATCCCGCTCCCGGACGCCGGCCATGTCCTCCCCGTTCAGCAGCACCCGGCCGCCGGAGGGGCGATCGAGAGCCGCCAGGATGTTCAAAAGGGTGGTCTTCCCGGAGCCGCTCTCGCCCATGATGGCCACGAACTCCCCGCTTTCCACGGCGAAGCTCACGTTTTTAAGCGCCTCCACCCCGGTCCCACCCAGGCGGGTGGTGTAGACCTTCCTTAGATTCTTCACTTCCAACAGGGACATATCCGTTTCCTCCATCATGTTTGATGGGACAAGTATACCCCCGTTCTCCGGGGGCTGCCATTTCGTTAGCTTACGGGAAGCTTACGGTTTTGCAAGATGCGTCATTCTGCGGAAAGCTCCGGCCGGGCCAGGTCCAGGATGACCTTCGTTCCTTTGCCCACCTCCGATTCGGCGGAGATCGAATGCCCCAACAGGGCGCAGGCCCGGCGGCAGAGGTAGAGCCCCAGGCCCGTGGTGCCCTGGGCAGCGCGGCCGTTCTCGCCGGTGAAGCTCTTCTCGAAGATCCGGGGCAGCTCCTCCGGGGGGATGCCCACCCCCGTATCCTCGATGATTAGGCGTTGGCCCTGGGCGTAGACGGATACGCCGCCCTGCTGGGTATACTTGAGGGCGTTGCTCAGGAGCTGACCGATGACGAACCCCAGCCATTTCTCGTCGGTGAGAACGGTGAGGCCCGTGGGCGTGAAGGACAGGGTCAGCTTCTTTAGGATGAACAGCCGGGCGTACTCCTTCACGGCGGCCCGGATCACGGTATCGAGGTCGCATGCCTTCAGCACCAGGTCCGTGGTGTCGCTCCCCAGTCGCTGGTAGGTCAGCACCAGGTCCGCGTACTTCTCCATGCGGAACAGCTCCCCCTTCAGGAGCGCCCCGTCCGGCTGTCCGCTTTGGAGCAGCAGGTCCATGGCCGCCATGGGCGTCTTGATCTGGTGGACCCAGGCGGTGTAGAAGGTCTCCGCCCGATCCCGGTCCTGGGCGGCGCGGGCGGCGATCCGACGCCGGTCCTCGTCCAGAGCGGTGAGCAAAGCTTGATAGTCCGCCTCCGGGGCGTCCTGGGGCTCCGGCAGGGGCGGCAGGCCCTCGGGAAGCTGCACCAGGGTCCGCTGCAGGGCCCGGTGCTTCCGGCGATAGCGGAGGAACCCCGCCGCGAAGAAGCCGAGGCCCAGAGCGAGGCACAGCAGCAGTGCGTACAGGGCCCCTTCGAGAGGCGCCTTGTATAGCAAAAGGACCGCCGCGGACACGGCCCCGAACAGGGCCAGCATCAGCAGCAGTCGTAAATGGGATTTGAGATAGGACAGGAACAGCTTCATAGGGCTTCGATGATGTATCCCTCGCCCTTGCGGGTGCGGATGGCGTCGAAAAGGCCAGCCCCCTCCAGCTTCTTGCGGAGCCGGTTCACGTTGACGCTCAAGGTGTTTTCGTCCACGAAGCTGTCCGTGGACCAGAGCCGCTCCATAAGCTCCTCCCGGCTGACGATCCGGCCCCGGTTTTCGAGCAGCATCTCCAGTATGCGGAACTCGTTCCGGGTCAGTTCCAGCCGCACATCCCCCTTCACGAACACGCCCTCCCGAAGCCGCAGGGCGCCGCCGCCCAGGGCGATTTCAGCCTGCTCCCGGGAGAACTCATAGGTCCGCCGCAGCAGGGCCTGGACCTTGGCCGTCAGCACGTTCAGATCGAAGGGTTTGGGGATGAAGTCGTCGCCGCCCATGTGCATGGCCATGACGATGTTCATGTTGTCCGAGGCGGAGGAGAGGAAGATCACCGGCACCCGGGAGACCTTGCGGATCTCGCTGCACCAGTGGTAGCCGTTATAGACGGGCAGGGAGATGTCCAGCAGCACCAGCTGGGGGTCGAAGGCGGAAAAGTCGTCCATGACCCGGGCGAAATCCGCCGCGGCATTCACCTGCCAGCCCCAGCTTTCAAGGTGCTTCTGCACCGTCTCGGCGATGATCGGGTCGTCCTCCACCAGGAAGATACGGTACATGGATCGAACCCTCTATTGTTCCTTCGCCAGGTTCATGAACCGGGTGTACTCGCCCTGCCAGGCGAGCTGCACGTCGCCGGTGGGGCCGTGGCGGTGCTTGGCGATGATGATCTCCGAGGTGTTGTCCAGGGAGGAGTCGTAGACCTGGGGCCGGTAGAGGAGGATGACCATATCGGCGTCCTGCTCGATGGAGCCGCTTTCCCGCAGGTCCGCGATCATGGGCTTGTGGTCCTGCCGGGTCTCGGGGCCTCGGTTCAGCTGCGCCAGCAGTATGATGGGCACGTCCAGCTCCCGGGCCAGCAGCTTCATGGCCCGGGTCATGTCGGAGACCTCCTGCTGCCTGGAGTCGCTCTTGCGGTTCCCCATGCCCGTGCCGCTCATGAGCTGCATGTAGTCTACGATGACCAGGTCCAGCCCCTGCTTGGCCTTCAGGCGGCGGCACTTCGACCGGATGCTGGCCACGGTGGCGTTGCCCCCGTCGTCGATGCTGATCTTGCTCTTCTGCATGGGCTCCGCCGCGTCCATGAGCCGGCTCATCTCCTCGTCGGTCAGCAGCCCTTCCTTGATCCGCTGGGAGTCCACGGAGGCCTCCGTGCAGAGCATGCGCATGACCAGCTGCTCCTTGCCCATCTCCAGGGAGAAATAGACCACGGACCGGTTGTCGTGGAGGGCGGCGTACTGGGCGATGTTCAGGGCGAAGGCGGACTTGCCCATGGCGGGCCGGGCGGCCACGATGATCAAATCGGACTTTTGCAGGCCGTTGGTCATGCGATCGAGATCCCTGAAGCCCGTGGCGACGCCGGTGAGTTTCCCCTGCCGGGCCATCAGGTCCCCGATCTCGTTGAGGGCGTCGGGCACGATGTCCCGGATGGGGGCGATGGAGTCCTCGGTCTTGCGCATGGAGATGTCGTAGATCCGCTTCTCCGCCAGGTTCAAGCTCTCGTCCACGTCCTTGTCGTCGTTCATGCCGTCCCGGATCATCTCGTTGCCGGCGTGGACCAAGCTCCGCTGGACGCTGCGCTCCTCCACGATCTTGGCGTAGTAGCTCACGTTAGCCGCCGTGGGCACGAAGGCCATGAGCTCGGTGAGATACACCGCGCCGCCGACCATGTCCAAAAAGCCCCGGCGCTCCAGCTCCTCGCTGAGGGTGACCAGGTCCACGGCCTGGCCCGCGGTGCGGATGTTGGCCATGGCCTCGAAGATCCGCTGATGGGCGGCGCTGTAGAAGTCCTCCACGCGGAGCTGTTCCAGCACCAGTTCCAGGGCGTCCTTCTCGAGGAGCATGCTCCCCAGCACGGATTTCTCCGCGTCCAGATTGTTGGGCAGTACCCGTTCCAGTCGCTCTTCCACTTTATTTCTGTTCCTCGACGATGACCTTCAGATTGGCTTTGACCTCTTCGAACAGGGAGAGCTTGGGTCCAGGCTGATCTTCTTCTTGTCCACGGTGAGGCCCAGCTGCTCCTCGATGGCGGCGGCCACCTCCTTGCCGGAGACGGTGCCGAACATCTTGCCGTTCTCGCCCACCCGGACGGGGACCTTCACCATGGCGTTGTCCAACTTCTTGGCCAGCTCCCTGGCCTTCACGCCCGCCTCGAACTTCCGATGCTGGGCGGCGCTCTTCTGGATGTTCATGGCGTTCACCGCGGAGGAATCCGCCGGGGAAGCCATCTTCCGGGGCAGGAGGAAGTTGCGGGCGTATCCGTCGGATACGTTCACCACCTCGCCCTTCTTGCCGGTGCCCTTCACGTCCTGTTCCAACACGACTTTCATATCATTCTCCTCCTTCGGGTTCTTCTGTAGGTTCTTGTCGCTCCTGGGGCCGGATGCAGTCCTTCAGCAGGGCCACGGCCTCCTCCGCCGTTTTGCCCCGGACCTGGGCCCCGGCCATGGTCAGATGCCCGCCGCCGCCCAGCTGCTCCAAGATGAGCTGCACGTTGATGAGCCCGTAACTGCGGCCGGAGATGTTGATGTAATCGCCCATGTCCGCCAGGGTGAAGGCGGCCTTCACGCCCTTCACCTTCAAAAGCTCGTCCGCCGCCCGGGCCGCCACCAGCTGGGGCTCCTCGGCTCCGGGCTCGCAAATGGCGATGGCCACGCCGTCGTCGCCGATCTCGGCCTTCTCCACCGTCCGGGCCACCTGGACGAAGCTGTCAAAATCGTTCTGGAACAGGGCCTTGACCAAGGCCAGATCCGCCCCGTTCCGCCTCAAATACCCCGCCGCCTCGAAGGTGCGGCTGCCCACGTTGAACACGAACTGCTTGGTATCGAGCTCGATGCCTGCGAGCAGGGCGCTGCACACGAAGCTGTCGGGCCGCACGGACTCGTCGTAGTACTGAAGCACCTCCGTGACCATCTCCGAAGCGGAGGAGGCCCGGGACTCCAGATAGTGGAGGGTGGGGTTCTCGATGTAGTCCGCGCTGCGGCGATGGTGGTCGATGAGCACGATCTTCTCCACCCGATCGAGGAGGGCCGGACAGTCGGTGATCATGGGCCGCTGGGTGTCCACCACCACCAGGATCGAGTTGGGCTTCACCATCTCCAAAGCCTCCGGGCCGGTGATGAGGAGCTTTTCGCTGAGCCCCAGCCGGTCCATCTCCGAGAGGGCGTCCGCCGTGGCGTCGTTCCGCTCCGTAAGCACGATGAAGGGCCGCATGCGGGTGTGGAGCACGCAGGTGGCGATGCCCAGGGCCGCGCCCAGGCAGTCCATGTCCGGGTTCTTGTGGCCCATGATGAACACGTCCCCACCGCCCTCGATGAGCTGGCGGAGGGCCTTGGCAAAGAGCCGCATCTTGACCCGGCTCTGCCGGGCGTCCTGTTGCTTGCGGCCGCCGTAGAATCGGTAGTCGGCCCCGTCCCGGACCACGGCCTGGTCGCCGCCCCGGCCGAGAGCCAGCTCCATGGCGGTGCGGGCCCCCTCCTCGGACTGGGCGATCCGGGGGGCCATGCCCACGGCCACGGACAACGACAGCGTGGCGCCGGTGCCCGTCTCCAGGTGCCGGGCCTGCTCCAGCAGCTTAAACTTTTCCTTCTCGATTTTGGTGACCTCCGCGGCCTCCAGCACGCAGAGGAAGCGGCCGTTCTCGTACCGGCGGTAGATGCCCCCGGTCCGGCGGCAGAGCTCGGACACGAGGCGCTCCACCTCGGCCAAGACCGCCGTGCCGTGGAACTGACGATCCCCCGCCAGCTCCTCATAGTTGTCCATGTACACCAGCATCACGTAGGGCATCTGCTCCGTGTACAGCCGCTGATAGTGGGCGGCCTCGGTCCGGTCCAGCCAGTACTGGAACAGGAGCTTTTTGCGGGTGTTGGCCCGGCGGACCGGCATGGTCATGACCTGATAGTTGGTGCCGGAGAGCAGGATCTGCTGGACCGTGGGCTGGGTGGGCTTGAAGTTGGGCAGCACGTCCAGCACGTTCTTCCCGTCGAACACGGCGGTCAGGGCGTCGTTGCGCCAGACGATCTTGCCGTTCAGATCCATTAGCAGCACCGGGATGTTCACCTTCCGGATGAGCTCCGAAGCGGCGGTGTTGTTGTCCGCGAAGACGGTGTCCATGAGCCGCTGCTGCCTCTTGGCCACGCCTACGAGCAGCAGCAGGACGATCAGCGTGACGAGGGCCGCCGCGCCCAGGCACAGGTAGCCCAGCATATGGTCATAGTAATAGACCGCGCCCGCCAAGGCGAGCAGCGCCAACCCCAGGAAGATCAGGACCCCTCGATATCGTTTCATCGCTGTGCCTTTCCGGCCCGCCGCCTGCGGATGACCCCCACGAGGCCCAGCAGCAGCAGTACCATTTGGAAGATCTGATACAGGAACACCAACCCCGCGCCCATCACGAGGCCGTACAGGAGCCCGACGCGATTCTGGGGCAGGCGGCGCTTGAGCACCGCGTACAGGTAGTTGGCTCCCGTGAGGAGCAGGGGCATGGCCCACATCTCATAGAGGAGCAGGCTCAGGGCCGACACCATGGGTGTGTCTGTGGTCATGGTCAGGATGGTCACGAGGAGGCTGGCGCCGCCCAGGATCATCACGTACCCGTAGGAGGCGGACCAGGTGCCGTAGGGGCCCAGGGGGCAGAGGGGCATGTCCTTCTGCCGCTTGTTGAAGGCGTGCAGCAGCAGCACGTTCACGAGAGCGTAGCCCCCCGCGAAGGCGAAGAAGCAGGCCACGATCAGCTCGTCGATCCGGCTCACCAGAAGCAGGGCCGTATCCTGGAGGCTGGTGCCCTCGAACAGCGCCGGTATCTCGGCAAAGTAGCTGCGGAGCGACGCGTAGGGGTCGCCAGTGGCGACCAGATCCGGCACGCAGAAGATCAAAAACTGGCCGAAGGTCAGCAGGAGCGTCACGTAGAGGACGCTTTGGAAGTTCCCCATGCGCTCCTTCTGGCTGAACCAGAGGACGCAGCCCGCCGGGGCCGCCGCCCCCAGGATACAGAGGCAGTTGAGGGGGGCGTAGCCCATGAGATAGCCGAAGAGGAACACCAGCGCCGCGGCCACCAGCAGCATCACCGGCCGGGTCCGAAAGGCCATGGCCGCCCACACCGCCGGGACCGCCAGCATGGTCAACAGGAACAGGGGATAGTAGTACACCGAGCACCCGCCCAGCACCGCGAAGCCCAGCCACAGGCCCCAGGTCAACCCATTCTGTTTTCCCCTGCTATTTTCCATGCTCCCATTTTACAATCATTGTCTGCAACCGTCAACCAGAAAAAGCCAAAGGGATCTCCATTCGCCGCCAGGGGCAACCCTGAGCCCGGCGCAGCCGGATTTCGCTCACCGCAGGTGAATTTTGCTTGACACGGCCGTTTGCCGTGGTATAATGTCTCCATATTTCGGGGTTGACCCGGGAAGCAGTACCCTCAGGGGCTGTCCTTCTTCAGAGAGCGCGTTCGTCGGCTGCAAGGCGCGCGGGGGGCAGGAGGGGAAGACCGCCCGGCGACTCGAAGGGGACCGGCCCCATATCGCCGGATGCGAGTGATAAACTTGGGTGGAACCGCGCAAACCAAGCGCCCCAGTGTCCTTTCGGACATTGGGGCTTTTAGTTTATATGAAGAAAGAGAGGAAAGAACTATGATCATCACGTTCCCCGACGGATCGAAGCGGGAATACCAGAACGGCATGACGGCCTTGGACATCGCCGCCAGCATCAGCCCCCGGCTCGCCAAGGCCACATTGGGCTGCGCCATCGACGGCGAACGGGCGGACGCCTTCCGGCCCATTGAGCAGGACTGCTCCCTGAAACTGTTGACCTTCGAGGACGCCGACGGCCGCTGGACCTATCGGCACACAGCCTCCCATATCCTGGCCCAGGCCGTGAAGCGCCTCTTCCCCGAGACCAAGCTGGCCATCGGCCCCGCCATCGAGAACGGGTTCTACTACGACTTCGACCGGGACGAGTCCTTCACGCCGGAGGATCTGGAGAGGATCGAGAAGGAGATGAACAAGATCATCGCCGAGAACCTGAAGGAGGAGCGGTTCGAGCTGCCTAGGGCGGAGGCCATCGCCTTCATGGAGGAACGGCAGGAGCCCTACAAGGTGGAGCTCATCGAGGATCTCCCCGAGGACGCAATTATCAGCTTCTATCGCCAGGGGGACTTCGTGGACCTGTGCGCGGGCCCGCACGTCGCCTCCACGGGCAAGGTGAAGAACGTGAAGATCATGTCCATCGCCGGCGCCTACTGGCGGGGCAGTGAGAAGAACAAGATGCTCCAGCGCATCTACGCCACGGCCTTCGAGAAGAAAGCGGACTTGGACGCCTACATCGAGAAGCTGGAGGAGGCCAAGAAGCGGGACCACCGGAAGCTGGGCCGGGAGCTGGGCCTGTTCATGCTGTTGGACGAGGGCCCCGGGTTCCCCTTCTTCCTGCCCAAGGGCATGGTGCTCCGCAACACCCTCATCGACTACTGGCGGGAGATCCACAAGCGCTACGGGTACGTGGAGATCTCCACGCCTATCATCCTGCGCCGGACCCTGTGGGAGCGCAGCGGCCACTGGGACCACTACAAGCAGAACATGTACACCACGGTCATCGACGAAGAGGACTTTGCCGTGAAGCCCATGAACTGCCCCGGCGGCATGCTGGTCTACTCCAGCGAGCCCCACTCCTACCGGGATCTGCCGCTGCGCTGCGGTGAGCTGGGCCTGGTCCACCGGCACGAGCTGTCCGGCGCTCTCCACGGTCTGTTCCGGGTCCGCTGCTTCACCCAGGACGACGCCCATATCTTCATGACCCCCGAGCAGATGAAGGACGAGATCAAGAACGTGGTCCGGCTCTTCGACGAGGTGTACTCCACCTTCGGCCTCAAGTACGAGATCGAGCTCTCCACCATGCCCGAGGACCATATCGGCACCGTGGAGGAGTGGGAGCACAACCAGGACATCCTGAAGGAAGCCATCACGGACATGGGCAAGACCTTCGTCATCAACGAGGGCGACGGCGCCTTCTACGGCCCCAAGCTGGACTTCCACATCGCGGACTGCCTGGGCCGTACCTGGCAGTGCGGCACCATCCAGCTGGACAGCCAGCTCCCCGAGCGGTTCGAGCTCGAATACGTGGGCGCGGACGGCGAGAAGCATCGGCCCATCATGATCCACCGGGTGGTCTTCGGCTCCATCGAGCGGTTCATCGGCGTCATCACGGAGCACTTCGCGGGCGCCTTCCCCACCTGGCTCGCGCCGGTGCAGGTGAAGGTGCTGCCCCTCACCGATCGGACGCTGGCGGTGTCCAAGGACATCGCCGATCAGCTCGACAAAGCGGGCATCCGGGTGGAGGTGGACGATCGGAACGAGAAGCTGGGCTACAAGATCCGGGAAGCCCAGCTCCAGAAGGTGCCCTACATGCTGGTCATCGGCGATAGGGACGTGGAGAAGGGCGTGGTGTCCGTCCGTTCCCGCAGCAAGGGCGATCTCGGCGCCATGACCCTGGAGGACTTCCAGACCATGATCCGGGAGGAGATCGCCACCAAGGCGCTGTAAGCATTCTGAACAGAGTTCCTTCGTGCAGCTTTTCTTTCAAGAAAAGCTGCATTCTTTTTCCATCAAATCCTTGCTCCTTGCCAGCGGCGCCCTTTTGCGGTATACTGATATATACTTGGAGGTATGGGCTCATGAACGATATCCGCTTCGTCGTCTCGCCCCGGATCATGGGGGAGGAAAAGTTTTTCGGGCCGGGCATCGCCGTGCTCCTCCATCGGGTGGAGGAATACCATTCCATCCGCCAGGCCACGGCTTCCATGGGCATGGCCTATTCCAAGGCCTGGGCCATCATCCGCCGGGCCGAGCGGGAGCTGGGGTTCCCCCTCCTCAACACCACCACCGGCGGCAAGGAGGGCGGCGGCGCGTCCCTGACGGCGGAGGGGAAAGCGTTTCTCGACAAGTACGACCGGTTCTGCGCCCTGGTGAACGACCACGCCCGGACGGATTTCGAAGCGGTGTTCGGCCCCGGGGCCTCCGGGCAGGAATGAGGGAGGACATGAAGAAGCTGACGATTTTCGTTCTTTGCCTCGTATGGCTCATAGGCTGCGTGCCCGTGCCCGTAGGCCCGTCCCAGGCTGCGGAGACCACCCAGGCGCCAGCGGCGCCCGTCCGCCACGAGACGCCCGCGCCCAGCGCCGTGCCGGAGACGGAGCCGCCGAGGGAGGCGACAGCGCCGCCCGCCACGACGGAACCGGTCACGCCGGCCCCCAAGGCGACGGCTGCGCCCAAGGCCACCGCCACACCCAAGCCCACGGCCACGCCCAAGCCTACGCCGAAGCCCACGGCCACGCCCCTGCCTACGGCGGTCCCCGATCAGACCTACACGGGCACCTACTTCAGATTCACCGTCCCCGGCAGCTGGATGAAGGCCAAGACCGCTAACGGGGTCTACTTCTACCCGGACGCCGACGACATCCAGCATACCTATTTCCTGTATCAGGAAACGGAGAACGACATGGGGCTCACGGAGACCAAGCTGGACATCGCCCTTATGTTCTCCTCCAAGGAGTCCGTCACCGCCATGGTGGAGGGGGCCCTGACCGGCAGCGGCATGACCAACTTCAAGCTGTCGCCGGTCACCGTCCAGAAGACCAAGCTCAACGGCCTCACCTGCTACAAGGGCGCTTCTGACATCACCCAGGACGGGGAGACCTACGACTTCGTGGGCCACATCTTCCTCCGGGGCGACAAGATGGTCCTGTTCATCTGGGTGGGCGACCAGGTCAAATACGCCTCCGCCCTCAAGCAGGTCTACGATTCCATTCAAGGGGTGTAATGATTTGCTATATCTTTTGCCGCTTTTTCTCTTTAGACAAAGAGAAAAAGCGGCGGAAAAAGAGAAACTTTAGAAGAGTAAAGGGAGGTGCCGCGAGCATCTCCCTCTTCTTAAAGTTCTTTGGGTGCACCCTTTCTTTCAAGAAAGGGTGCATGCTTTCATTATTTTCCTATAACCACGCTGGTCTGGCCGTCCAGCGTCAGGGCGCTGCCGTTGACGCCGGTGAGCTGGGCGGAGCCCAGGCCGATGGCGGCCCGGAGGGTCTTGAAGTCGCCCAGCTTTGCAAGGTCGATGGTCTGGGCGCTCTTGGTGGGATTGTGGAGGACCAGCACGGTGTTCCCGTCCAGCGTGGCGGTGAAGCCGCCTACCTTGGACCCGTCGATGGACACGCTCTTATACTGGCCCCGGGCGATGGCGGGGTTGGCCTTACGGATCATGATGAGCTTCTTATAATAGGTATAGAGGCTCCCTTCGTCCGCCTTCTGGTCCTTGACCCCCTTCTGGATCTGCTTGTCCCGGCCGTAGGTGGTGCCTTCGGGGTCCTTGGTGGTGTCCCCGTCCCCCCAGACCATGGCGAGCCGCCGGTTGGCGTCTGTCGGGGCGCTGCCCCGGGAGCCCCGCATGCCCAGCTCCTCCCCGTAGTAGATGAAGGGGGATCCGGGCCCCAGGATGTACATGTTGGCGGCCATCTGCATGTAGCCGGACTCCGGCGTCAGATACCCGGCCACCCGGTCCGTGTCGTGGTTCGCCAGGAAGGGTACGAACATGGCGTCCGGGTTCTTGCCCTCGATGCCCTTGAGATACTGCTCCACGTACTTCGTCAGGGCCCCCGCGTTCCCCTGCTTGGCGGCGGTGGCGAAGCGTCCCTCGGACCCGGAGGCGGTGAAGTTGAAGCAGTTGGTGGCGGGGTAGTAGATGCCGGTGATGGCGTCCGGGTCCCAGACCTCAGCCACGGTGTAGAGCCCCGGGTACTCCGAGCGCAGGGTGGTCAGATACTCCTGCCAGAATTCCATGCTCTTCTTGTGGTCCCCGAAGTACACGTACTTGGCGGCGTCGAAGCGGAAGCCGTCGATGCCCCGGTCGAGATAGTACCGGGAGACCTTCAAGACCTCCTCCCGGACGGCAGGGTTGTCGAAGTTCAGCTCCGGCATGCCCCCGTCGAAGTTGCACTCATAGTAGATGTTGGTGCCCGACAGGGCGGAGAAGGCCCGGCCCGCGGGCGCTTTCTCGCCCTGGGTATAATAGGTATAGAAATCGTAATAGGGATCGTCCTTGATATCCTGCCGGTGGGCCTTGGTGAAGGCGCCGAACCAGGCGTTCTGCCGGGCGGTGTGGTTGATGACCATGTCCAATATCAGCTTCACGCCCCGCTGGTGGCAGAGGGCGATGAGTTCGTCCAAATCCGCCTGGGTGCCGAAGTCCGGATCGATCTCATAGTAGTCCGCCACGTCGTACTTATGGTAGGAGGGGGACTTGAAGATGGGGGAGAGCCAGATGCCCTCGATGCCCAGGGACTTGCCGGAGTTGGGGTCCCCGTCGTTCAGGTAGTCGAACCGGTCGATGATGCCCCTGAGGTCCCCGATGCCGTCCCCGTTGGAGTCGGCGAAGGAGCCCACGAAGATCTCGTAGAACACCCGGGCGTTGTCCGTCACGGCGTAGTCGGTCTTCAGCAGAGGATCGTCGATCACGCACTCCTCCAAAGGCGCTTCGGTAGGTGCGGCGGTCTCCGCCGGGGCAGGCGTCTCGGCGGCCTTCTTCTTGCACGCAAAGCAGGACAGGAGCAGCAGCGCAGAAAGCAGCAGGGCAAATACACGTTTGGCCATGGCTATTCCCCTCCAGGATGGCAGTTTATATATAATGGTATACCTATACCAGCCGGTTTTGTCAAGATACAGCCTTTTCATCTGTCCCGATCTATGCTATAACTACAGGTATGGAACTGCATGCTTTATATGAATCGGAAGAAATGATTCGGGCCCAGGCCGCCGAAAAGCGGACTCGCCGGGCCATGGGGATCGTGGCCGCTGCAGGCCTGGTCCTCTGCGTCCTCTTCTGCTGCTTCACCACCCGCAAAAACCAGGACGTGACGCTGCCCCTCACCGTGGGGACCTCCATCCTGGGGGGCTGGATCGTGATCTTTCTGTCCCACAGCCGCCTGGATGACGCCCGGGCCCAGGCCCGCCACGCCCAGCTCATGCTCACAGGCCCCCGGGAGACCTACGAGGGCCGGTTCGAAAAGCTGCCGGGGGTCTACCGGGTGAAGAAGGGCGTAGCCATCCGCAAGGTCCGCCTCCAGGAGGAGTTCCACGAGACCATGCTTACCGTCAGCGCCCAGAAGGCGGACCGGCTGCCGGACGCATTCACGGGCAGGGTGGAGACGGTCTACGACTGCATCGTGGCCTTTAGGGAGGAGGGAGAAGCATGAAAGGCATCCTGAAAAACCTCCACCGCTACGTGCTCTGGGCCATCGTCAGCTGCGTCTTCTGGGCCTTCGTCATCTCCCGGATCACCGACGCCCCGGCGGCCAAAAAGCTGATCCTGTACGCGGATCTGGACGCCATGGACCGGCCGGGCCTGGTGGCGGCGCTCGAGGAGCAGATGCCCGAAACCATCCGCTTCGTGGAGCCCCTGCTGTTCGTGGACGCCATGTTCGAGCCCGCCAGCGTCACCAAGGGAGACATGTTCGTGGTCTCCGAGGCCCAGGCGGAGGGGGTCCTCCAGGATCTGGCCGTCATCGACAAAGCCGCCTTCCCGGGCCAGCGCTTCTACGAGTTCGACGGCAAGGCCTACGGCATCCTTCTCTACGACGAGGGCCAGGGGGTCCGCATCGCAACCAAGTACCTGGCCTACGAGCCGGGGGAGACCTACTACCTCTTTTTCAACGCCAAATCCGGCCACATCGCCCCCTGGAACGGCGATGACGACGCCGCTCTCCGGGCGGCCAGGAAGCTGCTGACGATGGAGTGAAACTGTTGCAAACGATCCCCCTTTGCCTTCCCCCCTCTTACGCAGGGGGGCTTTTGGTTTAGCCGGATTTTTCCTCCAAAAATACTTCAAATTTTTAACAAATTGCCGCCGATATAATTGACTTTTACGTAGCATGGGTGTAAATTATATATACATCGTGGGGGAAGCGACGATGTTATTGGCGTTGCCGCGGAACCCGGATGAAAAATGTACGGCATGAAAATGCACAAATCACAGGAGGAACAAGCATGAAAAAAACGTTAGCTATCGTACTCGCTCTCGTCATGGTTCTGGGTTTGGTCGCCTGCACAGGCAAGACCGGCACTGAGACCCCCGCGCCTCAGACTGGGACCGAGCAGGGTGGTAGCCCGCTGGCTGGCACCTATGACATCACTGTCTGGGTCGGTGAAGCCGCCGTCGATCTGACGAAGAAGCAGATCGAGGACTTCAACAACTCCAACGAACTGGGCATCACCTTCAACGCCGTCGTCAACGGCGTGTCCGAGGCGACCTCCGCGGATCAGATGCTGGTCGACGTTTCCGTCGGCGCGGACATCTACTGCTTCGCCCAGGACCAGTTCGCTCGCCTCGTGCAGGGCGGCGCTCTGGCTGAGCTGGACGCGGAAGCGGCCAAGGAAGTCAAGGCTGCCAACGATCCCGTCGTGGTCGGCGCTGCCACCACCGGCGACAAGATGTATGCCTACCCGCTGACCTCGGATAACGGCTACTTCATGTACTATGACAAGACCGTCATCCCCGATGAGGACGTGGACTCCCTGGAGAAGCTGATCGAGGACTGCGAGAAGGCCCAGAAGTACTTCGCTTTTGAGACCAACACCTCCGCCTGGTACCTCGCTTCCTGGTTCTTCGCCACCGGCTGCAAGTCCGAGTGGACCACCGACGATGCAGGCAACTTCATCTCCGTGGCTGACGACTTCAACTCCGACAAGGGCCTCATCGCCGTCAAGGGCATGAAGAAGCTGGTGGATTCCAAGTTCCACGTGTCCTCCTCCTCCGGCGACGAGTTCGCTTCCGACGCGGCCATCGTGGTCACCGGCACCTGGAACTTCGAAGCCATCCAGAAGCTCCTGGGCGACCACATGGGCGTCACCGACCTGCCCTCCTTCGAGGTGGACGGCAAGGAGTATCACCTGGGTTCCTTCAACGGCTGCAAGCTCATGGGCGTCAAGCCCCAGTCCGACTCCATCCGGCTGCTGGCCCTCCAGCTGCTGGCCGAGTACCTGACCGACGAAGCCCGCCAGATGGAGCGGTTCAACACCCTGTCCTGGGGTCCCTCCAACCTGAACGCCCAGAAGTCCGACGCGGTCCAGAACAACCCGGGCCTCGCCGCTCTGATCAAGCAGAACCAGTACGCCATTCCCCAGGGCCAGATCCACGGCGCCTGGTGGGATATCGCCAAGGTCATCGGTGACGACGTGAAGGCTGCCACCGACGAAGCCGGCCTCAAGCAGGCTCTGCAGAACTACTACGACAAGATCTCCGCTCTGTTCACCATGACCGAGGAGGAGAAGAACGCCTGGTCCGTCATCGGCAGCATCTGCGGCAGCAACTGGGATAAGGACTTCCCCATGAAGGAGATCGAGCCGGGCGTCTGGCAGTCCGAACCCATGGAACTCCATGCTGGTGAAGAGTTCAAGGTCCGCAAGGGCGCCAGCTGGGATGAGAACTACGGCATGAAGGACGGCGTCACCGTGGCCGGCGGCATGGACAATGCCAAGGTCCCCGCGGACGACGTGTACACCATCACCATCGACACCAACGTTCCCGAGCTCAAGTTCGTCAACCAGGACGGCATCCTGCCTGAGGCTGCCGCACCCGCGGAGGGCGAGGCTGAGGTCGAGGACACCTGGGGCCTCATCGGCGTCATCGACTGGAATACCGACATCCCCATGTTCAAGAAGGACGACGGTCTCTGGAGAGTGGTGGCCGTGCTGAATCCCGAGATGGAGTTCAAAGTACGTGCCAACGGCGAGTGGAAGAAGGACTTCGGTATGGATGAGGGCGCTGCCAAGGCCGGCGGCTCCAACATCAAGGTCGAAGAGGCAGGCACCTACCTCATCACCCTGGATCCCAATCCCGACGCGCCCGCGCTGACCGTGGAGAAGATGGCCGTTTGGGGCGTCATCGGCAGCTTCGAAGCCAGCGGCTGGAACGCCGACGTGGCCATGACCGAGACGGAAGCGGGCGTATGGGCCTCTGAGCCCGTGGCCCTGGCCGCCGGCAACGAGTTCAAAGTCCGCGCCAACAACGACTGGACCGTGAACTTCGGTGTCAACGACGGCGTCATCGCCCAGGACGGCAGCAACGTGCCCGTGGAAGCCGACGGCACCTACGTGGTGACGCTGGACCTCAACGCCAAGACGCTGACCATCGCCGCTCAATAAGCAAATCGAAATGGATTGGATCCTCGATAAAGCGTGACCGCTTTGATCGGACCTGATTTCATCGGATCTCGGTTGGAGCCGGAAACGGTTCCAACCGAGTCTTTCATTTGAGGGGGACATATGAAGAAATATTCAGATCTGGAATATCTCCAGCTTTCCAAATGGGAACGGTTCCAGTACAAGTTCCTCAGCTTCTTCGCCGCCATCCCCGTGGCCGTATGGAATCTCTTCAAGGGCATCGGCGGATTCTTCAAGAAGGCCGGGCTGGGCATCGCCCATGAGGCGAAGGATATCTGGACCACCTTTGTGGAGGGCGACTGGAAAACCAAGCTTTCCTTTCTCGTCATGGGCTTCGGCAGCATCGCCCGGGGCCAGGTCCTGCGGGGCCTCCTCTTCCTGCTGTTCGAGGTCGTGTTCATCGGCTACATGGTGCTCATGGGCGCCGGGTACCTGGGCCTGCTGCCCACGTTGGGCACCAAGGGCCCCTATCAGATCACGGAGAAGATTGAGTACATGCCCGGCCGGTTCCGTGAGGTGGTCAAGACCGTCACCTACGCGGACGATCCCACCGTGGACAACTCCTTCAAGATCCTGCTCTACGGCGTGCTGACCATCTTCTTCATCGTGGCGTTTATCTACACCTGGCGGGTCAACGTGAAGCAGAACCGGATCGCCGAGGGCATCCTCAAGTCCGGCAAGAAATTGAAGAGCGGCAAGGACGACCTTCGCTCCATGGTGGACGACAAGTTCCACGCCACCCTCCTTGCCCTGCCCCTCACCGGCATTCTGCTCTTCACGGTGCTGCCCCTGGTCTTCATGATCCTGGTGGCCTTCACCAACTACAGCTCCGCCCACAACGGCGGCGAGACGGGCCTCTTCCACTGGGTGGGGCTCCAGAACTTCCAGACCCTGTTCTCCTGGGACGTGGGCGGCGTGAACTACTCCGCCACCTTCGGTGAGATCCTGCTCTGGACGCTGATCTGGGCCTTCTTCGCCACCTTCACCAACTACTTCCTGGGCATCGCCGTGGCCATGATCATCAACAAGAAGGGCATCCGCTTCAAGAAGGTATGGCGGACGGTGCTCATCATGACCATCGCCATCCCGCAGTTCATCTCGCTGTTGTACGTCAGCAAGATGTTCACCCTGAACGGCCTGTTCAACGGCTTCTTGATGGACCTCGGGATCATACACACGGCCATCGACTTCTGGGGCCAGCCCACGCTGGCCAGGGTCATGGTCATCATCATCAATATCTGGATCGGCATCCCGTACCTGATGCTGATCGCCACCGGCATTTTGATGAACATCCCCGCGGACCTGTATGAATCCGCCAAGATCGACGGCGCCAGCGGCTGGAAGCAGTTCTCCAAGATCACGCTGCCCTACATGCTGTTCATCACGGGCCCGTACCTGCTCACCAGCTTCACGGGCAACATGAACAACTTCAACGTCATCTACCTGCTGACGGGCGGCGGCCCCCACGTGAATCTCAGCAACGGCGCGGGCAACCCCGGCGATACGGACTTGCTGATCACCTGGTTGTTCAACATCACCCAGAAGGGCTTTGGCGAGGACGGCGCCCAGTACTACCTGGCTTCCGTCATCGGCATATTGGTGTTCATCGTGGTAGCGGTCATCTCGCTGATCGTGTACAACCTGCTGCCCTCGGTGAAGAATGAGGAGGACTTCCAATGAAAAACAAGAATCAAGTTCCCGCGACCATCCTGATGGTCATCGGCGCCATCCTTACAGCTGGCGGCATTTTCCTGTTTATCAATCGGTTCAGTCCGATGTGGAGCTTCTCCCACAAGTACATGACGGACAACGCCATCTTCGTGATGCTGGGTATCCTGGGCATCTTCCTGGGCGTCGTGGGCCTGCTCCTGGCCAAGAGCCTCTTCAAGGAGGGCCGGGAGGTCCAGGAGGGCGAGGGCATGAAGCAGCACATGGGCATGAAGGCCTCCGCCCGGATCAGCAACACGGTCATCTACGTGCTGCTCATCATCATCAGCGTCGTCTGGCTCGCTCCGTTCTTCTGCATCGTGGTCCAGTCCTTCCGGGTGAACCCCACGGGCATGACCCGGTACCTGTTCAACAACCCCGACGCGGCGCTGAAGGAGGGCCTGACCATCAAGTTCGGCCTGGGCAACTATGAGCGGCTGTTCAAGGAGACCCAGTTCCCCCGGTGGTATCTCAACACCTTCATCATCGCGGTGGTGGTGGCGGCGGTTCAGACCGTCATCGTCCTCTGCATGTCCTACACGCTTTCGCGGTTCCGCTTCAAGCTCCGCAAGCCCCTCATGCAGTTCATGCTGATCCTGGGCATGTTCCCCGGGATGCTCACCATGATCATCCTGTACCAGGTGCTGAAGGATATCGGCCTTGCGGGCGCCAACGCCATGCCCGGTTTGATCCTGGTGTACGTGGCGTCCTCCGGCATGGGCTACTACGTGTCCAAGGGCTTCTTCGACACGATCCCCAAGTCCCTGGACGAGGCGGCTCGGATCGACGGCGCCACCAGGGCGCAGGTGCTCTATAAGATCATCCTGCCTCTCGCCAAGCCCATCGTCATCTACACCGTCCTGACCGCGTTCATGGGCCCCTGGGGCGACTTCGTGTTCGCCAAGTACGTGACCGGCATCACGCCCGAAGCCTGGAACGTGGCCGTCGGTTTGCAGCAGTGGCTGTCCACCAGCACAAACATCTCTGAGAACTATACCATGTTCTGCGCAGGCGGCGTCATCGTGGCGATCCCGGTGGTCATCCTGTTCATGTGCATGCAGAAGTACTATGTTGAAGGCGTCACCGGCGGCGCGGTCAAGGGTTAATCGGAATGCGAGAAGAAAAGGAGAATTAGTATGGCAAGCGTAAAACTGACCAACGTAAAAAAGGTCTACGATAACAACGTGGTCGCCGTCCACGACTTCAACCTGGACATCAAGGACAAGGAGTTCGTGGTGTTCGTCGGTCCCTCCGGCTGCGGCAAGAGCACCACGCTGCGCATGGTGGCGGGCCTCGAGGAGATCAGCGGCGGCACCGTGGAGATCGACGGCGAGGTGGTCAACGATCTGCAGCCCAAGGATCGGAACATCGCCATGGTCTTCCAGAACTACGCCTTGTACCCGCACATGAGCGTGTACGACAACATCGCCTTCTCCCTCCGGCTCCAGAAGATGCCTGAGGACGTGATCTACTCCAAGGTCACCAACGCGGCGGAGATCCTGGGCATCACCGACTACCTCATGCGCAAGCCCCGGGCTCTGTCCGGCGGCCAGCGGCAGCGTGTGGCCATCGGCCGCGCTATGGTCCGTGATTCCAAGGTGTTCCTGATGGACGAGCCTCTCAGCAACCTGGACGCCAAGCTGAGGAACCAGATGCGTGCCGAGATCATCCTGCTCCGGCAGAAACTGAACACCACCTTCATCTACGTGACCCACGACCAGACCGAGGCCATGACCCTGGGCGATCGGATCGTCATCATGAAGGACGGCTACATTCAGCAGGTGGGCACCCCCGCCGAGGTGTTCGAGAAGCCCACGAACCTGTTCGTGGCCGAGTTCATCGGCGCGCCCAAGATGAACATCGTCCCCACCGAGCTGGTGCGGGAAGGCGACCGCTACTTCGTGACCCCCTGCGGCGCGAAGATCGAGGTCACCGGCGAGAAGGGCGAGCTGCTGAACGAGAAGCGGGTCCCCGGCGGCAAGATCCTGCTGGGCGTGCGGCCTGAGCACATGAAGCTGACCTTCGAGGACGGCCCGGACACCATCCCCGCCCGGTTGGAGGTCAACGAGATGATGGGCAGCGAGCTGCACCTGCATGTGTACACCGAGGACGGCACTCGCTGGATCGTCCGCGTGCCCACCATCGACCTCACCCAGGAGCAGCGGGTGTCCCTCAAGAACGGCGCCCGGGTGAACATCACCTGTGAGGGCAAGGTCATGCACTTCTTCGATCCCGAGACGGAGAAGAACCTGATCTATTAAGGAATCAATAAAAGAAGCCCGGCCAAATGGCCGGGCTTCTTTTGTTCCTTTTATTCTCTTTACCGAAGAGAAAAAAGCGGCAAAATAAAACCCCAAAATCACAAACGATGCAGCTCCAGATAGGCCGACGGGGACATGCCGTACTCCTTGCGGAAGGCCCGGTAGAAGGCGGAGTAGTCATAGAAGCCCCACTGCCGATAGACCTCCCCCACGGCGGCGCCCCCCAGCATGGCGTCGCAGCAGGCGGCCAGGCGGCGCTTGAGGATATACTGGTGGACGGAAAGGCCCGCGTTCTCCCGGAACAGGTGGACCAGGTAATACTTGCTGAGATAGAACTGTTTAGCGAGGGCGTCCAGGGACAGGAGCTCGTCCAGATGCTGGTCCACGTACTGGGTGATGGCCTCGTACCGGCTCAGCTGATCCTTTTTGTTCTGGTGCTCCTGCTCGTAGACGGTGCGGGCCAGGAACAGCAGCAGGTCCGTGATGATGAGGTCGATGGCCGTGGCCTTGCCGAACCGGTCCGCGTGGATCTCATCGAGGAGGGTGAACAGCCTGGTCCGGATGGCGTTGAAGGCCACGGGATCGAAGCGGTACACGTACCGGCCCCGGCTCTCCGCCCGCCGAAGCAGATACCCGCAGTCCGGGGACCGGGCCTCGAGAGCTTCCAAAAAGGGACGGCTTTGCCAGAAGACGAACCGGCGGTAGGGCTTCTCCGGATCCGACAGCACCGCCCGGTGGCTTACGCCCGGGGGGATCAGGATCACGTCCCCGGTCTTCAGGGGGTAGTCCCGACCGTCGATCTCCATGGTCACGGCCCCGGCCTCGAAGAAGTACAGCTCATAGTAGTCGTGGCTGTGGCTGCCCACGCTGCGAAAATGGGTGTCGCTGTAGTAGAACACCTCGTAATCCTCGCTCAGCATGTACTGCCGGGTATTGAATTGGCTGGTCTGGCGTTTGGCCATGGAGCACCGTCCTTTCCTCCCTCCATTATAGCAACTTTTGCAATATATGCAACAATAGATACAATGGGAGCGGAACGTTTTTTTCGGTACAATGTTTTCATACACCGACAGGAGGTTTTTGTTTATGATGCCCAATGTACTGAACACCGATTTGACCGGCAAGGTGGCCGTGGTCACGGGGGCGGGCGGCGTGCTATGCTCGGGCTTCGCCAAGGTTCTGGCCCGGGCCGGCGCCAAGGTGGCTCTGCTGGATTTGAACTACGAGGCGGCGGACCGGTTCGCCCAGGAGATCGTGGCCGAGGGCGGCGTAGCCAAGGCCTACAAGTGCAACGTGCTGGACAAGGAAGTCTGCTACGGCGTGGCCGATGAGGTCCTTTCCGATCTCGGCCCCTGCGACATCCTTTTGAACGGCGCCGGCGGCAACAACGCCCGGGCCACCACCGATAAGGAGTATTTCGAGATGGGCGACATCGAGGGAGACACCAAGAGCTTCTTCGATCTCGACAAATCCGGGGTGGAGTTCGTGTTCAACCTGAACTTTATCGGCGCGCTGATCCCCACTCAGGCCTTCGCCCGCCAGATGGTGGGCCGCCCGGGGTGCAGCATCCTGAATATCAGCTCCATGAACGCCTACACGCCGCTGACCAAGATCCCCGCCTACTCCGGCGCCAAGGCCGCCATCAGCAACTTTACCGCGTGGCTGGCGGTCCACTTCTCCAAGGTGGGCATCCGGGTCAACGCCATCGCCCCCGGGTTCTTCTCCACCCAGCAGAATGCTACGCTCCTGTGGAATCCTGACGGCAGTCCCACCGCCCGCACCGGCAAGATCCTGGCCGCCACGCCCATGGCCCGCTTCGGCCTTCCCGAGGAGCTGAACGGCGCGCTGCTCTTCCTCCTCAACGACCAGGCCGCGGGCTTCATCACTGGCATCACCCTGCCCGTGGACGGCGGCTTCTCCGCGTATTCCGGCGTCTGACAACGTTTGAAAAGGAGCTAACCATGAGAGAGAATTACAAGTACGCCGTGGCGTCGCCCACCAGCATGGGCCTTCGGATCACCCCCCAGGATCGGATGGCGGTCCACAACAGCAACCTCTTCTACCTGCAGGCCACCAGCGCCGAGAGCAACGTGCTGAACGTGTCCTCCTCCCTGGGGAAGGAGTGCCTGGTGCTCACGAAGTTTGTGGAGGGCAGCCCCATGGCCGCCTTCATCAAGGCTCAGCTTCGGGCCCGGAACATCCGCTACGAGGGATTGGACGTGCCTCAGGGCGGTCCCTGGGGCTATCGCCACCAGTTCAACATCGCCGACTCCGGCTTCGGCCTCCGGGCCCCCCGGGTGTGGAACGATCGGGCCGGGGAGGTGGGCCGGACGTTGTCCGCTTCTGACTTCGATCTCGACCGCATCTTCGGCCAGGAGGGCGTGGGCATCCTGCACCTGTCCGGCCTCATCGCGGCCATGAGCCCCGAGACCACCCGGTGCTGCCTGGAGCTTGCCAAGGTCGCCAAGAAGTACGGCACGCTGGTCAGCTTCGACCTCAACTACCGGGCTACCTTCTGGGCGGGCCGGGAGGCGGAGCTCAAGGAGGCCTTCCACGAGATCGCGTCCGTGGCGGACATCCTCATCGGCAACGAGGAGGACTTCCAGCTCTGTCTGGGCTTCGCCGGTCCCGAAGCGGGCGGCAAGGAGCTGGGCAGCAAGATCGACCGGTTCAAGGGCATGATCGCCGAAGTCCGGGAAAAGTATCCCAACGCCCGTGCGTACGCCACCACCCTCCGGCAGGTGGTCTCCGCCAACGAGCATCTCTGGGGCGCCATCCTCTATGCCGACGGCCAGTGGTTCGTGGAGGAGCCCCGGCCCATCCAGGTCATGGACCGCATCGGCGGCGGCGACGGCTTCTCCGGCGGCCTCCTGTACGCGGTGCTCCAGGGCTGGGACGCCGAGAAGTGGCTCCAGTTCGGCTGGGCCTCGGGCGTTCTTGCAGCCTCCAGCCTCAACGATTACGCCGAGCCCGCCGATGAGAAGCAGGTTTGGGACGTCTACAAGGGAAATGCCCGTGTACAGCGATAAAGTATAAAGGAGAAAAAGTTTTATGAAGAAAGCAGACATCGGCCTCATCGGCCTCGCCGTCATGGGCGAGAACCTGGTCATGAACATGGAGTCCAAGGGCTTCACCGTGGCCGTCTTCAACCGCACCACCGCCAAGGTGGACGCCTTCGTGGAAGGCCGGGCGGCGGGCAAGAACATCATCGGCTGCCACAGCCTCCAGGAGCTGGTGGACAACCTCGCCAAGCCCCGGAAGGTCTTCATGATGGTGAAGGCCGGCGGCGCCGTGGACAGCATGATCGAGCAGCTGCTGCCCCTCCTGGAGGACGGCGACATCCTCATCGACGGCGGCAACAGCCACTTCCCCGACACCATCCGTCGTACCGAGTATGTGGAATCCAAGGGCAAGCTCTACGTGGGCTGCGGCGTGTCCGGCGGCGAAGAGGGCGCCCTCAAAGGGCCCTCCATGATGCCCGGCGGCTCCCCAGCGGCCTGGCCCTATGTGAAGCCCATCTTCCAGGCTATCTGCGCCAAGGTGGAGGACGGCTCCCCCTGCTGCGACTGGGTGGGCGAGAACGGCGCGGGCCACTTCGTGAAGATGGTCCACAACGGCATCGAGTACGGCGATATGCAGCTCATCTGCGAAGCCTACCAGCTCATGAGGGATCTGCTGGGCCTCAGCTATGACGAGATGCATGAGATCTTCACCAAGTGGAACGAGACGGAGCTGGATTCCTACCTCATCGAGATCACCCGGGACATCCTGGGCTACAAGGACGAGGACGGCTCTCCCCTGGTGGAGCATATCCGGGACACCGCGGGCCAGAAGGGCACCGGCAAGTGGACCGGCATCGCGGCTCTGGACGAGGGCGTGCCCCTGACGCTCATCGGCGAAGCCGTGTTCGCCCGCTGCCTCTCCGCCATGAAGGAGGAGCGGGTGGAAGCCGCTAAGGCCTTCGACCGGAAGATCCCCGTCTTCACCGGCGACAAGGAGGCCTTCATCGAGGCCATCCGCCAGGCCCTCTTCGCCTCCAAGATCATCTCCTACGCCCAGGGCTACACCCTGATGCGTACCGCCGCGGAGCACTACGGCTGGAACCTCAACTACGGCGGCATCGCCCTCATGTGGCGGGGCGGCTGCATCATCCGCAGCGTGTTCCTGGGCAAGATCAAGGAAGCCTACGATAAGGACCCCAACCTCAGCAACCTGCTCCTGGACCCCTACTTCAAGGAGACCATCGAAAAGCTGGTGCCGTCTTGGCGCACCGTGGCCGCCGCCGCCCTTTCCTACGGCGTGCCCGCCCCGGCCATGACCTCGGCATTGAGCTACTTCGACGGCTACACCACCGAGCGCCTGCCGGCGAACCTCCTCCAGGCCCAGCGAGACTACTTCGGCGCCCATACCTACGAGCGGCTGGACGCGCCCCGGGGTCAGTTCTTCCACACCAACTGGACCGGTCACGGCGGCAACACCGCGGCCAGCACCTACAACGCATAAGGCGGCGGATATGGACGATATCTATCGCATCGCGAACACCGACGCGGGTCTCTCTTCTGAGGAGATCCGCGCCGCGCTGCTTCAAAGCCTGGAAGGGCGGCGGCTTCGCAAGGTCCTGATCCTGCCCCCGGACTTCACCCGCTTCCATTCCAATGCGGGCTTCATCACCAACGTCTACTACCACGCCCTCGTCGACGCCGGCGTCCAGGTGGATATCCTGCCTGCCCTGGGCACCCACGTGCCCGTTACCGAGCGCCAGTGGACCAAGATGTTCGGGGATATCCCCTATGAAAAGATGTTGGTCCACAACTGGCGGACCGACGTGGTGAAGCTGGGGGAGGTCCCGGCGGACTACGTTTCCGAGATCACCGAGGGCCTCTGGACCGATCCGGTCAGCGTGGAGGTGAACCGCCGGGTCATGGACGAGAGCTACGATCTCATCGTCTCCCCGGGCCAGGTGGTGCCCCATGAGGTCATCGGCATGGCCAATCACGCCAAGAACCTGTTCGTGGGCGTGGGCGGCAGCGATATGATCAACAAGTCCCACATGATCGGCGCGGTCTACGGCATGGAGCGCATGATGGGGAAGGAGAACACCCCGGTCCGCAAGCTCTTCGACTACGGCTTGGAGTACTTCCTCAAGGACCGGCCCCTGCTCTTCGCCCTCACCGTCACCACTGCCCCCGGCGGCGTGATCCACACCCACGGCCTGTTCCTGGGCGAGGGGCGGCGGTGCTTCACCGAGGCCGTGAAGCTGGCTCAGCAGAAGAACATCGACTTCGTGCCCCAGGGCCTGAAAAAGTGCGTGGTGTACCTGGACCCCTCGGAGTTTAAGAGCACGTGGCTGGGCAACAAGGCGGTCTATCGCACCCGCATGGCCATGGCCGACGGCGGCGAGCTCGTGATCCTGGCCCCCGGCGTGGAGCGCTTCGGGGAGGACGACCAGGTGGACAGGCTCATCCGCAAGTACGGCTACCGGGGCAGGCTCACCACCCTGGACGAGTTCAAAAAGCCCGAGAACCAGGACCTCAGGGACAACATGGGCGCGGCGGCCCACCTGATCCACGGCTCCAGCGACGGCCGGTTCACCATCACCTACGCGGTGAAGGACATCACCAAGGCCGAGATCGAGGGCGTGGGCTTTAAAGCCGCGGACTACGACCAGGTGGCCAGGAGGTACGACCCCGCCAAGCTCGCCTACGGGTACAACGCCGTGGACGGGGAGCAGGTCTACTTCATCCCCAACCCGGCTCTGGGCCTGTGGATCGACCGGGAACGCTTTGAAAAGGAGGACTAAAGAATGAAGCCCTTTATGGATAAGGATTTTCTGCTGGATACCCCCACCGCCCGGCATCTCTATCACGATTTCGCGGCGGCCATGCCCATCATCGACTACCACTGCCATCTGATCCCCCGGGAGATCTACGAGGATCGGCAGTTCGAGAACATCACCCAGGTCTGGCTGGGGGGCGACCACTACAAGTGGCGGCTCATGCGCTCCTTCGGCGTGGACGAGAAGTTTATCACCGGCGACGCCAGCGATCGGGAGAAGTTCCAGAAATGGGCCGAGACGTTAAGCCTCGCTATCGGGAACCCCCTCTATCATTGGAGCCATCTGGAGCTCCGCCGGTTCTTCGGCTACGAGGGGATATTGAACGGCGACACCGCCGAGGAAGTCTGGACCCTGTGCAACGAGAAGCTCCGGCAGCCGGATTTCTCCGCCCGGAACCTGATCGTGAAGTCCAACGTGAAGGTGGTCTGCACCACCGACGACCCGGCGGACAGCCTGGAGTGGCATCAAAGGATCAAGGCGGACGGGTTCCCCGTGCAGGTACTGCCCAGCTTCCGGCCCGACAAGACCATGAACCTGGAGAAGCCGGACTATCTCGACTACCTCCAAAAGCTGGGCGGGCCCAAGAGCTACGCTGAGCTGGTGGCGGTCCTGCAGGAGCGCCTGGCCTTCTTCGTGTCTTTGGGCTGCCGGGTCAGCGACCACGGCATCGAGTCCGTGCCCTACGCCCCCGCCACGGAGGCGGAGCTGGAGGCCATCTTCCAAAAGCGCCTGGCGGGCGACATGCCCACGTCCCTGGAGCAGAAGCAGTTCAAGACGGGGCTTTTGCTGATGCTGGGCCGGTGCTACGCGAAGTACGGCGTGGCCATGCAGCTCCACTACGGCTGCATCCGGGACAACAACCGGTACATCTACCGCCTTCTGGGCCCCGACACCGGCGTGGATTCCATCGGCGACCCCTCGCCGCTGAAGGAGCTGGTGGGGTTCCTCAACGTCCTCGTTGAAACGAACCAGCTCCCGCGGACCATCCTCTACTCCCTGAACCCCACGGAGAACGCCGCCATCGGCACCGTCATCGGCTGCTTCCAGGGGCCCGAGGCCCGGGGCAAGCTCCAGCACGGCAGCGCCTGGTGGTTCAACGACCATGAGAAGGGGATGCTGGACCAGATGACCACCCTGGCCGCGGAGGGGCACCTGGCCACCTTCGTGGGCATGCTCACCGACTCCCGGAGCTTCCTCTCCTACACCCGCCACGAGTACTTCCGCCGGCTCCTCTGCAACCTCATCGGCGGCTGGGTGGAGCGGGGCGAATTCCCCGACGACGAAAAGGCCCTCCGTACCATCGTGGAGGGCATCTGCTACAACAACGCCCAAGCATATTTCCAATTTTAAAACAGGAGGCCGCCCTTTGCGGCAACCGCTGAACAAAGCAAAACCACTCGGCGCCTCTGCCGAGTGGTTTTTATCTTGAAGAGAAAAAGCGGCACAATCAAACTTATTTACCACTGATCGTCAACCGGATGTCCCCTGTGCTGGTCTGGGCTTCGCAGCGGCCGCCAGCCGTGGTGGCGGGGACGGATACCTTGCCTGTGGAGGTGTGGGCGGAGAAGACCTTCTCGGTCCGGATGCTGCCCTCGATATCGCCGGTGGAAGCGGAAAGGTACAGGTTCGCCCCGTCCACGCTGGTGAGCCGGATGTCCCCGGTTTTGCTCTCAGCCCTCAGATCCCCGGCGCACACCAGGTTCACCAGCACCATGCGTCCCGTGTTCAACGACAGGTCCGCATTTTGGGCCGCCATGTCGCTGATCCGGATATCCCCGGTGCCGCCGCGGACGGCCACCGCGCCTGCCTGGACCCCGTCCAGCGTCAGATCCCCGGTGCCCAGCTCCACGTCCAGCCGGTCGAAGGAAAGGGCCTTGTCCGCAGCCATGTCCCCGGTGCCCAGGTCCACCTTCAGCAGCTCATACTGCCCCGCGGGCAGATACACGGTGATCTTGGGGCTCTTGAAGGCGAAACCGAACAGGCTCCAGCGGGGCTTTCCATTCTCGGGCCGGATGACGAGGGTCCCGTCCACCGCGTCCACGGTGTATTTCTCCCGGTCGTTCTCGAAGCAGACCACCTTGCAGTCGGCCTCGCCCTCCGCCACCAGTTCCACGTCGGCGGTCTCGCCTTGGATGTCGATGGCATGCACCGTGCCCACGGAATAGGTGTTGGTGGCGTACTCCGTCCGATCCAGGCGCTTGAAATCATAGTGCACGGCGCTCAAGCCCGCGAACACCAGCGCCCCGCCGATGGCCACCACCAGCACGGCGATCAAAATAGCGATAGCAGTCTTTTTCATATTATTTCGCCTTCTTTCCCACAAACAAAGATTTAATGCCGATCCAGACCCACTTGCACAGCTTCACCGTGCCCACGGTCAGCAGCTTCATCAACAGATACAGCAGCGCACAGAGGCCCAGGCACACCAGCCCGCCGCCCAGCAGCACCAGCCCCTGGGGCACGTGGAGCCGGATGAGCTCGAAGATGCCCACGCCCACGGCGGCCACGCCGGTCAGCACCACGGCCAGCACCGCCGCCCACAGGGCGATGACTACGGCCCACAGGGCCACGAACAGGGCGAACAGCACGGCCAACACCGCGATGAGCAGCGGCAGCCACACCGGCGCGCCCAGGATCAGCAGCGCGATCACCCAGCCGGAGCCGCCCTTCTTCTTGGTCTCCTGGACCCGGGTTTCGATGATCTTCGGCAGGGGCGTCTCCTTGACCACGCTCGATACGATCTCGTCCAGGGAGCCGAGCCGCGATACGGCCTCCGCCTCGCTGAGCCCGTCCTCCATGGAATCGGCGATCAGCTCGCTGTAATACTCCACCGTGCGCTCCACGGCGTCCTGGGGCAGGCCCGCCATCCGATGGCGCAGCTCCCCGATGAATGCATCCCTGCTCATTATATTTCCATTCCTTTCATAGTAGTTTTGCCGGTTTCGCTTGCGAAATTGCTGCGCCGTTCCGCAGCAAAGGCACAAACTACAAGTGTGAAAAAGCCATGATTTTTCACACTTGCCCTCCCTTTGTGATGAACCGGTAGATGGACTCCATCTCATGCCAGTCCCGCTTGAAATCCTCGATCCGGCCCCTGCCGGCCTCGGTGATGTGGTAGTACTTTCTCAGCCGCCCGTTGTGTTCCACAGAGCGGACCGTCAGCAGCCGCCCCTCCTCCAACCGCCGTAGGATGGGGTAGAGGGTGGATTCGGAGACGTCCACATACGGGCGTATATCCTTGATGATCTGATACCCGTAGGAATCCTCCGACTGGATGGCGGCCAGGACGCACACGTCCAGCAAACCGCGCTTCATTTGAACATCCATACGTCTCATGCCTCCCTTCACGTGATACTATACTACGCATAGTATAATGTGTCAAGGGGTATTTTGCGCAAAGTGTTAATTATTTTTTCTACAGCGATCCCCCTTGGCCCTTGTTGGCCGTCCTCCCGTTACGCACGGGGGGCTCCTAAAGCACAACCAAAAGCCCCCCTCGCGAAGAGGGGGGCGTTAGGGGGATCGTTTTGATTCGCCGCACAGAGCGCTACTTCTCCGGGTTCAGGAGGAAGTCGTCGAAGGTGCCCCAGCCGCCGCCCTGGCAGCGGACGTAGACGCCCACGGTGATCTCCCCGGAGGCGCAGGGCACGTGCTCGATCACGGCCTCCTGCCAGTTGACCCAGCCGTTGAAGGTCATGGTCGCGGTGTAGGTCTCTCCGTCGGCCACGGCGTAGAGCTGGAGGAGGGCGTCGTCGCCCACGTCGCCGCCCTGGCCCCGGACGCTGATCCGCCAGGCGCCGTCGGGGAGGTCCGTGACGGTCTGCTCGCACTTGAATTCCACCGCCGTGCCGTTCCAGAAGTGGAGGGACACGTCGCCGGTGTAGGCGTCGGTGGCTTTGATCTGGAAGTCCGCCTGGGGCTCGGCTTTGAGGGCCGTGATCTGCCACATGGACAGGTCCTTGTCCTCGAAACTGTAGTTTTCGAGATAGTTGGCCTCCACCACGTTTACGTAGCACAGGGCGCTCTTGCCGCCGCCGCTGCCGTGGATGACGTATTTGGCCACTTGGTCGGTGCTGATCCCCTTTACTTCGGCCTCGTCCCACAGGACCTCGGTCTCGGCCCGGGAGCCGTCGGTGAAGATGGCGGGGACGGTCTTGGGCAGCTCAAAGCTCTCGCCCACCCGCACGGTCACCACCGCGCTGTCCAGGGCGTCCGCCTGGACGGGGGCGTCGCTGCCGGTGCGCAGCAGACCGAAGGTCTTCAGGGATTCCAGGGGGTTCCCCTGAAAGTCGAACAGGGCCTGGTTGTCGCAGGCGCTGCCGCCGTAGTACTTGCCCGCGTCGCCCGGGTCGTACTCCCCGGCGTAGGAGCTGGCCCAGCCGCTGCCGAACTGCTCCCACTTGGCGCTGCGCGCGGCCCAGTCCGCCCCGGGCACGGGGATCCAGCCCGCCTCCCAGTAGAAGACGCCGACGCCGCCCTCGATGGAGGCGACCGCCGCCGCCACGTCCCGCACCTCCCGGCTCTGGCCCTGGACGGTGAAGGGGTAGGGCTTGTCGTATTTGAGCTCCTCGCCGATGGAGTTGGGGCTCTCGTCCCCGTCCGCGGCGGTGTAGGCCCACTGGGTCTCGGCCACCATGACCTTCTTCTTATATTGGGTCGCCACGGCGGCAAGCTGCGCCTGCAGGTTCTCCAGCGTGCCGTGCCAGTAGGGGTAGTAGGAGGAGGCGAACACGTCGTAGTCCACCTGGTTGCTGGCCAGCATGTAGGCGAGCTTGGCGTAGTTTCCGGCCTCGGGGTTGGTGAAGTGGACGGCGATCAGCACGTTGGGATCGAAGGCGCGGACCGCCTCGCAGCCCGCCCGGTAGATGGCGCACATCTTGGGCACGGAGGTCTCCCCGCAGATGCCCTTGGTGGTCTCGTTGCCGATCTGGACCATGGCGATATCCGCCCCGGCGTCCCGGATGAGCTGCAGGCTCTCGGCGGTGTAGGCCCTGACCTTTTCCGCCTTGCCGTTCTCGTCCAGGTTCGCCCAGGCCTTGGGGGCCTGCTGCTTGGCGGGGTCCGCCCAGAAGTCGGAGTAGTGGAAATCCACCAGGAGCTTCAGGCCGTATTTGGCCGCCCGGGCGCCGATCTCGCCGGCGGTCTCGGCTGTGCAGTTGCCGCCGCCGTAGCCGTGGCCGTCCTTGTCGAAGGGGTCCACCCAGACCCGGACCCGGACGCAGTTGAGGCCGCTGTCCGCCAGCACCTTCAGCATGTCGGCAGGCTGGCCGTCGAAGCCCTTATAGACCACGTCGCTGGCCTCCTCGGCAAGGAGGCTCGACACGTCCGCGCCCAGGAAAAAGTCCTCGGGCAGGTTCTCGATCTTCTCCACGTACAGGCTGTCCGACGTCACGGCCGCCGCCTCCTTCTTCTCATCGCCCTTTCCGGCCTCGCCCCCGGCGCAGCCGACGAGCAGGGTCACAGCCAACAAAGCCATGCCGATGCGTTTCATAGGGATCTCCTTTATAGGAATGATTTATATTTGCGGCTTTTCTTGAAAGAAAAGACGCCCAAAAGAACTTTAAGAAGGGGAGACAGTGGGTTGAACGGTCTGACATCCCCTTCTTAAGTTTCTCTTTTTCCGCCGCTTTTTCTCTTTGTTTAAAGAGAAAAAGCGGCAAAAGATAAAGTCTCCAAATATCAGTCCTGCTCGCCCTTCCAGACGGTGACCTGGGGGAACGGGACCTCGATGCCCTTTTCGGCGAAGAGGATGCGGAGCTCCCGGTTGAGCCGCCGCCGGGCCACGAACACGTTCTGCTCCTTGCAAGCCACGGTGAACCGGAGGACCACGGCGGAGTCGGCCAGGTTCTCCACGCCCATGTAGTCGGGCACGGCCTCGAACACGTCGCTGTTGCGTTCATACATGCCGGGCAGGGCTTCCTTGATGATGGCTTCGGCGTGGGGGATGTCCTCGCCGTAGGTGATGCCGATCTCGGACACGGCCAGGGACAGGGCCTTGGACCGGTTCTGGAAGTTGCGGATATCGGAGTTGTTCACCACCTTGTAGTTTCCGCCGGGATCCACGATGGTGGTGGTCCGCACGCCGATGCGCTTGACGGTGCCGCGGAAGTCGTCCAGGATGATGATGTCGCCCACGTTGTACTGGCTCTCCATGACGATGAACAGGCCGGAGATCACGTCCTCAATGAGCCGCTGTGCCGCAAAGCCGATGATCAACGTGACGATGCCCAAACTCGCGAAAGCGGCGGTGGGGTTGAGGCCCAGGATGGTCAGGGCCCAGACGATGCCCAGGATCACGCCCAGGTAGGTGACGATGTTGCCGATGAGCTCGTTCACCGTGCGGGTCCGGGCGCTCTTGCTGCACTTGTCCAGGATGAAGCAGAGGATCCGGCAGATGATATAGGTGAGGGCAATGGCGGCGATTGCGGCCAGGATCCGGGCGATGACGGACTCATAGCCGCCCGCTTCCCGGGTGAACAGCGTGGCGAGCCGTTCCCGCAGGTTCTCGCTGACCGCGCCGAAGACGTTGGTCTGTCCGGCGAAGATGATGAAGGCGAGAAGGACCAGGGCGATGATGAAGCCCAAGGCTCCGCTGCCTCTGCGCTGTTTGTTGTTGCTCATAGTGTGTTCTCCTTCCTGTTATACCTCTTGTTGGTCGAAAGTAAGCCTGAGCTTACGTGATACTGACGGACACGTACACATCGGAGTTCCGTATGCTGAAGGTCAGCGTGACGAGCGTGCCGTCATCCGTTACGTCACCCTTGGACTCGCTGAACGAGATAGCGCCGTCGTCGTCCGAAATGCTTGCGGCGTAGGAAGAGCCATTGGGGAGATAGAAGGATACGGAGACGGTGGTACCCGTAGGCCCGGAGTCAGGATCGACTTCGATATCGCCAGAAGCGTACACGCTGTAGGTGATCTGGAAGCCCGTGACGCCGATGTAGAGATCCTGGTCGCTGAAGGTATACGAAGTCGTATACGGCGAGATCTCATCGCATGCCTCAGCGTCGCCGTTGAGGTACACCATATCCAGGACATAGCCCGTTGCAGCCGTGACAGTGATGGCGATCTCGTCGCCCGTTTCGTAGCTCTCCCGCATGGGAGACCAGGTCACCGACGCGCAGCCCGACGGATCCATCGTCGCCACGTGCACATGGAGACCAGAGGACGATGCCAGGACGAAGTACACCGTTACGTTCACGTCCGCGTCGCCCATGACCACGGTGCCGCCGGTCTTGTCGGAGTTCAGGGAATAGTCATCCGTTCCTGTGACGGACCAACTGGAGAACTCGTAGCCCGTTTCAGCCTCCCAGGTGATGTTGACCGAGTCGCCCGGTGCCAGGTCCGGCCTCCACGAGGGCGACACCCCGGCGCAGCCTTCTGTACCGCTCACGTTGATGCTGTGGTAGGTAATCTCGGTGAAGTAAATGGTGATGTACACGTCCGTATCCGGCATGGTGATGGTCACGGGGTTGACGCTGTACGATTGATTGCTGTAGCTACCGCCGTTGACCACCATGTGGTCGTAGGCATAGGGCCCCTCCAGCTCAGGGGTAATGGTGACGGTGGCGCCCGGCGGGAAGGTATCGTCGATCCCGTAAATGTCCGCGGAGATTTCAAAGCCCAGGAAATCCTCGTCCGGAACCGTGGAAACATGGATCTGATGGCCTGGCTTGGGGCCAAAGTACACGTAGATGGTGGCGTTCCCCGTACCCACGGTAAAGGTGTACGTGCTGCCGCTGGAGGAAAGGGTACCGCCGCCCGAAGGATCGACTTCGACCGTGCCGACCTCACAGCCCGTCTTGGGGGTGAGGGTGAAGGTTACCGTCTGGCCTTCGGCCGCTTTGACCGAGATGGCGGGATGATCTTCGTCTGCCGACAGGCCGTTGCAGGTAATGGTGCCATAGCTCGGCATGTCGTTGGCGAACCGGATGGTGTGCAGCGGCTTGAAGACCGCCTCAACCGTCTTGTCGCCGTCCATGGGGATGGAGATCTCGGGGTGGGCGGGATCGAAGGAAACGGATTCGCCGTTCACATAGAAGGCGGTCAGGGCGTTGTCCTCATTGGCGCCGGCCGACACGATGACGGTGCTCCCCGCCTCGCACTTATAGACGTCGTACTCCCCATCGTAATCGAAGTAATCCGACACGGAGCAATCGCCGGATCCGTCGATGAAGACCGTGAGATCGTAGAGCAGGGGCTCGAATTCCACGATCATGTACACGTCCCGCTCGGGCATGGTGAAGGAAAAGTCGGGATTTTCGAAGAAGAAATCCTCCTCATCGTCCCAGGCGCTGTGACGAAGCTGCCGCCGTTCTTGGGCGAACAGTGGATGTTCACCGTTTCCCCGGCGGGGAAGAGCTGAGGACCGTCCTCATATGTGGCGGTGCCCCAGTTGGGCAGCTCGTTGCTGACGTACACGTAGTAGGCCCGGACGAAGGTGAACGTCAGCTCCACGTCCGTGTTGCCCATGACGAAGCTGCTGCTGGTCCAGTTCGAAACGGTGCCAGAGGTCACCTCATAGCGGGCGAAGAGATAGTGCACGTCGTCGTTATCCTCCGGCACGCCTTTGATATAGACGGTATCGCCGGGATTGGCCTGCAGCTCGCTGGCGGAGGAGAGGTGCTCGGGATCGGTGCCCGCAAATCCCTGGCCGCTGCCGATAATGCGGATGGTGATGTCGTGAGGCACCACGGGCGTGGGGGTGGGCGTCGGCGTCGGTGTGGGGGTGGGTGTCGGTGTGGAGTCGTTGGTGGGTGGGATATAGGGGATCGTCACCTCATAGGGCGTGGGGGTGGCCGCCGTGGGCGTCGGCGTAGCCGTGGCCGTCGGCGTGGGCGTGGCCGTGCCGTCCGGCGTAGGTGTGGCGGACTTCTTGTCGGCCGGCGGGGTTGGCGTCCCGGGCATGGGGGTCATGGAGATGGCCACGGGCCCCTTGGGCGTGCTGCCGTCGGGGACAGGCGTAGGCTTTTCGGTACCCTGCCGCATCATGGGGATGAACAGGGCTTCCTTGCGCAGCTCCCAATCGCCGTTCTCGTCTTTAGAACGGAACAGCATCAGATAGTCGGTCCGGTTGCTCAAGTTCTGGAACAGCAGCAGCTCCTTCTCTGAAAAGATCTCGCCGCGGAGCACCGCTTCGCCCAGGGCCTCCACCTCCTCGTCGGTGAGGCGCAGGCGGCCGCCGGGGGTCACCGGGTTTTCCCGGCCCACGGCGTAGGGCATGAGCAAATAGACCAGGGGGTAGGCTTCCTCGCTCCCCTCCAGGTCCGTCCGGATCTCCACCTGGGCGGAGTTGAAGGTGGACTCGATGAGCTTGGGCCGCACCAGGGCGATCCGAGACAGGGCCAGCAACAGCAGCAGGACGGCCGCTGTGGCGGAGGCCACGAAGGTGGTCGCCGGGATCAGGGCTGCAGCCTTGGCGCCGGACCGTTCCTTGTGATTGATCATGCCCTCGTCGGTGCCGTTGAACTCCGGGTAGGACCGGTTGTATTTGATTGAATCATTAGCCTTTCCCATAGTACAATCAGTATACAATTTTTCTACCCCCGGCGCAAGAGTTTTTCCTATTAAAATGCAGAAAAATGGAGAAGACGATCTCCCCGGCCCCGGCGGGCCGCCCCCCGTTACCCACGAGAGCGCCTGCAGCCCACGAAAAAAGCCCCCCGAACGGGGGGCCGAAAAGCGCATTGCGATCAGAAAATGGGGACCACCGCGCCTTGGTAGGTGCTGTTGATATAGTCCTTCACTTCCTGGCTGGTCAGGGCCTTGAACAGGGCCAGGATGGCCTCGTCCTTCTCCCGGCCCTCCTTGACGCAGAGGACGTTGGCGTAGGTCTGGGCGCCGGAGCCGGAGGCGTCCTCCAAAGCGAGGGCGTCAGTCTTGGCGTTGAGGCCCGCCTGCAGGGCGTAGTTGCCGTTGATGACCCCAAAGTCCAGGTCCTTGAGGGCCTTGGGGATCTGAGCGGCCTCCATCTCCACGATCTCAATGTTCTTGGGGTTCTCCACCACGTCCAGCTTGGTGGCGTTGCTGGCGGCGTCGATGCCGTCCTTCAGCTTCAGGAGGCCCTCCTGCTGCAGGAGAAGCAGGGCCCGGGTCTCGTTGCTGCCGTCGTTGGGCACGCCGATCTTAGCTCCGTCAGGGAGGTCGCTGAGGGCCTTCACCTTGCCCGCGTAGATGCCGAAGGGCTCATAGTGGATGAGGCCCACGGACACGAGATGGGTCTTGTTCTCGGCGTTGAAGGTGTTGAGGTAGGGGGTGTGCTGGAAGTAGTTGGCGTCCAGACTCCCGTCCTCCACGGCGGTGTTGGGCTGGACGTAGTCGGTGTACTCCACGATGTCCAGGGTGATACCCTCCTTCTCCAGGAGCTTGGCGGCCACCCGCAGGATCTCTGCGTGGGGGGTGATGCTGGCGCCCACCTTGACGGTCTTGCTGTCGGCGGCCTTCTTGCCGCAGGCGGCGAAGGACAGGACGAGGACGAGGGCGACGATGATGGCGATGATCTTTTTCATGGGTGTATCTCCTTTACATGATAGATGATTTTAGTTTTGTTCCCGAATCCTTTTGTCTGACTTGTGGGCGATCCGGCTGCCCGCTTCCTGGAAGATCTGGACGATCAGCACCAGCAGGATGACCATGATGAGCATGACCTGGCTGTTGCTCCGATAGTAGCCGTAGTTGATGGCGATGGCCCCAAGACCGCCGCCCCCCACGATGCCTGCCATGGCCGAGTAGCCCAGGATCGTGGTCACGGCGATGGCCGCCCCGGTGATGAGGGAGGGCTTGGCCTCCGGCAGGATCACCTTCAGCAGCACCTGAATGGGGGACGCGCCCATGGACAGGGCCGCCTCGATGACCCCCCGATCCACCTCCCGGGCAGAGGATTCCACCATCCGGGCGATGAAGGGAGCCGCCGCGATGGTCAGCGGCGACAGGGTGGCCTTGGAGCCGATGGTGGTGCCCATGATGGCCCGGGTCACTGGCATGACCCACACCAGCAGGATGATGAAGGGCACGGACCGCAACAGATTGATGACCACGCCCAGCACCCGGTTGAACACCGGCATGGGCCGAAGGCCCTGGGGGTCCGTCAGGATCAGCAGCAACCCCAGGGGCAGGCCGATGGCGTAGGCCACCACCGTGGACCCAAGGGTCATATAGAGGGTCTCCCAAAACCCCTTCACGATGAGGGAAAGCATTTCGGTCAACTGCACTTAGATCACCTCCTCGAAAGAGACCTCCGCCTGGCGAAGGAATCCAAACATGCGTTCTATGAGCTCGTCGTCCTCGGGCACTTGCAGGATCATCTGCCCGTAGAGACGGCCGTTCAAACTCCGCGTATCGGCGAACACGATGCTCACCGGCGCCCCGGTGTGGAGCACCATCTCCGCCACCAGAGGCTGATCCGTCCGCTCCCGCCCGTCGAAGGTGATGCGGAGGAACCTCCCCTCGCCGAAGCTCTCCTTGGGGGGGACCTGGCTGGAGGGGACGATCAGCTGCCGGGCCGCCATGCTCTTGGGCTGGCGGAAGATCTCCTCCACCGTGCCCAGCTCCTCCACCTTGTTGTCCGCCAGGATGGCCACCCTATGGCAGATGGCCTCCACCACCTTCATCTCGTGGGTGATGATGACCACCGTCACGTTCAGCTCCCGGTTCAGCTCCTTGAGGAGGTCCAGGATGGACAGGGTGGTGGTGGGGTCCAGGGCCGACGTGGCCTCATCGCACAGCAGCACCTTGGGATCGGTACTGAGGGCTCGGGCGATGGCCACCCGCTGGCACTGGCCTCCGGAGAGCTGGGCGGGGTAGGCGTCCCGCTTGTCGCTTAGGCCCACCCGGTCCAGGAGCTTCTCCGCCTTCCGCTTCGCCTCCTTCCGGCTGACGCCGGCGAGGAGCAGGGGGAAGCACACGTTGTCCAGGACGCTCTTCTGCTGGAGCAGGTTGAAGCTCTGGAAGATCATGCCGATGTTCCGCCGCTCCGCCCTCAGCTCCTTCTCGGAGAGCTTCGTCAGCTCCTTGCCGCCTACGATCACCGTGCCCGCCGTAGGCTTTTCCAGCAGGTTGATGCACCGCACCAGGGTGCTTTTACCCGCCCCCGACAGACCGATGACCCCGAAGATCTCCCCCTCGTATATGGTCAGGTCCACGTCCTTCAGCGCGGTGACGGCCCCGTCCCCCGTGCCGAAGGTCTTGGTGATGCCCTTCAATTCTATGATCGGATCGCTCATCCTGTCCTCTTTTTCCTCTCTCCAACGTAAAAGCCCCTGACAAATAACAGTCAGGGGCGAAACTATCGCGGTACCACCTTGATTTCACGTCCGTCTCGCGGCGGACGCCTTACGGAGTGCCAACACACTCCTGCGCGATGACGGGCGCCCCCGTCGCGGACTACCTTTCGCCCGCGCGGCTCCGGGACCATGTTCCCCGACCCATCCGCGCCCCGCTTCCACCTCTTCGGGGCTCTCTTGGCCGTACCTGACCGGGTACTCTTCCCTTCCTTGCCTTTAGGGTATGTAATTGCATGCAGTTTACCCCATTTCCCTGCGTTTGTCAAGGCATTATATACGATCTTTTTCCTCTTTGAAAACCGCGGGGAGGATGGTATACTGATCCTATGAATCACGACCGCAAAAAAATCGCCCCCAAGCGGGGCGACATAGTTCTGATCGTCGGGTGCCTGCTGGCGACCCTGATCTGTTGCGGCCTGTGGCTCCTCATACGCAGAGACGGCGCCGCCGTGATCGTGGAGCAGGCGGGGAAGGAGACCGCCCGGTACGCTCTCGATGAAAACAGGACCGTGAGGATCGAGGGGCAGGGGGGCTATAACCTTTTGGTGATCGAAGGGGGCGAAGCCTGGCTTTCCGAGGCCGATTGCCCCAACCTCCTCTGCGTGAAGACCGGAAAGATCCGCTATGGGGGCCAAAGCATCGTGTGCCTGCCCCACCGGCTGGCGGTGCGGATCGTGGGAGGGGCGTCCGCTCTGGACGCTGTTACCGGCCCATGAAGACCAGGAAGCTGACCACATTGGGCCTCTCCGTGGCCCTGGCCCTCATACTTTCCTACGTGGAGAGCCTGCTGCCGCCCCTCGTGGCCGTGCCCGGGGTGAAGGTGGGTTTGCCCAACGTGGTGATCCTGTTCCTCCTCTATCGCTACGGCTGGAAGGAGGCGGGGTGTTTGTCTCTCATCCGCCTGGTCCTGTCCGCCGCCCTGTTTACGGGCTTTGTTGCCTTCTTCTACGGCCTGGCCGGGGCCATCCTGAGCCTCACCGGCGCCGCCCTGCTGAAGAAGTCCGGCCGCTTCTCCCCTCTGGGGGTCAGCGCGGCGGGGGGTGTCCTCCACAACCTGGGGCAGATCGCCCTGGCCGCCTTCGTTCTGGACAGCGGCTATATCTTCGCTTACCTGCCCGTCCTCCTCCTCTCCGGTACCGTGGCCGGCGCCATGGTGGGCCTGCTGGCGGGGATCTTGATCCAAAGAACGGACGTCAGATAAGCTTCGTATACCGGGCCAGGTTCGTGATGAACCCGGGCCCTTTTTTCGTGTCGATCTCGTACCAGCCCGAGGGAGCCGTATTGAGGAAAGGGAAGCGGTCGCCCCGGTGGGCGGTGAACAGGATCCGGCCCTTCTTGCTGTCCGAGGTCCGCACGTTTACGGACCCGCCCAGGACCTCCACGAACCGTTCCGGCACGGGGGCGGGCTCCGGCTCCGGCGCAGGTACGCTCGTCAGCTCCTTTTCGAAGACCTTGGGGATGCCCCAGCAGGCCCAGTCCTTCACCCGGAATTTGGTCTTCACCACCCCGTACTTGCGGCCCTTGGCCTCAATGAGGTAGGCGTCGTCGATCATGTAGCCGATGTGGCTGGCCCGCTTCCCCGAGAGCCGGAACACCCACCAGCCCCGCTTCGGCGGCTCGTCTTGCAGCAAGCAGCGGTGCATCATGGTGTTGGCGTTCACGTCGCACTTGTAGAGGCGGGCGAGGTTATAGAGCCAGTAGCACCCCAGGCCCGAGCAGTCGTAGCCGTAGAGGACGGCGGCCCCGGCGTCGAACTTCTTTTGGCAGAAGTCGATGGCGTCCTGCCGGTGCTCGGGGTCGCTCTCCTTCCGGGTGATCACGGCGACGTAGTTCTCCGGCGTCAGTTTCGTGTGCTGCCCGCCCCACAGATAGGGCTGGCCCACCTGCGCCTGCAGGTAGTCGATAAATGCGGTCACGGTTTTTTCCATAGACATATCCTCCTTATGGCATCAGCATAGCGCCGAAAGGGCCCTTTGGTTTCCGATAATCCGTTCATAGTTATCCTATGAACCGGGGCCATATATGGTGTGGCCGCGAATTGCCGGTTGAAATCCGGGCCGTTTCGGGGTACAATAAATAAAACCCTTTGGGAGGTACGACCATGGCATTCGACGCATATAAGGTAAAGGACGAATTGATCCAATGGATCCGGGACTGGTTCGAGGAGAACGGCCCCGGCTGCAACGCCGTCATCGGCATCTCCGGCGGCAAGGACAGCTCCGTGGTGGCGGCCCTGTGCGTGGCAGCCCTGGGGAAGGACAGGGTCGTGGGCGTGCTCATGCCCAACGGCGAGCAGCCCGACATCGACATGTCCCACCTGCTGGTGGAGACCTTGGGCATCCGCTACTACACCCTGAACATCCACGACACTTATGAAGCGTGTCTTCGGGAGATCGAGAACACCGGGGTGGAGATCAGCAATCAGACCCGCATCAACCTGGCCCCCCGCATCCGCATGAGCTGCGAGTACGCCCTGAGCCAGTCCCTCAACGGACGGGTGGCCAACACCTGCAACTGGTCCGAGGACTACGTGGGCTATTCCACCCGCTACGGCGACGGCGCCGGGGACTTCGCGCCCCTCGGCCGGCTGGTGGTCCGGGAGGTGAAGGCCATCGGCCACGCCCTGGGGCTCCCCCAGGTGCTGGTGGAGAAGGTGCCCAGCGACGGCCTCTGCGGCAAGACCGACGAAGACAACCTGGGCTTCACCTACGCCGCCCTGGACCGCTACATCCGGGAAGGGGTCATCGAGGACGAGGCCACCAGGGCCCGCATCGACCGGCTCCACAAGCTGAACCTTTTCAAATTGAAGCCCATCCCCTATTTCCCCTACGGCGAAGAATAAGGAGAGAGATATGAAGGTATTGGTCACCGGCGGCGCCGGGTACATCGGGTCCCACACCTGTTTAGCTCTGTTGGAGCTGGGCTACGACGTGGTGGCTGTGGACAACTTCTGCAACAGCTCCCCCGAATCCCTGAAGCGGGTGGAGGAGCTCACCGGGAAGAAAGTGCCCCTCTACGGCATCGACGTGCGGGACGAGGCGGCCCTCGACAGGGTGTTCAAGGAGCACGAAATCGGCTGCGCCATCCACTTCGCGGGCCTCAAGGCCGTGGGGGAGAGCGTGGAGAAACCCCTCAGCTACTATGAGAACAACCTGCTGTCCACCATGACGCTGCTGAAGGTCATGGGGAAGAACGGCGTGAAGAAGATCGTCTTCTCCTCCTCCGCCACGGTCTACAGCACGGAGAACGTGATGCCCCTCAATGAGACCGGGCGCATGGGCTGCACCAATCCCTACGGCTGGACCAAGTTCATGTGCGAGGAGATCATCCGGGACTATGCGAAGGCTGATCCCGAATGGTCCGCGGTGCTCCTTCGGTACTTCAACCCTGTGGGGGCCCACCCCTCAGGCCGCATCGGCGAGGCGCCCAACGGCATCCCCAACAACCTGATGCCCTTCATCACCCAGACCGCCTGCGGCGTCCGCAAGGAGCTGGTAGTATTCGGCGACGACTATCCCACCCATGACGGCACCTGCGTCCGGGATTACATCCACGTGATGGATCTGGCTGAAGGGCACGCCGCCGCCATCGACTACCTCATGGCCCATACCGGCACCGAGGTCTTCAACCTGGGCACGGGCGTGGGCTACTCGGTGCTGGACATGGTGAAGGCCTTCGAGGAGGTCAACGGCCTCCAGCTGCCCCACCGGATCGGGCCCCGGCGGCCCGGCGATATCGCTGTGTGCTACGCCGATCCCACCAAGAGCCGGGCCCTCCTCCACTGGACCGCCAAGCGTACCCTAAAGGACATGTGCGCCGACGCCTGGCACTGGCAGCAGCTGAACCCGAGAGGCTACGAGGCGTAGCCTCTCAGCCTGTTGGAGCCTGCGGCTTCAACAGGCTGGGCTCCGCATTCGCTTCGCTTCCAGGTCCCGCCTATACGCCTGCGGCGTACCGGGCGGCGGGACCTGCAGGGAGTCAAACGCACCGCGCATGTCGCTGCGTTTGACGTATTTCAGCCTACCGTTCTTTCTTTGTTGATTGAGCGCGCGCGGTTACACCGCGCTTTGCGCTGCTCGGTGAGAAAGGATCTAGAAGAATAGGAAGCAGAGGAAGAGAGGATATGCCCTGGTATTGTCTGTTCTGCAAGGCGGGGCAGGAACAAAACGTCATACGGATGCTGGAGGAGCGGGGGGCGAAGCCCCTGGCCCCTCTCGCTGTACACCTGCAGCCCGGGGAAAAGGGCCTCGAACGGACCCGGCGGCGGCTTTTGCCCGGGTATGTGTTCTTCGAGCAGGAGGGCGAACCAGACTGGCAGGGGATCATCCGCTACTCCGCCGTGCTCAAGATCCTCCACTACCAGGACGAGACTCCGGAGCTCAGAGGGGCGGATCTGGACTTCGTCACCTGGCTCAAACAGTACGAGGGGCTCATCGACGTCTCCGAGGTGGTGAAGGTAGGCACCAAGATCGCCTTCGTCAGCGGCCCCCTGGTGGGCATGGAGGGGCAGGTCCTGAAGGTGAACAAGAGCCGGCGGCAGGTGCAGGTCTCCGTGGGCGGCGAAGGGAATATGTTCCATACCATATGGTGCGCCATCGAGTATATCCAGGACAGTGTGGATCTGGAGGTGCTCCATCAGCAGGCCCAGACTGTCGAATAGGGCGGAAGATCGTTTGCGGCAAAAAGGATCACACAAAGCACGGCTCCGGCCGTGCTATTCTATTTATACCGTGAAACAGGGCTTTTTTGGGGAGGGTCGCCCCATACCCGTCCGGTTGACTTTTTTTCTACTTTTTTATATAATACAAAGGATTATAATCGTATTAGTATGCGTATGAGTATGCCCATCTGCGGACGAGCGTGGTGGGCGACGAAAGAGGACGCTGCAACGGACGTGCGCGCGGCCATAGCCGCCCCGAAACTGGGCAGCCGACAGAACGTGCTCTGACCCGTCGAAGCAGCGTGGACTGCTCCGAAGGCCAGAGGCATGGAAAAATACGGAGAGGAACGCATTTTCGCGGATCGAGAGGATATATGGAAGAGAGAGACATGGTGAACCGGAAGGGAAAGCGGATGCTGGAGCCGTGGCAGATCCTGTCAGGGCTCATGGCCGTCTATGATTTTGTCGCCATCCACGGCGCCTTCCTGCTGGCGCTGCTGGCCCGGTTCGACTTCAAATTCGGGGAGATCCCCGATGCCTTTTGGCTGCCCTATACCCGGTTCATCACCGTCTACGCCCTCGGCGCCCTGGTGGTGTTCTGGTTCTTCCGGCTGTACAAAAGCCTGTGGGCTTACGCCAGCTTCGCCGAACTGGTCCGGGCCCTGGAAGCGTGTTTGATCACCGGCGTTGCCCATATCATCGGCATCACGGTCCTGTTCGGACGGATGCCCCTCTCCTACTATTTCGGCGGCGTCCTGCTGCAGACGGTGCTGGTGGTGGGCATCCGCTTCTCCTATCGGTTCATTCTCTATGAACGCAGCAAACGGCAGCCCGCCGGCGGGGCGGAGGGCCGGATCATGCTCATCGGCGCCGGTTCTGCCGGGCAGATGATCCTTCGCGATTTGAACGCCAAGGGAGCCCAGGGCAACCGGGTGGTGTGCATCATCGACGACGATCCCAACAAGCAGGGCCGCTACGTGGAGGACGTGCCGGTGGTGGGCGGCCGGGAGGACATCCTGGTCAACGTGGAGAAGTACCGGGTCAACAAGATCTACCTGGCCATCCCCAGCGCCACGGCGGAACAGAAGCGGGACATCCTGAACATCTGCAACGAGACCGACTGCCAGCTCAAGCAGCTGCCCGGCATGTACCAGTTCGTCCAGGGGGAGATCAGCGTCAGCGCCCTGCAGGACGTGTCCGTGGAGGATCTGCTGGGCCGGGAGCCCGTGCGGGCGGATATGGAGGAGGTCTTCGCTTTCATCCACGGCAAGCGGGTGCTGGTCACCGGCGGCGGCGGCTCTATCGGCAGCGAACTATGCCGGCAGATCGCGGCCCACGAGCCGGAGCAGCTGATCATCTTCGACATCTACGAGAACAACGCCTACGATATCCAGCTGGAGCTGAAGGTTAAGTACCCTGAGCTGAACCTGGTGACCCTCATCGGATCCGTTCGGGACAGCCGCCGGATCTTCCAGGTGTTCGATACCTACCGCCCCCAGATCGTCTACCATGCGGCGGCCCACAAGCACGTGCCCCTCATGGAGGACAGCCCCTGCGAGGCCGTCAAGAACAACGCCCTGGGCACCTATAAGACCGCCTACGCCGCCATGGTCCACGGCTGCGAGCGGTTCGTGCTCATCTCCACGGACAAGGCAGTGAACCCCACCAACGTCATGGGTGCCACCAAGCGGCTGTGCGAGATGATCATCCAGTGCTTCGATGCCAAGATCAAGGCCGGCAAGGCGGAGGAGCTCCCACAGCTCTTCACCCATGTGGGCTACGAGAACGCGGACAAGGACGGCACGGGCCGAGTGTTCCGGGAAGCTCGGACCGAGTTCGTGGCGGTGCGCTTCGGGAACGTGCTGGGCAGCAACGGTTCCGTGATCCCCGTTTTCAAGCGGCAGATCGAGAAGGGCGGCCCCGTGACGGTGACCCACCCGGATATCATCCGCTATTTCATGACCATTCCCGAAGCGGTGAGTTTGGTGATGCTGGCGGGGACCTACGCCCACGGCGGCGAGATCTTTGTCCTGGACATGGGCAGCCCCGTGAAGATCGACACCCTGGCCCGGAACATGATCAAGCAGTCGGGGCTCCGGCCGGACGTGGACATCAAGATCGAATACACGGGCCTTCGACCCGGGGAAAAGCTCTTCGAGGAGAAGCTCATGGCGGAGGAGGGGCTCCGGAAGACGGACAACGAGCTCATCCACATCGGCAACCCCATCCCCTTCGATCACGATCGGCTCCTCATCGAGCTGCAGGCGCTGATGGAAGACGCCTACGCCAACAAACCCGGCATCCGCGACCGGATCATGGCCATGGTGCCCACCTTCCATCCTATCGACGCGTCTCGACCCGCTCCCGCCGAGCAGAGAAAGGCCGGTTAGGCTAACGAATATTCAGACGGCGCTTCTCTCCCAATCCAGTTGATCTACACGAGGTATGGCATGAACAAGTTCTTCGAAGATTCGCGCTTTGCCGGGATCGAACCCCTTGAAAAGAGAGCCTGGCTGTCTTCGCCCACCATGCACGGGGACGAGCGGCGCTGGGTGGACGAGGCCATCGAGACCAACTGGGTCTCCACCGTCGGGGAGAACATCAACGAGGTGGAGCGACAGATGGCGGCGCGCATCGGCGTGAAGCACGCCGTGGGCCTGTCCTGCGGCACGGCGGCCCTGCACCTGGCCACCAAGCTGGCGGGGGAGACGCTCTACGGCCAGGCCAAGCCCGACGCGGGCACGCTCCAGGGCCACCGGGTGTTCTGCTCCGACATGACCTTCGACGCCTCCATCAACCCCGTGGCCTACGAGGACGGGGAAGCGGTGTTCATCGACACGGAGCCCGGGACCTGGAACATGGACCCCGAAGCCCTGGAGAAGGCCTTCGCCCTCTATCCCGAGGTGAAGCTCATCGTGGCGGCCCATCTCTACGGCACCCCCGGCCGGATGGAGGAGATCCGGGCCGTCGCCCGCCGGCACGGGGCCCTGATCGTGGAGGACGCGGCGGAGTCCCTGGGGGCGCAGTACAAGCTGAACGGCGAATGGGTCGAAACCGGCACCCTGGGCGACTACAACTGCATCTCCTTCAACGGCAACAAGATCATCACCGGCAGCACCGGCGGCATGTTCCTCACCGACAGGGAGGAGGACGCCCGGAAGGTCCGCAAGTGGTCCACCCAGAGCCGGGAGCCCGCCCCCTGGTATCAGCACCGGGAGATCGGCTACAACTACCGCATGAGCAACATCATCGCCGGCGTGGTCCGGGGCCAGCTGCCCTATCTCGAGGAGCACATCGCCCAGAAGAAGGCGATTTACGAGCGGTACAAAGCGGGCCTTGCCGACCTGCCGGTCCGGATGAACCCCTTCGATCCCGAGAAGTCCCGGCCCAACTTCTGGCTCTCCTGCCTGCTCATCGACGAGGACGCCATGGCGCCCCAGGTCCGCAGCGACACGGAATGCAGCTACGTCTCCGTGCCCGGCAAGAGCAGCCCTTCGGAGATATTGGACGCCCTGGCCGCCTTCAACGCCGAGGGCCGCCCCATCTGGAAGCCCATGCACCTGCAGCCCCTCTACGAGGGCCATCCCTTCGTCACCCGCAGCGGGCTGTACCGGGGGGTGGGCGACGGCGACGTGGGCGCGGACGTCTTCCGCCGGGGCCTGTGCCTGCCTTCGGACAACAAGATGACGGCCGAACAGCAGGACAGGATCATCGAGATCATCCATCGCTGCTTTCGCTGAGAGGGAGGCGCCATGAGCCACACGCCCTACGGCCCCTATGAAAAGTACATAAAACGGCCCTTGGACTGTGCTTTGGCGGCCTGCGCGCTGCTTCTGCTGTCGCCCGTGATCGGCGTGATCGCCCTGCTGGTGCGGATCAAGCTGGGGGCGCCCGTCATCTTCCATCAGCGGCGGCCGGGGCGAAACGAGCGCGTCTTCAACCTCTGCAAGTTCCGCACCATGACCGACGCCCGGGATGCCGCCGGAGCGCTGCTTTCCGATTCGGAGCGGCTCACCCCCTTCGGGCGGAAGCTCCGGGAGACCTCCCTGGACGAGCTGCCGGAGCTGTGGAACGTACTCAAAGGGGACATGTCCCTCATCGGCCCCCGGCCCCTGCTGGTCCAGTATCTGCCCGCCTATACGGCGCGGGAGCGCCGCCGGCACGACGTGCGGCCGGGGATCACGGGCCTTGCCCAGGTCAACGGAAGGAACTTCCTCTCCTGGGACAGGCGGCTCGAGCTGGACGTTGAATATACGGAGCGGATCACCTTCCGGGGTGATCTGAAGATACTGGCCATGACCCTGTGGAAGGTCGTTCGGAAAGAGGACGTGGCTTCCAGCACCGAGGAGATCGACGAGGGGTGCCTGGACGAGATCCGGGGCGTGGCCCGGAAAAACGAGTGATATGGAGAAGGATTTGATTCCGGACATCTATTTCGATCCCCGGTACGGAAAAACATGCGAGCTCATCGAAGCGGGCGAAGCCAAAACCTTCGAGTACGCTTCGGAGCAGGGCCGGATCGCCCATCAATTCATCCGGCGCCCAATCGACGTCCCGGTCGACGGGGAGACCTGGTACGATCTGGTCACGCCCTACGGCTACGGCGGGCCCCTGATCCTCTCTTGCACGGGGGACAGGGAAGCCCTCGTCCGGGGGTTCGAGACGGCCTTCGCCGCCTATTGCCGGGAGAACAGGATCGTCAGCGAGTTCATTCGCTTCCATCCCCTGCTGGGGAACGCCCTGGATTTTCGGGACGTCTACGACGTGATCTATTCCCGGCACACGGTGGCCACCAACCTGGGGGACTACGAGGACCCCTTCATGGCGGAGTTCAGCAAGTCCTGCCGCAAGAGCGTGCGGCGGGCCCAGGCCCAGGGGATCGAGTACGAGATCGTCGAACGGCCGGCGTCCCTGGACGGGTTCCTCCCCATCTACTACGAGACCATGGACCGGAACCGGGCGGAGCGGTTCTACTACTTCGGCAAGGACTACTTCGACCGGTGCCTGGAGCTGTTTCGGGACAACATCGTGCTGGTGAACGCCCGCCTGGCGGGCAAGGTCGTGGCGGCGGAGCTGTATTTAGTGTGGGCGCCGTACATCCACAGCCATCTGGCCGGCACCCTGGACAGGTATCTGGATATGTCCCCGGACTACGTCATCATGTACGGCATCATGGAATGGGGAAAGGCCCGCGGATACCGGTACATCCATACCGGCGGCGGCACCAGCAGCGACCCGGAGGACCCCCTGTACCTGTTCAAGAAGAAGTTCGCCAAGAACACGGACTTCGACTTCTATATCGGCAAACGCATCTGGGACCAGGGGGCCTACGACGCCCTCTGCGCCAAGGCGGGGGTCAATGACACCGGGTTTTTCCCGGCCTACAGAAGACGGTAAAGGGCAAAACCGCAGAACAGAGGGAACGTTCATGAAGGTTTGGATACTGAACCATTATGCTTCGGAATACTATCGTGACAAGGCTTGGCGGCACTATTGGATCGCTAAATACATGAAGCGAATGGGCCATGAGCCCCTGGTGTTCTGCAGCAACGCAGTCCATGGCTCCGATGGCGCGCTGTACTACAATACCGATGATCTGTGGCACGTCCACATGGCGGAAGAGATCGGCACCCCCTTCATCTTCGTGCGCTCCCGTCCCTACACAGGAAACGGCAAGGCTCGGATCCTGAACATGGCGGACTTCTATCGGAACGCCGTGAAGGCCGCCGACGGCGTTGCAAAAGAGTACGGAAAGCCCGACGTCATCTACGCTTCCTCCGTCCATCCTCTGACGCTGGTGGCGGGCATTCGGATCGCCAGGCGATTCGGCATACGGTGCGTCTGTGAAGTTCGCGACCTGTGGCCGTTGTCCCTGGTGGTGTTCAGCGGGCTGAAGGAAAAGAGCCTGTTGACCAAACTCCTGTACAGGGGCGAACACTGGATCTATAGGAAGGCGGATCAACTGATCTTCACGTTCGGCAATGCCAAACAGTACATCCTCGATCAGGGATGGGAGAAGGACGTGGCTTTGTCCAAGATCCACTACGTCAACAACGGCATCGATCTGGACGGTTACGAGGAGAAGGTGCAGAAGGGGGCTTTCCGGGACGGGGATCTGGATGCGGACGTTTTTAAGATCGTCTATGCCGGCGCCATGGGACCGCCCAATCAGATCAACCGGATCGTGGACGGGGCTGCCGAACTGCAGCGCCGGAACGTTACGGGGGTCAGGTTCATCCTCTTTGGCGACGGCATCTCCCGACGGGAGGAGGAAGCGCGATGCAAGGCGCTGGGCTTGGAGAACATCGTGTTCAAGGGGACCGTGGAAAAGAGGAAGGTGCCCTATGTGCTGAGTCGAAGCAACGCCACGATCGTCATGATAGAGAACTCCGCCTTGCTGAAGTACGGCATCAGCGAGAACAAGATATTCGATTATTTAGCGGCACGAAAGCCCATCATCTGCAACGACGAGAGCATCCGCAGCGTAGTGGGGGATTCCGACTGTGCTTTTGTCGACGGGAACATGGCCGATGCGGTAGAGAAGATGCTGCGCATGGATCGGGATGAATACGCTCGCGCCTGCGATGGGGCGGGAGCGCTGGTGGACCGATATGCTTTCGAGACGTTGACGAAGCAGATCGTGGACGTGCTGGAAGCGGCGAAGGAAAGCCGATAGAAGAACGGATACTGTATTCAGGAGGAAAAAGGAAATGAAGTATGCGCTGATCGGATGCGGGCGGATCAGTCCGAACCATATCGAGGCGGCCAAAAACAACGGGTTGGATTTCGTGGCCATGTGTGACGTGCTGCCCCAGGCCATGGCGGAGAAGGCAGCGAAGTTCGGCCTGGACGGTGTCCGGCGGTACACAGAGTATCGGGAGATGCTGGAAAAGGAGCGGCCGGAGCTGGTGGCCATCGCTACGGAGTCCGGCAAGCATGCCGCCATCGCCCTGGACTGCATCGCGGCGGGATGCAACGTGATCATCGAAAAGCCCATCGCCCTGTCTATCGCCGATGCAGACGCCATCGTTCGGGCGGGCCGGGAGAAGGGCGTCGTGGTTTGCGCCAATCATCAGAATCGGTTCAATAAATCCGTTCAGTATATCCGCAAGGCTCTGGAGGAGGGCCGCTTCGGCAAACTGTCCCACGGGGCCGCCCACGTGCGGTGGAACCGGGGCAAGAGCTATTACGATCAGGCGCCCTGGCGGGGCACCTGGGCGCAGGACGGGGGCTGCCTCATGAACCAGTGCATCCATAACATCGACCTGCTGCGCTGGATGATGGGCGACGATGTGGAGGAGGTCATGGCTTATACGGATCAGCTCGAGCATCCCTATCTGGAAGCGGAGGATCTGGGCCTGGCGATCGTCAAGTTCAGGAACGGCGCCTACGGCCTGATCGAGGGCACGACCAACGTCTATCCGAAAAACCTTGAGGAAACGCTGTATCTCTTCGGTGAGAAAGGCACGGCCAAAGCCGCCGGCACCTCGGACAACATCATCGAGGAGTGGCGGTTTGCGGACGGATTGGACGATGCGGAAGAAGTGAAGGCAAAGTTCAGCGAGAACCCGCCCAACATCTACGGCTTCGGACATACGCCGCTGTATGCGGACGTGATCGATGCCATCCAAACGGGCCGAAAGCCTTTGGTGGACGGGGAAGCGGGCAAGCGAGCGCTGGAGCTGGTGCTGGCCATTTACAAATCCGCCGCGGAACATCGGCCGGTGAAATTGCCCCTGGAGCGTTGCTCCACCATGGACTTTGCGGGAAGATTTGACCGGCAAGCGTGAAAGAAAGGACAGAGGAGTTATTCGGCCCAAAGCACTGGTGAAAAAGACCAGAGGATGAGGAGGAACGGAATGGAAATAAATGTGAGCATAGTTGTTCCGGAAAAGGATTTCCCGATTAGGGGCGCCTCCTATATCGGTGCGCCTCGTTCCAATACAGCCATGTTTATCACGAAAAAGGTGGCACATCTGTTGACTTCGTTGGAGTCCGTTGCGGAGTGCTTGGTATTTGCGGAAGAAGGCATTGACGTGCCCGAATGCTTGCGTAAGCAGCATGCATTCAGCTTCTCAAGAAAACCGCAGCTGGCATATGCCCGATTTGCCAACCAGTTTGCCGAGGCGCGGTTTTCTGAAGAAAAGAAACTCAAATATCGGTTGATGCCGGAAGGATACTATCTGTGCGAGGATTCTTCCGTCGGTGAAGGAGCCTACATCGAACCGGGGTGTGTGATAGGCCCTGACGTTCAGATCGGAAAGAATGCTCGCATCTATGCCGGAAGCGTTATCCGCCGTTCCACGATCGGGAACGATTTTGTCGCAAACGAACATGCCGTAGTGGGTGCAAACGGCTTTACCATGGCCGAAGACGAGGATGGAAACAAAATGCGCATCCCCACGTTGGGCAGAGTTGTGATCGGAGACAATGTGGAGGTGGGCGTGCACGATAATGTTTCGTGCGGTTCCGGGTGTGATACGATCATTGACGATTATGTTAAGCTGGATGCTTTAGTACACGTCGCCCATGATGACCATCTTCATAAGAATGTTGAAATAACAGCCGGGGGGATAATCGGTGGGTTCGATGAACTGGGCGAGCATGCATATGTCGGGATCAATGCTGTTTTGAGGAACCGGATCCAAGTTGGCGACAATGCTTTGATCGGCATGGGCTCCACCGTGACAAAATCTGTGGAAGCAAACACTACGGTTGCAGGAAACCCTGCCAGGCCTTTTGTCAAAGCGTAACAGGAACCGGCGGAAAGCTGAAATAAGTTCATACAGGAAGAGGAAGAGTTTAATGCAGTTCAGAGATTTAAAAGCCCAGTATAAGGCGCTGAAGACGGAGATCGACGCCGGGATCCAGGCGGTCATCGACAGCTCCGCGTTCATTCTGGGAAAGCCGGTAGCGGAACTGGAGGACAAGCTGGCGGCCTACGTGGGGCGGAAACACTGCGTGGCCTGCGGGAACGGTACGGACGCTCTGCAGCTGGCCCTGATGACTTGGGGCATCGGCCCGGGGGACGCGGTGTTCACCTCCGATTTCACCTATTTCGCTTCAGCGGGGACTGCCTCCATCCTCGGCGCCGCGCCGGTGCTGGTGGATATCGACCTGGCCACCTTCAACATGAGTCCCGCAGCCTTGGAACAACAGATCCAGCGGGTCCTGGCGGAGGGGAAGCTGGCGCCCAAAGTAATCGTGCCCGTGGACCTGTTCGGACAGCCCGCGGACTATGATAGCATCCTGCCCATTGCCGAAAAGTATGGACTGAAGGTGCTGGAGGATGGGGCGCAGGGCTTCGGCGGCAGCATTCGGGATAAACGTGCCTGCTCCTTCGGGAACATGTCTACCACCTCCTTCTTCCCGGCTAAGCCCTTGGGGTGCTATGGAGATGGGGGCGCCGTGTTCACGGACAGCGACGAGGAGGATGCGCGGCTGCGGTCCCTGCGAGCTCAGGGAAAATCCCCCGTGGACAAGTACGACAACCGGGAGATCGGTATGAACAGCCGGCTGGATACCCTGCAGGCGGCCATCCTGCTGCCCAAGTTCAGGGCATTCGCGGACCACGAGCTGGACGATGTGAACCGGGTGGCGGACTGGTATACGCAACGGCTGCAGAACCGCTTCGTCACACCCACGGTGCTGCCGGGCTTCCTGTCCTCTTGGGCTCAGTACACCATTTTGCTGGAGGATCGGGCGGCGCGGGACGCCATGCAGGCCAGGCTGAAAGGGCAGGGTATCCCGTCCATGGTCTACTATCCCAGGGGGCTTCATCAGCAGGAGGCCTACCGCTGGATGGATCTATGCGACGATCTGTATCCAAACACCGTGGAAGCCACAAAGCGGGTACTGAGCCTGCCCATGCATCCATACCTCACCGAGAGCGATGTGGAGCAGATCTGCAAGGTCCTGCTGGGATAAAGAAGGATAGACGACAGGGAGAGTTTTATGGAATTCAACAGGATTTATCAGGGACTTATTTCAGGATCAGAAAAGCTGGCGCTAGTAGGTTTGGGCTACGTAGGCATGCCCATCGCGGTGGAGTTCGCCAAGCACGTCCAGGTGATCGGATTCGATATCAATGAAAAACGGATCAACGAGTATAAAAACGGCATCGACGCCACCAACGAGGTGGGGGAGGCGATCCGAAATACCAAAGTCGAGTTCACCGCAGATCCTGCGAGGCTGAAGGAGGCGAAGTTCATCATCGTTGCGGTGCCAACGCCGGTCAACGCGGACAACAGTCCCGATCTTCGGCCTGTGGAAGGCGCCTCCCGGACGGTGGGCCAGAACCTGACCCCCGGCGCCATCGTGGTATTCGAGTCCACGGTATACCCGGGTGTGACGGAGGATATATGCGTGCCCATTATCGAGCGGGAATCCGGTCTCAAGTGCGGCGTGGACTGGAAGATCGGCTACAGCCCGGAGCGGATCAACCCCGGTGACCGGGTCCACACCCTGACGAACATCCGCAAAGTGGTTTCTGGCATGGATGAAGAATCCGCCCGGGAGATCAAGAAGGTATACGACATCGTCATCAGGGCGGGAACGTTCCCTGTTTCCAACATCAAGACGGCGGAGGCCGTCAAGGTGGTGGAGAACAGCCAGCGGGACATCAACATCGCCTTTATGAACGAGATCGCCATCATATGCGACAAGCTGAAGATCGACACGGATGAAGTGCTGGCCGGCATGAACACCAAATGGAACGCCCTGGGGTTCCGGCCGGGATTGGTAGGCGGTCACTGCATCGGCGTGGACCCCTATTATCTCACCAACGCGGCGGAAAAGCTGGGCTACCACAGCCAGATCATCCTGAACGGGCGCAAAGTGAACGACAGTATGGGCGCCTTCGTGGCGGACGCGGCTATTAAGGAGATGATCGAGGCAGGCATGGCGCCCAAGAAGGCCACGGTCCTGATCCTGGGGCTGACCTTCAAGGAGAACTGCCCAGACACCCGCAACAGTAAGGTCGTGGACATTATCCGGCGGCTGCAAGAATATGAGATTCAGCCGATGGTGGCAGACGCCTGGGCCGATCCGGCGGTGGCCAAGCAGGAGTACGGCGTGGACCTGATTCCCTTCGAACAGCTTCCTAAAGCGGACTGCGTGATCGTGGCCGTGGGGCACAGGGAGTTCCGCGCCATGTCCATGATGCAGCTCAAGGAGCTTTTCAAACCGGAGCTGGCGGACGGGGATAAGGTGCTTATTGACGTGAAGAGCTTATACCGCATGGATGAGTTGAAGGCATCCGGCATGCGGTTCTGGCGGCTGTAGTCCGCAAGTGATAGGGAAACAAGCCGAATTGGAGGTCAAATTGGGAAATACTATCAAGGTATGCCATATCTGCTCCTATTATGAGAATATCCTCTTCCATAACATCGTATCCGCGCAGAGGGCATTCTCCGACCCGACCGTGTTCTTTTTCAAACCGGCAGGATCCGCGGTGCAATATGGGCTCCCCGGCATCGATGAGGTGAACTGCTTCACCCAAACGGATCGATTTTTCTTTTTCATTAAGGAAAAGAAGGTATACGATGCCTATACAGCCCTGTACCGGAACAGGGCTTTCGATTTGAATTTCGCCCATTCTCTCTTTGCCAACGGCTACATCGCCTATCGAGCACGCCGTGACAGGGGCATTCCGTATATCGTCATGGTCCAGAACACGGACCTGAACGTGTTTTTCAAGTACCGGCTGTCCCTGCGCAGAACGGGGATCGAGATCGCCCGAAACGCCGAGCGCGTCCTCTTCGCTTCGGAGGTATACCGGCAGAAGTTTTTAGCCCGGTACGTGCCGGAGCGATATCGCCCGGAGATCGAAAAAAAGACCATGGTGATCCCCTACAGCATCGAGAACGTCTTCTTTTCCGGCAAGGCTCCGATGAAGACGCGTCCGGAAAAAACCTGGAAGGTATTGACCGTTGGCCTCATCTGTGACAATAAAAACCAGATTACTGTTGCTAAAGCCGCAGAGAAGCTCAGGGCGGAGGGATTAGACATACAGCTCACCTTTATCGGTCAGGTGAAGAGCCCGCTAATCGAGAAGAAGCTGAAACAGTATTCGTTTGCTGCCGTAGAGCCGTTTGTGGAAAAAGAGGTGCTGAAGCAGAAATACCGGGATCACGACCTGTTCGTTCTGGCATCCAAGACCGAGACCTTCGGCCTGGTCTACGCGGAAGCGTTGAGCCAGGGCTTGCCGATCCTCTATTCCAGGGGGGAGGGCTTCGACGGTCAGTTTGAAGAGGGCTATGTGGGGTATTCCGTGGATCCGCGGGATGTGGACGATATCGCCGCGGGCATTCGCCGCAGTATCGCCTCCTACCCTGAACTGGCAAAAAATACAACGGCTGCAGCAGATCGCTTCAGGATGTCCCTGATTGCGGAAGAGTATTGTCGCCTGTATGAGAGTGCCCGGAAAAGAGGCTGATAGGATGGATACTGCCATCGTGATTCTGAACTATAACGATACGGGGACGACCCTTTCCTATCTCAAAACGATACGGGATTACGCGGTCTATACCCACTTCATCGTTGTTGACAACGCCTCCACGGATCCCTCTACGACCCAAATACAGGCGTACTGCGCAGAGATCGGGGCGGATTTTCTTCCGGCAAAGGAGAATCGCGGCTATGCCAGCGGGAACAACATCGGCATCCGCTACGCCATTGAACGGTACGGTTCGGATATCATTTTCGTTTCCAATCCGGATATCATCTGCTCTCAGGAGACGGCCGCTGCCGTGGCGAAGGCTTTTTCGGAGCATGAGCGGATCGGCATCGCTTCCGGCCTCGTTCATGTGTTCGATTCCGACCACAGGCTCAAGACCTATTCCTCCTTTGCGTACAGAACGCCCACTGCAGCGGATATGCTGCTGAACTGCTTCCAAGTCGTCACCAAGTTCCGGCGAACGGTGCTGCATACCAGCATGTACTATGACGCCGCCCAGGTAAAAGAGAACGGATTCATCTATGCGGAGGCCATGTCCGGATGCTATTTTGCTATCAGCCGGGAAGCTTTTTGGGCTATCGACGGCCTGGATGAAGATACGTTTTTGTATTACGAGGAAGCCATCCTGGGCCAGCGCTTGAAGAAAAAGGGGTACAGGGGCGTTGTCGTAGATGCGCCGGTCATTCACGACGAAAAGAAAGATAAGGCTGTGGGTTTTAAAAAACTGTGGCGCACGCACCGATTGACGCAGAGAAGCGCAAGGATATATATGAAAAAATACCTCCATTGCCGCGCCGTGACGGTGGCGCTGTTTTCAGTGTTCAGCCTGGTTGGCTTTGTGGAGCGGTATTTGCTGTCTTTTGTATTGAGGTAGAGAGATGATCGGTATGGGGTTGCGAGAATTGGCAGGGCGCCTGGTGATACAGGACCTGTTCGTATATCGATGCATATATATTGCTGTTACGACCCTTGTGATCTTAACGGCATGTTTGGAAGGAAAGCCGTTCTTTCGGCGGCTGGCCGAAAAGCGGACGCAAATCCTATGGATCATACTCGTTTCTGTTTTCCTGGGGGTCTTTGCGGCCCTGCGGCCTATGAGCTCGCCGGATACAGAGGCCTATTATGAAGCATATACCGAGTTGGAATCTCCCGCTGCCTACGTGAAGGAGGCTTTCTGGGTGGGGAAACGCGCTTATGGCATGGAGGTCGGCTTCGTCCTTGTGTGGGCTGTTCTGAAATCCGTTTTTCACAGTTTTCGTTTTACTCTCTTTCTCATCGCGCTTGTCAATGCGCTGCTGTTCCTCTTTTCCGCCATGGGGATAGCCGGCCTGAAGCAGGAGAAAAGTCACTTTGCCAGGATGCTGGCGCTGTTCTTCTCCTTCTTTGCGCTGCATTACTGCTGCATCGCCATCCGAGCCGGCACCAGCCTGGGTTTGGGCCTTTTGGGGGTGTGGCTGCTGCTGAAGCGGAGGTACCTGTGGGCTTTTCTCACGCTCTATGGAGCGATGCTGTTCCATACAATGGCCTTCCTGCTCCTGATGTTCTTTGCTTTGACACTTATCCGTCGAGATAAAGAAGATTTTCCCGTCAAGATCCTGATCGTCTTCAGCGTGGTCTGCGCGGTCGTGATGGTGGTCAACCTGGGACCTGCGATCATGCGTCCCACCGTTGAGCTTATCCGGCAGATCTTAGATAAATTGGGCGTCATGGGGCTTAGAGGGTATCTGATCGTGGAGCCTGGTGACAGGCCCGGAAAGAGGATCTGGCTGACGGCCCTTTCGAGCATCGCCGTCCTGTTCTCCGTCTATAAAAATGCGGGTATCGACAGGAATATGATCATCATGATTCTGCTGGGCTTGTTCATCACCGCGTTTTTCTATCCAATCCGGGCGATCAACCGGGCTTCGGACTATTGCTATTTGTTTTTGCTGCCCATCATCGCCGCCTGCCGGTTCGAGAAGCTGTCCCCCTTTGGCAAGGCGTTTATGGGGTACGCCATCTTTCCCGTTTTATTTGTCCTTCAGCTGACGCTGTAGGGAGGAGAGGGAGTCAGAAGCTTGAAACGGAAGGAAATATGATCGTGAGGGGAAGGCATCACCGGAAACGAAGCAGATGAAATCGAAGTCGCTTGGGAAAAACGCCATATACAACGTCGTAGGACAGATCAGCTCGCTGGTTTTTTCGGTGATCCTGATGCCCTATCTCACCAGGACTCTGGGCAGCGAGGGGTATGGAAAGTACAATTACTGCCTGTCGATTTGCGGGTATTTTTTATCCGTCAGCGCGCTGGGGATCAGCGCCTATGCGATTCGGGAGATATCGGCCATCCGTGAAAACAGGGAAAAGGCATACGAGATCGGCAGGGAACTGTTCAGCCTGAACATCCTTTCCGCAATCATCGCCTACGGGCTGTTCTTCCTCATGCTGGTCATCTGGCGGCCGGTGGGGGCATATAGGGAAATCCTGCTGATCTTGAGTTTGGAGATCGTCTTTAGGACCATAGGCAGAAGCTGGATCTACAGCGCGTATGAGGATTTCCGATTTGCGACCATAGAGTCTATCCTGATCCATGCCCTGAGAACAGCCGCCATATTCCTGTTCGTCAAGTCCCAGAACGATCTGGCCGTGTATGCCGGCATCACCAGCACCTGTACGGCGCTCCTCGCCTGCATCGACTGCCTGTACACGTCCAGGTATATGCGGTATGGCGTTACCCTGGACATGAAGCTGTCCAAGCACCTGGCCCCCGTTCTGATCATATTCATGAGCGCCATCACGACGTCCGTCTACCTGGATTCGGACATCACCATGCTGGGCATCTTTCGCGGGGACGTGGACGTGGGCATATACAAGGTCTCCACCCAGGTGTATACAATGGTCAAAACCATGCTGAATGCCATCGTCGCCGTGATGATCCCACGCATGTCGTTCCTGTACAACCAAAACAGGGACGACGACTTTACGGAGTTGACCAGCAGGTCGGTCTCGATGATCGTGTTGCTGGTGATTCCTGCCTTGTCGGGGCTGTATATGATCGCTGACGACGTGGTTTTCCTGCTGGCCGGAGAGGAATACATGGCAGCTGTTGGCCCGCTGCGAGTGCTGTCCTTTGCGCTGCTGTGCGCCACCGTGGGGAATATCTGTTCCAACGGCGTCTTGCTGACCATACGGAAGGAAAAACTTAGCTTTTTGATCTCGCTGATCAGCGCAGGAGTCAACATCCTGCTCAATCTTTTCCTGATCCGGAAGTATAGCTATATCGGCGCGGCGATTACCACGGTGATCGCAGAAATCGTGGTGCTGACATTGGGACTTGTCTGGTCTCGACGGTATATATCCTTTGCCGTGGTCCTCAAAAGGCTGCTGATCGCCGTGCTGGGGAGCGCGGGAGTCATCCTGGCGTGCAGCTGGATCAGCACTCTTGGGTGGGGACATATCCCGGACATGATCGCAAAGATCCTCTTGTCCTGCATTTGCTATGGCGTGATCGTATGGCTGATTCCGGACACGAGGGGGCTGATCAAGAGCCTTTGGGCCAAGTCCGCTTGAAAAGGGACCTTAGCCCAAGAAACCCTATGTTGGGATAAGGTCGGAACGAAAGAGACGTTGGCTCTGTAAAACTGTTTTGACAGTGCGGGGGACGGGAGATAAAACGAACGGGGATGGCCCCGATGATCGAGGACTCGCTGCCGCCAAGTAAAAAGTGCCGATCAAAATCGGTACGAAAAGGAGGAGCAGGTACAAAAAATGGAGAATAGATTCATAAAAACCATCAAGCAGATATGGAAGGACGATCTTTGGGTCGTTTTGCTGGATATCGTCGCCGTGAACCTTGCCTATCTTATTGCGCTCGTCCTGCGCGGCGCCTTGGACGATTTTGCCTATCAGGGCGCTTCAAACATCGCGCGCTTTTTCTCTTTTCATTTTCGCTTCGCTCCGGTATACACCTGCTTCTGCCTGGTGATCTTTTACCTGTTTCGGTTGTACGGGGGCCTCTGGAGATATGCTGACGTCAGCGACATCAACCGGATCATCGGCGCGTCCTTAGCGTCCTGCCTTGTGCAGGTCATCGGCTCCGTAATCTTTATTCGTGAGCCCCCCTATTATCGCATGCCGATCACCTATTACTGCATTGGCGCGGCGCTGCAATTCATTTTTGTGTCGGCGATCCGCTTCTCCTATCGCATCGTGGTCATCGAAAGGCGGCGGTCGGAGAAGAAGCCCGGCAAGGCGCTGGTCGTCGGCACGGAGGAGCTGGGAGAACAGACCATACGGGTCCTGCAGGGCGGCGTGTATTTCAATGTCTGCTGCGCTGTCGATCCCAGCGGCGCTGCGGCCGGGAAGCTGATCGACGGTGTTCCTGTGTACAGAATGGACGAGCTGGCCGAGCAGATCGGCAAGCACGACATCACCTGCGTCTTTTTGACGGAGCCCAGCCTTTCGGAGGCGTCCCGCCAGGCCGTCAAGCGCATCTGCCAGGAGAAAAAGATCGAGCTGAGGGACTATTCCAGCTTCTTCGGTTATGTGGGCGAAGCCGACCAGTTTACCGGCATGGGCACCGTGGTCACAGGCCCGGAGCAAAAGCAGGGGAAGCGGAAGATCCCCTTCAGTCCGCCGGATATCGGGGGAAGCGAGATCGGCGAGGTGGTGGACGCTTTAAACAGCGGCTGGATCACCACCGGCCCCCGCACGAAGCTGCTGGAGCGGCGGCTGGCGGCCTATATCGAGACGGGCAGAACGGATATCGACACGGAGGTGGATCAGGAACGGTGGAAGGATCGGGTCGTCTGCCTGAACAGCGCTACCGCCGCGGAGGAGCTGAACCTTCGGATCCTGGGCATCCGCCCCGGCGACGAGGTCATCGTACCGGCGTACTCCTATACGGCGTCCGCTTCTGCCGCCATCCACTGCGGGGCCACCGTGAAGTTCGTGGATATCCAGAAGGACGGCGATCCCATCACCCATATGCCGGAGATGGATTATGACGCCCTGGAGGCGGCCATCACGGAAAGGACGAAGGCGATCATCCCCGTGGACCTGGGCGGCATCGTCTGCGACTACGACCGTATCTTCGAGATCGTGGAGCGCAGGAAGGGCCTTTTCAGGGCCGTGGAAAGCGACGGCACGCCGCTGAACGATCTGTCCGCCCGGATCCAGAAGGCTCTGGGCCGGGTGGCGGTGGTCTGCGACGCCGCGCACGCTTTGGGCGCGTCCCGGGTGGTCGGCGGCGAAAGGAAATACGTAGGCGCCATCGCCGACTTCACCTCCTTCTCCTTCCATGCCGTGAAGAACTTTACCACGGCTGAAGGCGGCGCGTCCGCCTGGCGGCCCATTCCCGGCGTGGCGAACGCCGAGATCTACAAGATGTATCAGCTCCTGTCCCTCCACGGCCAGAACAAGGACGCTCTGGCCAAGACCAAGCTGGGCGCCTGGGAGTACGACATCATTGGCCCCTGGTACAAGTGCAACATGACCGACATCATGGCGGCTATCGGTCTCAGACAGTTGGACCGGTACCTGGGCTTGCTGAACCGGCGGGTGGAGATCATGCAGAAATACGACGCGGTGTGCGAGGAGCTGGGCATCAGCCATCTGATCCATCACGTCCCCGGCATGGACAGCTCCAATCACCTTTACCTCATCCGCGTCCCCGGCATCGACGCGGACAAGCGCAACGAGATCATCGAGGGCATGGCGGAACAGGGCGTGGCCACCAACGTCCACTACAAGCCCATGCCCATGATGACGGCGTACAGATCCATGAGCGGCGGGATAGAGCGCTACCCGAACAGCTTTGACTACTACCACAACCTGATCACCCTTCCGCTGCACACGCTGCTGAGCGACGAGGACGTGGCGTATGTGTGCGAGAAACTGAGAGCGGTCGTAAACGAGGCGATAGAATGCTGAAGCGATGGGAAGACCTGCCGGACTTCATGAGAACCCCAGAGGTTCGACCATACTGGGAGGTGTTGGATAAGAAACGGGGACAGCTCGTTCTGAAGCGTATCTTCGATTTCACCGCTGCCATCCTCCTTTTGGTGATCCTTGCTATCCCCATGGCTGTTATCGCTGTGATGATCAAGCTGGACAGCCCCGGGACCGTTTTCTATCGTCAGGAGCGGGTGACGACCTATGGCAAACATTTCCGCATCCATAAATTCCGCACCATGGTAAACAACGCGGAAAAGATCGGTACGGCAGTCACAGTGGGAGGAGATCCCCGAATCACAAAGCTCGGCGCAAAGCTTCGCAGGTTGCGGCTCGATGAGCTTCCCCAGGTCTTCGACGTGATAGCCGGCGACATGAGCTTCGTCGGCACGCGGCCGGAAGCCGTCAAGTACGTGGAGCAGTACAAACCGGAATACAACGCGACCCTCCTTATGCCCGCGGGGATAACGAGCGAGGCATCCATCCGGTATAAGGATGAAGACCGGCTTCTTCATTCCGGTGATGACATAGATCGGGTTTATATCGAACAAGTGCTGCCTGCCAAGATGAAATGGAATCTGGAATCAATCAGGCGATTTCGATTCTGCAGAGATGTGTTGACAATGATCCGCACGGTATTTGCTGTTCTCGGAAAGGATTACAAATGAATATTTTGTATCTTGAGCACTATGCTGGCTCCCCGGAAATGGGCATGGAGTTCAGACCGTACTACCTTTCTCGTGAGTGGGTGAGAATGGGGCACAAGGTAACGATCATAGCTGGCGATTTTTCGCATCTGAGAAGAAAAAACCCCAATGTAAACGAGGATTTTCAATCCGAAACCATAGACGGCATCGAGTATGTTTGGATAAAAGCAGGCCGGTATGAAGGCAACGGGGTAAAGAGAGCAGTCACCATGGAGAGATTCGTCAGAAAACTTCTGACGCATGCCCGGCAGATTGCCGAAAAATGGGAGCCGAACATTGTCATCGCTTCTTCAACATATCCCTTGGACACATATCCCGCGCAAAGGATTGCAAAAATAGCAAGAGCAAAGTATGTTCACGAAGTTCACGACATGTGGCCGGCGACGCTATACGAAGTCGGTGGTATGTCAAAGAAACATCCTTTCGTCATTGCCATGCAGATCGCTGAGAATTCGGCATACAGGCATTGCGATAAATGCGTAGCGCTTGCACCGTATTCAAAAGCATACATGGTCGAACATGGGCTTGACCCAGAAAAGTTCGTCAATATCCAGAACGGGGTCGTGGAAGAGGAATGGGCTTTTGCGGATGACATTCCCGATGAGCACAAGCGTTTCTTTGCGGATCATAAAGACAAGTTTATCGTAGGTTATTTCGGCGGACACGCCTTGTCGAATGCTCTGGACAATTGTCTGGACGTGGCTGAAAAGTGCAGGAAAGTAGATAAAGATATCATTTTTGCTTTTGTTGGCGAGGGGGTCGAGAAAAAGAGGCTGGTCCAAAGAGCGATAGACGAGAAGATTGATAATGCGTTTTTTCTGCCCTCGGTCAGCAAGAAAGCAGTGCCGACTCTTGTCAGAAAATTTGATTGCTCGTATATGACCGGGATGCCATCGCCATTGTATCGGTTTGGTTTGTGCCTGAACAAGATGTACGACTCCATGATGGCTGGCATTCCCGTTATATGCGCTTTTAATGCGCCGCAAACACCGGTCAGCATATATAAATGCGGTATCGAATGCGATCCCATGGATACGGACCGGGTCGTGCGCGCCATTCTGCAGATCAAACGCCTTGCTCCAGATGAAAGAAAACAGATGGGACAGAATGGGATCGATGCTGTTTTGAAGCATTTCACGTATAGGCATCTGGCAGAAAAGTTTATTGCAGCTATTTCTGAAGAGGCAAAACGATGAAAAGCGCATTGCCGGGCGGCAACCGGACATATGGAAGAAAAAGGCGAAGAAGATAGAATTCTGAAAGGCTGATAGTTGCAGTTTAGGTCCATATTCACCAGAGAAAAGGAGACTGAAGCATGAAAGGCATCATCTTGGCCGGCGGGGCCGGGACCCGCTTGTATCCACTCACCATGGTGACCAGCAAGCAGCTGTTGCCTGTGTACGACAAGCCGATGATCTACTATCCTTTGTCCACGCTGATGCTGGCAGGGATACATGAGATTTTGATCATCAGTACACCAGACGATACGCCTCGATTCGAAGCGCTGTTGGGAGATGGATCCCAATTCGGCGTGAAGCTGAGCTACAAGGTGCAGCCCAGCCCGGACGGCTTGGCCCAGGCGTTCATCCTGGGAGAGACGTTTCTGAATGGAGAAGCAGGGGCTATGGTACTGGGCGACAACATCTTTTACGGGAACGGATTCAGGAAGCTTCTTCGGGCTGCCGTGGAAAACGCAGAGGAGAACCGGCGTGCCACCGTGTTCGGATACTATGTCAACGACCCGGAGCGGTTCGGCGTGGTGGCTTTCGATGAGAATGGGAAAGCTACCAGCATCGAGGAGAAACCGAAGGCGCCCAAGAGCAACTATGCGGTGACCGGACTATACTTCTATCCGGCGGGCGTCAGTGATAGAGCGAATTTGGTTAAGCCATCGGCACGGGGGGAGCTGGAGATCACCACCCTCAACGAGATGTATCTGAAGGACGATCTGCTGGACGTTCAGCTCCTTGGTCGGGGCTTTGCCTGGCTGGATACGGGAACCATGGACAGCCTGGTGGATGCAGCGGAGTTTGTGCAGATGATCTCCAAGCGGCAGGGCATCACCATCTCGGCACCGGAGGAGATCGGCTATATCAATGGGTGGATCGACCGACAGAAGCTGGTGGAATCTGCAAAACGGTATGGCAAATCGCCCTACGGCGCACACCTTAAAGCGGTGGCGGAAGGAAAGGTAAGGTATTGAATCATGAAGAAGTATCTGATCACCGGCTGTGCCGGATTTATCGGCTCTAATTTCGTTTACTATATGCTGAAAAAGCATGAGGATATCTTGCTGGTCAATCTGGACAAGCTGACCTATGCGGGCAACCTGGAGAATCTAAAGGGCGTGGAAGGCGATCCGCGCCATGTGTTCGTCCAGGGGGATATCTGCGACAGGGGGCTGGTGGCAGACCTGTTCGAGAAGTATGATTTCGACTACGTGATCAACTTTGCGGCAGAAAGCCATGTGGACCGGTCCATCGCCAACCCGGAGATCTTCGTCCAGACCAACGTGATGGGCACGGTGAACCTGCTTCAGCGGGCGAAGGAAGCCTGGTACGATCCCGAGAAGAAGACCTGGAAGGAAGGCAGGAAGTATCTGCAGGTCAGCACGGACGAGGTCTATGGCGCCCTTGGTCCGGAAGGCTTCTTTATGGAAACGACGCCTATCAATCCTCACAGTCCCTATAGTTCTTCGAAGGCCTCGGCGGATCATTTCGTTCAGGCGTTCCATGACACCTATGGCATGCCCATCAACATCACCCGCTGCAGCAACAACTACGGACCCTACCAGTTCCCGGAGAAGCTGATCCCGCTGATGATCAACAACGTGAAACAGCATAAACAGCTCCCTGTATACGGGGACGGCATGCAGGTTCGAGACTGGCTGTATGTGGAGGATCACTGCAAGGCCATCGACATGGTAGCGAGCGGCGGAAAGAGCGGCGAGGTCTATAACGTAGGCGGCCACAACGAACGCCCCAACATCTTCATCGTGAAGACCATCATTGAGCAGCTCCATGACCGGCTGAAGGATGAAGGCATCTCTGAGGCGTTGATCAAGCATGTGGAGGATCGGCTGGGCCACGACCGGCGGTATGGTATCGATCCCAGCAAGATCAAGGCGGACCTGGGTTGGTATCCGGAAACACCTTTTGAGGTGGGCATCGTGAAGACCATCGACTGGTATCTGGAGAACGAGGCCTGGATGGATCAGGTCACATCCGGCGCATACAAACGCTACTACGACGAGATGTATAAGAACAGGTAACGGAAGATGAAGGTGTTGGTAACGGGCGTCGGCGGTCAGCTGGGACACGACTGCGTGAATGAACTGGCGGGGCGGGGGCACGCTGTGATCGGAAGCGATATCCAGTCTTCCTACAGCGGCGTGGCTGACGGTTCCGCAGTGACGGAGGCATCGTATGTGCAGCTGGACATCACGGATCAAGCGGCAGTCCATAAAGTGATCGCCGGGATTGGGCCGGACGCCATCATCCACTGCGCTGCGTGGACGGCCGTGGACGCTGCCGAGGATGAGAAAAATAAACCGAAGGTCGAGGCCATCAACCATTTGGGGACGCGCTATATGGCGGAAGCGGCAAAAGCAGTGGACGCTAAAATGCTCTATCTCTCCACCGATTATGTGTTCGACGGCAAGGGCCAGCGCCCCTGGCAGCCGGACGACAGGGATTACGCTCCGTTGAATTTCTACGGGCAGACGAAGTTAGCGGGGGAGCAGGCGGTCAGCGATATCCTGGACCGGTTCTTCATCGTGCGCATCGCCTGGGTTTTCGGCCTCAATGGCAAAAACTTCGTTAAGACCATGATTAACGTGGGCAAGACTCACGATACGGTGCGGGTGGTGAACGATCAGATCGGCACGCCTACCTACACCTTCGATCTTGCCAGGCTGCTGGCGGATATGATCGAGACGGAAAAGTATGGTTACTATCACGCCACCAACGAGGGGGGCTATATCAGCTGGTACGACTTTTGCTGCGAGATCTATCGGCAGTGCGGGCTTAAAACGAAGGTGGTTCCTGTGACCACGGCGGAGTATGGACTGAGCATGGCGGCGCGTCCGTTCAACAGCCGCTTGGATAAAAGCAAGCTGATCGAAGCTGGGTTCAAATCCCTCCCGATCTGGCAGGACGCAGTCAGCAGGTATCTAAAGGAGGCAAAACTGTAATATGGGACAGATCACGGTACAGAAGAATCTTGATGGGATTGAGGGCCTGTGCCTTATCACGCCTGCAGTTCACGGCGACAGCCGGGGATATTTTATGGAGACGTACAGCCAGCGAGATATGGCGGAGGCCGGATTCGACATCACCTTCGTACAGGACAACCAGAGCATGAGCACCAAAGGCGTCCTCCGCGGGCTCCATTTTCAGAAGCAGTACCCACAGACGAAGCTGGTGCGGGTGATCCGAGGCGAGGTCTTCGACGTGGCGGTGGATATACGGCCAGGCAGTAAGACCTATGGCAGATGGCATGGGGAAATACTAAGTGAAGAGAACAAGAAGCAGTATCTCGTTCCGCGGGGCTTTGCTCACGGTTATTTGGTGCTTTCTGATACAGCTGAGTTCTGCTATAAGTGCGACGATTTCTACCACCCCAACGACGAAGGCGGCTTAGCGTGGAATGACCCCGAGATAGGCATTGTTTGGCCTAAACTAACGGGGTCTTATGCGGGAACGGCAAGCGCGAAAGGGTATATGGTGGACGGCATTCCTTTGGCGTTGAGCGAGAGGGATCAGCTCTGGCAGGGTATTCACCATATGTTTTGATTCTGGTGATCCCTGGTTCAGCGTTTTGTGTGGGTGCAGAACCACAGAACAGGATGACGATCAGAATCGATCGAAGCAAGATGTGCGATGAGCCAAAAGGGGGTTGACATGTCGTCAACCCCCTTTTCGTATCATAAATCATGAGCGCCGTCGATCAAAGAATCGATTCATTCCTTTCCGAACAACACCTGCTGGAGCAGGATCTTGTTCTTCTCGATCTCCGGCAGGATGGCGTAGGCGCCGTCCAGAGCAATCTCGCTGTAGGCGTCTTCGAAGGGCAGACGAATCGTAGCGACGGTCAAGTCTTCCGCTACGGCGATTTCGTAGGCCAATCCAGACAAGGTTTCCCAATCCAGATTGGTCCGAACGGCGTTGAACGCTTTATAAAACAGGGGGAACAAGGTTTCCCGATCGAAATTATCGGTCAGATACCAGAAGGTGTCATAGATAAGCGCCAGCTGCTTTTCGGCTCTGCCCAGATCTCCCTTGGCGTCTGAAACCCTGTCTGAAAGATAGCAGACCGCTTGTTCGCCACTCAAAAGATGGGTTCCCGCAGATAGATTTGCCCCAGTTTTTTCATGAAGATAAGCAGCTTCAGAGTCGGTCAGCGTGGCGGGCACGCCCTTAACTACATCCGTCAGAGCAGCTAATTCTTCTGTCCCGGTATACACGTAATTCTGGATGCCCAGATTAAAGCAGTCGTTGATCGTGTTGATCAGCAAGCCCATGCCGCCGGCAGCGTAGATGGTGCCCACGCGCTTCCAGCCATAGTCATGGGTGGGCAGGAGCATGTCCCGGGGCAGGGCCACGATGGAGAGCTTCTGCTGCAGCTGGTTATAGGACACCAGGAAGATCATGTCCGTCTGCCGGGGCTCTGAATCGATCTTCCCCTGCTGAACCACCACGGCCATGGAGATGGTGTATTTGTCGATCTTGGCCTGCTCGTAGATGGGCACTTCCTGGATCTCGCCGGTCTCGTAGTAGTCGATGTCGGTCCGCAAAGCTTCGTCGAAGAGCTCAGCGGAGGGCGTGGCCAGGTTGGCCACGGATTCCCGATCCGGATTCTGAACGGTCGGTATCAGGCCTTGCCGGATGCTGTTCCACAGACTGGCGCCGTAGATGACGGCGATCAGCACCAGCACTGCCAGGACTGCCAGTACGATCAAAGCAATCTTCAGACCGCGTATTTTTTTAGAGGTGTTTTGAGTCTCCATAGATCTCCTTTTTCGTTTCACGAAAGGGGCTCACTCCGCTATGCGGAACTTCTCAGGGGGGATGTCTGCCAGGGCGGGGGCGTTGCCCTCCGCATCGAATTCCCCGAACAGCACCATATCCAGCAGCTTGCGTCCGCCTTCGGCGCGGCCGGTGCCCATGTTGGATGGCGAGCTGATGATCTCGCCCATAAAGACCATGACCGCGCTGGTGCCGCCGTCCAGGTTCATGGCTTCCTGACAGCCCAGAGAGAGCATCAGTTCTACCTCTTCCTCTTCCGTCATGCCGATAGCTTTCTTGGTCCGGCCATCCACCGTTACGAGAACATAATGGCCTGGCTCATAATACCCGATGATATTGCGGGGATGACGGGTCCTATACTTGGATTTTAAAGTGCCTTTACCCTCTTGTACCAGTACCGGGCCAAATTGCCAGATGTGACGAATGCCTTTTTTCATCTCTCTGGTGAGGTTGAATCCATCCTTCGACACGTTATAGGCTTTCATGGTCCCATCGTTATACAATACCATGGCACCGTAGGTGGCGTCCACAGTCTTTCGTATTAGTTCCCCGTTGTGGAACAGAACGCCGTTGTTATAGGAACCGTTGACGCCCAGCACGGCATGTTCCCGCTCCACAAAATCTTCAGCGTCCTCTGTGCCGTGGTTATAGGCTCCGTTGCCGAAGCCAGTGCGGAAAGCGCTGATGTTCCTGATCCAGATGTCAGCCACGTAGTAGACCTGGTGCAGATCCTCGTCCTCCACCTTGTCGATGGCGATGCGCAACTCCTCGGACTGGTAGCTGTAGTCCGCGTTGACGCCGGTATCATAGGTGGGGAATTTATTGGTTATGTCCCCCGGAAGCGGATCGCGAGTCGGCTTGGGCGTGGGAGTAGGGGTGGGCGTAGGGGTGGGGGTAGGCGCAGGGGTGCGTTCGGGGGCATGGGAAGGTTCAGCTACGATGAACATTTGGGTCGTAGGTTCCTCGGTGACGATGGGCGTTTGTGTGGGCGTTTCGGTATGCTGGACAGGCTGTTCCGTAACGGCTACAACCTGGTTGGGCTCATTTCCACCGCATGCCGCGGCGCCGAGTATGAACGACAGGCAAAGCAACAGACAAAGAGCTCGTTTCTGTATCTTCATGGATACCTCCGGATTCGTTTTTGCCTTGGAAGGAGACGAGGAATCAGGCGGAATCGTGCTGCAATGGCTCTCCCCTTCATGGCATACCAATACTTTTCCTATTTTTTGTATTATAGTCAATTCTAAGCCTGTAGTCAAGGAAAGAAGCGGAAAAGGAAGAAACTGTACGGCTGGTCCACTTCGATCGGAACTGCAGCGATATCATATAGGATCGACCGCACAGAACGTCGAGGGGATCGGGCATGGCGATCCGCCGTGCCTCCCAGATGTGCATCGTATGCTTTTGCCGCAAGAAAAGACGAAAAACACATATTTATTTATATATATGTAAACTATTATCGGATGATAGGGCGGCAATATTGACTTATCTTTGGCTTCTTTGTATAATTCTATAAGCTGTACATTTATGTCCATATGGGCATAGAGGGCTTATACTGCATCAGAGAAGGCTTTTGCAAGAAAGGAAGAGGACAGCATTGGAAACGGCAAAGCGAACCTATGAAGAGACCGAGATCGACCTGATGGAGGTGTTTCAGGTCATCCTCAGCCGATGGATCCCCATCGTGGCCATCGGTCTGCTGGCAGCGATCCTGGCGGGGGTAGGGACGACCCTCTTTATCACCAAGAAGTATACCGCTACGGCCTCCATGTATGTGTACACCAATCCCAAGGGCACGGAGTCCGGCACGGTCACCAATGCCGATCTCGCCGCGGCGGACAACCTGATCAAGACCTACCAGGCCATCGTCAAGAGCAATGCGGCTCTGGCCGTGGTGTCGGAACGGCTGAATTCGGAGCATCCTGAATACGCTGAATTCAACGTCACCCCAAATAAGCTTAAGAGCATGACCTCGGTGAACGTGCCCTCGGGCACCAAGATACTGGAGATCAAGGTGGTGACCGTGGATCCCCAGCTGTCCGCCGATATCGCCAACACCTTTGCCCAATACGTCCCCGACGAGATCATCCGTATCACCAAGGCCGGCGGCGTGGAGATCGTGGACTATGCCGTTGTGCCCAAGACCCACTCCAGTCCCAGCCTAACAAAGAACGTGGCCATCGGCCTGCTGGCGGGCCTGGTGGTTTCCGCGGCCTTCTTCGTGCTCAGGGCCCTGCTGGACACCACGATCTATTCCTCAGAGGAGATCGCCAAGGTGACCAACTGCCCCGTCATCGGGAACATCCCCCACGTGGAGGTGGCCGGCGAAACGCCCGAGCCTTGGAACGTGTCCGTAAAGGAGGAGATCACCCATGGAAACTAATGAGAAGAGATCGGTCCCTGCCGCAACGAACAAGAAAAAGCCCGTCAAGCGGGTGGAAAGCGATCGGGACGCCATTCGGGAGAACCGGAAAAAGCTGTTGACCAGGAAGAGCGCCTTCGCCATCCGGGAGTCCTATATCCAGCTTCGGACCAATCTGATGTACAGCGTGGCTTCCCTGGGCGAATCCGAATGCCGGGTCTTCGGCGTGACCAGCCCCAACCCCTCCGAGGGCAAGAGCCTGACCGCCAGCAATATCGCCATCGCCTTCGCCATGCTGGGTAAGCCCACGCTCCTTATCGACTGTGATATGCGCAAGCCCAACGTGGCCCGCCTCTGGCGCATCCACACCAAGAACGGTCTCAGCGACCTCTTGGCCAATGTGGACGTGTGCAACGTCTTCGGTGTGGAGGGGATCCCCCTGTCCATCCTTCCCGTGGGCAAGATCCCCCCCAACCCCTCGGAGATGCTGGCTTCGGCCAACTTCCAGACAGAGATCGACCGGTTCCGCAAGGAGTACGCCTACATCATCATCGACCTGCCTCCCATCAACGAGGTTGCCGACGCTCAGATCGTGTCCCGGCTGGTGGACGGCATGGTGCTGGTGGTTCGTGCGGGCCATACCAAGCAGCGGGACCTGGCGGAAGCCGAAGGCGCCCTGGTCAGCGCCGGCGCTCGGATCTGCGGGGTGGTCATCAACGACATCAGCCTGAAGCAGGGCGGCAAGTACGGGTATAAATACGGTTATAAGTACGGATACAAATACGGGTATAAATACGGGTACAAGTACGGTTATAAGTACGGGTACGAGAACAACAGGTAAAGGATGGTCTCGGGAATGACTCAGATCGATTTTCACGCCCATATCCTGCCTCGCTGCGATCACGGCAGCGATGGATGGGAGACCTCCCGGCAGCAGTTGAAGCTGGCCCGGGAGGCGGGGGTGGAGGTGATTTGTGCCACGTCCCATTTTTACGGACACCATGTCAGCGTGGATAGCTTTCTGAAGAAGCGGCAGCGCTGCTACGAGGAGCTTCTGACTCACGTTCCCAAGAATGCGCCCAAAGTGCTGCTGGGTGCTGAGGTCCTGGCCTTCGAGGGGATCGACCAACTGCCAGGGTTGAAGGAGCTGCGGCTCCAGGGCACGAAGCTGCTGCTGTTGGAAATGCCTTTCACTCGCTGGTCGGAAGGGCTGCTGGACTCGGTGGAAGCCATATCGGACGATGAAGACTTTCGGATCGTCCTGGCCCATGTGGACCGGTACGACCGCAAAGAGGTGGAGAAGCTGTTCCGCCTGGAAAATGTGTGGGGCCAGGTGAACGTGGACAACCTGAAGAAACGTTTCGGCAAGCGATATCTTCGGGAGTGGGCCCGGGAAGGGCTCATCGTGGCCGTGGGCAGCGACATCCACGGCACCGAAACGGGGTATAAGGACTGGCTCACCTGTCAGCGGCGTTACGCCGAGGACTGGGCGGCCATCATGAAACGGACCAACGGACGGTTGAAAGAACTGCTCTGACGGTCATAACACAGGAAGCCGAAACGGACGTGCGCGCGGCCATAGCCGCCCCGAAACCGCCCGGCCGACACAAGAGGAAAAGGGCCTATCGAAGCGTTTTAGCCGCTTTGAAGTCCGAAGGCATGGCAAAAACAGGCATGGAACCTGTTATAAAACCGATTCAAGTTGGAAGTTGGAGAGAATAAACGGATGCGAGGATTGAAACATGATGTCAGCTTGCGAATAGTTAAGCTGTTCGCTGTGTGCTTGATAACGTTGCCCTTCGCGCTTTGCTGGTATCTTTTTTACGCAAATCACACAGCGGCCTTATTTGCCGGGAACGCACGGCTGTACGTATTGTTGCTGTATGTTTTTTTGTATGTTTTCTTTGGAAGGACATTTGATGCGTTTTTAGTATCATATTCTCGCGTGTCTGAATTGGCATACAGTCAGATGCTGGCTGCGTGCCTGGCTGACGGTTTCATATATATACTCATCTGTTTCCTGTGCAAAGGGTTAGAACCCATCTGGCCGGGATTGCTGGCGATCCTTGGTCAGGCGGTGTTGGCAGTCTTATGGGCATATCTGGCGAATAAATGGTATTTTGATACGTATCCGGCAAAAAAAACGTACATCATTTACGATGTTCGCCTGGGGATGGACAGCTTGGTCGAAAAGTACGGATTGTCCAGGAAATTCAAGATCGAAAAGATTCTTCAAGTAGGGTATGTCCTCAACAATTTGTCGTCGATCGACGATGCGGAAATCGTGTTTACCAGTGGGATCCATAGTCATGACCGCAACATCCTCATGAAATACTGTGTGGAAAAAGGGATCCAGATGCTGGTTCTGCCGCGTATCGGGGATGTGATCATGGCCAGTGCGACAAAGTTGCATATCCTTCACCTACCCATCTACAAAGTAAGTCGATATAATCCAAAGCCGGAGTATTTGGCTGCCAAGCGGATATTGGATATATTGTTCAGTTCAGTTGCATTGATCATAACCAGCCCCATGTTGCTGGTCGTTGCTATCCTGGTGAGAAAGGATGGAGGGCCGGCCTTCTACAAACAGGATCGATTGACTAAGAACGGAAAGGTGTTCAAAGTCATCAAATTCCGTTCTATGCGGGTGGATGCCGAGAAGGACGGCATCGCCCGATTGAGCACAGGAGAGAATGATGATAGGATCACACCGGTGGGACGTGTGATCCGTAAGTTCAGGATCGATGAGCTCCCGCAGCTTCTGAACATAGTAAAAGGGGACATGTCGATCGTAGGCCCTCGTCCGGAGCGGCCGGAGATAGCGGCCGAATATGAAAAGCAAATGCCGGAATTCCGCCTGCGCCTGCAGTGCAAGGCGGGCCTGACGGGGTATGCCCAGGTCTACGGAAAGTACAATACCACGCCCTACGACAAGCTCCTGATGGATCTTATGTACATCTCCGATCCCAGCCTCGTCCAGGATCTGCGCATCATCTTCGCCACCGTCAAGATTCTCTTCTTGCCTGAAAGCACCGAGGGCATAGCCGAAGGTCAGACGACGGCGATGGACTATGAAAAACGGGAAGTTACACCAAATGCATCCGAAAAAATGGCATCAAAATAGGATAAGTGGTACAAGTTAGGGTTTTTGGACGTGCTATGAACTACTCGCTTAAGCTTAATTATTTCTTGATGAGTGATACCCTTCGATCAGAATAGCGAAGCACTTTGGGAGAAGGTTAAATTGAACGGGGTAGAGAAAAGTTGATGATATGTGATATGCCGTTGGTGCAATTCTATTCATAGAGATAATTGTAGTATCTTTTGTCACGACATGAGAGGGCATAGGAACTGTGAAACACATTAAGAAAGACGTATTGTTTTTGTGTCAATTCTTTTATCCAGAGTATAATTCTTCGGCGACCTTGCCGTTTGACACCGCAAAATATCTGGCTTCTCATGGATTTACAGTAGACGGACTAGTTGGATATCCAAAGGAATACAGTACTGACAAGCACCTTCCACTTGAGGAAACAGTTGATGGGATAGGAATCAAACGAATCAAATATATGCAACTTGGTCGGGTCGGAACATTTAGCCGCCTGATCAACTATTTTTCCTTCACCTTCCATGCTTTGCTGTATACATCCTATTTAAAGAACTATAGGGCGGTCATCGTTTACTCCAATCCCCCGGTGCTTCCGATAGTGTCACTCAGAGCAAAAAAGAAGTATGGCACGAAATTAGTGTTTGTTGCATATGATGTTTACCCCGAGGTTGCGTATGCTTCTCAGTCTCTTACGTCGAACAGCGTGATCAGCAAGGTCATGAACTGGATCAATAAGAGACTGTACAGTGCAGTTGACTGTGTTGTTGCACTGACGGATGAGATGAAGGACTTTCTGCTTGAGCATCGTACGGAGCTTTCCCCGGATCGAATTGTGACCATCGCGAACTGGGCACACGAGAAGGAGAGCAAACCGGATCATGAGGCTTATGTGCGGTTTGGATACAAGGATGGCCAGTTTATTGTTTCCTATTTCGGCAATATGGGTACTTGTCAAGATGTTGAGACCATGATGGAAGCAGCGGAGCTGTTGAAAGAGGATGGCAGAGTTCGTTTTCTGATTGTTGGCCATGGTAATAAGAAAGATACTGTTGAAGCAAGGATCAGAGAGAAGAATCTGAGCAATGTCCAGCTTCTGGATTTCCTCACTGGGAAAGACTTTCAGCAGGCTGTGGCAGTAAGCTCCTGCTGCATAGTGAGCCTGGAGCGTGGTCTTAAGGGCACATGCGCCCCGAGCAAGTATTACAGTTATCTTCAAGGTGGTCAGCCGGTTTTGGCTGTCGTTGAGAAGGATAGTTATCTGGCGAAAGAAGTGGAAGATGAAAGGATCGGCCACAGCATAAAGATCGGAGATGGCGAGGGCTTGAAGAACGCAATCATTACGATGGTTGAGAATCCTGAAGAGTGCAGAATCATGGGAGCCAGAGCGAAGGAACTGTATAAGAACCGGTATGCTTACGAAGTTGCGATGGATAAATATGGAAAAATGATGGGTGAGTTGCTTCGTAAAAGGAGAGTAGCTGAGTGAAGGTATTGATGATCAATAGTGTTTGCGGGATCCGGAGTACGGGACGCATATGCACTGATCTTGCCACTGAATTGGAAGCCCAGGGCCATCAAGTGCGTATCGCTTACGGTCGGGAGAGCGTGCCCGAGCAGCATACCAAGTATGCCGTTCGCATTGGAAACGAGTGGGATGTAAGGCTCCATGGCGTTCGTTCTCGTTTGCTGGACGAGCACGGTCTTGGATCAAAAAAAGCCACGAAACGCTTTCTGAAATGGGCAGAAGAGTATGATCCGGATCTCCTGTGGCTGCACAATATCCATGGTTACTATATCAATTATGAGCAGCTGTTTGATTGGATCAAGAGTCGCCCGGAAATGCAGGTGAAATGGACGTTGCATGATTGTTGGGCCTTTACTGGGCATTGTTCGCATTTTACAGTTGCAAAATGTGACCAATGGAAAACAGGTTGTACCCATTGTGTGCAAATAAAACGGTATCCGGCAAGCCTTTTTATCGATAATTGCCGAAAGAATTACCTTCGTAAACGCAATGCATTCACAGGTGTTAAAAACATGATGCTCATCACGCCATCGAAATGGCTGGCGGATCTGGTCAAGCAGAGCTTTTTGAAAGATTATCCGGTAGAGGTTCATCACAACACGATTGATACCACGGTTTTTAAGCCTACTCCCAGCGACTTTCGAGAGCGCTATGGCCTAACGGATAAAAAGATCGTTCTGGGCGTAGCCAGCGTTTGGGACGATCGTAAGGGCCTGGACGACTTTATCCAGCTCGCTGACCTACTGAATGATGAGTATAAAATCGTGCTTATTGGTCTGAGCGATAAACAGATCAAAACTCTGCCGAAAAAGGTTCTGGGCCTTCCTCGCACCAACAGCGCTCGAGAGTTGGCGGAGATATATACGGCAGCGGATGTGTTCGTGAATCCGACCCACGAGGATAACTACCCAACCACGAACCTGGAAGCTCAAGCTTGTAGTACGCCAGTCATCACTTACCAAACTGGCGGTAGTCCAGAAAGCGTCCCAGCTGAAAGCGTTGTCGAGTGTGGAGATGTTGAAGGTTTGTTCAAGATGATAGTAGATGGTAATACAGTTGTGAGCAAAATATGATGAAAAGATGGGCAATAAAAACTAGGAAATTTTACCAGTTATCTCTGTTGTTTTTTGCTGTTTTGCTGTTTTGTATTTATTCGCTAAACGAAAGAACAACAGATAACAAAAGTGCGCTTGTTATTCTAACGTTCGCTATCAATCTGTTTTTTTCTTCGATATGTTTTTTCTCATCTGTGAAAAAATATCCGTACAGCTTTTGTGTAATGTTTTGGCTCTTTAGCATAGTGTTTTTCAGCGTTGCTCCGTTAGTGCAATATTTGGCAAGTTGGTCAGCATGGGGTCTTTCGGCAACAGATGATGAAATAACACGTTGCAATCTATTAATCTCATTATGGCAAATATGTTTTTATATTGGCACTAAAATCAATTTTAGAATTCAATCAATTAATCATAAGGAATACTATTTAAGATTTAGTGGTATTCTGATTGTATTAGCGATTTCGTGTGCATTTTCAGCAATCCTACTGTACACGAATGGAATTGATGGGTTACTCTTTCGCGGTTCACGCGTTGGAATAAGTTCAAACTCCACTCTATCCTTGCTATTTTTTCACGTATTTAGGAATACTATCCTTTACACGTTTGTATTTACGTTATTAGTACCAAAGAAAAGGAAAACGAAAAGATTCTTATGTTTTATAGCAGGGTTTTTATTCCTGTTGACTTGTTTTCCAACGAGTATTTCGCGGTATATGGCGGGAGCGTTTTACTTTGGGATGTTAATAATTTTTTGGGGCAAAGATAACTGCAATATTTGGTTTACTATTCTTGTTTTTTTAGGTCTTACAATAGCTTTTCCTATCTTCAGCATTTTTCGGAAAATCCAAACGATTTCAAGTTTAAATAATTTAGGTGCATTAGCCAATCAAGCTGTTTCAGAGAGTTTTTTGACCGTTAATTACGATGCTCATAATATGTTCATTAGCGTGAGGCAATATACTCAATTTTTTGGTTTTAGCTATGGCAGGCAATTACTTGGGGCCTTGTTGTTTTTTGTCCCAAGAACAATATGGCCTGGGAAGCCTATTGGCACTGGAGCAATGGTCATTTCTTCTCTTTACCGATCATCTTTTACTAATGTTTCTATGCCGTTGATAGGTGAAGCATATGTTAATTTTGGAGTAATAGGGATAGTACTATTTGCACTAGCAATTGGTACCGCTTCATCTTATCTGGATAAAAAATATTGGATGTGCCAAAGCAAAATTCAGACAATCAATATTATATACCCATTTGCTGTTTTTTATTTTTTCTTTTTGCAAAGAGGAGATTTACTTTCGAGTGGGGCATACCTAATAGCAAATGTTGTAATAGGAGTATTAGTGTCGCAATTAACAACCAGACGCATCAAAAAAATATAGGAGTGGATATTTAACAATAGTATTGTGCTTTCTCCAATTGGCCTTCTCCGTAATGAATCCTTCTTATTCCTTTCATGGAGTTGTATAAGATGATAAATCGTGGCAATAAAATTCTTCATAACACGTCGATGCTCTACATCATGAACATCGCCAAAATGGTATTTCCGCTGATTACGCTGCCCTATTTGACCCGAGTGCTCAGTGTTCCCTGCTATGGAGTGGTTACCTATGTTAAGGCCGTTATGCAGTATATGCAGTTGATAATCGATTTCGGCTTTCTTCTTTCCGGAACAAAGGATATTGTTTTAGCAGGAGAGGATCAGAACAAGATTAATCATGAAGTCGGCAATATTTTTCTCGCAAAGCTATTACTTGTTGGAGTTGCTTTTCTCAGTCTTTGCGTTATTATTCCGCTAATTCGGATCTTGCGTGAAAATGTTCTTTTCACTCTGCTTTCGTTTGTTGTTGTGGCATTAACCGCATTTTTGATGGATTTTTATTTTCGCGGGATAGAGAGAATGGAAATCATCACGATTCGCTTTGTCGTGATGAAAGGGATTGCTGCCGCGTTGACCTTTGTGTTCGTCCATCATGATGGAGATATCATGTGGATTCCGGTACTGGATATCATCGGTTCAATGGTTGCAGTTGGGCTTGTATGGGCACAACTGAAACGATTTGATGTAAGTATGAAGTTCGATGGATTTGGCGAAGCATTTAAAAAGCTAAAGGAGTCTGCAATTTATTTTTTTTCAAACATGGCGACCACTGCTTTCACTGCGCTGAACACATTGTTAATAGGGATATTTATCAACGAAGTTGACGTAGCATATTGGGGCTTATGCACACAACTGGTTGGCGCTGCGCAATCGTTCTATACTCCTGTGACTAGTGGCATTTATCCTCAAATGGTTCGCACCAAGGATAGAAAGCTGATACGGAAAACGATGTTGGTATTTTTCCCGGTCATTGTACTCGGGTGTGTTTTTACTCTGCTCGTGGCAAAGCAAGTGCTGATTATAATAAGCGGAAAAGAATATGGGGCCGCTGCATATCTTCTTCGTTTGCTCGTACCAGTATTGTTGTTTAGCTTTCCATCAATGCTGTTTGGATGGCCAACCCTTGGTGCCATAGGAAAACAACGGGAGACAACGATAACTACAGTAGTTGCAGCTAGTTTTCAGGTTCTGCTGTTAGTGCTTCTTATCGTATTGAACCGCGTTAACCTTGTTTCAATCGCTATTGCTCGCGGCGTCACTGAGGCACTTTTGTTTTTGCTAAGGTATCTAACATATCGAAAAAACATTGATTGTTTTTTGCATGTTAATGAGAATGGATGAAATTATCGCGAATGCTGGTTTCGCACAGAAAGCATGTATGGTTGGTCGTTTTGCGCATCTTGACACGTGCTTAATCTATTGCTTATAAACACAGTGTGTTTTCTGTGTGAGGAAGCAATTCGTTGGCATGATCAAAAAGAAGATATACGTTTCTTCAAGTTATCATTCCTGACGAATCGGGATCGTTATTATGCTTCTTGTAAGTGGAACATCGCTGGTCAAATGAAGGCAGATCGAAATGGAATCTATTAAAAAACTATTATATAATACCATAATCGGTTTGAGTAATGCTCTTGTTCGACATACGAATAAGCATGACATTATCCTGTTCAACAGTTTCCCGGATTATTCTGATAATGCTGCTTATCTATATCGCTACATACAAAAAAATAGGCCGGATATTTCAGGCCGGTATAAGCTGATATGGACAGGGAAACAATTGCCGAGTGATATAGATGGTCATCTAGGGATGAACATCGTTCGGAAAAAAAGCATTAAAGGATATTGGTTGATGCTTCATGCAAGATATATTGTTATCACGCATCAGTATTATTATGGGTATATTTCTGCAAACGGGCAATGCATCCTGAATTTATGGCATGGGTGTGGCTACAAAGGCATGACCGATGATGATATAAAGTACCGTAACGGAGATTATAACATTGTGACCAGTGATGTCTTTATAAGAAGTCATTCAAGAGCTTTTCAGATCCCTGCGGAAAACATCCTTGTAACTGGATTGCCCCGGAATGACGCCTTATTTGAGAGCGGCAAACAGCTGCTAAAAAAGCTGGATATTGATAGAGACAAGTATCATAAGATTCTTATTTGGATGCCAACGTATAGAAAAGCGAAAACGGGTCATGTTTCACTGGATGGAGACGCGTCCGGTTTTGGCGCATATTCCATGAGCAGAAGTCAATTTGAAAAAATCAACGATCTTTTCCAATCTAACGGTTATTATTTGATTATTAAACCGCATCCAATGGACTCAGCAACAACGGATAAAGCGAATAATTTGACAAACATTAAGTGCATTACAAATGAAGATCTTGATAAGGCACACGTTGCGCTGTATTCGCTCCTTACCGAAACAGATGTGCTTTTATCGGATTATTCCTCTATTATCGTTGATTACTTGTTGCTGGACAGGCCGATAGTATTAGTGATGTCGGACACTGACGCATATAAAAATTCCAGAGGATTCACATTTGAAAACATAGATGATTATAATCCCGGCCCAGTGATTTCTGATTTTAATGGGCTATATACATATTTCGATCATCTGGATGAGATCAATAAGCGGTATGAAGAAAAGCGTCGTAGAATATCGGGTATGCTGCATAGATACCATGATGGCAATAGCTGCAAAAGAGTGTGTGATGCCATATGGGGAGAATGTAATGAATAAACGCTTCCACTCTATTTAGATCAGAATTTAAGGGGGTATTACATGAATATTGCGATAATACTTGCTGGGGGAGTCGGGAACAGGATGCATGCGAAGGACATTCCCAAACAGTTCCTTCTGGTTGCGGGGAAGCCCATAATCATCTATACATTGGAGAAATTTGAAGCTTCAAATGATATCGATAAGATAGTACTCGTTTGTAAAGAGGGGTACGAAGAACAGCTTAGCAGTTATGTGGAACAATATCAGGTGAAGAAGGTCGCGGCCATAGTGATTGGCGGCGAGACGCGACAGGATTCTCTATACCAGGGAGTCGTAGCCGCCAGGGGACTATCTGTTGATCCGGAAAAAGATATTGTTCTGATCCATGATGCCGTCAGGCCGGCAGTCTCAATGGAATTGATATCAAAAACGATTGAGATGGCGAAACAGCATAATGCGGTTATTTCTGTCGGACGGCCAATTGAAACGATCATGATCATTGGAGACGACGGTTTTGTGAAAGAGGTGAAGAACAGGAATGTCTGCCGAACGGGTAAAGCTCCTCACGCATACAACTTAAAGCTGCTCTCCTCGGTGTTTGAAAAGTCACGGGCCGATGGTAGATCGGATTACATTGATGATGAATCCATGATGTATGATTATGATATTCCTCTATTTACAGTAGAGTGTAGTGATGCAAATATAAAGATCACGAACCGAATGGATTATATCGTATTTCGTTCGTTTATCTGGGCCTTGGAGGATTCGCAGTTCGAAGATGAAACCATCTAAGCAAATTCGATCACTTATAAAGCGGTATTTGACTTCCTTTCCTGTTTGGAACGATTTCAGAGAGAAAAACATTCTGATAACAGGCGGTAAAGGAACAATAGGGACAGCGTTGATACATCTGCTTTTGGAAGCGAACAAAGAGTTCAAATTGGATCTCCGCCTTTATGTATCAACTCGCAATCCGGATTCACATCCGGATTACATTGAAAAAAGCGATCCTGTGGTCTGGATCCAAAATGGCAACGAAGAAATGGCTCTTGCTTCCCGGAATATCGACTACATCATTCATGCAGCCTGTCCCACGGATCGCAATTACTTTAAGGAGCATCCGGCAACGACATATCTGACCATTATTCATGATACAGAACGGATGCTCTCCATGGCAAATCAAAAAAAAGCGACCATGCTCTATTTTTCAAGTGATGCGGAGTTTGGCTCCATCGGTTCATCTGAACCTGTAGGGGATATCTTTTACGGACCGCTTGATCCGTTAAATCCAAGAAGCTGCTATCCGCTTGGTAAGAAATCTTCGGTTTATCTTTGCTGCTCTTCTGCTCAGGAGCTTGGAATTGATGTCAAAACCATTCGTCTTTCAATTGTGACCGGGCTGTTTCAACGGTATGATGATCCCAAGGTCATGTCATATTTCTTGCGCTGTTTGCATGAAGGCAAGGATATTGTGTTACATACCGCGGGTGAAACAAAAAAGCAGTTGATCTTCTCTATGGATGCCGCTGCGGCGTGTGTATATGTGCTGCTTTTTGGCTTAAAAGGAAAAGTATATAATGCCACGAATCCTGAGATATGTATGACGATTAGAGAGTATGCTGAGTATCTCTCGAAAGAATACGGAAATGATAAAACCAAAGTCGTTTATGAGTTTCTTGATGAAAAAACGACCGGGTTTGCGGCACCTTCACAATTAGAGATGAGAATTGACGGGTTGACGGATTTGGGATGGAGACCACTTGTTGGGCTTGATGAGATATTTCAAATTGATTTGAGGAGGTTCAGCTATGAGACAGATCAGTGTTCCTGATTATATTTGCGAGTTTTTGATCCATAAAGGAGTTCATGATGTGTTTGGCTATCAGGGCGGCATGATAGCGTATTTGTTTGATGCTTTTGAGAAATATAAGGACGAGATCACGCTTCATGTCCCATATAATGAGCAGGGGGCCGCATTTGGGGCCAATGGTTATGCTCAGATTTCTGGAAAGATAGGGTTTGCATGTTCTACATGCAGCCCAGGCTTCATGAACATGCTTGGGGGCATGGCAAATGCGTATTTTGAGAACATCCCTTGCATTTTTGTGGCAGCAGAAGTGAATTGGAAAGACAAACAGCACGATATGCCTCTTCGCCAGCGGGGTTTCCAGCAGATGAAGGAGCACGAAGTGGCAGCGCCTATTTGCAAAAAGTCCTATGATATCGATTATGCGTATCAAATCAAAGACGCTCTGAAAGAGGGGTATAAGATCGCAACAACTGGTCGCAAGGGCCCCGTTTTCCTGGAGATACCGATCAATGTTTTTCGCGGCATGGTAGACGTTGATGAAAAAGAATTTGAGGATGAAACAGAGGAGAGACCCGACTTCAGAACCGAGTTCTCCCATATACTGGAAGAATTAAAAGATGCAAAGCGCCCCGTGATCGTTGCCGGTGCTGGAATCAATCAAAGTCAATGCAGACCCCTTTTCCGCAAGTTCATAGAGTTGTATCGTATCCCTACGGTTACTTCCATGCCGGGCGTAGATGCTCTTCCGGACACATGGCCATCAAAGTTCAGCTTTATTGGGGCTTCAGGTACCCGTTTGCCGAATTATATCCTTTCAAAATCGGATTATGTCATTGCCGTGGGTTCTCGCCTTGCTCAAAGACAAGTTGGTCATAATCTTAGTTCTTTTGCACCTAAGGCAAAACTGATTCGATTTGATTTGGACCCTAATGAGTTTTCGCGTCAGATAAAAGATGAAGAGATCGATTATGTCGTCAGCATCGTCGATTTTCTGGAATTCGCCGTAAAACATGCAAAAGAATTTGCAGTGAATAGGGATGCATGGATCAAGACCTGTAACGATTTGCGTTCGTACTTTGGAAAATATGATAAGAGTTATGGAAACCACATATTTGAGGTGATCACACAGACCCTTCCTGAAGATGCTAATATCGTGCTTGATGTGGGCAAAAACTTGCTTTGGGGTGCACAATCTTCCATTATTAAGTCTGAGACAAGGTTGCTTGCTTCTACCAGCTATGCATCAATGGGTTATTCTTTGCCGGCTGCAATCGGTGCATATGTTGCAAACAAGAAACCAACATATTCATTCAATGGTGATGGAGGCCTCCAGATGAACATTCAGGAGCTCAATGCAGTCGCTAAGAACAATTATCCGATAAAGATTTTTGTTCTAAACAATCATGCACTGGGGAACATTACTTCTTTCCAGGATCAAATATGCGGAGGACGATATAAGGCAACGAAAGAATCCGGCGGAGAATATTTTGCTGCGCCATTCATAGAAGTTGCACGAGCGTATGGCATCCGCGCTGTAAAACTCAGCAAACCGGAGGATATTTCGGATTATTCGAAGGAACTCGTTGATGATATGCCTATCTTATTTGAAATAGAGTTGGATGACAACGAACCTGCCGGTCCGAATATCGTTTGCGGAAGCAATTTGCTGACTTCCGCTACGCCGATTTCGCAGGAGGATGCAGAGGCGATCAAGAGTATTTTGGATTGATTTCTTCATCGCATGCTTTACTTTACATGGACAGCATGAATAACAATGGAGAGTGGGACTATGCCAATGAAAAACGCAACTAAAATAGTGGTCATAGGTGTAAAATATGATTCTAATCTGGGCGATATGCTTCTGGGCGATTGCTTATGTCATCTGCTTTCAAAGGAGATTCCGCATGCAAATATCGAGTACATCGATCTGCGGGGAAGAACACATGTGGATAGAAATGAAAGCTTTTATTCATCGTCCAATAGCTTGTACAGAAAGCTCAGGCATCTGGGGGGAAAGATAGTCAGATCCTGTTTGCCACAAAACAAGCTTCAGGATGAAGTATCCTTAAATTCCTTCTTCAGACAGCGGATCTCGGATGCAAGTGTTTTGGTTTTTGCGGGGGGGGGAGTGATAGAATACAAACACTATAAATCTGACTTATATATCAAGCTAATAGCTACTATTGCTGATGATCTTAACATTCCTGTACTGTTCAATGCTGTTGGAATGCTTGATCGCTATGATTCACATAGTGATCGTGCGAAAGATTTAAGGAATATTCTTCAAAGTGAAAATGTAAAGTTTATTGGTGTTAGAGAGAATGTTTCCTGGATGGAAGAGTGGGTATGCCATGAAAAAGATGTAAAGCTTGTATGTGATCCTGCATGCTTCGCATCTGAAACATATGAGGTGAAAAGAAAAACGGATTCCGATCTCATTGGAATCGGTCTTATACGACCTAATATTTTTCGTGACTTTGGCAGAAACTTCTCAGATATTGAGATAGCTGATATCTACGCTTCGATTATCCATGCGTTTATTGCAAAAGGCTATCAATGTGAATTATTTACGAATGGTTACCAGGGCGATCTGTCACTTGCAGAATTATTGTTTGATAGGCATCAAGAATTGACATACTTGAGGGATTCCATAAAAAAACCTGTTCGTCCAAAAGAACTTGTAGAAATCGTTTCAAGATACAAAATGGTGTTCAGTTCAAGGATGCACTCAGCCATAGTATCGTATTCATTAGATATTCCGTGTGGCACTCTATGTTGGGCAGAAAAAATCGAGGCGTTTTATAACAATATCGGACATCCGGAAAGATGCTTTTACCCAGGTTCAATAGAACCGCTTTATGTACCACACATACTAACTAAGGCTCTTGATGATGAAGATCATACTATCAGGAACATGTATCTTGCATCATCGATGGTCCCGATCAATATGGCTAAACAGTACTGCAAATGATGGCTTTGTTATCACGCTTAATCTGCATATAGCACTTTCTTGTCTGGCGTTTGATACAAGGGGGAGTCTTATTCATAAGAAGAAGGAAGAATCGCATGGGATGGGTAGATTTGAAGGTATGAAACCATTTTTTAATTGGCAATCTGAAGAGGGTCTGCTAGACGGAGAATACGATTTTAACAACCCCAGTCCTAATCCTAATGTTTTTATAAGGTGTCGGATGATTTGGTTTTCAGATGCAAAGAGTTCACAGGGTTCGATTCTCAAAAACCCACATTAGAAGATAACTTTGAGCCGCTTCACGAGGTTATTTCGATGATTGGATCGAATGGCAACAATGTAAAAAGAACGCTATATTATGCTTCAAGAAAAGACCTGTTGAAGACCTTTTATTTTTTTGATTTTTGAGGAATATGAGTTAGCTTGATATAGATGGTGAGGATTATTTGAAGTTTAGAATGTGATTATCGTATTATACTTGCATTTTCGCTATAATACTTGAACACTGAAGAGCTGGAAAAGGAGATAAATCAATGAGCGCATTCAGCGGAGCAACGTTGATGATAACTGGTGGAACGGGTAGCTTCGGTAATACCGTTCTGAAACATTTCTTGAAGACCGAAATTGGCCAGATCCGCATATTCAGCCGTGACGAAAAAAAACAGGACGATATGCGGCACTTCCTTCAGGCCAAATACTCTGACGCAGCGAAGAAAGTTAAATTCTACGTGGGCGATGTTCGCGATCTGCGGTCTGTATCCGACGCCATGCCCGGCGTAGACTATATCTTCCATGCGGCCGCCCTGAAGCAGGTGCCTTCCTGTGAGTTCTTTCCAATGCAGGCCGTCAAGACCAACGTGGAGGGCACAGACAACGTCCTTCACGCGGCCATCGATGCCGGTGTAAAACGGGTCGTGTGCCTTTCTACGGATAAAGCTGCATACCCCATCAACGCCATGGGGATCTCAAAGGCTATGATGGAGCACGTAATCTATGCCAACGCCCGCGTTTCAGCGGAGCGGGGCGGTCCGGTGATTTGCGTGACGAGATACGGTAATGTAATGTGCAGCCGCGGCTCCGTCATCCCTCTCTTCATAGATCAGATCCATGCGGGGAATCCGATCACGATCACCGATCCGAATATGACGCGTTTCCTCATGAATCTGGACGAAGCGGTGGAATTGGTGAAGTTCGCCTTTGAGCACGCCAATCCCGGTGATCTGTTCATTCAGAAATCGGACGCAAGTACCATCGGTGATCTTGCCAGGGCTGTCCAGCAGCTGTTTGGCGATACAGGCACGAATATAATCGGTACGCGCCATGGGGAGAAGCTGTATGAGACCTTGATGACCCGGGAGGAACGGCTCCGCTCCGAGGACATGGGCCAATACTTCCGCGTGGCCGCCGACAACCGTGACTTGAACTATGACAAGTACTTTGTCAAAGGTCAGGTGCAGACCATGGCCGAAGAGAGTTATACGAGTCAAAATACCAACCGACTGGATGTGGAAGGGACCGTCAAGAAAATTCTGACTACAGATTATGTACAAGAAGAATTGAAGGGGATCCATCATAATTGATTAGGATTCAAAAGCACCTATTAGCAAAAGCATCAGTTCATAACGAGAGAAACTGGCACTATCTCCATCACCATAGGTTAATGCAAATAATGCTATGATAAGTGTAATTATTCCAGTATATAATGTAGAACAATATTTGCGCCAGTGCATTGATAGCATTATAAGTCAAACATATACTGACCTTGAAGTGTTGCTGATTGTTGACGGTTCTCCAGATAACTGTGGAAAGATTTGTGAGGAGTATGCATGGAAAGACAAACGGATCAAAGTATTTCAAACAAAGAACAATGGTCTTTCGTCGGCACGTAATTATGGTATTTTACATGCAAATGGTGAATATATAGGCTTTGTTGATTCGGATGACTGGATTGAACCGGAGATGTATAGCATTCTATTGAATAGGATAGAAATGACGGATGCCGACATATGTGTGTGTGGTTATAAAAGAGAGAATGATTTTTCAGAATATATATTCCAGCCTGATGAAGTGATATACAATAGGGCTGAAGCATTCAATGCGTTGTTGGAAGAAAAGATCAGCAATAGTGTTTGGAATAAACTCTATCGCAGGGAATTATTTCGGGAAGTTCGCTTTCCAGATGGAAAGAATTTTGAAGATGTCATAATCCTCAATGAACTCTTGTGGACAGCAAAAAAAGTTGCTGCAATTTCTGCTCCTTTATATCATTACCGCGTGCGTCAGAACAGCATAACAAAAACATACTCTGCCGCGAATTTGATTGATTTTGCGGATGCTCATCTGAATCGGTATTATTTTTTCCAGAAGGAAATGGAAGAGGTGTTCAGAGATAAACAAGCAATTCTTCTTAGTTATGCAGCTGAAGGAATATCAAAAGTATGGCGTTGGTGGTATGGATGTTCCCAAGAGGATCAGCTGTTGTTTCTTGCCAGGATAATAGAGCTGGAGCAGTTTTCAAAGGTACATTTTCCTTTGTTTGGATATCGTTCTTGGCCGGTATACTTACAATTATCAACGCTCTTTATGCACAGCAGGAGCAAAGCATCTTTTGCTGTGCTTTACGCACTGAATCAAGCGTATAGAAAGCTTTTCCCAACGAAGGGGAACATGGTTCCTGATGACGAAAAAATGGAAACGGGGAAGTAATACACGCGTGAAAGCATGAGCTTTGGCCCATGTGGTCAGCAATACAAACCTTTATACATCAATAAAGCGTGAAGGAGAAACGGACTGCGTGAATATACTGGTCACTGGGGCTGCTGGAGCGTTAGGCAGAAACCTCGTTGAAAACTTAAAAACAATCAAAGACGGAAAGAACAGGACAAGGCCGAATCTCCACGTTGATGCTATCTATGAATACGATAAAGACTCCACGCTTGCGGAACTCGATGCCTTTTGCACCGACTGCGATTTCATCGTTCATGCAGCAGGAGTGAACAGGCCCAAGGAAGCCTCCGAATTCATGGAGGGAAACTTTGGCTTTACCAGCACTCTGCTCAATCTTCTCAAAGAAAAGGGGAATCGTTGCCCTATTTTGATCACCTCCTCTATCCAGGCGACCCTTTCCGGGCGTTTCGGAAACTCTGAGTATGGCCGGTCCAAGCTCGCTGGGGAAGAGTTGATGTTTCGGTATGGCGAGGAGACGGGTGCCCCCGTTTATGTTTATCGCTTCGAGAACATGGTAGGCAAATGGATCCAGCCCAGGTATAACAGTGCAGTGGGCACGTTCTGCTACTGCATCGCAAGGGGCGAACCTATTACCGTCAATGACCCATCAGTCATGATGGAGATGGTGTTCTTTGACGATATCTGTGAGGAAATCTATGATGCCATGGAAGGTCATCCGCATCGTGCGCATTATGAAGGTGTGGAAGCCGTAGCCGATGAAAATGGCCGGTATTGCCATTGTCCGGTGAAACACAAAGCTACGCTGGGCGAGATCGTGGAACTGCTTCACAAGTTCCACGATTTCCCACAGGATTACATCATGTCGCCATTGGTTCCCGGCTCCTTTGAGAAGAAGCTTTATGCCATGTATCTAAGCTATCTACCCAAGGAAGCAACTGTGTTTGATTACAAGATGAACTGTGATCAGCGCGGCAGCTTCACGGAGCTGATAAAGACCCTTGACCACGGGCAGGTCAGCATCAACATCAGTAAACCTGGCATCACTAAGGGTCAGCATTGGCATCAGAGCAAATGGGAAATATTCATTGTTGTTCACGGCCATGGTCTCATTCAGATGCGAAACCTGAAGGATGGGGAGATTGAAGAGTATGAAGTGTCAGGCAACAAGATCCAGGGCGTCTACATGAAGCCCGGCTGGACGCACAACATTATCAATCTCAGTGAGACAGAGGACCTGGTAACAGTGATGTTTGCTTCAGAGTTGCTGGACAAGGATCGACCGGATACATACTTTGAGCCAGTTGTAAAGGAGTAAGATTATGGAATACCCAAGTTGGAAAGAGAACGGAAGGATCAAACTGGCGATTATCGTTGGGACGAGGCCGGAGATCATTCGTTTGGCGGCGGTTATCAAGAAGTGCCGGAGATACTTAGATACCCAGCTATGGCATACCGGACAGAACTATGACTATACCTTAAATGGCATCTTTTTCAGGGATCTTGGTTTAGCTGATCCGGAGTTATATCTGGATGCGGTCGGCGACGACCTCGGTGCAACTATGGGTAATATCATAGATCGCTCCTATAAGGCAATGGTTGCAACGAAACCGGATGCCGTGCTGGTCCTCGGCGACACGAACAGCTGCCTTTCGGTGATCGGAGCGAAACGCCTTCATATCCCCATCTTCCACATGGAGGCAGGAAACCGCTGTAAGGACGAGTGCCTGCCGGAAGAGACCAACAGGCGGATAGTTGACATTATATCCGACGTGAATCTTGCGTATTCAGAGCATGCAAGAAGATATCTTGCTGATTGCGGACTTCCGAAAGAAAGAACGTATGTGACCGGAAGCCCTATGGCAGAAGTCCTTACGGAGAACTTGGAAGCGATTCGGAGCAGCGATATCCATGCCAGACTTGGGTTGGAGAAAGGCAAGTATATCCTTCTCTCTGCTCACCGCGAGGAGAACATCGACACGGAGAAGAACTTTCGCTCTCTCTTCACAGCGATCAACAAGATGGCGGAGAAGTACGATATGCCGATCCTGTACTCCTGCCATCCGCGCAGCCGGAAGCGTTTGGAAGCGTCTGGATTCAAGCTTGATCCTCGCGTCATCTCCCATGAGCCCCTGGGTTTCCATGATTACAACTGTTTGCAGATGAATGCTTTCTGCGTTGTCAGCGATAGCGGAACTTTACCGGAAGAAAGTTCTTTCTACACCTCCATCGGCCATCCTATCCCTGCGGTGTGCATCCGCACATCCACAGAGCGACCGGAAGCGCTGGACAAAGGCTGCTTTATCCTCTCCGGCATTGACACGATTGGCCTGCTCCAGGCTGTTGACCTGGCAGTGGAGATGGTGAAGAACGGTGACCTTGGCATTCCTGTGCCGGATTACGTTGATACTAACGTATCTGATAAGGTGGTCCGGATCATTCAGAGCTATGTTGGAGTAGTCAACAGAATGGTATGGAAAAAACTATAATTCATTATCAAAGATCAGTCTGTCCATAGTTAGAACCTTCCAGGAAACACGAATGAATAAAGCTGAACAGATCCTCTTACAAGCGATTCAAAAATCCTTATGGAATAGAAATATTACATTCTCCCCAGACATCGATTGGGATGCTGTCCTCCAGGAAGCAGCAGACCAGGCAGTGCTGGGGATTGTGATTGGGTTCGCACCTACTGAGATCCAAAAGGAATGGAAGGGCAGAGCAAGCGCGGAAATGGCGCACTTTATACGCATTCTTCATTCTCAGGGGCAACTATACATGCTTCTGAGAGACAACGGCATTCCCATGGTGATCTTGAAGGGCACAGCAGCTGCAATCTATTATCCTAACCCATCGCAACGTTCCATGGGGGATATCGATTTTCTGGTGCCGTCGGAGCATTTCGAGCAGGCAAGGGAGTTGCTAGAGCAGAACGGATATACGATCAAGGATGATCCGAGAGTGCCTCGACATATCCATGTGGATAAAGAAGGAATTATTTATGAACTACACCGATTTTTCAGTTATGAGGGCATCGATCTAGAGCGTTTTGTCAATGACGGTTTTCGGAATATTAAGTATAGAAGCATTTGCGGGATTGACTTTCCCATGCTGCCGAAGCTGGCAAACGGGTTGGTCCTTTTGGGGCATGTTGCACAGCATCTAAAAAGCGGAGTGGGGTTGCGTCAGGTAATAGACTGGATGATGTATGTAAGCTGCGAGCTGAATGACTCCTTCTGGAATGATTCCTTTTGCATAGCAGCAAGAGAAGTGGGGTTGGATACGGTTGCGATTGTCATCACAAGAATGTGCCAAGTATATCTTGGGCTTTCGGAAGAGATCCAATGGTGCAAGGAAGCAGATATTGATCTGTGCTCTGAACTCATGGATAGCTTGCTCTCATCCGGCAACTTTGACAGGAAGCGGGGGAGAGGCGCTGCGGTTGAAACAGTCAGATCTATGATCGCTCGGGAAGGATTGTTCCGCCACCTTCAGACCGCAGGGGAGTATAATTGGAAAGCTTATCATAAGCATAAGTGGTTGAAGCCGCTCGCTTGGATCTACCAAATAGGTAGATATGCAAAGCAAGGCTTTCATGCGAAACGAGGCACCCATCTCAGAGAGGATTTGGCTCGAGGAAAGCGTCGGAGCAACATGATCAACCAACTCAAGATTGGCAAACAGTAAGAGATCCCAAAATACGAGGTCTAAAGAAGAAAGGAATATTTCAAAGATTATATTGTAAACAACAGATAATTGTGCAGGCACAGTTCTGGCGAGGATCCGGAACTGTGCCTTTTTGATTCGCTAAGGATACTCCCGTTAAATGAAAGAATGCTGATCTGAAAACACCTTGCAAAGCTATCATAAAATGAAAAACCCGATCCTTGTTTCCGTTTGTAACAAGGATCGGGAAGAAACCAAACAGATCAACCGAAGTTGACGATGACCTCGTTGATGTCGGGGTCCTTGAACCAATCTATAGGGACGTTCCAAGAAAGCCTGGTTTTGAAGCCGATGGCGTCGCTCAGGCGGATAGTGGCATCCTTGGAGGAAGCCTTGAGATCGTTCAGACTTTTCAGGATATCTGCTTCCAGGGAGGAAAGCTCCTGATCTGCAACCTTGTTTTCCTCCGTCCAGTTCTTCTTGTTGGAAGTCTTCTCCCGCCATGGGGCAGTTGCGTAGCGGCTCGAGAGGGTGTCTTTGGCACTGTCGAAGCCGGCCTTCAGAGCGACATAGGCGCGATAACAGTCGCTGTAAATAGCAATCTGCTCTTCGGTGAAGGATTCGCCGGCGTCCTTCAGCTCCTGGACCTGGGTCAGCACCTTCTCAGCTTGCCGCATATACTTCATAGCGGAGAAGCCCACGGTATGGAGCCAGCGCTCGAATTGCCGGGTGCAGATGCCCACAGGCTCCGCTTCGATGCCGAACACCTCCCGGATGATGTCGAGCCGATTCTGCTGATCCACGTACGCATACCGCCACTCATATTCGACCTGGCCCAAATCGCCGAACATGGAGCGGGTCTGAATGCTGTTGCTGTCCAGATTGGCTGCGTAGTTAGCTAGGGCAGTGGTCTGGCTCAGAGTGGTGTTGGTATAGATGCCGCTGTTGGCGGCGTTGATCAGGGCAGGGATCTGAGAGAGCTTTCCTTCGTTCTTCAGCTTTTTGAAGATGGCCACCATCATCCGCCGCTGCCGGGCGGTGCGGGAGCTGTCCAGACCGTCCGCTGCGTTTCTGATCCGCAGATACCCCAACACAGCATCTCCATCCAGATGGTGCATGCCCTTTCCATAGGTGTGTTGACCGCTCATGGAAGTGAACCGTTGGTCCACATCGTAGTCGATGCCGCCGATGGCATCCACGATGTCGATGACTGCCTGAAAGTCCAGACCATAGTAATAGGGGATGGAGATGCCGCCCATCCATTCCTCCGCCGCCCGACAGGTCAGCAAAAAGCCGTCCGCCAGCTCGTCTGAGGTGCCCACAGGCCGCTTCCAGCCCCCCAGGCCTACATTGAAGACGCCGTTGAGCTTATAGTAGCCATAGAAGCCGGGAGCGGTGGTCAGGGTGTCCCGGGGCAGGGAGATCAGATCCACCTTGTTCTCGTCGAAGTTGATGGCGATGAGCATCATCACGTCCGTGTGGGGCATGGTGCCGCTGGTGGTGCCGCCGTTTTCAAAGGCGTCGATGCCCATGAGCAGGATGTTCAGCCGCTCCACAGGTTTGGCCGTAGCTGTCGCTTCCGGCGTGGCGGCGGGGACCGGTGTCCCTTCCGGCGCCTGGGCGGCAGGCTCTGCACCTTCCGGTTCAGGCGTGGGCACGTCGGTGTGTACGGGGAAAGCCGGGGCCAGGATGGTCGCTTGAGGGATAGCCGTGGCGGCCGGGGCTTCGGAAAACAGGGAGGCCGGCTGCTTCAGGATCCGGTACGCGTGCCAGCCGCCCAACATCAAGCCCACCAGTACCAGGCCCAGCGCCATCCACAGCATGATCCGGCGTGTTTTCTTTTTCTGAGGGAGGGAAAGCTTTTCACGATCAGCCTTTTTCATATCATTACCTTTCGTCTGAGCGGCTGCCTGTTTCCGGGGCCGCTTTTTTATTCGATGGGGGCAGTATATCACTCCATATGGGAGAAGACAACGGATTTCAAAGTATTGTTACATGGTTGGCATAGATTCCCAATGCATCTTCGTGCGTCACTTCGCTGCTTTTTATCACGGCAGCAGCCCCTCTCGCTCCATCTGTACCACGGCGTCGTAGTCGAAGGGCTCCGTGGCGATGGCGGGGAAATTCTCCTCATGGAACCGCCAGAAGTAGGGCTTTACCTTGCACTGCTTGTTGGTCCACATGAAGCACCGATGCCTGTGGATGCTGGTGACCAGGGGATCGTAGTGGTACCAGCCGGTGCCGATGTTCACGATCACCCAATAGTGGCGGGAAGCGGAGCTCTTACGGGTCACGCTCATGTAGGGCACCTGGAGCTCGTCCAGCAGGGCCCGGGTCAGGGCGTATACGGTGAAGCAGTCCCCCCGGCCGTCCTCATAGCCCCGAACAGCCTCCTGGCGCCAGTCGCTCTTGTTGGAGGAGCCGGTATAGTGGACCCGGCCCCGCACGTAATCGAAGACGGCCTTCAGCTTTTCGGCGGTGACCATGTCCGGCGTGATGATCTCATTGAGGATGGTCTGGGCCATTTGATGGACCTGCTCGTCGGTGACGGTGGGCTCCACCAGGGTGTAAGTACAACTCTTGGAGGCGGTGTTCCCGCTTCTGTCTGTGGCGGTGTAGGTGACGGTGTACTTGCCCTTCCGGGACAGGATCACTTCGCTCTCCACGGTCATGTCCACCCGCCCGTCCACGGCATCCTCGGCGTACGCCTCCGCAAGATAGGCGATGGGCTCGTTCACATAGCCGCTGCGATTCACCACCCCATAAAGGATAGGCGGCGTATCGTCTACAGCCAGGGTCAGGGAGAAGGAGGCGGTGGTTTCGTTCCCAGCAGCGTCCACGGCCCGAACGGAGAAGGTCTGAGGCTGGTCGCTGCTCTGGTCGGGAGCCTGGACGAAGGACAGGGTCGTGCCAGTCACGTCCTCAGCGTTCACCAGCTCCTCCGGCGCATAGGCGTGCCGGGTGTAGAAGGGCTCCTCTTTGAGGGTCAGGACGGGGGGGACGGTGTCGATCACGGTCACCAGGGCGATCTCGACGCCGTCCGTCAGCTGGACCCGGACGGGATAGGTCCCCAAAACATTGGCCATAAACCCTTCCGGCTCAGCCCCGGGGCGATCGAGATCCGCATCGGTGAGCAGACCGTTCTTTGCCTCCACGGTCACTTGCCCCAGGGAGGAGTAGAGGGCCTGGGCGGGCACGTCGGCCGCGTTGCCGCCGGCGTCCGTCACCCGGATCAGGATGTCCTGGATCTCCCGGCTGTCGGGATCGGGAGCTTGGAGAAAGGCGAAGCTCAGGGCTGTTTCATCGGTGATATCCCTCAGAAAGGCTTCCGGCGCGGCGCTTTCCCCCGGCGCCAGGACCAAAAGCTGTCCCGATCCCACGGGAGCTTCCGTATCCCGGACCGCCAGCGTGGTGGTGAAGACACGCCCGTTCTCCGGGCACCGGACCCGCAGGGCGTATTCCCCCGGCGTCCGCATCATGTCGTTCGTGATCGTGTCCAGCAGTTCTCCGTGGAAGCCCTCGGTCAAGAAGGGGTCCACGGCAGGGACGGGTGAGCCTGCCTCCAAGGTGACTCGGTCCACCGTGGCGCGGACCACGGCGGCCGCCTGTACCTCGTTCACGTTGCCGCTGCCGTCCTCCAGCCGGATGACGACGGCCTGCTCCCCAGCGGGAGAGAAGTCGTAGTCTTGCGCGAAGCTGACGCCCACCCGGTCCGCATCCTTCAGGTCGGAGATGAACTGGTCCGGCGTGGGTTCGTACCCCGAGGGGAAGTCCACCGTCACGGGCACGGCCGTGGGGGCCACGGTATCCCGGACGATCAGCCAGCAGGGCACCACCCGGAACCGGGTGATCACCTGCACCGTATGCCGCCCCAGGGCGGTGCAGCTTTCGTCGGCCAAAAGGAAGGCGTCCTCCTTCTGGCAGAAAGCGGTCAGTGGGGGCACGTCCTCCCCGTATTCTCCATAGACCACGGGGGTAATCCCATGATACGTCCACAGCAGCAGCACCCCCAGGGCCAGCAAAAAGCCCAGCAGGCACAGCAGGATCGTCTGGCCCCGCTGCTTGGGGGCGGCGGTTTCCTCTTGATTCAGTTGGCGAGCGCCTATTTCCATGCTACCATCATAACACGTTCCGGCCTTGCCGGCTATCGTAAAGGGAATAGTTCACAAAAATGCAACGGATTATCCGAAAAAACGGGACGATCCATATCGTCCCGTCGAAAAAGTTGTCGTCGGAAGGCCTTACACCGGCATGACCACGGTCCTGAAGAAGGTTTCAGCCCCCTCCTGGCCCAAGGTCTTGGTAAGGGCGGCGGTGGAGGGGTTTCCCTCCCGGACCATCCGCTGCTGGAAGGCTTTGAGACCCTCTAGGTTCTCCGGCTTCACGGGAGCGGCCGCGGCCTGCTGGGCGTAGGCCTTTAGGGCGTCCAGGGCCATCTGTTCGAGGCGGGCCTTTTCCCCGGTCTTGATGAGGGAGCCCGCCATGCGCTCCTGCACATACCAGGCGGGCTTTTCGGCGTAGTCGGCTACATCCCCGTAGGGGGCGCTGGCGACCAGCAGCTTATCCTTGTCGGCGCCGCCTGCGGTGCAGTCGTAATATTCCACGTAACAGAGGTGCTTCTTGCCCATGTCCATGGTGTCGATGAGCAGGAAGGGCACGTTCTTCCCGGAGCTGGGCGTCACCACCACGGTCAACAGGTTCATGAGCCCCAGCATGGCGCGGGTCTTCAGCACGCACAGGTTGCCAAGGCCCTCCACTGCATACTGCTCCAGATGGAACCGCATCATCAGGTTTCCCATGGTCCGATACTTCTCGGGCGTGATCTCCTTCAAAGCAAATTTTTCCTGCAAAACGGCCACCGCATCCAAGCCGATCACCTCCTTGTGTTCCCATAGAGTATAGTCCCTTTGGAGGGAAAAAGCAAGGGAGGCGCTCGCCTCCCTGAGGGTGCCGGATCAGGTCACGTCCGGGGCGTATTCCGTGATGGTCACCGCCTGGCTGCTCGCAAGATCAGGCCGATCCTTCGTCCTTTTTATATATGTGTCGAACATCTCCAAATGGAGCTTGCACACGGTCTCGTGCATCACGTCCGCGTCCAGCTTTCCCGTCAGGAGCTTCAGGTTCATCATGTGCTTCATGTCGGTGAACCCAAGATGCTGCATGTTTTTGAAGACGGCGCCGTAGACCGGCCTGGTGTGGTCCACGAACGCTCTCGTCTCTGCCTTGACGTTTCCCTGGCAGCTGACCTGCAAAAAGGGCTTTTCGAGCACCTTGCCCGCGGTGTTGCCGAAGAGAGCGCCGTCCAGATTGACGCCGCAGACGAAATCCGGATGATCCAGGCATAGCATGTAGGCCACAGCCCCGCCCAGGGAATGGCCGGTGGCCCCTATGCCGGCGCTCCCGTCGATACGGTCGCCGAAGGCTTGCTGGGCGTATTCGACGGCGTCCAGGGTGTCCTGCTCCCATTCGGACACCCGGCTCAGGATGAGCTTGCAGTATCGCTGCTGCAGCGCGTCGAACTGCTGAGCCAGCTCCCGGTCGGTACCTTTGGAATGGGTCAGCTGCAGGGCCTTCAGCATGCCGCCCCACAGGGGATCGTACTGCTTTTTGGAGAGCTCTCCGTCGAAAAAGATGCAGGTGCCGTCGTCCAGCTCCGCGCAGCAGGCGTCGTAGGGATGGCCCACGGCTAGGACCAGGTAGCCCTGGGAGACCAGCTCCAGGCACAGGAAAGAATTGCTCTCCCGGTAGGAGGACAGGCCGTGGTTGAACACCACCAGCGGGAACCGACCGCCCTCTATCCAGGGCGCGTCCGGGTAGCACTCGGACAGGTTGTCCCCGGCCGCCTCTCGCTTGTCGTAGGGGATGGGCACGTGGATGGCCTTCTTGAGCCCCTCCGCCACGTTTCGGGACATGTAGCGGGCCCTGTTCAGACCGGCGACGGCTTCCTGGCTGGTCGGGTAGTAGACCCGGACTGGGACGCTCCGCCTGGTGCCGGGGGCGCGAAGCTCCTCCCGGTCGGTATAGACCGTGTATGTGGTGGTGCCGACGGCATATGGGCCGGCAGGTAAGGGCCTTTGGTTCATGTTTTCCCCCTCTATCGAAAGGAAATGGCGCCGAAGCGCCATTTCCAATAGTATTGTTCCGTCAGTCCTCCACGTCCTTCAGGAGCGACGCCGTCAGCTTATCCAGCCAGGGTCCCTCGTAGAGCTCCACCAGACCCGCGTCCACAGCGGCGGACAGCTTGGGCTGGATGGGGATCCGGGCGGTCTCGGGGATATCGTTCTTCTTCGCGATCTCCTCGAGATGGCTCTCGCCGAACAGATAGTGCTTCTTGCCGCAGTCGGGGCACTCGAAGTAGGAGAGGTTCTCCACGATGCCCACGATGGGGACGTTCAGGAGCCCGGCCATCTTCACGGCCTTCTCCACGATCATGCCCACCAGCTCCTGGGGGGAGGTGACCACCACGATCCCGTCCACGGGGATGGACTGCATGACGGTCAGGGGCACGTCGCCGGTGCCCGGGGGCATGTCCACGTACAGCACGTCCACGTCCTTCCAGACCACGTCGGTCCAGAACTGCTTCACCGCGCCCGCGATGACGGGGCCCCGCCACACCACAGGGGAGGTCTCGTCCGGCAGGAGCAGGTTGATGCTCATCATCTGGATGCCGGTCTTGGATTCGGAGGCGAACAGGGCGTCCTCGGTGCCCGTGGCCTTCTCATGGATGCCGAAGGCCTGGGGGATGGAGGGGCCGGTCACGTCCGCGTCCAGGATGGCGGCCCGGTAGCCCGCCCGCTGGGTGTTCACCGCCAGCAGGGAGGTCACCAGAGACTTGCCCACGCCGCCCTTGCCGCTCAAAACGGCCACCACCTTCTTCACCTTGGACAGGGGATGGGGCTGCTCGATAAAGCTCTTGGGGTCCCGGCTGTCGCAGTTCGCGGAGCAGTTGGAGCAATCATGATTGCATTCTTCCATTACTAGTTCCCTTTCGTTTTCCTTGTTGCGTTCTATCATTCTTCCAAAAGGAAGGACAATGCTTCGCCGATCTTCTCGTGGACGCAGAGGGTGGCGTCGGAATCCCGATCCGTGCGGCTCAAATTGATGAGCACCAGCTCCTTGCCAGAGAAGTAGTCGATGAGCCCGGCGGCCGGGTACACCACCAACGACGTGCCGCCCACGATCAGGGTGTCTGCCCGCTGGATGTGGGTGACGGCGGAGACCAGGGTCTTCGTCTCCAGCCCTTCCCCGTAGAGGACCACGTCGGGCTTAATGACGCCGCCGCAGCTGCAGGTGGGCACGCCTTCGCTCTCCAGAATGTACTCCATGGGGTAGAACTTCCGGCACTTGGTGCAGTAGTTCCTGTGGACGCTGCCGTGGAGCTCCAGCACGTTCCGGCTCCCCGCGGCCTGATGGAGCCCGTCGATGTTCTGGGTGATGACGGCGGTGAGCTTGCCGTCCTGCTCCAGTTTTGCCAGGGCCTTGTGGGCCTTGTTGGGCTTGGCGTCCGGGTACAGGAGGAACTTGCGATAGTAGTCGTAGAAGACCTCCGTGTGCCGCCAGAAAAAGTCGTGGCTCAACAGCACCTCCGGGGAGTGGCCGTAGGCGGTCTGCGCCTTGTAGATGCCGTCCGCGCTGCGAAAGTCGGGGATGCCGCTTTCTGTGGACAGGCCCGCCCCGCCCAAAAAGGCGATGCGGCGGCTGTTTTCGATGACTTGTCTCAATTTCTCGTTCATAGGGGCAGTATACCATATTCGTCCGGATGGGTCAACGGCTCTTTACCGAAAGGCGGATATGCGGTATACTCGTTCCGTATGGAGGACTGGCTGAGACAACGTCGATATTTCAACGAGCGGCCCATGCTCTGGGGCATCCCGGGGGCCCTGACAGGGGCCCTGCTGGCCCTGCGCCTGGGCGGATGGCTGCTGCTTCTGTTGGGCCTGGTCGCCCTGGCCCTGGGCGTGGTCCTGCTGCGGCGGGGGAGGGCCGTCTACGCTTTGCCCCTGCTCCTGGGCCTGCTGCTCCTGCGCGGGGCGGCTCTGCCCCAGGTGAACGTGGTCCCCGGCCTCTACGAGGTCACGGGCACCGTGATGGACGCGCCGGAGCAGAAGCGGAGCGAGACCACCGTGATATTGGACCGGGTGACCCTGGACGGGCGGCGGGTGCCGGGAGCCCTGGCCCTCACCGTGCCCTTCCGCGCCGATCTTGCCTACGGGGACGCCCTGTCCCTGCAGGCCCGGGTGACACCCGACGATCGGGGCGCGGTCCGGGGCTTGAAGACCGTGCTGTACACGGCCCAGGGGGCGGGGGAGATCACCGTCCGGCAGGGCCGGGCGGACCTCCTCTACGGCCTGGCCCTTCGCTGGCGGGAGAAGCTGGGCGCGTCGGCGGACGCTCTCTTCGGGGAGAACGGGGGCGTCGCCCGGGGGATGCTGTTCGGGGATAAGGACGACGTCCATTATCTCACCTTCCTGGCCTTTCGCCGCAGCGGGCTGCTGCACCTGCTGACCGTGTCCGGCCTCCACGTGGGCGTGGTCTGCGGGGCGGCCTTGCGGGTCATTCGGGGCCGGCGCAAGTGGCTCCGGTTCCTGTTTTCCGTCCTGCTGCTGTTCCTCTTCTGCCTGCTGACGGGCCTTTCGCCCTCCTCCCTGCGGGCGGCGATCATGCTGCTGGTCGTCCGGTTCTCCCATCTGCTGGATCGGCAGGACGACTCCATCAGCGAGATCGGCTGCGCCTGGACGCTGCTGCTCCTTATCAACCCGTCCTTCCTCATGGCCTCCGGCTTTCGCCTGTCCTTCGGGGCCATCTGGGGCCTCAGCTGCCTGACCGGCCCCGTGACGGACCTGCTGCACGGCCAGCGGGATGGGCTGGGCGGCCTGCTGGCGGGGGCCGTGGGCGTGTTCCTGGGCACGATGCCCCTGCTCTCCGTGTCGGGCGGGGAGGTGTCCTGGGTGGGCGTGCTCCTGTCCCTCCTCGCGCTGCCGGCGGCGCCCCTCTTCTTGATCCCCGGCTGGATCGCGGTGCTCCTCTATCCGCTGCTGCCGGGGGTGGCCCAGGTCGTGGCCCTGCTCCCCAAGGGCGTGTTGTACTATCTTTTCACCCTGGCGGAGCTGGTGCCTGTGGCAGGCCTGACCCTGCCGCCCTGCAACGGCATAGCCCTGCTCCTGTGGTTCGCAGGGATGCTGTTCGTTTCGGACTATTTCCTGCCCAACCGGACAAAACCCGCCTTCCTGGGCTGGGGGCTCATGGCCGCTGGCGCGCTGGTGTGGTTCTTAGTGTAAGGAGGTTTCTCGTGTTTTATTCCCGATACGACAGCCCCGTGGGGCCTCTGGCCCTCGCCTCCGACGGGACCTCCCTAAGGGAGCTTCGCTTCGGCCCCTCGCCGGAGCCGATCACGGCCCTGCCCCTGTTTGAGGCGGCCTTCGCCTGGTTGGACGAATATTTTTTGAGCCGCGATCCGGGCCCTACGCCGCCCCTTTCCCCGGCGGGCACGGCCTTCCAGCAAAGGGTGTGGCGAGAGCTGGTCCAGGTGCCCTTCGGCGAGACCGTGAGCTACGGCGCCCTGGCGAAGGCGGCGGGCTGCGGCTCCCCCCGGGCTGTGGGCCAGGCGGTCCACAACAACCCCATCGCCATCCTGATCCCCTGCCACCGGGTGATCGGCGCGGACGGGAGTTTGACGGGCTTTGCGGGAGGATTGGACACCAAGCGGCGGCTGCTCATGCTGGAGGAGAGCCGCATGCGGCTGCTGTTCACCCTGGATCGGGGCGACTATGCGGAGGGCGGCAAGGCCTTCTCCCGTCCCTCCGCCCGGGCCATCGTCATCGAGAACGGCCGGGTGGCCATGGTCTACAGCCAAAAGTACGGACACTACAAGTTCCCCGGCGGCGGCATCGAGTCGGGGGAGAGCCGGGAGACGGCCCTCCTTCGGGAGGCCCGGGAGGAGGCGGGGCTGGTTTTGGACCCCCAGAGCATCCTGCCCTACGGTTTCGTCCATCGGATCGAGCGGGGGAGCGAGGAGCCGCTGTTCATTCAGGACAACTTCTACTATCTGGCCTCCGCTTCTGCTATCGTTCCCCAGGAGCTGGACGGCTATGAGGCGGCGGAGGGCTACACCCTGCGCTGGGTGACGCCTGGGGAGGCCATCGAACAAAACAGGGCCCTGACCAACGACTACAAGCGAAAATACCACACCATGCTCCTTCGGGAGGCCATGGTCCTGGAGCGATTGATAGCCGAAGGGCTGCTTTGAGTCAATAAATAAGGAAGCCGTCCCTGGGGACGGCTTCCTTTTGCGTTATATCCGGATCAGTCTTCGGTCTTTTCGAAGATCATATCGACACCCATGTAGCCCATGGTCAAGGTCTCGCCGTCGTACTGCAGCTCGAAGAGCTCTATGCCGCCGGAGGAAAGGGTCCAGATGCCCTCGCTCTTCTCCGACAGCCGGTATCCGGCGGGCGCGGCGTCGTTGGTATAGAGGATCGCGGTGCCGTTGAAGTTCAGGATGAAGGTCATGGTCATATCCATCTGCTCGGGCGTGAGCTCGAAGCCATACGCGTTGCACTTGGTCAGCTCCCAGGTGCCGGCCATTTCCTCCGGGATCTGGGCGGAGCTGTTCTCCAGCTCCCACGCCTTGACCCCCATCAGGGCCTCGATCTCGCTGGCGGGGGCAAAATCCATGATGGTGCCGTCGATGTCCATGAGGATGTGGCCGTTTTCCAAGGTGTAGGGGGCGGGCTTATCCTCGTTGCCTACGGCGACGATCTGGGTCTCGGTCCACTGGATGTCGCCGCCCATCTTCTCGCTGCCGAACTGGACGTGGCCGGTGCCGTCAGGCTGCAGCGTCAGGCAATAGTAGTCGGAGGGGTCCTCGTCGACGATGGCCAGAAACTCCACCAGGTCTAAGACCTGTTCCTCGCTCCGGATCTGATAGCCGTAGAACTGCTGCTCCTCCTGGGAGTAGTCCACCAGAGCGAAGAGGTCCGGCAAGGGTTCCGCCGTGACCCGCTGGAGGAAGGTCATGAAGGTGCTTTCGTCATCCACGAACGTCGCGGTGATGATGCCCGTCTCCGGGTCGTATACGGCGGGGACAGGCTCGTCCCCCTCGAACAGGGTCAGGGCGTTCTCGCCGGTCACGACATAGGCCAGGTAGTCGTCTTCCGCGTCCTCACCGTCGTACATGACGGCATGGATGGCGCCGCTGGGCAAAAAGTCCATGTAGATCTTTTCCTTCGCCTCCGCCAGGGAGACGTATTCGTCGCCGTCCTGCTGGGCTGTGATCTGCCACAGGCCCACATAAGGGTTGACCGGTTCCGCGGCCTCGGCGGGTTCCTCGCCATCGCCCTCCGCGTAGGCGTACTTGGTCGCGCTACTCACGCCGACCAGCGCTACCGCCAGCAGCAGGGCCAGGGTCAATGTCAAGAGACGTTTCATGGGGTACCTCCTTTTGCCGCCTGGCCTTCGGACAGGGACATTATTCTATTGCAACTATACTATGCGACAAAATCCCTGTCAAGGCGGCAAAAAAGCACCGGACGTTCGTCGTCCGGTGCTTTCGCGTTCAGCTCGCTTTACTTGCGCAGGAAAGCGGGGATGTCCAGCTTGTTGGCGGGACGGTTGGTGTACTCCCGGCGGATGTCCTGCTCGGTGAAGGTGCTCTCCTTCTTCTGGGGGGCCTCCGGCTCAGGGTTGGAGGCGTCCTCCTCCTTCAGCTGGGCGTAGGGCCGGGCGGAGAAGGCGTTCTCCGCGGAGGCGGGCACGGACTGGGGCGCGCTGTAGGCCCGGGGCGCGGCGGGGGCGGGGCGGCTGCCGAACACCAGGGGCTGCTGGGCGCTCTGCTTGCCCACCTCGGCCTTGTCAAAGCCCGTGGCGATGACGGTGATCCGAAGGGCGTCGCCCATGCTCTCGTCGATGTCCGCGCCGAAGATGATGTTGGCGTCGGGATCGGCGGACTGCTGGATGAGCTCCGCGGCCTCGTTGACTTCCAGCAGGCTCAGATCGGGACCGCCGGTGATGTTGATGAGGATGCCCTTGGCGCCGTCGATGCTGGTCTCCAGTAGGGGGCTCTCCACGGCCTGCTTGGCCGCTTCGCTGGCCCGCTTCTCGCCGCAGGCGGTGCCGATGCCCATGTGGGCCATGCCCTTTTCCTTCATGATGGTCTTCACGTCGGCGAAGTCCAGGTTGATCATGGAGGGCACGGCGATGAGATCGGAGATGCCCTGGATGCCCTGACGAAGCACGTCGTCGGCTACCCGGAGGGCGTCGGGCAGGGAGGCCTTGCCCACGAGAGCGATCAGCTTGTCGTTGGGGATGGTGATGAGGGTGTCCACGGCGGGCTTCAGATTCTCGATGCCCGCTTCGGCGTTGCGCATGCGGACCCGGCCCTCGAAGGTGAAGGGCTTGGTGACCACGCCCACGGTGAGGATGCCCATCTCCTTGGCGCACTGGGCCACGATGGGCGCTGCGCCCGTGCCGGTGCCGCCGCCCATGCCGGCGGTGATGAACACCATGTCCGCGCCGCGGAGCGCTTCCTGGATGAGATCCCGGCTCTCATCGGCAGCCTTGCGGCCGATCTCGGGATCGGCGCCTGCGCCCAGACCCTTGGTCAGCTTTTCGCCGATCTGGATCTTGTTGTCACCCTTGTTCATGGACAGGGCCTGCTTATCCGTGTTCACGGCGATGAATTCCACGCCCTGGAGCCCGTACTGGACCATGCGGTTCACCGCGTTGCAGCCTGCGCCGCCCACGCCGATGACCTTGATCTGGGCGAAGGATGCGCCCTCTAAATCCTGTTCAAACATCTTGTGTCCCCCTTCGTTATTTCATGAAAAAGTTTTTTATCTTCTCAAGCAGACCGGCGACGCGATCGTCCTTCTGCTTGGCCATGGATTCCTCCGGCGAGCTGTTGGCCTTCAACACGAAGTCCAATGCGCCGAAGGCGCTGCAGTAGTTGGGCGAGGACAGCCGAGGCGTCCAGGGCATGTCCCGCTTCAGCGGCAGGTTCAGGGCTCCCCGAAGGAAGTCCAGCCCGCCCCGCATCATCAAAAGCCCTCCGCCGGACACGTACACGGCGGGTCGGGCGTCCAGATTGACGCCCAGCTGTTCCATCTCCCGGCGTATCATGGACGCGAGCTCTCCGGCTCGAGCCTCGATGATGTAGGAGATGGCCTGGTGGGAAACCTTCTTGGACCCGGCGGCCGTGCGCAGCACCTCCGTCTTGTCCCGATAGTCCAGGGAGAAGACGAAGCGGCGCTTGGCCTGCTCCGCGGCGTCCATGGGAACGTCCAGCCCGAAGGACAGGTCCGAGGCGAACTGGTATCCGCCCACAGGCAGGGTGGAAAGGCCGGTGAGGGCCGCGTTCTCCACCACGGCGATGTCCGTCTGCATGTACCCGATGTCGATGAGCACCGCCGGCCGGACCCGCTCGTTGTCGGGGATCAGCATGACCGCCTCGCCCAGCTGTGCGCTGACGCACATGCTGATCTCCACGCCCAGATCGTCCAGGGCGTCCTGGATGGTGCGGATGTACTCGTCCCGGACGAACATGTGGCTCACCAAGGCGGAGACCTCCTCGGCGGTGACCCCGTCGGGCATCTCGGTGGAGGAGACGCCGTCCACCATGAAGAAGACGGGGGTGGAGTGCATCAGCGTCCAGCCGTCCTCCTTCTTCGCCTTCTGGAGCGACAGGTGGATGAGCCGATCCACGTCCCCGCTTTCCACCAGCCGGGAGGAACCGAGGGCGATGGTGGCGTCACAGAGCTCCAGCCGGGCGAAGGACGCAGGCACGGTAAGGGCCACGTCCCGGATGCGCAGACGGCTCTCCTGTTCGGTCTTGTGGACGCAGTCCACCACGGCGTTGTGCAGGCTCTGCTTGTCGAGGAACGCACCGTCCCGAAAGCCGGCGTATGCGCTGATGCCGGCCCCGTGGACGACGATGCCGTCCTTATCGACCATGCTTCCGCACAGGCACACCACTTTGGAACTGCCCACATCCAGTATCGCTGCGGGTTTCATGCTTCCTCCACGCTTCTCGCCGGGATTCCGCGCACACGAAACAACACGGGAGTCCCCATCTATACAGAAGGGATTATAGCACAACCATACCCCGGTGTGCAACAAAAAACAGGGGGCAAAATGAGGTTTCGAGGCACATTTTGCAACTTCACTTGTGAAATAATTGCAACATCGGCTTCGGACGCTTTGTTTAAAAAAACTCCCTCTCGGTTGACGAACGGCGGTTTTCCCGGTATGATATCCCATAGGACATATCGAGAAAGGAGACGCCTCATGCTCCTATCCCAGGTTTTGGAAAACACATGGACCCTGTCCTTGGACGGGATGACTTATATCGCCCATACGCCTCAGGCTCCCTTCGCCGTCGCCCTGCGCCGGGAGAAGACCTACGAGAGCGATCGGGGCACCGTGAAGGAACACGTGGTGGAGGCGGAGCGGGTGCCTCTCATGGAGGTGGCGGAGACCGCGGAGGGCGTGGTGCTTTCCGGCGGCGGCCACAGCCTCCAGGTGAAGACGGTCCCCTGTGACGGCGGCGCGGAGCTCCTGTTCTCCGGCGAGGATGGCTGGGCCTACAGCTTCGCCCTGGCGGCGCTCGACGGGGAGGCCGTCTTCGGCGGCGGGGAGCAGTACCGGCAGACCAACCTCAGGGGCGAGCACGTGGTGAACTTCGTCTCCGAGCACATCAAGGCCACCACCATTTTGGAAAAAGCCCTGCTGCCCCGGTGCCTTTATAAGGAGAAGCCTCACAGCGCCATCGGCAGCTACGCGCCCATGCCCGTCTTCGTCACGGACAAGGGGCGGCTGTTCCTCTTCGACACGGAGGCCGACGGGGTCTCCCGCTTTTTGGATGACGGATACACCTTCACCTTCGACAGCTGCCCCCGGAAGCTGACGCTGCTCGCGGGGGAGAGCTACGAAGCCCTGGCCCTGCTGCTGGCGGAGCGCATCCCCAACCAGCAGTACATCCCCGACTGGTGCCGGGAGGGCATGATCCTCTCCATCCAGGGGGGCACCGAGGCCATCCTCACCAAGACCTTCGCCATGCTGGACGCGGGAGCCAAGATCTCCGGCGTGTGGAGCCAGGACTGGTCCGGGGAGAATCGGACAATTATGGGCAAGCAGGTCTGGTGGAACTGGGAGGCGGACGAAAAGCTGTACCCCGATCTCAAGGGCGCCATAGAAAAGCTCAACGCCCGGGGCGTCCGATTCCTGGGGTACATCAACCCCTATCTGGTGAAGGACAGCCGCCTCTACAACGAGTGCCGGGAGAAAAAGCTCCTCATCACCAAGGCCGACGGCTCGATCTATCATATCAAGTCCACCACCTTCGACGCGGGCATGCTGGATCTCACGGACCCGGCGGCGGTGCGGTTCGTCAAGGACGTGCTGATCAAGCAGAACATGTTGGATCTGGGCATGTCCGGCTGGATGGCGGACTTCGGCGAGTATTTGCCCGTGGACGCGGTGCTCCACGACGGGGACCCCAAGAAGCTCCACAACCTGTGGCCCGTCCTCTGGGCGAAGGTGAACCGGGAGGCCGTGGAGGAGTACGGAGCCAAGGATATCCTGTTCTTCATGCGCAGCGGGTATCTGGGCATCCAGACCTACGCCCCTATCCTCTGGAACGGGGACCAGCACACGGACGTGACCCGGGACTACGGCATGCCCTGCGTCATGCCCGCCAGCTTCTCCCTGGGGTTCTCCGGGGCGCCTATGGTCCACTGCGACATCGGCGGCTTCTTCTCCTTCGGGAAGCTGAAGCGGGATGACGAGCTGTTCGTCCGCTGGATGGAGATGTGTACGTTCTCGCTTCTGATGCGGAGCCACGAGTCCATCCGCCCCTGGGCCAACAGCCAGTTCGACGCGCCTGCGGTGACGCCCCACACGGTGCGGCTCACCAATATCCACGTGGGGCTGCGGCCATATATAGACGCCTGCATCGCAGACGCCCAGCGGGGCGTCCCCGCCCTGCGGCCCGATTTCTACGAGGCCATGGACTACGGCGCCAGTCGGGATATGTACAGCTACTTCCTGGGGCCGGACCTCTATATTTGTCCCGTCATCGAGCGCCACGCGAAAAAGCGGCAGGTGCATCTGCCGGCGGGGGAATGGGTCCACTTCTGGACCGGTAAGCCCTACGCCGGGGGGCAGAGCTATACGGTGGACGCGCCTCTCGGCCAGCCGCCCGTGTTCTACAAACAGGACAGCGCCTATTCGGACCTGTTCCGCACCGTTGCGGATAGCAAATAAAGAAGCGGAGGAAATATAATGGAATCCTACATCTCCCGTACCAGCGGCATCAAAGCCCGGGACAAAATCGGCTATGCCTTCGGCGATCTTGCTTCCTGCCTGGTCTTCGGCCTGACCCAGAGCGTCCTCAACAAGTTCTACACGGACGTGCTGGAGATCAGCGTGCTGAACGTCATGATCATGACCATCATCGCCCGGATCTGGGACGCCGTCAACGACCCCATCTGGGGCCGGCTCATCGACGGGGCCAAGCTTCGCGACGATGGCCGGTATCGGCATTGGATCAAGATCTTCGCCCTGCCGGTGGCTCTCGCGGCGGTGCTCATGTTCCTGGACGTGCGGGGCTTCGACATGGGCGGCCGCATCGCCTGGATCTACGTGACCTACATCCTCTTCGGCATGCTCTATACCTGCATCAACATCCCCTACGGGTCCCTGGCCCAGGTCATCACCTCCGACGACAAGGAGCGGTCCAGCCTCTCCGTGTTCAGGTCCATCGGCTCCACCTTCGGGGCCATGCCCGCCATGGTGCTGGCCTCGGTGTGCTACGTGACCGTGGACGGGGTGAAGCAGATGGACGCCAGGCGGGTGCTCATCGGCGTCGTCGCTATCGCGGCCCTCAGCGTGCTCTTCTACTTCCTCTGCTACGGCTGGAGCAAGGAGCGAGTGGAGTCGAAGCCCGCCCTCAAGGCGAAGGGTCAGACCATGAAGGTGGTGAAGACCCTCCTAAAGAGCCGGGCGTTCATGGCGGTGAGTCTCGCGAGCATGCTGTTCCTGGCGGCCCAGATGTTCGGCCAGGGGTATAACGCGTACCTGTTCCACCACTTCTTCAAGCAGCCGGGGCTCACCATGCTGCCCACCGTGTTTCAGTACCTGCCCGTGGCCGTGGTCATGTTCTTCGCCACGAAGCTGGGCAACAAATTCGGCCGCCGGGAGGTCTGCTCCTACGGGGTGCTGCTGGCCGCCGTCTTCTACCTGGTCCTCTTCGTCCTCGCCATCTTCGGCGTCACCAACGTGTGGCTGTACCTGCTGGCGTGCCTCATGTCCGGCATCGGCACGGCCTTCATCTTCCTTCTCGTATGGGTGCTGGCTACCGACGCCATCGACTACAACAAGGTCACCTACGGCCTCAACGACGAGGCCACCAGCTACGCCTTCTATTCCTTCATGCGCAAGCTCGGTCAGACCGTGGCGACCATCCTCATCAACGTGCCCCTGCTGGTCATCGGCTACAACGGCAGCGAGCTCAAGACCGAGGGCCTGACGCCCGAACGCCTCCACACCATGTACAACTTCTCCGTCATGATCCCGGCCGTCCTCTTCCTCCTGGTCTTCCTGATCCTCCGGTTCGTCTATCCCCTGAGCAAGAAGCGGGTGGAGGAGCTGCAGGCGCAGAAGGAAGAGATGTTCAAAGCCCAAGCGGAAGCGTAATAAAACATTTTCTTTTGCCGCTTTTTCTTTTCAGTGAAAAGAAAAAACGGCGGAAAAAGAAAAGCACAGGAAGAATAATGGGAAGTACAGCACGAAGCCATACTTCCCATTTGCGTTTCTTTTGGGTGCCTTTTCTTTACAAAGAAAAGACGCAAATCATAAATCAATACCTATAAATCTCAAACCCCATAAAGGTGGCCAGCGCTTCCAGCGCCGCCCCGTGGCGGCCGGGGATCACGGCAAAGTGGGGCTCGAAGCCGGCCCGAACGCTGTCCTCCACCAGTTCCCGGCTGGGGGCGTCGGTGCGGACGACGACGCTGGTGCCGATGAACTGCTTGGGCTTATCGAGGGCCTGGCCCTCGGCGATGAAAAACCGGAAACTGCCGTCCGGCTCACGGCCGATGCGGAACACGGTGACCGCGTCCATGGCTTCGCAGCCGAAGTCCATGGCCGGGCCGATCTTCCGGTTGGGGTGCACGCCGATCTGAGCGCCGGTGTCCTTCCGGGCCAGGGCGCAGGCAGCGGCCCCGCAGTGCCAGAAGGTGACGGTGTTCTCCTCTTCATTGAGAGACACCGGGTCCCCGAAGAACACGGGGCTGCCGGAAAGCTGCATGCCCGTCCACATGGACAGGGCCCCGTACACGTCCGCCTCGCAGGCGGCGGCCACGCCGTCGTCGTTCAGGAGGGACAGCACCGCGCACACGGGGGTGCCGTAGGCGGTGAAGAAGTCGGGCCAGCACCGGGAGGCCAGGGCCCCCGCGCCGCTGGTCTGCACATAGTCGCTGTAGGCCTTGTAGAGCCGGGCGTGGTCCAGCCGGTTCCGCTCCGGCGTGCTTTCGAAGCCGCAGGTCATACAAGCGGTCCTGTCGAGATAGGGGCGGCATTCCTCGTCCGTGTACCCCTTGGCCCGGTCGATTAGCTCTCGGGCTTCGATAGCCTCCAGCTCCACGCCGAAGGCGTCCATGAGCTCCCCGTCGAGGGCCCTACCGAAGCCGAACCCCTGGGGCGTGTGCCCCACGGCGGCCAGCTTCAGGGCGCGCATGCCGTGCTTCACCCGGGCGGCAGCCACGGCGGCCTTGAGCGCCTGCTGCACCCGCTCCTCCTCCGGCGCGCCGAAGACGTACACGAAGGGCCGATCCGAGAAGGCCCGCAGGGTGTTGGCGGCGGAGTAGGCCCCGGTCAGGGAGTTGAGCCGCAGCCGCCCCCCGTCGATGACTGGCTCCCTGAGCGTCCAGAGCACCACGGGGCAGCTGGTCCGCCGGAGCACCTCGGCCATATAGGCGGCGTTGGCGAAGGTCAAATTCTGGAACACGATGAGGTCCGGGGCAAGGGGATCGAGATACGCCCGCAGGGCGTCCAGGGATAGGAGCTTTTCCTGGGGGCAGACGAAATCGCCGTCCATGGCCTTCAGGGCGGCCGCGGAGCGCTCGAAGGCGTCCTGGGCGCTCTCCATATGGAAGGTGGGGACCCCCACCGGCACGTACACGGGGACGAAGGGTTTCATGGCTTTCCTCCTGCAGATTCTCTGCTGAACAATATACCTTTCCCGGGCCCGTTCGTCAATGGCTTTTCCCTTGACATGTATTCGAAAGTCGCATAGAATCAAGTGAATTGGCAAAAGGAGAGAGATAAGTTGGAAAAGGATTTGAAAAAGATCTGCATGGATATCCGGTGCGACACCATCATGAGCATCGGGCATCTGGGCGTGGGCCACATCGGCGGCTGCCTTTCCGTGGTGGAGCTGCTGGGCGTCCTCTATTTCGAGGCCATGCGCATCGACCCCAAGGACCCCAAGAAGGCGGGCCGGGATCGGTTCATCTGCTCCAAGGGCCATGCGGGCCCGGCGGTGTACGCCACGCTGGCCAACCGGGGCTACTTCGACAAGGCGGAGCTGCTGACGCTGAACCAGGGGGGCACCAACCTGCCCAGCCACTGCGACATGCTTCGGACCACGGGCATCGACATGACCACGGGGAGTCTTGGACAGGGCTTCTCCTGCGCCGTGGGCGCGGCGCTGGGCGCCAAGCTCGCCAAAGACGGGGCCATCGTCTACACCCTCATCGGCGACGGCGAGAGCCAGGAGGGCCAGATCTGGGAGGCGGCCATGTTCGCCGCGGCCAAGCATCTCGATAATTTGATCGCCTTTACGGACTACAACAAGCTTCAGATCGGCGGCACCGTGGCCGAGATCAACGATATCGCCCCCCTGGCCGAGAAGTGGACGGCCTTCGGCTGGCACGTGATCGAGGTGGAGGACGGCAACGACGTGGAGCAGGTCTCCGCCGCCGTGGCCCACGCCAAGCTGGGCGTGGGCAGCGGAAAGCCCACCATGGTCATTTTGAATACGGTGAAGGGCTGCGGCGTTCCTTGGGTGGTGGAGCTCAAGAGCAACAACCACAACGCCGCCTTTACCGAGGAACAGGCGATCGCGGCCGTCAAGGCCCTTCGCGGGGAGGAGTAAGCCATGGAAATGAGAGCTATGTACGCCCAGTGCCTGGGCGAGCTGATGGCGCGGGACGAAAAGCTGGTCCTGCTGGACGCGGACCTCAGTAAGGCCTGCGGCACCTTCCCTCTCAGAAAGCGCTTCCCGGATCGGATCTACGACTGCGGCGTGGCGGAGCAGAACATGATCTCCATCGCCGCAGGTCTCGCGAGCTACGGCTACAAGCCCTGGGCGGAGAGCTTCGCCCCCTTCGCCACCCGGCGGGTCTGCGACCAGATCGCCATCTCCGTGTGCTACGCCAAGCGGAGCGTGAAGATCGTGGGCACGGACCCGGGCATCGCCGCGGAGCTGAACGGGGGCACCCATATGAGTTTGGAGGACATGGGCGTGGTCCGGTCCATCCCGGGCCTGGTCATCTTCGAGCCCACGGACACGGTCCAGCTTCAGGCCGCCATGCCGGTCCTGCACGCCTATGAAGGCCCCGTCTACATGCGCATGAATCGGAAGGAGTTCCCCACCGTATTCCCGGAGGGCTACCGTTTCGACCTTTTCAAGGCAGACCTGCTGCGGGCGGGGACAGACGTGACCATCCTCGCTGCGGGCCTCATGGTCAGCGAATCCCTGCAGGCGGCGGAAACCTTGGCCGCGGAGGGCATTTCCTGCGAGGTCATCAACGTCCA